>NYVG01000028.1 GCA_002684495.1 Gammaproteobacteria bacterium | reverse complement strand
CCGCTCTTTCATCTCACGGGCGGCCTTATTGGTGAAGGTCACCGCCAAGATCTGAGCCGGATCAGCCCCATGTTCACCAATTAAGTGGGCAATCCGATGGGTCAGCGCTCGGGTCTTACCGCTCCCCGCTCCAGCAACAACCAGCAAAGGACCTTCGTGGTGATCCACCGCCCGCTTCTGGGCGTCATTCAGACCAGCAAGAAAACTCATTAAGCGAGAATACGCAAATTCCCTGCGTAGTGACGGCGTTCTATGAATCTGTTCAAGACGCTAAGCAGTGAAGACTTAATTCACAGCCTGATTCCAGCAACCGTGGCTTTGCACCTGTCCCAAAACACACGGGAACTCGGTTTGATGGCGCTTTATGCCTGGATCGTTCTGCAACTAGTCAGACAAATCAAACAATTCGTCGACCAACATGCAAAACAAGAAACGTTGATCAGCTGGGGGGTTCTGCTGAGCCTCATCTTATTCAATTCTCGCAACATCGTATTGCGAGACAACTACAGAGGATCGGTCATTTTCCTGCTGATAGCGACAGGATTACTCATAGGAAGCCATTTTAATCAGCGGCAGTGGGAGCGACTCCTCTCCTGGTTAGCAATAAGCATCATTCCAATCGCCTTATTTTTTACCATCCACCTCGGACAACCCGGTGGATGGCTTCTTCGAGTCGCTGAATGTTCCGGGCATACAGAGGTTCCCGTGATGTTTTGCACTTACTACAAATTGGTGCAACCCAGCATGGGCAGCATCAACAGATTGGCAACGCTAATGACATTTCTGACATTAGCTTCCTGGTACTGCGCTTGTATCGCCAAAAAGAGCTGGGAACGCTTCGCTTTTCTAATTTTGACAGCATTTGGCTATTGGATCACGCTGGGAACCGACTCCCGCATGGCAATGATCGCGATCCCGATCTCGATCTTATTGCCATGGTTGGGATTCCGTCTTCGCGAGAGACTTACCTCGAAAAAAATACTTTTCAGCCTCGTAGCAACAGCAACGGTGGTCGCGATCGCAGCTTGGGAATTGGTGATCAAACATGGACTAGGAAGTGATGTGATGCGCCTAAGACAAATCAGCTGCTGGATTCGCAAAGGAATGTTCGAATCAGCAGAAAGATTCTGGATGGGCTCCGGCTACAACACCAATTCACTGCGTGAAGCATGCCATTACGTCAATCCAGAAAAATCATTCGGCCATGCCCACAACACTTTGGCCCAGATCGCAGGAAACCATGGCCTACTGGGGCTGATAGGACTGGGCGCTCTAATTGCACTAATCATGAATGGCCTCTGGAGACAAAACCGAATCTCAGGAGTCCACCTCAGCTGGTTGCCTTGGTACTCCACCAATTTTGGCGAAATCAATACTGCATTAAACCTTGCCCTCTTAATGTGCGCCACCTCTACTACCGTTCAAGAATTCAGTCCTGTCAACCAGGTTTTGATTGGCCTGGTTGCTGGCTCAGCATTCACCGTACGAGCACATGCCCCCCCAGGTAGCGACAACCAAAGATACGACGCATGATAATTAAGAGAATTATCCGCACTTACCCTCTGATTGCAGAAAGAAGAAAAGTACGGAGTCCTCAGAAAAAGAACAATCTAAGACGCTTTCTAAACTGTACTGCCAACGACTATTCTCTGATTAAACCCGGAAGATTCAGCGGTCTTGATAACGTTATTAGCTAAAAACCAGCCTGACAAGATCAGCAAAACAATCAGACCTCATAAATTTTTTGTCATCCATCATGGCCAAATCGAAACAAAGCATCAATCCTTTTCGATGGATTCTCATCACCTGTACTGCGCTTGGCATTTGCGCAATTGCAGCATGGATATGGCTCAAAGCGTCACTCGCAACATTGCCGTCGCCTCTGAGCGATAACGGGAAAACACTACTTTACAATTACAACCGTACAACACATGACATCTTTCTAATACTTCTTGCGATAGCAATACTTAATTTAATGTGGCGAGCTTATTCCACAAGCGAAGCTTCGCAACACACAATGCAAAGCAGAGAGCGATGGCCTAAAGCATTCATTAGCTTTACAAAGAAGCATCCTCTCGTGCTGCTGTTATTTAGCGCCTACGCAGTAGCAATGGTGAATGGAACTAACTGGTTATATCCAGAGCTAGTGGGCTGGTATGACGGAATACTTGATCATCACATGCTCAACAATTTCAGCATTCGCTTTGATTTATATGGAGAGACAATGCTGCGCAATGACTTCAGATTTTTCCCCTTAGCGCATCAAGACCTGCACATTATTAGCTGGTTTACTCCTTATGTCAAAATCTGGATCTTAGTCAGTGCTGCCGAACTATTTGCAATTATCATCCTGTCCCATCGACTTGTCCTTCGCTTAAGCAAAACCAAAAAAAGCGATGGATTACTACTGTTAATAAGTTTGCTATTGCTATCAGCACCTGCCACTGGATACTCATTTTTTCAGTTAATTTTTGCAGAGCGGATCCTCACCTTTTGCTTCATTGCATATTGCTATTCGTACCTCAACTACCAACAGACAGGCAGCAAACGATCTAAGTATTTAACAATAGTATTTGCCCTTCTGGGAATATTTATCAAGGAAATTGGAGTGCTGCTCTTCATCTTGCCGGCAGTCTTTACGATCATACTTGGCGCATGTGGAGCCATGGAGAACCACCCTTCATTGCAGTGGAAGTACTTAAAAGAGCGAGGTAGATTTTTACGATTAAAGGCCTTCCTTCAGAGCTATCAGCTAGAAATTTGGATTTGCAGCTTGATACTTATTTTTGTAATATCTTACGCCTTTCTTAGCTATCTTCCAAGTCTTTACCATGGGAAACAATCCTACAGTTCCGGGAAAGAATCTGAATTCACAGCAGATCCACGCTTCTGGGTTCTAGTTTCTTACTCGATAGCGCGAATAGTTAGCGTTTTAAGAGATCGCAAACAAATAAATCTGCTTGATGGCTTTAATATCGCTGCTATTTCATACGGAGGAGCACTTTACGCCCTAGTGGGCTACGAAGGAACGAGCTATATGGCCATGCCAGTACAGCTAGTAGCGGTACTTGACCTTGCCTTCGCTTGGACTAACTGGATAGCGCCCCGTCTCACTCAAACTATTGGCAGAGCCTCCGCTGTCGGCGGCATCGGCATCTTGAGCGTCGCTGGTTGCGTCGCACTGGAACATCAAACCGACAACAATTTTCTCCATCGCGTCCAATCCACTAAAACAAGACAAGAGTCTTGGCTGAAAACTATCATCGAAATTGATGACATTACGCGCGAAACAAAAAGAAAGGGGCAAGAGGTGAACTTAATATTCACTAAATCTTGGTTCAACCGCAATCGCCATCTTGATCGCCTGCGTTACGACCGTTTAATTTTTCTTGATCCAGAGTCTAAAAATTATTCAATTATTGACGGAATCAACAAAGGCAAAACTTACATCCCCAAAAAAGGGGATTTTTTGATTAATATCGATCAGAATGGCTTGAATTTCCTAGGTGAAACCCTTGAATCGTACGAACCTGTTTACAAATACAGCGAAAAAGTGAAAAATGGTCGCATCTATCGCTACGTAGCTTCTACACCCTTNAATTAGAGGAAATTCATTCATTACGCGAACGAATACAAGAAACAACGTACATCTCAATCAATAATTCAGCACGCCCTAAAAATAGCTCAAATGATAAATATTTGNCATGGCACAAATCTCATCCCAAACAATAAAATTCCAACCCAACTATTTTCAAAATCTATGCAAAGACTTCTNAGCCTATTTCGCAAACAAAAAGCAAGCGCGCTATTTATAACGGATAGAGACCCCATTAATCAATCCCAAATCAACTGATTTTTCAACGTTTTGAGTTATTCATAACCTTGATCAATAAACCAGACAGCGCAATCAAGTGATGGTCGATAGTGAAGCCGTCTTGAACCCGTCTGCGACCGCAGTCTCCCAATCGTGCAGCAAGCGCTGGGTCCTTGATCAATCTTGCAATAGCTGCAGCCATTGCAGCCACATCCCCCTCATCCACCAGATAGCCGCTCTCACCATCGAGGACTACCTCTGGGATCCCTGCATGACGGGTCGCAACCACGGGCAGACCACTGAGCTGGGCCTCCATCACTGCCACCGGACTCCCTTCGCAGTCGCCATCGGATGCCACGAGAGAATGCTGGACAAAGCCTCTGACCTCGCGCATCAAAGCCGCCACCTCCTCTTGAGTCCGCAAGCCCAAAAGATGAACCCTTTCTTGCAGCGAGAGNGACTGCACCAAGGACTTGGCCTTGGCTAGCAAGGGCCCTTCTCCCACCATCCAGAGTTGTGGACGCTGCTCCATCGGCAACGCTGCGACGTTGAGGCTCGAAAAAGCCTGGATGGTGTGCAATGGGCCCTTTTTTTCCACGAAACGACCCACGGCAAGAAACACCGGCGGAGCGGTAGCTGGAGCACTGCCCTTGAACAGAGCAGGGTTTGCTCCAGACGGACTAATCAGCAAACGATCGGGTCGAGCTCCCAACGCCAACAAGGTTTGGGCCATCGGTTGAGACTTCACGATCACTCCAGCCGCGATGCGCATCAACCGCCGGTAGCGATGGTTGAGCAATCCAAGCCGATCCCGCGCTGAAGCATCGGACCCACGGAAATGCACCACCAAAGGCACACCGGTCCACGCGCAAGCCTCCATAACGCGGACCGCCTCAAAACCAAACTCCACCATTACCGCTTGAGGGCGGTACGAACGAATCAAGCCAAAAGTCACGACCGATGCCGGCCAACTTGCAAGACGCAACCACCTCAAACGTGTGCATGCCTTGCTGAGCAGAATTGCTATNCCATAGGCCAAGCGCCAAGGCCTTTTTAGGGGACGCTCATCACCAAAAAAGGCCGTAACGTTGAATGGCAAGCCCTGCAGATTCGCTCTAACGAACGTTTCGCTAACCGCACGACGAGACGGCGCCAGAACCAGCAGGCTGTGCTGCAAAGAGGTGGGATTCTCCATCAATGATCAGGGAGCGCCAACACCGAGCGCCAGTGTGGCTCCACCACACTCCAATCAAGAGAACACAACTTCTCCCGAGCAGCAGCACCTTGTCGCTCACGCAAGCCCTGATCAAGCATCAGCTGCTCAAGAGCTGCGGAGAAAGCCCGCCAATCACCCCTCGGGACAACAAGGCCATGCTCGCCATTCGTAACCATTTCCAGAGGACCTGGTGAAGCATCACTCACCACTGAAGGCAGACCAGCGGCCATCGCCTCCAGCAGGGCATTTGGCATGCCTTCAAAGCGAGATGGCAGTGCAAATATCGCTGCTCGCTGCATAAAAGTGAGTGGATCGGAGCGGAAGCCAGCAAAGGTCACCGCATGAGCAATACCCAACTCAGCGGACTGATGTTCCAAGGATTGCCGCTCTGGGCCATCGCCCACCAACGTGATGCTCCAGCCGTTGCGACAGTCCAAAGGCAACGCGGCAAACGCCTGCAAAAGCAGATCCAATCCTTTTTGAGGAACCAAACGCGCGACCGCCAAAATCTGATGCGTTCGCTTAGGTGTGGACTCAATACTTGAGCGAGACAATGTTGCCGGCAGGGGATTGGGTAGCAACTCCAGGCGTTGCCATTCACCCATCACCTGAAGCGCCTCGATCACTCCTTTGGTGTTGGCTGTCACAACATCAGCACGTCGGTAGTAGACCTTGCGCAAGCGACTCCAGAGCTGCTCAAGGCTTTGGCGACGGGGGTCGTTGCGCTCAGACACCACCAAATGCAGCGGCTGATCCCAAGCAGCTGCGCAGCAGAGAACNTTCGTTTTCGTCAGCAAAGACAACACCCGTTTGGGACGCTGCTTGCTCATCACCTCGCGCAACCGCTCATAGCGATAACCCGCCAAACGCGGCAGCCCGAGCTGCAGTAATCGAGTTGCCCAAGTGGTGTTGGCTGGATGCATCTGGAGCTCGATCACCGGCCAAAAGACGGCAATCGAAATGCGCAGGATGATGCGTTGCAGCTTGATCACTTGCGCCAATGTGAACCTGCGACTGCGGGCTCGCAACGATCGATTCCAGCCATCCCGCAACCAAGGATGCAAAACCACTTCATCGGGCCCTAGATCGAAGACATCCACCCCTGCCGGAATGGTGTGCTTTACCGGATGGCCATGGCGCAAAGAGAGCACACGAACCCGAAAACCCTGTGCTGCGAAATGCTCCGCCGCCAAAAGACCCACTTTCTGTGCTCCGCCAGCTCCGAGGTGGGGNAGTACGACCCAGAGATCATCCATGGCTCAGCGGGCGCAGGGCTTCCAGGAAATCATGGCGAAGCCGTTCAGGGGAAAAGCGCTCGCGAACTTTGGTCGCCTCTTGGCCCAAGGCCTTGGATCGCGCTCGATCCTGCAANANCCCACGAATCGCNATGACCCAATCCTCGACCGTGGCATCTCGGGGCAACAACACGCCATTGACTTCATGCTCAATCAACTCAGCTGGCCCTGTGAGGCAATCGCTGGCAACACAAGCACAGCCTGCCGCCATCGCCTCAAGCAGAACGTTGGGAAATCCTTCAAAGCGCGATGGCAGGACAAACACTGTGGCCCTTGAATACCAAGCAGCCATCGTTCCGACCGTTCCTGGGAGCAACAAACGTTGCTGAAGATCTGGATCTTGACCAAGCTTGTCCCTCAACCAAACCTGCTGATCCAAGCCTTGATAACTGCCGTGAGACAAGCCCAGTAGTGCCAGGTGTAATGAGGGGACTTCTTGAGCCAGCTCACTGAACACTGGCATGAAGCGGTCAAAACCCTTCTGCTTGGCTTTGGTCCCCACCCCGATGAGGAGCGGTACGCCTGGAGCAAGCCAATGATCGGGATCTACAGCAGGCTCGCGATCTGGAAGCGGCCAGGCCACGGGGTTCGGCAAAAGNAATTGGCGACGCACACCGCAATGCTTACGCAGCCACAAGCCGGTGATCTGTGTTTGCACCAGGTTCAGATCCGCCCAGGGATAGGTGAGACGCCTAAGCCAACGCCAAGGCAATAGAGGTCGTTTTGCCGGTGGGTAATTGCGTTCAGACACAACGCAACGGATCGGCAAGCCAAGACAGGCCATGAGCAACTTCACTGACGGGAGGGTGGTCACTCCAACCGCCAGCTGACAGCGTTCACGCCTGAGCANTAAACGCAACTGGTAAACGCGCAGGGGGAAAGCAAGCCAGCCCAGGCGTTCCAATGCTGCAGGCAAGGAGGGCTCCANGCANCGGCGCACNCCTNGAGGCAGNGGATAGNCNTCACGNTCNGNCNNCTGACGCGTNATCACCACNACATCCCAGCCNGCGTCCNNACACCAGCCAGCCCAACGCAACANNACNCNCTCAGCTCCNCCGAGCTTGAGNGAATCAATGCTGAACGCGATCCGAACCGGCGCCATCAATCGCCTTCTACTGGTTCCAACGACTGCAAAAACCTGCGGGCTTTTTCCGCCCGTTGCCGGCGCACTTCAGGGAAATACACCAGCAGCATCGGATCAACCAGCCGTTCCAAGTCTGGACGCTGCTCTGGAGCATCAACTGGCCAACTGACCTGCTTCAACAGGAAAAGAAGCTCATCCGCGAAGGGCAGATGGTCTTCCTGCGTGTTGTGAACGATCGCCTCAAATCGCTTGTGGTAGAGGGAATCACGCAATCGCTCCGCCTCCGCCACAACCCTGAGGTAACGCACTGGATCGGCAGCACGCCAAGCCATCACTGCAGCAACGGTGAGACTGCGCAATATGTTGCGCGTCATCCTCACCGCCGTTTTGCGATCGATGGCCAAGGGGTCGTAACGAACCACGCTCTCGAGCAGTTTGAGTGACGCAAGATTCAAACCTGGGCGGTCTGCTAAAGCCATCAGCGCACGTAAGCGGGTGAGCTGGGCCGAAATCAATAATTTGGCTCTGTTTTCGCGATTGGGCTTAAGGCAGCAATAAGTATTGGGATCGCGTTCCAACTCAGTGACGATGTCAGAAAGACCGGCAACCCCAAACCGCAATGCCTGCTCATCTCGAGCGTCGATGGCCAGATAGGTGCGCACAATCCTGGAATAGCCGACGTCACAAGCTGGCAGCACACGACTCGCAGCAAGTGCATCAAACATCACTACTTGATCAAGGCGAGATCCAGATAGCGGACGACGACGGAAAAGAAGTTGATGCAAGATCTGAGCCTTTCCATCCTCCATCCAGATCCGCTCAATCAACGAACAGGCTTTGCTGTAATTCCCCTCCTGCAAGTAGCGCTGCGTTATCCCATTGAGAAGAGCAAGGTTATGGGGATGGCCCCTCAAGCACTTATTTAACAAGCGCTCCGCAAGCGATATAGCTCGAAAGCGCTCCAATAGCCACGCCATCGACAACCAAGCTTGAGCCATTGTCCTAGAGAAGCTAAATCTCAACCGCATGTGTTGAAAAGGAGGAGCCTGCGGTGGAGATGGCTCTGTAGGCAACAGACCATGACCCTGCAACGTTGCCAACATCTGCTGCGTTCGGACAATGTAGGTGTGCTGCTGAGCCCGTTCCAGCCGCATCTCCAATGCAGGAGCTTCACCGTTCAAGGCCCTGCGAATCGCCCTAGAGAAGGCATCAACATCATCTCTACATAACAGGGCCACATCGGCTTGATCCTGCAAGGAAGGGATGGCGGTCGCTACCACGACACGACCAGCCGACAGGTATTCGAAAAATTTCATCGGATACATGTGCCGCGTGTAGTCGTTGAGCTGCAGAGGCAGCAACGCCACATCAGCCTGAGAGAGGTAGTTGGGTAAGACCCCATAGGGCTTAGGACCCAGGAGATACACGTTTGAAAATTGCTCTAAATCCGACGTATCTGTGCTGGGATCGGTTTCGCCCACTGGACCGATCAAAACAACATTCCATTCCGGATGCCGGGCGACAAGGGCCTCAAGCATCGGCAAATCAAGTTTGTAGGCATCAATCGCACCCACAAACATCAGGATCGGTGCCGATCCCTGGGGCAGATCGGTAGGCACAGATTCAACGGGATCTAAGGCGCGACCAAAAAACTTGGCATC
>NYVG01000027.1 GCA_002684495.1 Gammaproteobacteria bacterium | reverse complement strand
TGACTCGTACCATTGTCCGCGGTTAGAACCACCAGAGTGTTGTCTAACTCGCCGATACTACGCAGGTGGTCTATCAGACGACCAATCTGCACATCGGTATGCTCCAAAAAGCCAGCCCAGGCCTCCTGCAGACGGCATACGAATTCCTGTTCGTTAGGGCTCAATGTATCCCAGGGTTGCACGCCAGGATTTCGCGGCGGCAGGCGCGTATCAGCGGGAATGATACCAAGTGCCTTCTGGCGCTCGAAGTACCTCTGTCGAATTACATCCCAGCCTTCGTCGAAACAGCCCCGGTATTTGTCAATGTAGGCTTGCGGCGCCTGATGGGGGTTGTGCATGGCTCCAGGCGCGACATACATGAAAAAAGGGGTTTCTGATCGCACCGCTTTGAGATCATTTACGAACTCGATCGCATGATCCACCAGATCTTCAGTCAGGTGATAACCCTCCTCAACCGTCTTTGGCGGAGGAACGGGATGGTTATCGTAGGTCAGCTCCGGAACAAACTGATCCGTTGCGCCCGGAAGAAAACCGTAAAAGCGATCAAAGCCTCGCTGCAAAGGCCATTCGTCATGCGGCCCAGCTGCAGAGTTATGAGGGCCGGGATTGAGATGCCACTTACCCAGAGCAAAGGTTGCGAACCCCTCTTCTCGCAGCATTTCCGGTAACGTGGCCGCGTGCCGACTGATGCGTCCGCGCTGATTCGGATACCCGGCATCACCTCCTCCAGCAATGGTCGCCATGCCCACAGCATGATGATTGCGACCCGTCAGCAGGCATGCCCGACTGGGGGAACACAGAGGCGTTACATGGAAATTGTTGTAGCGCAGGCCATTGGCAGCCAGCGCATCCATGTTTGGCGTGGCTATTGTAGAGCCATAACAGCCGAAGTTTCCAAATCCGGTATCGTCCAGCAAAATAACCAGCACGTTCGGGGAGCCCACTGAACTGGAACTCTCGGACAACTCAGGTTCAGACTCCCTATATGTGGCGCCTATTTTGCCGCCAAAATGCGCTTCTTTCATTCAATCCGCCCTTGATTCGCAACGCCGCCAGAACCCTTTCGATTCGTAGAAAATTAGACGCGAGGTACGCCCGTTTCCTCAAAAGCGGAGTCGAAATCACTGCGCGTTAGGTGAAGATCAAGAGGCCCATCCACATCGAGATACACCCGCGCTCGGTATTGCGTGGCGTCCGACAGTGTATAGCGGCCCGTTCCGGTATACGGAAACTGGTCGCTCACATGATGGATCTGCATTTCATGCCACCCCACGGTGGGCCCCTTCGCGAGAGGTACTGAGAAGTTACCTGCACTTGCGCGATTGATCCGAACTCGGGCTATGGGGCGATTTTTATCCTCGGGAACAAAGGTAATCCAGGCCATGCCCGGCGCCATGCCATCAATCAGGAGCGTGCCCCTGACCTCAATTCGTGACGCATTCGTTAATAATCCCTGTCGCCGCGCCCAGCGCGCAAACAGCTCGGTCCATGCCGCGCAATCCGGGTCACCAGGCATCAAACCCAGCCCATGCTCGCCGTTGTTGAATATGTGCAATTCTGCGTCAACACCCGCCCCCAGCAATGCGTCGTAGAGCAGTGTCGACTGATTTGCGGATACAATAGTGTCTTCATGAGTCGCTACGATAAAGCTGGGCGGGGTTTGCCGGGTCACCGCTTCATCAACGGCGGGGTACTCATCAACCTTCCGGCCACGCTTTTTGCCGTTGGTTACGGCATATACTGGCACCAAAAAATCCGGTCTGCAGCCATGGCGCTCTACAGGATCGTCGCTTGCAGGGTCGCCCTGATCAAAGTCGACACCAACAGCGCAGATCAGGTGACCGCCGGCCGAGAATCCCAGCATACCAATACGATCGGCATCAAGGCCATATTGTCCGGCATGGGCGCGCACAAACCGCATGGCTCGCTTTGCATCAAGCAAAGAGACCGAGGAGTGGTAAGCCGGACCAAGCCGGTAACGTAGGACAAAAGCTGCGATGCCCAAGCGGTTCAGCCACCGCGCCACCTGCAGGCCTTCATGATCGGATGCCAGCGTTCGATAGCCACCGCCAGGACAAACGATGACACCACAGCCGTTTCCTGAGGCCGGGCAATGCACAGATAAGAGCGGCTGATCCAGCAGACTATCGCCGGTTCCAGCGGGCGCCCGTTGATCCCACAAGCGCACGACCTCTGTTTCAAGTGAGTTATTATCTACTAAGGGCACGTCAGTCACGGTCTTTCCTAAGTAAGTTACCGGAGGCGGAGAGACGGCAAGGCCGCTTTGTCTATGACGCCTATTGTCTAACAACCCTCATCAAAACGAAGCCCAACCCATCTTTTGGGTCTTGACCGAATTGAGGAAAAGTACGAACAACACGTTTTTATTTAATCAGTCTAGACATCACCTATCATAGACACCGAGTGCGAGGAAAAATATATGACCACTACTACGCTTTTCGATCTGCAAGGCAAGACAGCCTTACTCACAGGTGCTTCCAAAGGCATGGGCAAAGCCATGGCCCAGGCCCTTGCCGAGCAAGGCGCAAAGGTCATGATCTCCAGCCGCAAACTCGACCAGTGCGAGGCCGTCGCGGCAGAAATCAATGAGCGCTGCGGCGCCGAGCGGGCTTACAGCTTCGCCTGTAACGCCGGGTATAAGGAGCAGCTACAGGCACTAGTGGATGCAACACACGAACACATCGGCTCCATTGATATTCTCGTCGCCAACGCCGGCGTGAACCCATTTCAGGGCCCCATGAAGGCAATCTCCGATGACGCCTACGACAAGATCATGTCTACCAATGTCAAAGCCAATCATTGGCTGGCCCAGATGGTGGCTCCGGACATGATTGCAAAGGGTACAGGCTCTATGATGTTCACATCATCTGTAGGTGCGTTCACGCCATCGCTGGCACTTGGCACCTACAACATATCGAAATTGGCATTGATCGCCCTAGTGCGCAATCTCGCCGCCGAATTTGGACCCCAGGGCCTGCGAGCGAACGCCATTTGCCCAGCACTGATTCGCACCGATTTCGCGCAGGCACTGTGGGACAATCCAGAAGCTGAACAACGGGCTAAAGAGCAGATTCCATTGCGCCGCTTAGGAGAAGCTGACGACCTAAAGGGCATCGCAGTTTTCCTTGCCTCCGATGCCAGCGCCTACATCACCGGTCAAGCGCTGACAGTGTGCGGCGGCGCGCACATGTGGCGCTAGTAACAAGGAGCAAGTGGTTAACATGGTCAAAAAAACAACCCAAGCAAAAGTAGCATTCATCACCGGCGCTTCTGCAGGAATCGGCAAAGCCGCCGGCATAGCCCTCCTCAATGCGGGCTGGCATGTTGTATTTGCCGCAAGGCGCAGGGAAGTGCTCGAGCAGGTGGTCAGCCAATGCGATCAGGCCCGGGCACTTGCAGTGGTTATGGACGTCGGCGACCGTGAATCAGTGAAACACGCTTTTGCCCGTACCCAAGAGACATTCGGCCGCCTCGACCTGCTGTTCAATAACGCCGGCAGAGGCGCGCCGGCTATGCCCTTTGAAGACCTGCCGTACGAAACTTGGCTTGAGGTGATAAATACCAACCTCAATGGAATGTTCCTATGCGCCCAAGAAGCCTTTCGCAGGTTCAAAAATCAGACACCCCAGGGTGGGCGCATCATCAACAACGGGTCAATATCTGCACAAACGCCTCGCCCAATGTCAGTCGCCTATACCACCACTAAGCACGGTGTCACCGGACTGACCAAGTCCATTGCCTTAGACGGGCGGGCTTACAATATCTGCGGCTGCCAAATCGATATTGGCAACGCGGCTACCGAAATGACCCAGCGCATGTCTTCCGGCGCACTGCAACCCGACGGATCTACCCTTCCAGAGGCCCGCATGGATGTCAGCCATGTCGCTCAAACCATCCTGCACATCGCCAACCTGCCGTTAGACACTAACATGCTATCAACCACCATCATGGCAAACGAGATGCCATTTGTCGGCCGCGGCTGAATGAGAAAACAATATGACGACGTATAGCTCCCTCGATTTTTGGCCAAAGGCAGACCTGCAACGCATTCCAGTGCGTTTAAATTTCCAAGAAAGAGATTACCTCGGCCACTTGGTCACGCCGTCGTCCGCCCACGATTCAAGGCCCCTAGTGATGGTGGTGCACAACTTTCAAGGCTTAAAAGATTTCGACGTTCACGTCGCCGAGTATCTCGCACGGCTCGGTTATGCTGGTTTCGCCATCGACCTTTACGGCGATCGCGTCGCCCCCGAGCACAGGCTGTGGTCTGCCGATCCGCAGGCATGGGAGCAAAACGTAAAGATGGCCTTTACGGCCATGGTGGAGCTTGAAGCAGACCGAGGGTACTTTCGCAACTTACTGCAAGCGTGGTTGGATGAAGGCTTGCGCCAAAATGGCGTAGATCAAACCGTCAGACCGGCGGCCATCGGCTACTGTCTCGGCGGCGAGGCCGTGCTAGAGGCTGTGCGCGGTGGCCTGAATCTAGCGGGGGTAGTCTCTTTCCACGGGCTGTTACAAACTGGCGAGGGAGCAGGCCCAGAAAACATTGGGGTCAAGCGGCCTCCACCAATACCCTGTGAGGACAATCATAATAGCGACACTATCGTGCAAATCGAGAATGGTGCAAATGACCACTTGGTGACGCTGGACAATCGCCAGCGGTTCTTCGAAGAAATGGATCGAGCCGGCGTCGACTGGATCTTTAACGATTACGCCACTGCACCCCATGGGTTTGCGTTACCCACAACCCTGGGCGCCCCCGGACACCTGCATGAGGCAGCTGATCGCCGGTCAACACTGGCCATGCTCAACCTCTTCCGTGAAATATTTCCAAAAGTCAAACAAGCCGCGGTGCCGTTCAACGCCGCGGGCACCAGCATTCCAGGCTAGTGTTATNTGGCTCGTTGNTTACATCCCCCACTGTTTAGCCATAGCCAATACNGGTTCTTCTCGGGTCATGATTTCCAGCATTGCCGGGNTACCGGCTTGGGTTTNCTTGATGCCGNGAATTAGAGCGTCACGAATNCCCGACGCTTCCTCAATACGCTCCGCGNAGCCACCCATGGCTTTTACCATGCCGGTATAGTCACCGCTCAGCGAGCTGGCTTGGTATTTATCCACCGCGGCGGGCATGTACGCACCATAACCGCCCATACATCCGTTATTAATCAAAACCGTCAAAATCGGAATTCCGCAGCGTACCGCCGTTTCAAAATCATTCGCCGTCTGACCAAACCCTGCATCACCAACAAAGTTAACACTCAGCCAATCGGGCCGAGCAACCTTGGCGCCCAAGGCCATGCCCAGCGATGAGCCTAAGTGAGTCGATTTACCCCACCCAAGATAGCTACGCGGCGCTACGGAATCATAGAACGGAACCAACTGATCTCGCGGATTGCCAGCATCATGGGTGATAACAGTGGCGTTTTTGTCAAACAACGTGTTCATCTCGTGAATCACCCGATAGGGAGAAATGAGTCCCGCATCGTCGCAAAGTAATCGCTCAGACCAATCCTGCAAAAATGTCTGCCGCAAATGCGCGATCTCGCCAACCGTTTCCTCGTTGCGAGGCTTACAGCTCTTTCCCAACCTAGCCTTGGCAGCCTCAATCAATTGTTCCAATACAAGCTTGGCATCACCAAGTGCTGCACAGCTGACCGATCTGCATTTACCAATGTCCTCAGGCGCATGGGTAATCTGGCCCAGTACGGCACCTTCAGGCATTCGAGCGGTGAAGTCGTTGATCGTAAAGCTGGTACCCACGCCGAGTATGAAGTCTGATTCGTTAGCAAATTGGCCTGCTGCTTTTGTGATGGTTCGCCCAGCACACCCTAGGCTCAGTTCGTGGTTCTCCGGAAACGCGCTTTTCCCCAAAAGTGTCGTTGCGACTGGCAACTGCAGCAGTTCAGCAAACAAGCGAAGCTCTTCGTATGCCTGAGCATAGTGCACCCCATGACCGGCAACCAAAATAGGCCGTTTAGCGCTCAATACTGCGTCCAATATTCGCTGCACATCACCCTCGTCCGCCCGAGATCGCACCCGCGGCTGTTCTTGGTATGTTGTGTTTTCACCATCCGAATCAGCCATCAAAACGTTGGTCGCGGTCTCTAACAATACCGGACCACCTCTGCCGTTTTTGAGAGCGGAAAAAGCCATCTCAAACTTACGGCCTATGGAACCAGGCGCATCGATCCGCTGCGCAATTTTAGTGATGTCCCGAAAAGATCGGCTGGCACTGAACTGCGGCTCGTAGTCTTGCATATGCGGCGGATGAGCGCCCGGCAATATCAGTATCGAGGTATTATCGCCATATGCCTGGGCAACAGCTCCAAAGCTTGCCTCGATACCCGGCCCGTCTTGCACAGCAACCACCCCTATCTTACGGCCGTTATGCATGCGCGTGTAAGCATCCGCCATATTAATGGCTACCCGCTCAGTGCGCGCAATAATCGGGGGTATGTCGCAAGTCGCCGTTGAGTTAATGATGCGGTTGTTGGGGAAACCAAAGAGGTACTCAGTGCCCTCTTGTACCAATATGCCTGCTATCACATCCGCGTTATTCATAGTTTTCATACCTCAATTTAGCCAAATGCAAAGACTGGCAAAAGGCCTAGCCAACGGGCCATTGAACCACTTCTGCTAACGCCTTAAAGATCTCACCAGCAACTGCTGTATCCGCGCTAACTTCTCCAATTGCCACTTTATTGGCTTGGATCGACCTAAACCACCAAAAAGAGGGTGTAGGCACCCCAAGCACTCAGGGCAACCAAGCCTTCGGCGCGAGTCATAATGTTTTTTGAACCCGACGCGCGGGCAAATACCACAAGTGCAAGGGTTAGCCCGAGCATGGTGCCATAATCTCTGAGTAAGACATCGAGACTGATTTGCGGCTGACCTATAAGGGCAGGAATAGATAAGACCGCCAGGATATTCAAGATATTCGACCCGACAACATTGCCAATCGCGATATCGGCGTGGCCCTTTCGGGCAGCGCCAATGCTTGCTGCGAGCTCGGGTAAACTTGTGCCGATCGCCACAATAGTCAATCCAATGATTAGTTCACTGACCCCCATCCAGACAGCAATTGCCGTCGCCGACCAAACTAGCACATCTGCAGCGACAAGCAGAATCAGGAGGCCTAACAGAAATTCCCCAATGGCGCCCCTGAGGCTTGATCCCGCCAGCTCAGCCACTTCAACGGCCAGAGTGCTTTCCACACCCGCCGCGACATTGCTATGTTTTTTCAGTAACTGGTATAGCACATAGGCCAGACCGACCAGCAATAGAGCGCCATCAAGAGTTGTCAGGCGCAAATCGACGAGCAGCACTAATGCCAACGCAATAGCCCCCAACATCCAGCGCATTTCAGTACCCAACACACCCGCAGAGAAAGGCAGCGGAGCTATAATGGCAGTAGCGCCCAAAACCAGACCAATATTCGCAATATTTGAACCAATGGCGTTACCCACGGCCAGCAGCGGGTTACCCGCTAGCGAAGCGTTAAAAGCGACGACAATCTCCGGGGCAGACGTTCCCAATGAGACCACAGTGACGCCGATTACCAAGGGTGGAACCCGAAAGTGAGTTGCCAGATTTGCTGCTCCCGCAACAAATTTATCGGCGCTCCAGACCAAGGCCGCTAGAGCGACCGCTAACGCAAGGAAAGATAGCAGCATAATATTTGGATCAGTAGCCAGTCAGCTTTTCATTTCGAGGCACACCACCCCGAAGCGCAGCCAAATCCTGCGCCACCGCCTGCATCATAAAACCGCTGTCGTTATTTAAAGACACGAAATCAAAACCCGCAGCAACGCGTTTTTTGGCAAATTCTAGACCACTACAATAAATCCCCACAGGCATCTCGTGGCGCTTGCAGGTATCCAAGATTTTCGAAACCGCCGCCAAATGTTCTGGGTTTTCGCTATCGCCGAGCGGTGGCAGCCCTAGCGCCAGTCCTAGGTCAGCAGGCCCAATGAATATTCCAGTCAACCCGGGAACGCTAACAATATCGTCTAGATTCTCCAACCCGGCTTTGGTTTCAATCATGGCGATACAAGCAACTTCTTCGTTAGCGTAAGTTGCATAATCATCACCGCCATAAAGCGCGGCCCTAATCGGCCCAAATGATCGCCCACCCTCGGGCGGGTAGCGACAGGCCGATACCGCCGCCAGTGCCTCCTCTGGGGTATTAACAAGCGGAACGATCACACCCATTGCCCCGGCATCGAGCACTTTCATAATCTCGTTCGCCTCATTTCCTGAGACTCTGACAAAGGGAGTGGTGTCACTAGTCGATATTGCCGGCAGCATGTGCCGCAGATCCTGGTAGTCCAGCAGTCCGTGTTGGAGATCCACACAAAGCCAGTCGAAGCCAGCGTGGGCTAGCCGCTCGGCTGTATGAGTGTTTGACAACGACAGCCAAGCCCCAACAGTCTGTTGACCCGCTCGCCACTTTGCCACGGTCTCGTTAATGCGCATACCCGCTTTCCCTTTTCATCATATACGATCAATTCCACACTCTATTGCCGGACGCACGAGTTACCTCAACCGCGCCCCAATTTTGTCTCGCGGGGTCGTAGACGTTGTCCCAACGTGCTGCCTCACATACGCGAATTTCGTGTGAAAAAATTTCTTTGTAAGGTATTTTTTTGTGAGGACAGGTAGCGCAGCTGCGTCTCTTAATTGTCAGGTTCCNAAAGCAAACGACCCGGTAGAGGCTCACCGAATCGACACAGCAGGCAGGTCGCCCTAGGAACATCAGCAGATGCCCATGAAGGTATCAATGCATTCCTGGAAAAAAGACGGGCTAGATACTCAGACAAGGTAAGTGAAAATTTATCCGACTTTTTCCCTTGGTGGGAAAGACCAACATTTTAAACCGAGCACATGAACTTGAATACCTCGGAAAAACACCGGCAAACAATGAAATACAGTCATCATGAGTAAGACAAAAACACCGCCTAAACCTATGCAAGGACCATCAGCTATTTGGGTAAACGTACCTGAAACAGGAGCTTTGCCAAATGGTGTGAGCCATCGGACATTCCACTCCAACGCACACAATACCGAAGTCGGGTATTGCATTTACTTGCCGCCGGGTTATGACAGACAGGAACAAAAATACCCAGTCATTTACAACCTGCACGGGGCTGGTGACAACGAATTGCACGGATTTCACGAAGCACGAGTACTTGATGAGGGTATCCGCGCCGGCAAGTGGCCGCCGATGATTATGGTGCTACCCAATGGTGGCATGCGCACTTTCTATAAGGACTCATATGACGGGAAATTCATGAGCGAAACCCTCATCATCCGCGAGCTGATCCCCCATATCGATGCGACCTACAACACCATTGCAAAGCAAAAAGGCCGCTGCATTGAAGGACACAGCATGGGCGGGCGCGGGGCCACGCGCTTGGCGATGAAGTTTCCCACTCTTTTCTGCTCCCTGTTCAATCTAGCCGGCAATGTACCTCGCACCTCGTGGGATTTTGATCCTACCAAGCCCGAGGTGTACCCTAACAATTACTTGGGACCGGACAAACAAACCTACATCGACAATGATGCCTTTGAGCTGCTAAAAAAAAACCAAGCAAACATCAAAGACAAGTTACGCATTCAGATTTGGTGTGGAACCCAAGATAAAAGCCACTTGATGACCGTCAGAGATTTCCACCAAGCTTTACTCAGTGCTGAAGTAGACCACACGTACATGGAAGTCGAGGGACAGGGACATGGCCGAATACCGATTATTGAACTTTACCGAGAAATTTGGTTTGACTATCACGTGGAGTCTATGAAACGCGCTGGCGCATGGTCTTAGTGATCGATGGGCGTTGACTATGTGAAGCTCTCATCGCTAGGTGCGCTGCATATGGCTCAGTATTTTCCTGCAGCTTTTACCGCAGTCGCCCTACCAGCGATCTTTCGTGCCGAAGGCCTACCCCTNGAGATGTTTTGGTTGTTTGCGCTGCCTGCGATACCTCGCTGGTTCAAGTGGCTAATCGCACTGCCAGTGGACAGCTACGGGAGCCATCGATTCGGTTATCGTAAATCTTGGATCGCTCCATGTACGCTAATTGGAGCATTACTCTACTTTTCTCTCTCTTTTTTTGACCCCAGCCATGAAACCGTTTATCTGATCGTGGCCATTCTCTTCGTCAAGTCCGCCATCATGGCGGCTCAAGATGTTGCTGTAGATGCTATGGCCACCGAAACACTCACGAACGCTGATCGCACTGTTGGTACTTCGATCATTATCTTCATGGGTTATTTGGGCGGTGTCATCGGCGGAGGCATGATGTCCGGACTGGAGACATTCGGTTGGTCATCGATCATGACCGTGGCCTCGATCATGCTAATGGCCGCGGCTCTGCCAGCCATTATGCGCCCAGAATCACCGCCTCCAGCTGCGCGTCAACGACGGCAAGCGCAAGGAGAAGGTGCCAGCTTGGGCAAGCTCCTAAGGCGCCCCGAGTCGCGCTATGTACTGCCGTTTATGTATTTGTTCGGTTTTAGCGGCGCCCTATTCAACAGTCTAATATCCGTCTTTCTTGTCGACCGGGGTTTTTCGCTGACCGAAATCGGCATCATCCTGCCCATAGCAACCTTTCTCGGTATTGGCGGCGGCGCGCTCTTAACCCCGATATTTGTGAGTCGATGGGGATTGCAAGGAGCTGCAGTCATTGGCATCGCAACATTGCCTATCGAGGGGCTGGTTTTTGCATGGTTCGCGACCAGCACTACCCTGCCCCCCATCGCCGCCATGATACCGATCCTAGCGCTTTTGAATTTCACCACCTCAATCTATACGTTCGCTGTCAACAACTCTCGCTACCGCTGGGCTTCCAAAGCCCAAGCCGCAACGGAATTCAGCATGCAATCAAGCATCTGGAACGGCGGGGTGTGGACTGCTGGGACCGTCGCTGGTTTTCTGGCCGCCTGGCTGGGTTGGATGACGTTCTTTGTCGTCGTCGCAGCCATTGGCACCGCTACAGCCGTCGTCTACGTAGTCATGTTCAAGCGCGTGGAGGCATTGGTTGAAGAGCGAGATCGGCTGGAAAATCTGGCAGCTGAAGATGGCGATATTTACAGCCATAAAACCTGACTGTGCTCGACATTGGCATCCTGCTCAGGCGGTGACTGAGAAAACAGCATAGAGACCAGTGTCGATCGGTGTTCCTGGGTGACCCTCTGATTGACGTAACCTTTTTCCGTCACCTCACCATTTGCCAAGCTGGGCGGCACAGCCATTAATAAGAACCTTTCGATACGCGTCGAAGAACCACGGTTGTTTTTATTATGTTTGTTAAGCCGCTCTTTCAAAAGTTCCTGTAGCTGGGGCGAGTGAACAATTGCTCGGGCGCGTTTTTCTAATGACGTGGCTGAACCAAGATTCAAAAGGGCAGTACAGGCCTCAATATTGGGCCAAGCGAGAATGCCGATAAAGGCCTGGTTCAGGCCGCAAACGATCACGTCCCTAAGATAGGGCGAAGTCGCACTCAGCACTTGATCGCGAAGCGTGCCTGCAGACACCCAAGTGCCTGTGTCCAACTTAAACTGTTCTGCGATACGCCCGTCAAACGCGAGTCCTTTCTCCGGGTTGGCGGGATCAACAAATCGAACCGCGTCCCCCATCTTGAAGAACCCTTCTTCATCGACGTTCTCCGCGGTCTTCTGCGGATCACGATAATAGCCTGGCGTTACGGTTCCGCCCTTGACTCGCAGCTCCAGTCGGCCCCTGTTTGGTACCAACTTCAGGGTAATTCCGGGAAGAGGAAGCCCTATATTGTCCGGATGATCCATGGGCCAATAAACTTGTGTCGCACCGAGCACTTCGGTTGAACCGAGCCCCGAGGACATGCGGATCCGGCTACCAGTTGCTTTTACGCTCAGCGCCTGTAACCGTTGATACAACGTCTCAGTCATTGATGCTGCCCCAAACCCCAGCCCAGATAGCCTGCNGAAAATCTGAACGTTGAGATTGTCATCCTGTTCAAGGGCATCAGCCAACATCGCCAATCCCACCGGGGCGCCTTGTAATCTGGTGGGGTTGACTTCACGAATGTTGCGTAGCGTCTCCTCGAATTCGCCGGAGACGGGTCTGCCGGTATCAAAAAATATCGTCCCGCCGTTGGAAATCATACCATTGAGCCGTGTCACTCCAGCACTAGTATGGCTCCAGGGCATCCATTCAAGCACTCTNGGCCCTTGGTCAATTGCCGCTGGAGTGGCGCGGTTTAGTCCTTCGAACCCGGCGATGTTTTTGACCATCATGCCTTGAGTGTAAATAACGGCCTTGGGCATACCAGTAGACCCTGAAGTAAACATGTAACGAGCAATCGTATCGTGGCCGATATTTGAGATGGCCGCTTTTACCCATGCATCTGAGGGTTCGGGTGCCAGCCAGCTCTCGAAGCTCGCATAGTCGAGCACGGTAACACCATCCAATAAGCCTGAGGCGTCGAGGTTGGCTAGGGCTTGTGCATAGGTACCAAAATGCTCCACCAACAATACTTTGGGTCTGAGTAGACCAATCGCATGTTTGAGTTTCGCATGATCCTTAGAAAGCAGGGCATACGGCGTACTGATTGGAGAGACTGGTATCCCCGCCAATTGCGCACCAAAGGCCATTTGAAAGTGCTGGAAACTCTTTGGACATAAAATAGCGACTCCCGCGTCCGGGCCACTGCCCTCATCCACTAACGCCTTGGCGGCACGTACAACATTTACCCAAGCTTGGGCGTANGAAAGCCCACACCACTGCCCACCATTACGCTCTGCTAGCAGTACCCTATCGGGAAACGCGATTACCCGCTCGTGCAAAATGGCCAGCATGCTTTGGGCGGCTGGCNTAGGCGGATACGGACAGGTTAACCANATCGTTCCATCNGGCCGGGTTTCCACGTCAACGGCCGCAGGCGTCAACTGTGAGTTAGTGTCGCTATTCTTCATGTTTTCATGTTTTCATGTTTTCATATCTTCACGCATTCCATGATTGCACAGGACGATCCGCGTGCTGCTTTAGCAGCTTCGGGAGCAGTGATACACCCAAACCGTTCTCATTCAATAGCGCTGTCGTGCCGTTATGTACCGGCAAAATCGTCGAATTCACCAGTTCTTCAAACAGCGGACTTTCGTCGAACTGCAGTTCTAACATGTCGAAAGCAGTAATGGCCGCTGACATATGCAGACTGAAAGCATGACAGATAGGCCCGCTGGGGTTGTGAGGAGACACTTGCAGGTCGAGCTCGCGGCAGCCAGCCACCGTTTTATCTAGCTCATGCAGGCCGCCAATGTACTTCACATCAGGCATTACGACATCGTATGCGCCTGCCTCGCAATAAGGCAACAGCGACTCCCAACCGACGCTGGTTTCTAAACCCGCCTGGCGAATGCCCAAGGCGTTGCAGTGTTTACGCAATCGGACAAGCGCTGGAATATTGGCCTCGACCTCGGGTAGCGGGGTTTCAATCCAGTAAACGCCATATTCCGCCGCCGCTTCATTGAGCACCGCAGCTGTTTCTTCATCAAAGCGCCAATGACAATCAACCATGAGGCGCGCTTCACTACCTACAGTCTCGCGTACAGCGGCGATTCGATCCAAACCAGCCTGCATAGCCTTCACACCATCACCTTGGCTGCAAATTTCGTTAGAAACCTCATCGAACGGCGCCAATTTAAAGGCCTTATGGCCTTCGGACACCGCGGCAAAGGCACTGGAGGCAAAGTCAACCGGGCTACGTGAAACCGTGCGTCTGTTGATATTGGCATATACCGGGATGCGTTCGCGCTGCACGCCAAGTACGTTTGCCAGCGGCTGTCCTTTACTTTGTGCATGCAGGTTCCACAACGCTTGATCCAGAGCGCTAATGATACTGGCTTCGATNCGGTCGCTGGGCGCGTGTCGCGCGGCAAACTCACTGGGGTATTCAATGGATGCCTCGCGCAGGGCCATTGGAATCAAGCGTTCGGCCGCCGACCGTTGCTCGTTTTCCTTCCTAAAAAACGTTGCCTCCCCATCGCCTATCCAGCCATCGTGAGTATATAACCGCAAAAAACTCCAGCAAGTTACTGGCGTTACCCTTACGAAATGCAACTCAGCGTGACTGAGCATTCTCTTGTTCATGGTCTCTTCCGCCTCTTCAACCATTACCCTCTTTCATTCGAAGTAACAGACGTTACAACTCTATGTCACCTGACTTCTGGTCTTTCTATTAGCTAATCTACCCCTACTGGATAAACAATCTGCCGTATCCTGGCCGCCGAAACTGCTCTCGCGAAGATTCACCGGATAGTTTGAGGTTTGACCCAAGCAGCCCGTCAATTACGGCACATCTGCAACCCAACGGTGCATACATCAATGGAAATACCCATAAGAGAAATCAAATGCTGATTGGAACCGGAGACTTCGTCTTTGAATGGCATGAACCTTTTATCGACTTTCCCTATGCTGAGGACGCTCTCGAGGGTTGGGCACATCACGGCCTTACGGTGATGGCAAATGGCAATCTACTTTCCTGCCACCCATCCCGTCCGCTGCTGTTGGTGTGTGATACCCAAGGAGCTGTTATCAGAACTGTAGATCTACCGGTAACTGAAATTCACGGTCTAACCACTGTCACCGAGGCCGGCGGCGAATCAATCTGGATCGTCGACAACGGCCGCAAGCGAGAAAAAAAGGCTGGTTATGACTACGTCCAAGGATCAGAGAAAGCGAGAGCCGTAAAAGTATCAAGAAGCGGCGACATTGAGCTGGAGCTTGGCCCACCACCACTTAAGAACTATGCCTCAGGCACGTTTTCGCCAACACAGGTTGCTGTATGGTCAAAAAGCGACGGCGGCAACGATGAGATTTGGTTGGCAGACGGCTATGGTGAACATCAAATCCATTGCTACGATAGCAATGGCGACTATGTCTCTAGCATCAACAGCAGCAAAAGCCCTGCGGGATCGTTTAACAACCCCCATGGCATTTGGATAGATACCAGAAAGGCCGAAGCCGAGCTGTACATTGCTGACCGAGCCAATGCTCAAATCCAAGTTTACTCGCTAGACGGCCAGTTCAAGCGCAACTTCGGCACGGATTTTTTGCTCAAACCAAGCGCTTTTGCACCCTATGGCGACTACCTTCTAATAGCCGATCTATGTGGTCGCTTGACGGTACTAGACCTCGACGATGCGCTGGTGTGTCATCTCGGCGACAATCATCAAGTAGCTCGTGAACCAGGCTGGCCGAATAGTTTGAATTTGCAGGGTCAGCCCATACGAACCGACCGTTTGCGCGCGGGCGCATTCAACAGCCCCCATAGCGTCACCTGCGACGCACAGGGGAATATCTACGTATGCGAATGGCTCATTGGCGGGCGCTTTATTAAGCTAGTCAAAACCCAATAAACACTCTTGGCAGTCGTCCAAAAAGGCTGAGGGTAAATGAGCGAAAACGTCAAAGTAACGGACTTCACAAACAACTCCTGGCAAGCTGAAACTTAGGCAGCGCCGCATTAGCCAACTACCGGCAGAGAACAACTATGAAAGCAATACGTCAACACTCGTTCGGGCCACCGGAAGTCTTGCAACTAGAAGACGTCCCAGATCCGGTGGCGGGCCCCGGTGAGGTTGTTGTTGATATCCAAGCCGTTGGCGTAAATCCGGTAGAGACTTACATCAGATCCGGCATCTACCCAAAACCCCCGACACCCTTCACGCTAGGCAATGATGGCGCAGGCACAATCGAGACCATTGGCGAAGGTGTCAGCAACGTCCGTGTTGGTGATCGGGTGTACATTGCTGGCTCGAAAAGTGGTACCTATGCCGAAAAAACATTGTGTGATGCGCGAAACGTATACCCACTCCCCACTAACACCAGCTTTGCCCAAGGTGCCGCGATCCATGTGCCCTATCTGACAGCCTACCAAGCACTCTTCCATCGTGGCAGAGCGCAGCAAGGAGAATGGTTATTTGTTCACGGGGGCAGTGGCGCGGTCGGCATTGCCTCGATTCAATTTGCTCGACAAGCGGGACTGTCCATTATCGCCTCTGCAAGCAGTGCTGAAGGCCGCAAACTGGTAGTCGACCAAGGGGCCAACTACGCCCTAGATCACAGTGAACCAACCTATCTCGACAGAGTCAGCGAGCTAACCCAAGGGCAGGGTGTGAACCTCATCTTGGAAATGCTTGCCAATGTCAATCTCGCCAAGGACCTCGACGTTATCGCTCGTTACGGCCGCATAGTCATCATCGGCAATCGCGGTGAGAGAAACCAAGGAACCATAGCGATAAATCCGCGCGCTGCAATGGCAAAAGAGGCAGACATCATGGGCATGACACTGAGCAATGCAACACCGGAAGAACGCAGACACGCTCACAGAGAAATCGTCGCCGGCTTGACGACCGGCACACTCCAGCCAGTGGTCGGTGAAACATTTCCCCTTGAAGACGCTGCTCGTGCCCATCATAGAGTGCTGGAAAACAAATCATTCGGAAAGATCGTGTTGACCCCCGGACTTTCCTAAGTAGCTCGACTTCACTGCATTAGCTGGGGCTCAGCTCTCCCTGAAGCGACTAGCTATCGCTAGTCGGGCAAGCCCAAAATACGCTTAGCGATGACGTTAAGTTGGATCTCAGACGTACCACCCTCGATAGAATTGGCTTTAGAGCGGAGCCAACTCGGCGCGACGGTGACTCCTTCATCTTCTGGAGCCTCGTCCCCCCAGCCCAGGCAATGCGTACCCATTATCTGCAGCAGCAGTTCATACCGGCCTTTATTCTGCTCCGTCCCGTAATATTTGAGCACGGACGACATGGCGCCTGGCGCTGCAGCTGCACTGGATTCCTCCTGACTGCGCCGACGGGTTAAAAAAAACGCCTGATCGTTCATCCGGTGAGTCAGCACGGCTGAACGTATTTGAGAATCCGCCACCCTGCCATCATCCTCGCGGCCTAAATACTCAATCGCATACTCTTCTAGAGGGCGCACATTCTGCGCACGACCTACACCGCCCTGGGAGGAACGCTCATACTGCAGAAGGCGTTTGGCTACTGTCCAGCCCTCACCTCTTCCTAGCACGAGATTTTCCTGGGGTACCCGTACATCGTCCAGAAAGGTCTGGCAGAAGGGCGACATACCGCTGATGAGCAAAATGGGTGTGACCGAAACGCCTGGATCATCCATATCAATGAGGATAAAGCTGATACCTTCCTGCTTGGGCGCATCCGGTTCAGTACGAACCAGGCAGAACATCCAGTCAGCAAAATCAGCTGAAGATGTCCAAATCTTCTGCCCGTTAATGATGAAATCATCACCATCCATCACCGCTGAAGTTCGCAAAGCGGCAAGATCCGATCCGGCTCCCGGTTCACTATAACCTTGACACCACCGGGTCTCGCCTCGGGCTATCTTCGGCAAGTGCTGCAATTTCTGGGCTTCACTCCCATACTCGAGCAATGCCGGCCCAAGCATGTTGATCCCCATTCCAACCAATGGAGTTCGAGCATTTAGGTCTCGCATTTCTTCNTGCCAGACAAGAACCTGCTCCTTGGTAAAACCGGCTCCTCCATATTCTCTGGGCCAGGAGACCGCCGTATAACCCTTTTCGGCACAACGATCCATCCATACCTTGGTATCANAATTTTTGTATATCGCACGACGTCCAGGAACCGGGAATTCATCATCCGGCATTAGGGTGCGCATGGAGGCCGGGCAATTTTCCCCCAACCAGTTTTTGATTTCCTGTCGAAACGCCTCAAGTGCAACCACAAATTCAACCCGTTAGCACGTGCTTCTGATTACCAAACACCCTGACCCAGCGAACCTTCAGTACTAAGTCCCGTACGACAGCTCCTGAACAGGGCTTTCCCACTGGTCTGAAATAACTTCGATAACCGCAGGGCCTTCAGGTCTCGCCTCTTTCGCCAGCGCTTCCCTGAGCTCATCAAGGGTGGTGACTGTGTAACCACGAACACCAAATCCTTGCGCGACCGTGGCAAAATCCACGTGTGCATAGTCCGTGGAGACGTAGTTTTTATCGTAATGGTCCCTCTGAACATGTTTTATCCAGCCTAGTGTATCGTTATTCAAAATCACTGATACCACCGGAAGCTTCAAGCGAGCCATAACCTCCAACTCCTGAACAGAAAAGCTGAAACCGCCATCACCTGCAAATTGCAGCACACGATTTACCCCTCCCGTCGCCAGCGACGCTCCTATGGCGGCGGGGGACCCCCAACCCAGACCAGCCAATCCCCTTGGCGCCAGGAATCGATTCTGCACCGAGGAAAATTGGAGGTACTGAGAAGCCCACCCAGACGCTAGGCTGGCGTCGCACACCACAAGATCATCATCGTTCAACATATCGTTCACAACCCCTACGACGGGTTGTGGACGCAGCGGCGTGCCCGGATTTTCGGGATCCGTCTGTGTCGAATACCACTCGTCAAATGCCGCCTTGTGAGCCGCAAAGTCCCATACAGTGGAGCCCTGGCCATCTCCCAGCTCTGCCAGGAGCGCTTCAAGCCCGAGCTTGGCGTCAGCCAGCAACGGCACGCAATCAGGGTAGTTTCGACCTATTTCTTCTCCGTCGGATTCCAGATGAATGATCGTTTGATCCTGACGCGGAGAAGCATAATTGAAGGTGGCGACCTGCCCAGCCTTACAACCTACCATCAGGATTACGTCGGCCTCTTTGCAAACGGCACTTGCAGCCGGGTTGCCAAAGCCACCCGTTACGCCGAAGACCTGCGGATGACTTTCAACGACCGTGCCCTTGCCAGAAATAGTCGTGATCGCTGCAGCCCCAATGCGCGCTCTTAACCTCTCGACCTGTTCACTACATCTTGAGATATGAACACCACCACCCACCAGGAGCAGCGGTTTGGCCGCGCCGTTGAGCAGTTGCGCCGCGTGCTGCACTTGCTGCGGATCCGGCGCACTTCGGAATCTTGGGTAAATTGCTCCATCCCGACTATTCACGGGGCCGTCGAAATCAACATCTGCCCGTGCCACATCAACTGGTACACATAGCACTACCGGCCCGGGTCTTCCTGTCGTAGCGACTCGAAATGCCTGATCCACGATGGCGTCTAGGGAATAAGGATCGGTAACCCGTACCTGCCATTTGCTCACGGATTTGAACATATCCATTTGTTCCATGGCCTGGGACGCATTACCGCGTATGCGACGATGTTCTACACCCCGAGCCACATCGGCAATCACCGCCAGCATCGGGATGGAGGCACAATACGCTTCGGCGAGGGGCGAGAGGAAGTTAGTAGCGCCAGGGCCGACAGTAGCGTCGCAGACACCCACACGACCGGTACACCGTGCATATGCGTCAGCCGCGAATCCGGCACTGCGCTCGTCGCGCATCAGAACATGCTCGATTCGCCCTTGAAACCTGCTGATTCCTTCGTACAGGGGTAGGGTTTGCCCGCCCGGAACGCCAAACACATGTTTGACACCGTTTTCCACCAGTAGCTGTGCCAACCTAGAACCTACTTGCATCGTTTTCCCTTATCTATTAATCACGTTCATTTTGCGTTTTTTATTGATCTATGCCGCCCATGCACAGATATTTGATCTCGAGATAATCGTCGAGTCCGTATTTGGAACCCTCACGCCCTTGGCCAGATTCCTTAACACCGCCAAACGGCGCGCTTGGGTTAGATAGAATGCCCTCATTTATTCCTAGAATGCCGTAGTCAAGGCCTTCTGAAACTCGCCATATCCGACCAACATCACGGGTATAAAAATAACAAGCCAAGCCGTAGTTGGTGTCATTAGCCATGGCAATGGCTTCCTGCTCGTCTGTAAACCGGTAAATAGGCGCTACCGGCCCAAAGATTTCTTCTGTATAGACACGCATGCTGCGATCCATATTCACCAATATGGATGGCGCAACAAAGGTATTTGTCAGACCTTCGATGGACGAATCGTCGGTCAATAGCTTTGCGCCCTTACTTACCGCATCCTGTACCAGATCCCGAACACCCTGTGCGGCAGCTTCATGAATGAGTGGTCCGACTGTGACACTTTCGTCGAATCCGTCACCGACCTTTAAACCAGCTACTGCGGCTTTGAAGCCAGCAACGAAGTCGTCATATACCGAATCCTGCACCAGAAAACGGTTCGCGCAGACGCAGGTCTGACCAGCATTTCTGTACTTGCTAAGCACCGCACCTTGAACGGCTGCTTCTATATCGGCGTCGTCAAACACAATGAAGGGGGCATTTCCGCCAAGCTCCATGGATGTACGTTTCATCGTTCCCGCGCAATCCGCCATTAAACGCTTACCCACAGCGGTGGAACCGGTGAAGCTAAGTTTGCGAACCTTGCTGTTACTGGTGAGTTCTTGGCCGATTTCTTCGGTGACACCTGTCAGGACATTGATCACACCATCTGGAATTCCAGCTCGGCGAGCCAATTCCGTAACAGCAAAGGCTGATAAGGGCGTTGCCTCAGCAGGTTTACAAACCACGGTACAGCCCGCAGCGAGAGCAGGAGCGATCTTCCGGGTCAGCATGGCGTTCGGAAAATTCCATGGAGTAATACAGGCTACCACCCCAACTGGCTGCTTGATGCAAACAACACGTTTGTCATTCGACGGTGGCGCGATCACGTCACCGTATATTCGTTTCGCCTCCTCGGCAAACCACTCTGCGTAACTTGCTCCATAGATGATCTCACCTTTCGCCTCAGCCAGCGGTTTGCCTTGCTCCAACGTCAAAATCTGCGCTAAATCTTCCACATGAGCCATGATCTGCTGGAACCACTCGCGCAGCATATCTCCGCGCTCTTTCGCTGTGATTTGACACCAGGTCTGTTGTGCGCCTTCAGCGATGTCTATTGCACGGCGCGTCTCCCCTGCGCCACAGCGAGCCACCGAACCAATTACCTGGGAAGTAGCTGGATTGGTCACATCAAAAGTATCGCCGCTGTCAGCGTCAATCCACTGACCCCCAATGTAGGCCTGGTACTTCAACAGCCCCGAATCGCTCAAACTAATTTCCACTGAAATCTCCTAACCAGGAATGCATAAGTTGTCTGATGATTTGGGCCTTTCCGGCAACTTTCGGCAGCCAAAGGCTGCGGATTTAAAACCCCGGCCAAGCCTGCAAATACACTGCGCTGGAAGTTTCATAGCGCTCACAGATGGTTGCGGGCGATCAATGGCCGTTTCACCGATGAGTAGACGAACAACGGAACCTGTTCCTCATTTAACAAGTCTATTTATCCTGGATGGCAGCGATGCTTGCGTCGATCTTAAGAATGGCTCCCATTAGTGATTCTTCGGAGCGGTTCTTTGCAGTGAAACCGGAGTTGCGTCAAACGAGACGCCCGCATCGCCATGCACCGGGCTTTTTAGGACTCCTAAGCGGCATCGACAGCAGACGTTACCCAACCAGCACGGATTACGATCACTCGTCGGCGCACATCAGGCACTAGAGCATGGCTGTCATATTCCACCACTTAGTGCGCATGGATCGATAATACTGAGGGCAAACCGGAAGCCAATTGTTTCCATACCCCGGATGGGCTTACCGACCATATCTCGCCATTGTCGCTACCCACCAGCACACCGCCGACTAACGCAGGACTGGGTGTTAATGCAGCGAAGTTTACTGGGGACGGAGTATGTGCCGCATCGCACAGTGACTGCCAACTTTCACCCTGATCCAAAGATTGAAAGAGCATTGCCTGGGCACCGCCTTCAAGCTGGTAGCGAGATCCAGGCAGGGGCGTGCTCGCCACCGTAAGCGCATACGGCGGTCGCGAATCAATACACATTGGTCGCGCATAGCGAGGGGTAACACCCCGCCAGACATAAGACCAATGGGCACCCGCATCGGTTGAGCGAAACACGCCCGCATTGCCTTCCACCATTTCAGCAAGACCATCGAAGCGCCCATAGCCCGTTGAGACAAACAATGTGTCTGGATCATCGGGCTGAGCAACCATCGTATGAATGTCAGGATTATCGCCTGGAAGGCCAAAGGTCCACTCAGTGCCGCCGTCAGCGCTGTGCATAATGCCACCTACTTCAACTCCAACCCAAAGTCGATTTGGATCACTCGCATGGGTAACCATTGCGCACGCCTGAGCAGGCCGAGGCGGGTCTGACGGTAAACACCAAGTCTGCGCCTCAGGAGCACTTGCAAAAGACTCGAACTCCTGCCAATTCAACCCCTCATCCGAACTTTTAAAAACAGCGGCAGGCGCAGTACCGACAATAAGATCATTGTCTGCCGTTCTATTAATCTGGCGTACCCCGTACTCCTGCAAGCCGCTTGAAGACCATTGCAAACCTGCGGCATCAGCACGATATATACCGGCCCGTGTACCTGCGAGCAAGCCGCTGCTCGTCGCAATAATTGCTTTTACACCGCGACAAGCTAACACCAACTTTGGGGCCGCGCCGCCCAATCGCCCATCCACCGCATAGATGCCTTGGCTTGTGCCCACTGTTAGTTTCACATCATCTTCCTTTTACTGTTGTTCGCCAACATATTCACTGGAGAGCAGCGATCCGCTTCGGGCACGGACTGCAAAGGCAACCCGCAAAATCCAGCATCGTAGAGCTCTGCCACATTGCAGTCTCTTTTAGTTAGCTATGATTTTTAGCAGACGCTCTTTTTCTTGGTTCCCTCATCGGGTCTGTACACAGAATAGAGGGGTGAGTAGGAAGAAAGAGCATAACGAAGAAGTCTTAGAGCGGCGGCTGGGTTGGTCGGCTGAGCAGATCAGTAATGTCGAGTCAGCATTTTTGACCGCAACACGGAAATAATTAAGGAAGAACACAATGCAGGAATTTTCTGGGCGAACTGCGGTCATTACCGGTGGTGCCAGTGGCATTGGGTTAGGCATGGCGCGGTCTTTTGCAAAACGTGCTATTGGTCGTGCTGGCAATCTGGAAGTATGGATTTAGGTAATTGAACCGACCCATGTTTACCGGAGAGTCATTAGCTCCGATAATCCAGCTTTAACTGATCGGGTTTGCACTAGGCATTGCGTTTCCGGTTTAGCTGGCTAGCAAACGCCGTGAATAAAAATCAAAACGGGACCAAACCATGAATGACGAGAAAACAACGAACACCCCCAATTTCATATCGCTGAACGAAGCGGCAGCAATGACCAAAGGAACCCGAATTACATTCATTCCCGGTGTTCAGGCGTTGTATGCGGAGGCGCTGAAGAATATATGCTATGTGAAAGATGTTCCTGTAATTAGGGCGTTGCACCCTTTTATGGGCGTTGATAAGGAAACCGGTCAAGATCGTCAAGCACGGTTGTACGAACTCACCACTCAAACCAGTCTGCCGACCATGTTTTACGATGAAGAGCGGCCGAGGAACGTTTGGACCGAACAGCTTGCGCTTGCGGAAAGAATCGGCAGCCCAAGTAGTCCGGCATTGATTCCTGAAAGTTTTGAGCACCGCGTGGAAATGTTCGGTTTATGCGCTGTTGTCTTAGCGGAAGACGGCCTCGTGTGGAATATGCGCATTCTTAATGATGGGCCTTTGGGTAGGAAGTACGGATACAGTGATGCGGCCAGTGCAGCAGCACCGGCCAAGATCACCGAGGTGATTGCGTTGATCGACAGCCGTTTGCAGCAGCAAGCAGAACGAGGCTCCAAATATTTGGTCGGGGATGCGCTGTCGGCTGCCGATATTTACTGGGCAACCATGAGCATGAGTGTAACGGCCACACCGCCTGAAATAATGCCGGTTACTCAGCAAAACAAAGGAATGCTCATGCTTTTTGCCAATAACTCAAAAATACCAGAGATCGCCAAGGTGCTTTCCAAGCGAATCGAAGAACACCAGAGGTACATTCTTACCACTTATTGTGAAACCCCGGCGGTATTGGGCGGCGATTTGCTCTAGGGAAGCTGGTATCACTCGGATTCAACCCTATTGGCTCTGAATGAGTGCGTTCTCCTCTATAAAAATATGACAGAGCGATCAGGTAGCCACTCGCACGCATCTCNAACAACATGTGTTTGCGGTGGCAGGAGAGGTTTCTAGCAGTTCTTGTAACTGTGAAGNCAAGAATGGAGTCTATAGAGTTGGTTTGTAACGAGTTTGTANCCCNAAAACCCTAATAGCATGGGGCTTTCAGCCAACCCACCTATGCCCACTAAATAGTAGGGCAAGATTTAGCCAAATAAAAACAATAGGTTACAATCGTCATCAGAAGGTTTGTAACTCGCTTGTAACTTACGTGGTATTTCATAATGTCTGCCCCGCNCTATTTCGTTTTGTAAATTCAACCCAGTAGCTGNTTATCGATTACATTCCTTGTAACAAACGAGGAGGTATTTTAGAGATNNAAGAAAGCCTTCCANGATCGCGCGACCGCCGATCATTTGCAGCATTTATTTGANGACCCAAGAGGTACCGCTATCGTAAAACCCAGACAGATCGACCGTTCGATCAGAGGCCAAGGCGACGCCAGAAAAGAGGAATTAGACCTCTAGATAAGGCATCATGAAGAGCAGTCTCAAGGGGAGAGATTAGTGGGCGATTCAGATACAGAAAACCCAGTAGCTAAGCCGCTGAGCAGCGCTCAAATTGGGTTATATTCTTCTTTTGTCGTCCCGCTAACCATCGTCTCGCTACCGCTGACGGTTTATCTGCCCAAACTGTACGGTGAACTCGGCATCAATCTCGCGCTGATGGGAATCGTACTGCTTGTCGCACGTGTTTCCGATGTGGTCACCGATCCGATCATCGGCATACTGTCCGACAAGACTCGTTCGAGAATCGGCCGCCGTAAGCCCTGGTTGATATTCGGTGCCTTACCGTTGATGGCCACGACCTACCTTCTTTTTGTGCCGCCCGACGATGTGAGTCTGGCTTATTTCATCGCCGTTGTAATTCTAACGTATCTAGCAGTTACGATCGTCGACATACCCTACTACAGCTGGGGCGCCGAAATGTCAGGAAATTATCACGAACGATCCAGGATCACCGTAACCCGAGAGAGTTTTAGGTTTTTCGGTTTCCTGCTTGCGGCCNTAATACCNGCGATATCGCANGAGGCCTTCGGGGTAACNGAGCTCAGAGATCAAGTGTTCTTCCTCGCGATTGGAATCTGCGCGCTCATGCCGATCGTCACGATCCTCGCCAATGTTTTTGTCCCAGAACCAAAGATCCCCGAGACACCAATACAGCGCTTCACCTTTGAACAATATAAAAAAGGTTTTCGGTTTATGATGCGAAACGGACCGTTCGTGCGGATCCTGATCGGATTCACCGGCACGGTTGTAGGGACCTCAGTTGACTCAGTTGTTTCGTTCTTCTTTTGTGAGTACGTCTTATTAGCCGCGGCGTCCTATCAAATAGCCTTGGTAGGGATGATGATCTCGGCGATGATGGCCCTGCCGGGTTGGCTATATTTATCTAAGCGGATTGGGAANCACAAAACATTTGTTGTATCCGTCGTGTGGTACGTGAGTTGTGCTATGTTGATGCCCCTGCTTTACTTTGTGCCGGACTGGTCTGGCGGTGGTTTTATCGCACTTCAGACCCTCAAGGGAGTTTGTGCGGGCGCGATAGGCGCGATGGCTTTTTCTATGGCGGCCGACGCGATAGACATCGATNCCATCAAATCCGGAGAACCCCGAACCGCCTTTTATCTTGCNACCTGGANCGCNGCCCAAAAAATAGCCGTCGCGTTCGCCAGCTTCNTGGGACTCACACTGGTCAGCCTTTTCGGGTTTGACGCGACCCTGGAGGCCGGACTCTCTCAGGCCGAGGGAGGCAACACCAACCTGGCCCTGATTGGCATTGTCTTGCTCTATACCGTAATACCGTCCTGCTTCTANCTAGTCACGCTTCCCTGGATATGGTCTTACTCGCTAACAGAAGAGCGACAATCNAAAATCCGCGAGCGTTTAGAAAGAAGACAAATCGCTCGTCACGACGACTTAGCTGGCGTTAACAAAGCCTCAATGAAGCCTATTGCCGGATCGCTAGATCATGGAATTTCTGATGCTGGCGGAAGCGAATAACAGACAGAGCTTACAACAGACACTATGAATAGCAGAAGAATCGTTTGCCACGAATTTGGGCCACCGGAAANCTTAAAGATCGAGGGATCCAGTNTCCCTTCGCCAAAGGAAAACGAGGTTCTCATCAGAATGAACTCTGCCGGCGTCGGTTTCGTCGTTTCTGACAATCCCCACTACATAGTGGAGTTGTATTCGTTCATTATAAAACAGCAGCTTGTGCGCGTAAAAATGGCTTTTGTACCTTCTTTGCAAATCAAAGTGGATTTAATTGCCTTGCCCAGAATAAATGCTCCCATGTAAATCAAATACATATCTCTTAGCCTGTTACAAACACTGTAACCAGGCCTTCCGCTGTCACCTGTTTGGTTGGCGTCCATTGTTCCAACTCGGCCTGGTATCTGACCAGTGTGTGATTGGCTTGCATCGCCATCCAACTCTCGGCTGAGCGTCCCAGTACCTTGCTCACCTTCACCGCCAGGGCCGGGGACAAGTCGATCTTTTCATGAACCAGACGGCTCAAGGTGGACTCTGACACTTCCAGCGCATCCGCCAATTCGGTGGCCGTGAGGCCCAGCTCATCTATATAGTTGCGCTTGATAAATCCGCCCGGGTGTACAGTAATTTTAGCCATCAGTGATAATCCTCATAATCCACGACATACGCATCGCCGTTCTCAAACTCAAAGGTCATTCGCCAGTTGCCACTGACCCAGATAGCCTGCCGCCCTTTATCCTTTCCTTTCAACGGGTGTAGGCGCCACCCTGGCAGATCCATATCCGCAATATCTGTAGCGGAATCCAAGGCGGCCAACTGGTCACTCAACTTGTCCTCATGGTCGGAATTGATGCCTTGCGTATCCTTGCCACCGCTATTGAAGAATTTCTTCAACCCTTTGTGCCTGATGCTTTTGATCAATTCCCAGTTTTCCTTCTGAGTACGCGAGCAGTGTATAGAGATCTTGCATATTGCGCAATATGCAAGATTCAAGATTCAAGATTCAAGATTCAAGATTCAAGATTCAAGAGAATGCCCGATCGCTCAGATTAGATGTTCCAGGCCAGCACTGATTGCTTCATGGTAAGTAACTTCGACACCACGGATGTGAGAGTCAAGTCGGTATGCTGTCGCCAGGCAGGGATGCAGTTGGCCGCGCTGTCCACTTCCCCATCAGCGAAACACCACTGAAGTAGAGTTTTTCAAGTTCTGCCGGTAAATAATGGGCGGCAGATGCCCCAGACTTCCATGCGGTCGTTCGTCGTTGTAGACGAGCGGCAACAACCAAGCCATCTCGCGCACCTAGCTCCGAGACTCGAACAGATCGGCCCCGGACGGCTTTGGTCATGAACAGCGTAAAGCCGTTCATGCGCCAGCAGGAGCTGCATATGATGAGTGCCAGGAGTGATATCCTGACTAACGCATCGGACAAACTTCTTTATCGCCTGGGTGCAAGACCCACCGGACTTGGTGGCATAGAAGGTGCGTGGAATGGTGACTACCTGGTTAATCAGCGCCTCATGTTAGAATGCGGTGACTATAAACCTGTTGGTGAGCTAAGCCCTAATATGGACCTGGAGTTACTTGCTGTACCATTTAGCTATCGTTTTTCTGATGCGGGCATGAAGCAACGCGACTATCAGCCCGAAACGCTACCGGAAGTACGTGAACAGACAGAAAGCCTTTCCCAGGAATGGCAGCGGCCACGCGGGCCGAGGTTTCCGAACAAGTCTTAATCAGAAACGAATAGCCATTAGGACGAAAGATAATAAGGGTTATCGCCCCAGATAACTTTGCCCGACGTTTTAAAAGTTCGGATAAGAGGAGTTACCGAGTATTGATATTAGAGAGCCGCTCCTCGTTTGGACGGAATTTAAGCTCCGTCGCCCGCCTTGCAAGCCGAGACCATAGCTCAAGGCCACAATGGACGTTGACCGACGAAAATTTGAACTAGCACATTCGTGGAGACAGTATTATGAAACTTGCTACCTTTTCTACACCAGACAACCCGACACCACGCGTTGGGGTGATCCGCAACGACACGATAGTCGACCTCTCTTCATGCAGTGACTTACCTACCGACATGAAATCACTTCTAGCGACTGGGAATGACGACACAGTCATCATGTCAGCAATTGAAGGAGCTGACGGTATTGCTATTGACACAATCTCATTGCATGCGCCGATCACCAACCCTGGCAAAATGTTGGCGATAGGGCTGAACTATAGTGACCACGTAGCCGAAAGCGGCCTGGAAATTCCCGAACATCAGGTTTGGTTCAACAAGCAGCACAACTGTGTCAACGCTCCTTACGGCGATATTACCTTGCCGCAGGTCTCACCCATGCTCGACTATGAAGCGGAAATGTGTGTGATTATCGGCAAACGCTGCAAGCATGTGCCCAGGGAGCGCGCACACGAGGTGATTGGAGGCTATTGCTGTGGCAACGACATCAGCGTACGCGACTGGCAGATGCACGTGCATACCTGGCAGATCGGGAAGTCATTCGACACCCACGGCCCGATCGGCCCCTATTTAGTCTCACCGAACGAGGTGAGTGATCCCCACAACCTTGATATCCGTTGCATAGTGAACGGGGAGGAACGCCAGCATTCAAACACCAAACACCTCATCTTCAACTGTTTCGATGCCATTGAACATTTGTCCAAGGCTTTTACCCTCGATGTTGGCGATGTACTTTTCATGGGCACACCGGCAGGAGTGGGAGCTGCCATGAAACCGCCTACATTCTTAAAGTCAGGGGATGTTGTTCGCGTGGAGATCGAGAAGCTAGGCCACATCGAGAATCGTGTCGTTCCTGAGACCGCGGAAACGATAGTCGAGTAAAGGGCAGGCGAGATATTAAGGCTTCGCTATTTGAATCGCCGCCATGAGAGCCCGACAACGTTTTGTTGCAGTAGCAGCAAGACCAGGGGCTCTCATCAATCTTCCTCGTCGGTACCCTCCGACACATGGTTCACTGGAATCGGCCAAGCTCCCCAGTACCTTGTTCACTCTCACCGTCGCGGCCGGAGACACGTCGATCTGGCCATGAACCGGACCAGTCAAGGTGGACTCTTACACTTCCAGCGCATCTGCCAATTCGGTTGTCGTGAGGCCCAACAGTTTGGATTAAAAAACCTCTAACCCTTTTTGCTGGCTGGAGCGCGAGCGTTGGGAGGTTTATTGTTTATGTTTTGGCTCGCAGCTCTGCCATGATTTCTGCGTGACTACGTTCGTTAATTCGATAGCTGGCATAGAGAATGCTGCGATTAGTCCGGGCAGAATCAGGTATGGGCCATCAACCATACCAAGGCGAAATAACACGCTGCCTGCGACTTGGCCTGGCTCAGCATCTGTTGGGAAAGCAATATAGTCCAAAACGACCCCTGCTAGAAACAAACCAAGCGCATGGTCTACCTTGGCAAAGAACGTTCGTGCGGAGTAAAGAATGCCCTCCTGACGATCGCCGGAGATAAGTTGATTTTCGTCCGCCACATCAACCAACGCGGACATCACTGAAATATTCAAAACGGCACCAGAACCTGAACCTAGAAACTTAAACACAACGATCGGTTCAGCGACAAGATCATCATGCCGGGGGGGATAAGACGAATTAACCACGTTTTTCTGCCGATTACCAAGTATCTTCCCAGCATTGCCTTTCTCGGCGCACCGAATTTCCCTCAAATCTCAATAGCATGTAGCGCTCATTCAATCCCTGGCGGGGTGGCACAGGCCTGAATTCGTGGTTATCTGTTGTTCCGGGCGAGGCCATCCCCATCATAGAGTGCTTATGTCAGAAAAGCTGGGACGAGTGTTCAAAAAAATCTGATGGTAGTGATCGGTTTCTGGTCTGGGAAGCTTCGACCAGTCCCAGATGCTTCAGGATCTTGTCTATCACTTCCTCATCCTCAATACAGGCGATGACCTTCAACTTTCCCCCGCACTTCTCACATTTCTCTATTTCTATGGAGAAGACGCGCTTCAGGCGCTGTGCCCACGTCATGGAATAAGCCTGGTCACCAGGGTGTTCCAACCGCCCTTCTGCGTCCGAAGGCTTTGCCGGTACAACAAACTCTCGCAGCTTGCTGTTCGGCGAGAAAACACCATGAAACCTTGTGAGGTTAACTCGCGGTCTGGGTACCAGTGCCGCCAGGCGTCCTATGAACTCCATGGGACTCAAAACACCGTGCGAGGTCCCATCGTGCCTTATTTCCATTTCTTACAATCTGAGCATCTACATTGATGTATTACTATATGTGCTAGTGCCATTGCCCACCACATTACAGTCATTTCGCCAAGCCCAAACCAATTAAATCCAGCGTCCATGTCATGATTCATATGACCATGACCCATATGTTCGGAAATGTCTCCCATGCCCATGTAGTAACTGATACAGCCGAATACAAAAAATATAATAGCTGTAATTATGTTTACTGGTATGCCCCAGTCGGCTAGTTTTTTTCCAATCATTTCTTTTCCAATTCTTCTAAACGCTTTTCTATGCTGTCTATCGGATCACGGAAGCCGGAACGGTTATGGGGCGCTCCGAACGTCTCACTCTTGACCAGGCGCTTCGAAGCATTACGACCAACGCCCGGTCCCGGACCACGATCTCGCTTAACCACTTACCCGAAGCAGAAGCCGGCCATCCGCCGCACACCAAACGCAACGGAAACCCGTGCAAAACAGGAATATCCTCTTCGTTTAGTGCCCACGCGATAAGCGTCTCGTCCTCTAATGCTTTATCGATGGGCACTCCCCTTGATATAGGGATCTTGGCGACGTCGCCGCTCACATGAGTATCTTTTCCATAATAGCCTACGTAAACGGCGCTTGATTCTATTCCGCAATGAGCCAACAAGTCCTTTAACCGGACTCCAGTCCACTCCCCGCAACTTATCGCTCCGGTCGTCCACTGATTGCCGCTGGCGGGCGGATAAAACTCGCTTCGGCCGTTCCCGCCACACTCCAGCTGCAGCTGGTAGTCATACACCGGAAACATTTCCTTCAACTCTCTCAAGCTAAACTCCTGAGGGCGTTGACACGACTCGCCGCTGACCTTGAGCCTCCAGTTTTGTGCGTCCTCATCAGTCAGTAGCGGCGGTATCCCATTATTTCTGACGAACATCCGGGCGGCCGGCGTGATCTCGTCATCCAGCAAATGGGCTGGCGTCTCTGCGTTAATCGGTCGGTTATTGAGCACGACCAAGCCCGGCTTCCCTGGGATTGCGTCTTGATCTTCCCCCTGGGCAACGGCCACAGGCAGCAAACCCGCCGGCATAAACCGCGCAAAAGGCACGCTCACGCCCACAAGCGCGCCCAGACTTAACCCGCCAGCTTGATAAAGAAAGGCCCTTCTGTTAATCTTAAAAAGCTATATTAATCAATATTTTATGACTCTTAACTTAAGAGTTTCTCAGTTTTTAGGTTCGAACGGAGGGCGCTCTAGAACCGAATTATCATAGCCATCCCAGGCGACACGCTCTTCCTCATACGGAGCCTCTCTCACGTAAGTTTGCTCGCCTATCATCATCGTCGCACGGTTCTCGACGTATGCCGGCCAAGCCCCTAAAGTGTCGCTAGAGGGATCCCCGGTCTTGGCAAAGTTTGTCCAGGCGTCCATGACAGCATTGGCCAGGCCCGCCGCGGCCGGCCCATCCCCAAAGGTGATCGCGTGATCCTGATCGATGCCATGAGTACCGAAAACAAACCCCAACTCGATACCGTGATCCGCGCCAGCAGCACCGTCGCCCGCGGGCGTCGTCCAGGTCACAATATAGTGATACGAGGGTTGATGCCGCTGCTGAGCCTCCAATAGCCGGATACAGGGTATCCGCATGGTTGCATCGGTGCTGATGGCACTGGCGATGTCCGCGTCACCCATCCTGGCCATGCGCTTCATCCTAGATTCACGATAACGCTCGATCATCTCTTTTGAATCGATACCGTAGGCGGCCTGACTGACGATGGCTTGCAATTCTTCCGGAGTCGCTCCGGGCGGGACCGGCGCGGCCATCTCATCCCGAGTCGTACCGGCCATCAACACGACATCGCTCGAAGAACCTTCTGCAATCGAACCGAGAACCGAGGCAGGCAAGGTATCCCCGTCGATCACGGCCCGGTGATAGCGGTTGCCCTCGCCGACACCTGTCAGCAGGGCCTCTATGCTTCTGACAAGGGACGACCCCGCCGAGAGCACCTTATCTGCGGGTATCGCGCGCAAGGAATCCGCGTCGGTCGGGTCGTTAGCGACGTCACTCAAAAACTCCTTTCCTAAATCGGCGGCATGCTCGAGAGGTAACGCGGCGTTTGCCACGCCGCTCTGGGCGATCGCCTTGTGAAAGAGCCCCTTTGCCTTTGGCATCGCCATCAACGCGGTGACCGACCAGCCACCCGCAGACTCCCCAAAAATCGTGACGTTGTCTGGGTCTCCGCCGAAACCCGCGATGTTGTCTCGGACCCACTCCAGGGCCGCAATCTGATCTAGAAAGCCCTCGTTGCCGGTCGCAGGGATCGCGCCCTCGGTTACAGTGTCTAAATGCAGAAATCCCAGCGCGCCCATACGATAGTTAATCGTCACCACGACCACTCCCTTTCGGGCCAGGTGCTGGCCATCGTAGATCGGTTGGGACGCGCCGCCGAACCCCAGACCGCCCCCGTGGATCCAAAACATGACCGGCCGCTTTTCGCTTTCGCTTGGGTATGACCAGACGTTTAAGTAAAGACAGTCCTCGCTCTGTGGCCCCGGGACGTCCATAAGTTTCATATCAATCACCTCTGGAAAGGACTCCTGAGCACATACCGCGCTAAATTCTGTACAGGATTTAGTGCCAGCCCAACTTTCAGGTGCTTGAGGCGGACACCAGCGCAATTCACCGATTGGCGGTTTTGCGTAAGGTATTCCCTTGAATACGTTTAACTCTTTTTCTTCTTTCCCTTCGACAATCCCATATTTAGTACTTACTTGTGGACCTGCCATGACTCTCCCTTGTTGATCGCTTTAATTCAGTATTAGTAAAGTGAGGATTTCGTCGTTTCTGACAATCCCAAAGAACTTAGTCTGCTGGGATCGCAAAAAAGAACTCGAACGGCTCCTGACTAGTTGCTTCAAATGAAACGCGTGTCGAAACTGGGATGTAGAAGAAATCGCCAACATTAAGGTGGTAGGTTTTTGAGTCGACGAAGGGAGGCACAGAAGCGGTTAAATTTCCAGTTCCTTGGGTCACGTATACCGCTTCACCATACCAGTGGGTCCAATTACTTACTTTGTGACGGCCCTTTTCGAGTCGCGCAATACCACCGGTCATACCTGGAATACTCATCATAGGCGCCACCATGACCGGTCCATTGGAATCCATTTCCTCGAAATCGCTCTCACTTGTGGAGAACACCTTAAGCGGACCATGATCGTCCGCATTCGACAATGACGAGATGGACAAGCACGCGGAAAAGACAGCGACACCACTTAAGAATCTAATCAAGAAATTTTTCATGTCTGATCCCCTGCTTGACGACCTATATATATTAGGTCGCCGACAAATATAATGTCAATGACCTATATTTTGTCGCATCCAAGGTAATACCGTTGATTGCGGAGCAAGTTAGCCCTATTTTGAAGTTACGCCTTGCGGAGATGGAGGATCCCGTGCCTAAGGTGGGGACAATAGAGGCCCGAGTAATGCATCGCCAGAGAATGAGCAATCAGACAACAGGCAAGCGCTCGACATCAGTCTCGACACCGCGCGGAGGTATGTCAGGGAATCGGGCCGCCGGCTCAGGAGCTGTAAGCACAAAGGTATCACCTTACGCGCCTACATATATCTAACCAAAGTCACACCAACGACTTTTAAGAGTGAGCCCAACTTCTGGTGTACATGAGTTGTAAAGCCAAGCGGTATACAAGGTTACAGTTGACACAGACCGTGGTGTAGCTTGCTCGCGGAGAACGAGCATTTCTCCAGCAACTTTGATACCATCCGTCCGCGTTATTGTCTTAGCCACCCACCTTCCTTTGGCCTAGTATCAAGAGGTTTTCTGAGTAGCTTCAGGGATCAACCAGTTATGAATTCACCCTTATTGCAAAACGGCAAGCGACTAGGCAAGAAAGGTCAAAAGCAACGTTTGGTAATAATTTCTATCGCGACGCGTGTGATTACCACCGAAGGCATAGAAAGTCTCGTTTTGCGACAGATCGCCACACAGGCAGGTATGGAACTTGGCAACCTACAATATTATTTCCCTACGAGGGACGACCTGCTTGAAGCAATCGTGAGAAGTGTTTTTGAAGAGGACGTTAGCACCATTTCCAACACCGGAGTCGACCACGACTTAGAGAAATCTTTTAGCGAACTGCTGGATTTATGGGTCTCTGGGAGCGGCTTAATCTATGGGTTGATATTTGCAGCAACCCATGGTTCGCCAAGATTCTCGCAGTTAAAAGCAGAGGTGTTCGGCGAGTTTTTTGACTATCTGTCCGCTCTGATAAAAGAGAAGAACCCAAGTTTGCCTGAATCAGAACGCCTGAATCGAGCCAGACTAACCACAGCCTTGTTGGATGGTGCAGGCGCACAATCTCAAACGGCCTCGAAGAGACAATTTGCTAAATTTAAGACAGATGTCGTGGACCTTGCCGTACACATAGCCATGAGTCAGACGCAGTAGTCGCGACTTAATATGAGAGTCACCGGCTTTAGTTCAGGTCCCTTCGGTTAAAGTTTAGTTACAAACTTCTCCTTCCAAATCGTAGACGTAAACCTATAAACCATCATTGCTGATGGTCACCGAGATTTATTCTCTAAGCCCTCGCTCACTTTGCCGCTAAAAACCGTAACTCAATGCTCTCTCGCATCGGAAACCGCTGATCGTTATCATCTACCACTTTAAACGCCGTATGAAACACCGGAATAAAACTGGCAGCACCTTCAACAGAATCAAACTGTTTGAATATGAGTAACTCATTACTCTGCATCAAAGGGTAATAAAACCAGCGATAATATTCGCGGAATTTTAAGCTTAAAATATTTCCCTTAGCGGCTTTTTGATCACTATCAGGATCTTTAAAGCGTAAATTGTGGATAACATCATCATGCTCAACACTGTGAACATCACACAATGCCAAAGGACGATTGACCACGGTTTTTAACGGAATCCAAATGTTAAATAGTGACCAGTGGTCCTTTTCCTCAATAAGGTGTCTAACGCGATCACTAGTGATATCACTGTTGGTGAGAATTAACGGATCATCCTCAACGCCCAACTTTTGCACTCGCTCTCCGCTCCAGTCAGCATGCACAAATGTCGATGGCTTGTGGCGGTCAAAGTTTTCCTGACGAACAACATGCCCAAGGAATAACGCTGAGGTGGCGCCCGTCTGCTTTTGGATAAATCTTTGCAATAAATCCACATTGCTTTCCAATTGGGCGTCATCAGAAACGTCATCGAATTTGATATCGTGATTAAAGAGTTGAAAACCTTCATAAGCCAGTGTGGGGGCTTTGATCGTTTCTCTCGCATTGTGCACGGTACAGATATGCGTTTCTTTACCGCGATCGTTTTCGTTTGGAAAGTCGAGAATGCTGCCGTCAAGGGTAAAGGTGATGGGGACATCAATTGAAGTAGCGATACTTGCGTTATAGAAGTTTAGCGTTTGCTTTTCCATGGCTGTTCCACAGTAATTATCATAGTTCATAGTTACTAGCACTGGTCGCAGCGAACCAGGCACAAAAGATACACGAGTCCAGACTCAAGGGGAGTTAGAACCGCTCGCAGAATGAGGTGACCCAAAATCGAAAGCTAAAAGCACATTTCCTGGGGCAGTGTCCAGAACGGCGTAGCCTGACCCGATAATTACCATCCCACCCGCTATAGCTGGACCATGCCCGCCAAACGGCCGTCCGGTGATGGCTGTCGCGAGCCCCTTCTTCTTGTCGTCTGGCCAATCCAGCACGAATTGAGCCATGGCCCCACCTGTGAGCGACTGGTAAATTCTTTCAGGCGCCATAGCCTCCAGAGCAGCGCGATTAGGCGCGCGGTCAATCGAGACATTGTCGCCATGACAAGTGGCGCATATCGCCTCAAATTCAAATATAAACGCATTGCTTGACGCAGCATTAGTAAACTCTACTGGTAAAGCGGTTCTTCCGACCGAAAGCAAAAGAATGGCCATGCCACACGCTATTGGTAAACGACCCATCACCCATTCCTTGTTCGGGTTAGCGCTACGAGCAAGTGAGGCACCAAACAAAGAGAGCCTCACCTTTTATCTTCAGATGCTAAAACTCATAAGCGAAAGTTAAGCCGTAAGTCTCGGGTCTGGAGATATTGGTCATACTAGTTCCAAGGCTATCGAAGCTGGGATAGTGCTGCGTTATGTCTCCTTGATTCTCACCAATGTCCTCAATAAACGCGGTTACAGAAAAAGCCAAATCTATAGACTCAAACGTGAGCCGAAAGTTGACATCCCAATCATCTTCCGTCTCGACCTTGTACCTTTCAGTTGACGTAATATCGACGAAACTATCGTTCGCTAGATTGATAAAATATCCCTGCGCGAATGACCAATCTAACTGAGGGGTAACTGACCAGTTCCCCAGGCCGTCAAAGCGATATTGAACAAGGCCATTGAATGTGAATTCAGGAGCATTCTGAAATTTGTTCCCAGAAAAGTCCGTCCCGTCTTCCTGAACAAAGTCGGTATACTCCGTATCCACCCAACCAAACCCGAGCATCGTATAGGTTCTTTCATTGGGCGACCATTGCAGTTCCACCTCAGCACCATAAACTTCCGCCTCATCTACGTTATTGAGAAGATTAACGAAGTTAGGTAACCCGTCCTCCGAGCCTAAATCCACAAGGGATTTCTGTTGTAGATCTTCATAGTCGTAGAAAAATAGGGCGCCGCTAACAACCGCTTTACCGTTTTGCGCCTGCCGTTTAAACCCAGCTTCATAAGAGCGCAGATCCTCTGGGTCTACTCTTCCAGTGCCATCCGACAAAGTCGAATCCACAGCAAAGGCCCCACCCTTAAATCCCTTAGAGTAGCTTGCGTAAAAAAGACTTCTATCATCGGGCCGATATTCGATCGAAACTTTTCCTGAAATAGCCGACCAATCGGCTTTATCGACCCGCTCTTGGGTACCGCCACAGTCCAACGAAATCAAAGACCGATCTGTGAAAGAGCGATCATCCTGCCTCGGGAATCCAATGCAGGGGAGATATTCGAAATCGTACGTTTTCTCATCCTCTGTCCAACGCAAACCTAAACCTGCAGACCACTTCTCAGCAAATGCGTAGTCCAACTGGGCAAACGCAGCAAAGGAATCTAGCGTTTGAGCACGTGCGTTTACCGACCCGTAACCATTCGATGGGTCGGGATCAAAAAACAGGGCCGTGAAATCAAACGCTCCTAAGGCGTCTAAATCTTCTTCCATGTAATAGACACCAAATATCCACTCCGCTGGACCCTCAAAATCTGATGTTAACCTGAACTCTTGAGAAAACTGATCCGATTCATGCTGACTATATTCGTGTAGCGCAGGAAACTCGGAAGCGTCGTCGTCGTTTATCCACAATCTTTCGTGATCGTTAAAGCCCGTCAATGACGTCAACGTCCAATCACTAACGCGCCAATCAACTTGCAGAACGATGTCAAGCGAGTCAATGTCTTCGGGCCTGTCGTCCAAGTCTAAAACTATTGAACGATAGTCGTCAGAGGGGCCCGGGTTTGGCGTCCCGAAAAAAGGATGTATGCTCGCACCACTGTGGAATAGAAGTGCCTCGCCCGAGTACTCTGACCATTGAGCTTTAAAAAACACATCTACATTTTCTGTCAGGTCATATTCGAGAGCCAACCTCACCGCCTTATCATCCTGAGCAGGCTCTTTGTCACCATTGAGAGCATTTGTCACCCAACCGTCTGACTCTCCGCTCGTGACGGCTAACCGGGCTCTCAGACTATCACTAACCGCGCCCCCAACCGCTCCATCTAATCGCTTTTGACCGTAACGCCCAGCGGTAGCCCTGAGATAGCCCGAGAGTTCATCCGTCGGTCTCGCAGAAATAAAATTGAGAGATCCTGTCGTAGAATTTCTACCGTACAGCGTTCCCTGGGGCCCTCGTAGAACCTCGACACGTTCAAGGTCAAACATGGCGAATCCCTGGATAGTCGTATTATTTAGGACAACGCCATCGCTATATACGGTCACCGGTGAGTTAGATGTAACAGCGTAATCCGCGTTCGTCACTCCGCGCAGAGTTATTCGCGGTGCCGATACTCCATAGACTTCTTCGATTTGGAGATTTGGAGCCTGATCAGCGACGTCAAGGGATCGCTCCATCCGAAATTTCTGGATTAGATTTTCATCAAATGCCGTCATTGAAATTGGTGTATCGGTGACTGTGGATTCACGCCTCTCCGCGGTCACTACAACTTCCTCAATCTCGGCATAAGCAGTAATGCTGAGGCCGGACAGTATCGAAATGAACATCGCGACCAGGTAAACCTTATCTTTACTCCAAAGCATTTTCCCTTCCCCTCAATCCAGAATTAAACGCTGTAAAAACCAATAATTGGACGCACGATCAAAGTCACCTATGGCGCCCCTTCATCAACTTATATGTCAATGAAATATATATGTCAACGACATAGTGATGTCAATGAAATATATCTTTATCGGTATTTTTATCAGGCAAAAAGCAAGCTGGATCTAGTTAGTCGCGCTGGTCGGTAGTTATTTGAACTCGAACCAGTGGAACTCCACCGGCTGATAGTTTCTGGAACCGATAGAGATTGATAAGAAGACTCTAGAGTTCGAGCAGAAGAGACTACTGCCTGTGTACTCTGACTTGCCTATGTTCCGACACAGGCCATGAGTCAGCCACTCGAATTAACCAAGTCCTGGCTTGTTACGCTAGCTTTTGGCGGTGCTCCGAACGTCTCACTCTTGACCAGGCGCTTCGAAGCATTACAACCAACGCCNCATATGTGCTCGCTCGGGAGAATGAAATCGGCAGTCTTCGCGCAGGCAAGATGGCGGTTTTTGCCGTGCTGGATGAAGATCCATACGAGATACCTATCGAGAACCTGAAGGACATCCCGGTACACGGCACCGTCTTTGAAGGTGAAGTCTTTGAACNTGAAGTGCTCCGTTCAGGAAGCTGATGCCGGTTGCATTTTTTTTACGTTTACAGTCGACGTCGATCAATGAGCACCGCCATCAACCCGAATCACACCGCCGGTGGTAAAGCTGCCTGCGTCACCGGCAAGGAACAGCACAGCACCAACNATTTCATCGGGCTGCCCGCCGCGCTGNAAGGCGATTCTGTCTTTGGCACGTTCTTCGAACTGTTCCATATCCCATGCGTTCGAAATGTCGGTCAGGAAAGGTCCGGCGGCGATACTGTTCACCCGGACCTTGGGACCAAACGCGTACGCAAAGGAGCGTGACAGATTGTTCAGGCCTGATTTGGCGGCGCCATAAGGTTCGGCGTTGGGTGTCGGGTTCTGCGAGGCGGTACTGCTGATATTGATAATGCTGCCGCCATCACTTTCCATCATCTTCTCACCGATAAGCGCCATGAGTCGGTATGGTCCCTTCAGGTTGACATCGATAACCTTCTGGAAGAGTGCCTCGGTGACATCGCTCACCTTTTCATAGAGGGGCGACATGCCGGCATTGTTGATCAGAATATCAACCTTGCCAAATCGCTCATATGCGGCGTCGACCAGACTCTGAATCGCATCCCAGTCGCCAACGTGACAGCCATAGGCAAGGGCCTGCCCACCCATGGCTTCAATCTGTTCAGCAACTTCAACACAGGCCTCGGCCTTGCGGCTGGTGACAATGACACTGGCACCGCGTTCAGCGAGAGCGAGTGCCATTTCTTTGCCGAGACCGCGACTGCCGCCGGTGATGAGTGCAACCTTGCCGGTGAAGTCGAATAGTTTGTCTGTCATTCTGGTGTTCCTTGTGATCTGGTTGTTTGGGTAATAATCCGGGGACGATGAGCCTAACGCTTTCTTCTCAGGCTGTTCCAATCATTCGCAGCGCACGATTAAAGAGGGCGATGGTGTGTTCATGCAGGGCGTCGCCGGTCTCAACCGGCGCCTGGCCGGTACAGGCTCGGGCGTAGGTTCCTTCCAGAATCGCACCCAGTTTAAAGCAGGCCAGAACACCGTACCAGGGGAGGTGATCCACGTTTCTGTCTGAACGCTCACTGTAATGCAGGATCATCTCATCCAGGCTGGGGAATCCGTCCCAGGGTTCGACACGCGCGGGTCTGTCTTCTGCCGGGTCTGGCCACATGGCCATGATCCAGCCGAGGTCAATAAGCGGGTCGCCGATGGTGCAGAGTTCCCAGTCAACAATTGCAGCCAGCTCTGGACTGTCGAACCGGAACATGATNTTCGCAAGGTGGAAGTCGCCATGCATGATNCCGGGAGTGAAACTTTCCGGCTGATTGTCTGTCAACCATTTCGGAATGGTATCTATCCCCGGCAAGGCAGATGGTCCCGGCCATTCATTGAGTTCACTGTAACTGTCGATCTGTGCCTGCCAGCGGAGCACCTGCCTGTCGAGAAACCCCTCGGGTTTGCCGAATCCCTCCAGACCCACTGCCTGGTAGTCTACTGCACCCAGTGCGGTGGCGGCTTCTACCATCGAGAGNCCCATCCTATGACGGACAGCCGGATCGCTTCGGTGATAGTCTGGCAGACCGGTTGTGGCGTTGAAGCCATCGATGGGCTCCATCAGGTAGAAACAGCAGTTGAGTATGGATTCATCGCGACAGGATGCGATGAATCCGGGATGAGGCACATCACTGCCGGTGAGCGCATCCAGTACTCTTGCCTCACGCATCATGGTTTCATTTGAATTCTTACGCAGGTGAAGGGGTGGCCGGCGCAGTACATAGTCGCGATCATCTCGTGTGAATTTGACGAGAAAGTTCTGTGTGCCACCGGTCAACAGTTCCGGCTGATCGAGAGGACCTTTTCCGAGATCGTTGTCATCCATCCAGCCAAGCAGCGCATCGAGATTTACGACGTCTGAAACCTCGTTCATTCTAGCTCGCTCCGTTGTATTTCGAGATGATGTCTTTGAACTTTTCCCAGGCAGCAGCCAGCAGGCCTAAATGGGCACCTGAGCGGACATTCCTCCATCCACTACATAGTTGTATCCGTTGATGAACGAAGCGGCGGGACTGGACAGGAAGAGCACCATGGCCGCGACCTCCTCAGGTTCGCAGACTCGATCCATTGGATTGAGTCGATAGTTTCCCTTTTCCAATTTAGCCTCGACGCTCTTCACCCACTCTGCGGCCATTGGCGTGCGGGTCAGACTTGGGGAGACGCACACGACTCGAATCCCATCCTTTCCCCACTCGACAGCAAGAAGCTTAGTGAAATGGACCTGAGAGATCTTCGACATCGAGTACGCACCCAATCCGACCGAGGGATACAGACTGTCATCGGATGCGATATTAACGATAACGCCTCGTCGTTTTTTGAGAGACGAGTGGCAGAGTTGGGCGAGGCGGATGCCGGCAAAGGTGTTCGTGCGGAGCACACGCTCGAAAGATTCATACTGGAGATTCTGCATCATGACACGATCCGAAATGGCGGCGTTGTTCAGCAGAATGTCGACGCCGCCAAATTTCTCGATCGCCTGACGGTAGATATTCTGCAGGTCGGCTTCCTCTCCGACATCCGCTATGACGGGAAGGACTTCTACCCCGAAGGCTCTCGCCTCCTTCGCTAGGGCCTCGAGACGATCTTTTCCTCGGGACACGACGACCAGATTGGCACCGTGTGCGGCATAGGCCAATGCGGATGCCCTTCCAATTCCGCTCGATGCGCCTGTTAAAATGGCGACTTTACCTTCCAATGAGGTGTTGATCTTGGCCATTCTGAATCTCCAGATGTGATCATTTGTAACTCCTCTTTTACTTGAGCTTACGAAAAAGGCAAGACCACTACATTCGGGCGCTTACCGTCAGCCCGATGGCTCTCGGTCGATTCAGAAACACCCTCGCCTCTTGCGAGCTCCCGTAATTTCTGTTGACAAAAAAGAGGTCGGTGCGTTCGTTGTTCAGATTGGTGACGAAAAGCTCTGCCCGCCACNTTTCCGCCTCCAGNCCCACGCGCGCATTGGCCAGGGTGTACGACGATAATTTTTTCGCACCACTCGATTGATGATCTAGCATATTCCAGCGGCTGCCCGTATAGCTCGCGTCCGCTCGAACGTAGTACGCAAACTCGCCGCGCTGCGGGAAGTGATATGTCACTGCACCATAGCCCGACCACTCGGGCGAAAACGGTAACGAAGTACCGTCCGGTGCGCCAAGCGCTTCAAAGTCCCCCGTGAGTTCAGCATCGGTGTGGGAACCGGAGAGACTGAGCTCTAAGTTTGGCGTCGGCCGGCTAACAAGCTCCAACTCCACACCTCTCGATTGTGCCTTGCCCCCATTTTCTACGAAAAAGAACCCACATGTGCTGAGGAGGCGCTGGGCCTGAATGTTTTCCCAGTCGATCTGGTACGCCGTGGCATTGACGGTGAGCCGCTGATCGAGCCAACTGGTTTTTGCGCCCAACTCGTAGTTCCAGGCGGTCTCCGAATCGTAGGACGGAGGCGTAGCGCTCAGCCCAAGTTCTGCGAGATCGTCGCCGCAGGTTACCTCCGGGACAGGATCATTCGTTCCGCCGAGCCGAAAGCCCTCTGACGCGCTCGCGTATAACATGGCGTCGTTGGTTGCCTGATAGGACACATTGAACTTGGAATGGATATCGCTCTCGTCGGCCTGTCCGGTGAATGCGGAAACGCCACCATTATAGATACCATTGGCATCAGTACTGGTATCCTGCGTCACATCGAACCAGCGCGCGCCGACCGTGGCGGTCCATCGGTCGGTGATTGCGTAATCGAACTCGCCGTAGACCGCGAATTGTTCCTCCTCGGAATCCACGATGAACTGTATCGTGGTGTCCGGTGGGGCACCGAACAGGCTGGAGGGAAAACCGGTGGCGTCATCGAATCCTGGGGATACAAAGTCCCCGAGCGCATACTTGTCCAGGTCGTTGTAGTAAACCCCAACATTCCAACTCAACCTACCATCGCCGGCTGAGGTGAGCCGAAACTCCTGGACAAAACTCTTGATGTCAGACAGGTCGGTCCAGAGCTGTGGCACTTGCAGCCCGAAGAATCTCTCGTTGTAGTGAGTCGCATCCTGGCGGTCTTCGTGTTGCCGGTCCAAGTACGAGGTTGAGGACAGCAAACTTGCCCACTCAAAATCGTATGTGAATTCCAGGTTGTAAATGGCGAACTCGTCTTTCGCACCTCCATTTACTATGGAATATTGCTCGAACTCACCGACATCGAAACGTGGATCGGTGGGAATGGAATTTCCCGTCGTCTCGTAGGGCAAAGCGTCTGTGTCCAGTTCCTGGTAGAACACTTTGGCAAGCGCGCCGAACTTATCTGTGAACTGGTGTGAGTAGGCGACCCTGACACCCCATGAGGTCGCTTGGTCGGCGTTCTCGTCTGACAGGGCGACATTGTCGATAAATCCGCTGGTTTCGTTGTAGTAGCCGACGATGCGCAGCGCGGATTGGCCCTCCACAACAGGAATATTGACCATGCCGTCCACGGAGTAGTTCTCATCGCCCTCGTCTTGCGAAGCAATGGTTGCGCTGATTTTAGCATCAAAGGCATCCGGATTCGGCTTGTTGGTAATCACCCGCACCGTGCCCGCCAGAGAACCAGATCCGTACAGGGTTCCCTGCGGCCCGCGCAACACCTCCACGCGCTCGATATCGAACAGATTTGGATCCAGGGCGTTTCGGGCAGTAGAAACCGGCACCTCGTCGATATAGACCCCGACCGACTCCTTCACCTTCGGAAAGTCTTGGCGTACCTGCTCCGTTGCGATGCCCCGGATGATGATCTGCGTCTGTCCCGGGCCAGAATCGATGAACGACAGGCTAGGGATCGAGCCTGCGTATTGGATAAAGCTCTTGGCGCCCATCTTCTCCAAATTCTCCCCGGTGATCGCAGAGATACTCACGGGGCTATCCTGCAAGGATTGCTCGCGCCGTAACGCGGTAACGACCACTTCCTCGATAACTCCTGCAGACGGCGTGGAATCGGTCGCTGCCATGACGCCATTGCTTTCTAGGGCAGTAACGAACAACACACCGATGAACAAAACAGCGTAATGTTGGATAATTTTCTTATATCCCACCTCATTAAACCCTGCGAGGTTTGGCAAATGCCTCTCTTTTCGCTGCGAGAGCAGCGAGAATATCTTTCTAACGTCTGTTAAACCTGCTACGACCATCATTTGCTCCCTTCACTAAAAATTTTGAACCCGCCTTCCTGCCAAAGCCATTCATCAAATTGCTCCGCTCTTCCCAGGCTTCAAGAGATCATTCTGATCCCTGCCCTTGACCCAGCCAATTGATCTGCTGCATCGATAGCCCACAAGCTGCCTGCCGCGCTCTGACAACCTAGCAGCGGCCTCTGGTGGCACAGCCACGTACTGGTTTTCTTCTGTGTTCAGCCAGTTGGCCACATATGAGGCAAAGAAACCTGCTCTCGGTTTACCTGTCCGGTATGGCGCAGCACCATGAAGCGTTCTGGATAGCCAGAGTACGACCGAGCCCGTAGGCATTTCAGCCTGCTGAACTTGTTCTGGCCTTGCGATCCGTTCCTCAGGCCATTCATGGCTTCCCGGCACAACACGAGTTGCGCCGTTGCCCTTGGTGAAGTCTGTTCCAGCCCACATAGTCGAGACAAGAAACTCGGGCACCTGCATACGACTGACAAAGGGCTGGTAGATCGCCGTTTCTCTATGCAGGGGTTGAGGAGATTTCATACCTTCACCAACTTCGAGCATGGCGCCAATGCCGAGCCTGTAGTAACTGCAACTCGGGGTAGAATCATCGGCAGACTCAAACACAAGTTGACGCGCATCATCCTCAATGACCTCAGATTTTATCAAGCCTAGATTCTCGATAGCGTCTTGAGTTGATCCGTCAGCAGAGAGAGCAAAGGGGCTGGCAGGCTTCAGGACGATATCCATCACCTCCAGTACCTTGTTGTTCAATGCCAGTGCTTCAACAAAAAGCGGACTATGCGCAGGTAGCGAACTTGTCGTACGATTTCCTTTCGGCCATAGCTCGGAATCCGAACTCAGCTCTGCTTCACTCAAGGCTGCCAGCGTCTGCATACGAACCTTGTCTATCACTTCACGCGTAACCAGTTCTTGAATGATGACGCCACCATTTCGCATCAGTGAATCAGCAATAGCACCACTGCTAGATGCCGCTGTATGTTTTTCAATCGTATAACTCATGATGCTCTCTTCTTCGAGCTAGAAGGGGTGGGGCGCCTCAATTCCCCCAGCACTCGATTCATGGTTGTCCCCCCATACATGACGCGATAATAAAAGTCATTGACTTTGTAAGTCAATGACTTTTATTGCTGTCATCGATATCAACCAAGGACAGTCTCGTGACTAAGGAGAATTTCTACTTACGTTCTTTAACTGGGCTAAGCGCAATGCCTGGTATGTTGGACAACGAATCCTTGTGGGGCACGGGCTGGAGACTGACGCCATCCAATAGGGAGGTGACCATCATCGATAATCACCACCCCATCTCGCAGGAGTGCCTGCGCGACTTTCGCCGAGGACGCTTCAACCGCAAACCTCAAGATCTCCGTATTCGAAATGGTATCTACCGATACTCTGCCCAGTTACTGTTCATTATCATCCGTCTTTAATCTCTCGACACCGGATGGCCCAACTGAAGCTGTTCGAGATTTATTCGATGCGAAGCCCGGCTGACCCTGATGCGCCAGATACAAACGAGCGCGATCGGGTAAATCGCTAGATAGACCAAGATCAGTGTGAGTACAAGATTATGTGCAGTTTCCGGCGCCACTGCTATCGCCTCTACCGCGGTGGGGAAAGCCACCAGCTCAAGGACAAATCCAGCGATCCAAACTCCGAGTGCAGAACCCGTTTTGAGGGTGAGCATCTGAGCCGAGTAAATCGTGCCCTCTTCACGCTCGCCGCTTGCGAGCTCCCGTATTTCTGCGACATCCGCCATCATAGACGCAAGCATCGCTACCACGACGAGATAGAAGGCCATCTGAATGATGGTCAGCAAAAAGATCAGCGGGTAGTAGAGCACGCTATCCGTCGGCGGGAACATACCGACTATGCGCAGTCCGGGGAAGCAGATCTCTTCGAGCGCAAGTATCGCGAGCATGACTATTACGACGCGGCGCTTATCCCTACCTCGGCTGACAAGTGGTGTCACAACGAAGCCGAGAACGACACCCACACCCCAGGCCATCATGAGCCCGGAGATCTCGGCGGAGTTAAGCTCCCAAAAATAAGAAAAAGTGTAAACCTGAGTTGCTCCAGAAGTACTAAAGGCAATCGCAATCAGCACGCTTGCCGCGAGTAGCGGCACCAGCGTGGGTTCTGAATAGGCTTTAATCAGTCCACGCAGCGTTCCGCGCACCGTCCAATAATGCTTTTCGGCAGGCTGCTTAAAACTGGGAATCCGTGAGTGCAAGCCGATCGAACACACAAGCATCGCCACCAGCACGATGATGGCACTCGCCAAGCCCAGCTGTTCGTACCCCGCGACGTTCAGGAGCCCATCGGGATATTCAGGGGTGTCGCGAAGCCAATAACCATAAAGCAGCAGAGCAAGCATTGTGCTCGCAGCCCAACCGGCGCAAACCCGATAGTTCGCCAGTTGCGTGCGTTCGTCGTAGTCATTAGAGAGTTCCGGATTAAGTGCAGTACTCGGTACTTCGAAGGCAGTAAGCAATAACCTCAGAGAAACGACCACGCAAAGAAGGTAGATGTAGAGGCCATGCGAGTCGAGCAATTCGAGGGGCGGATTCCACA
>NYVG01000026.1 GCA_002684495.1 Gammaproteobacteria bacterium | reverse complement strand
GCTCGTAGATCTCGGTGAGTTCTTGTACAGCATCATCGCGAAAATCAACGCGCAAATCGAGCAGAGGAAAGGCAACATCGCCACTAATTTGCAAAGCCGCCGATGTTGCCGCCCTAGCGCGACGATCACCACCAGCTGCTTCACCAGCCCTTAGGGCAACCATCAAGCGACGACCTAATTTCCAGGAGGGATCACTCATTAAAAAGGCCTGTTCCATGGCCTCTAACACCTCCTCTCCGACGAGAAAATTACCAGCCACTGAAAGATCCGACTGGGAGCGATGACCCGCCCAATCTCCACATTCTGGACCCGTCCAACTTGCGGTACGACCATGCAAGTCGATCAAATGAAACTGACGCCGATCACGAAGAACATCATCAGTTAGCAGGGTTTCTAATACATCCTGAGCATCACCATTCTGTTCCAGTCGTTCTAAGCCACAGATCCCTAAATAAGGATTGGTATGTGCTTGCGTCGCCACTGCTCCAACACCCGAACGAATGTGAGGAACAGTTGAACCGACGGCCAAATGACACGTGGCAACGGCCACACCAAAACGACCATTTTGAGGATCACGAGCAACGATTGAGAACGTCACAGTTGCTGATCGAGACGCTGCAACGCCCCCAATAAAACTGCTGTTCCAGCCCAACATTCATCGTCGCTGGTGAACTCGGCAGATGAATGGCTTAACCCACCTTGGCTAGGAACAAAAATCATTCCCATCGGCCAACGACGACCCATTTCTTGCGCATCGTGACTGGCTCGACTGGGCAAACGACTATGGGAGAAACCCAGGGCAGATGCCGCTGACGTAATTGCATCCATCACCTTGGAATCTGCGGGCGTTGGCGCAACATCAAACTGGGGGTCAAGACGAATACAGCAACCACGTTTGAGACCAATGGACTCAAGGGCCAACATCAACGATTCGACCAATTGTTGAAGAACTGCCGGGCTGAGATCGCGCAAATCAACCGTCAGCTTCACTGAGCCGGGCACCACATTGGCGGCATTCGGCCACACCTCAAGACGACCCACCGTTGCGACCGGTTCATTCACGTGGTGAAGCGCCATCGCTTCTACCGCAAGCACAACCTCCGAAGCCGTGACGAGGGCATCCTGTCGATGCTCCATCGGGGTCGTACCGGCATGGTTGGCTTGACCGTCAATCACGATGCTGAAACGACGTTGACCAACGATTCCTTCGACAACACCAATGGAATCGCCTCGCGTCTCGAGAATGCCGCCCTGTTCAACGTGCAATTCCAAAAAGGCGGCAATCGATGCATCGGAACGTCGTGCTGAAGCAAGGAACGGCCAATGCCCCCCAATGCGCTCGAGATTTCGCTCAATCGATTCGCCATTGCTCGTGGCATAGGCGTCTGGATCCGGAGAAGCAGTACCCACCATGGCTTTGCAGCCAACCATCGTGGATTCCTCATCCGCGAACACAACAAGCTCAAAAGGATGGCGCAACTGCTCACCACTGGCTTGAAGAGTCCTTGCCACCTCAAGGCCAGCCAGAACACCAAGCACGCCATCAAAACGACCGCCGGTGGGAACAGTATCGAGATGAGACCCCGTGACCAACGCTGGGAGGGACGAATCCAACCCAGCCAAACGGCCGATCAGATTCCCAGCAGCGTCGATGCGGACCTGCATCCCCGCGTCTTGCATCCAAGCCGATAATTGATCCCGCCCCTGACGATCCTCGAGGCTGAATCCACGGCGACAAACACTTCCATCGGGGCACAACCCAATGGAGGCCAGCGAATCAAGCGTGGAAATCAGACGCTCACGATCAGGACGAAGACCTGGCTTTGTATCAACGAAATCCCCCACGACAGCATGCGGACGCCTTGAAAGCAGCGAGGTCAATGTCGTGTCCTTCAGTTCAAAAGATGCCTAATTTTCACTCAAACATCAAAAACAACTTGTAGTCACCGAAACGATTTCACACTCAAGAGAGGATTTAAACCTCTACTGGAATGCGCCAACCCAAGCGCTCTGCTTCTTGCCGCGCTTGCTGTGGAACATCGGTTGCTACGAACATTCGGTGCAGCATCTGCACACCAAGCAGATGGTTAATCACTGCATCCATCTGCACCCGATCAGCCTCGGTTGTCTCTGGGCTGTCGTGACGATCAAACAAGGCTTTCACACCGCTCTTGCTGAGCAAACCCGCCGCATCAATGGCTTCGTCACTGAGGTAATCAGCCGCCAAGTTCTGCATTTGTGCCCATTTGTCAGGCTCTGTATGGGCCGGAGGTGCCATAAATGCAAATTTCTCACGTTTGTAGAGAACATCAGGCAGGAGACCCGCCATCGCTTCCCTCAGGACGTATTTCTCTGTTTTTCCCTTAATCCGAAGCTCAGGAGGTACTTGCACAGCCACCGCCGCGAGATGGTGATCAAGGAAAGCCGGCCGAGCTTCCATCGAATTGGCCATATCCACCCGATCACCACCCCAGGTCAAAATTTGACCTTCCAGCATCGTCTTAATCCATACATATTGAGCTTTATCGAGGGCATGACGGCCATCCAGTTGATCGCCATCCAACTGAGCCGCAATCGCCTTCCCTGGGGAATACCCCTCAACGGCAAGACGATGATGCTCCGCCAACAAATCGGGCACAAGAGGTACACAGGCCAACCAAGGTTGCAAACAGCTAGGCGTAAAACCCACGACAGCCTCAAGATCAGGGTCATCAACCTGAGCAGCAGACAACATCGCTCCTTGGACTAATGAATTGGAGTCCTGTAGTAAGCACTCCCAGGCTTCCCGCTCTTCCTTCGGAAGATCATCCAAACCGTGCAAAAACATGTCGCGCCGGAAAGCGGGGTATCCACCAAACAACTCATCGGAGCCTTCCCCAGTCATCACCACCTTGTAATCCACGCTATTGACATGACGACTCATCAAAAATTTCGCTACAGCCAATGTGTTGTAAATAGTGCGTTCGGTATGCCAAAGCGTTTGTTCCATATGGCCATACAACTCATTTCCTGAGAGCCGCATTAGATCCTGTTGAGCCCCGGTGGCCTCAGCCATCTGCTGAGCAATCGGAGATTCGTCATAACGAACATCATCAAAACCAATCGTGAAAGCTTTCACAGGGCCTTGGCTCACAGCCGACGCCAAACCAAGAATCGAACAACTATCAATTCCCCCAGAGAGGTAACAACCAACGGGGACATCAGCGACCATGCGCAACTCCACAGCCTCCAGCAAGGCAGAGCGGACAGCTGACACATGATCAGCTTCATGACGCGTGAAATCCCGCTCATCCATCCGAGGAAAATTGATATCCCAGTAGGTGGAATCCGAGACTTCTAAGCGCCCATTACAACGTTGCACCTTCAAGATGTGGCCTGGTTGTACTTGGTATACGCCCTCAAAAGCGGTGCTTCCAGGCACCATCGTTTGCATGAGTTGATGAAATAACCCCTCCGACGTGAATCGACGTTCAACGGCTGGATGGGCAAACAGCACTTTGAGCTCAGAGCCGAAAACCAAGCCTTCCGGCGTCATCGTCCAATACTGCGGCTTAACTCCAAAACGATCCCGAACTAAATACAAACAATCTTGATTGCGGTCATAGAGAGCAAAGGCAAATTCTCCACGCAAAAGCGGCAGCGTTTGCTCCAAGCCCTGTCGCTGATAAAGCCTCAACAGAATTTCAGAATCGCTCTTGCTGGCGAAACGAACGCCTTGCGCCGTGAGATCAGCACGGATGCGCTGAAAGTCGTAAAACTCACCGTTGTGCGCCATCAACACCTGGTTGTCCTCGCTGAGGAACGGTTGACGCGCCCGATTGCCATCGAGATCAATAATCGAAAGACGGGCATGGCAAAAACCAACACCACTACCCTCAAGCGATTCAATCCCAAAGCCATCCGGACCACGATGAGCCTGAATTGCTGCCATGTTCACCAGCAATTGCTGGTCGACACGATGTTCTGAATGCGTACGAAAGACGCCGCCGATACCGCACATGATTCTGCTCAGACCACATCCATCACACGATCGGCTCGATCCACCATGCAGGTGAGCAGAGCCATTCGAAGAAACACAGCGCCTCGGGCCTGGCTGAAATACCAATTGTGAGGAGTGTCATCGAGGCAGGTGCTCAATTCAGGCCCCCGCGCAAGCGGATGCAACACAATCGCCTCGGGCTTAAACGGCAGATCCCGCGTAAGACGAAACCCTCCACCATGCACCTCATAACTATCACCAACCCAAGCAATAGCGTTGATGTAAACCACATCAAGCTCAGGCAACTCCGCGCGTAAATCAGTCGCACAACGCAGGGACAAACCAGCCTNNAGCAACTCTTCTCGCTGACCAGGATCGAAGAGTGAAACATCATTTTCGATACCCGGCGCGTGAATCACTACCACCTCCTCNACCATCCCAGGGAATTTGGCGAGAATCCTTAGAAGAGACCGAACTGTTCGCATTCTCGATGGAATGCCAATAATTCCAATACGAATTCGATCCGACTCTGCAACGTTCGNAGCAGCAAGACTGGGTCTCCACTTCAAAATTGTGTAGAGATCAGCCATCGCCTGGGTGGGATGTTCATCAATCCCATTTCCTGCATTAATGATCGGAATACGAAGCGTGGAACTCATCGCCACGACGGCTTCAGGATTGCTATCTCGGAGTACGACGCAATCTCCATAGTTATTAAACATATGGGCAACATCCTCGAGCGATTCACCCTTCGCGATTCCAGTTGTGCTTCGATCCGTGATGTTGATTGAATCGCCCCCTAAGCGGTGCCAAGCACTATCGAACGACAGACGTGTTCTTGTACTGGGCTCATAAAAGGCATTAATGAGGATTTTTCCAGTNAGAGGNGTGTTGTGTCGGATGTAGCGATCAGGATTGCTCTCGTACTTAGCCGCGAGACGGAACAGCTGTAAGAGGGTCTGTGCNGAGAAACTTTGAATCGAAACCACATGCTGGTTGGTCAAATCAATCAAGGGCTCAACAGCCTCATCGATCGAAGCCAACAAACACTGGGGCTGCGTCCTACCAAACACATCTGGGCCCAACGGTTGAAACCGAATCGGCTCTATACACACATCAGCAGAAACAGACTGGACGATGGCCATGGCATAGGTGCATCGACATTCGATCATTCAGACCGAACAAAATGCGGCAATACCAATCCCTAACAAGGNCTGGAATGACTGTCCACAAAACAGCCACTTCTTCATCAAATTAATCGACATTTGGTATCACANCATATCATTTTTCCTCAAAAGTGTTCGCNGCAAACATTTACCAGATTCGTTTCTTGCGCCATTCGAAACACCAGATAGCCAGCAACATGAGCACGGCCAAAACAAGGGCTACCTGGCTCACAGCAATCACAGCCCCGAACCAAGACGCGTCGACATACCAGGCGAGAAAAACAAAGGGAATGCAACTCATAGAGCCTCCTTCAGCAGAGACCACTGAAAGCGTTCAGGCCATCGAACACTCCCCACCACCATCACCAAAGCCGACACCGCTGTTGAGAAAACTGCAGCGCAGTACGGCGCAATCCAGACATAGGCCGACAAGCCAACAACACTCCCCGACACCATCGCCACGATCGCAGCATTGCGATTGGCGTGAGGCCAGTACAGCCCGCAGGCCACAGGCCAGACNGTTGAAGCCACTAGGGCACCCGTAAAGAACAACACCGAAGCCAAGGAATCCAACCGTGGCCATGACAACAACAACGTCAAAACAGCTAACCCAACCACCGTGACCCGAGCGGCCTGCTTGAGCTGAGCATCGCTCGCCTGGGGACGCAGCAACCTGAAATAAATATCCTCTGCCACAAGATCCGCGGTNGAGGCCAATAAGGAATCGAGTGTTGAGGTGAGCGAGGCAAAAACAACAACAAAAACCAATGCGGCTCCACCGACCCCCAGGAGATCAGCAGCCATGACGGGAAACACCATGTTCACTTGAGGAAATTCAAGGCCTCGAGCCAACGCCACCAATCCGATCGAGCCCGTCACAATCGGAACACTCATCCATGCCAGGCCACCGAGCACAAACGAGGTCATCACAACTGAACGGCGGCTCGCAAACACGCGTGACCACCAGATGTTGTTGTGAAACACCTCTCCCATTGAAAATAAAGCTGAATTCCATGCAATCAGCAGCCCTGCGGGNAGTAAAAGATTCAGATGATCAGCATGAGAGTTGATCAAACGAGCATGAACAGCNGGTGCAGGGAATTGACGAAAAGCCAGCACGGCCACAACAGCTAATAACACCATGATCAACACTGACTGAATAAAGTCAGTGCCAATCACNGCACGCATTCCTCCATACAGCGTGTACANCATTGCGACACCAATCACCACAATCATCCCAACGTGATAATCNAATCCTGAAAGNGATTGAAGGAGAATGCCTGCTCCCATTGCTTGGGTCATCAGAAATCCAAGCGTATAAATGGCNGTAATCANCATGAACACCCACCAAGCCAAACGCCCATAACGCAANCGGATGAAATCACCACTNGTGCGTCCATNGGGCATTAACTGCTTAATNCGNAGNGCTAATGGNGCNAACAGAATNAANCCAAGACCTGCCAATGCATAACTAAACATCCCCCAAAGNCCNGTTTTNTANCCAAATTCAGGNGCAAGAAGNGTTGTATTTCCAGTCACCCAAGANGCCATCAATGTGGCNGTACTNAANGCCANACCNATATTCCGACCAGCNAGCATNTATTCNTCTGCATCNCNNTTACCTNTCCTCCCCCAAGCNACACCNAGTGCAATCCAAAGCACTGANAANAGAACAACCAGAGCCCACGCCAGGCCCGGAGCTAAAAACGGTTCAACCTTCATCGAACGGTTCCCGTCCAAGCCAACTGAAATGGCCTTGAAGCACCACAAAAATTGTGGCAGCAGTCACCAAGGCCCCGAGGGCAAAGATCAAGCGAGACCACAGAACATCATCCAAACCAAGCTCCGGAAGCTTTTGGCAACATACAACTCGACAAATACGTTCTTACTCATACTGCAAACGATCACTAATCCAGTAAGGGTATTAACCGAGACCAAAAACCCTATCCCTACAACCAGCTAATTGCCCGATCAAGCGATCGGTAACAAA
>NYVG01000025.1 GCA_002684495.1 Gammaproteobacteria bacterium | reverse complement strand
CGTTTTGCGATATCAGCCATCGGCTAATGGGCTCAACAGCGCCCTCCTCCTTTAAAAAACGACGAAGGCTATGAACTGAGAGCTTAGAATTTAGGCAGGAGGCGACGGGTGTAGGCACCGATGCTAATGAGCCAATGCCGTCGCAATATGCAACAAATAATATTTTTATTGCGATCAATAGTTGAAGTGTATAATATATAGGAAATAAAGAGTATTTTGCAAATTGCGACAGATTAAGCCCAACGAACCGAACAGCCAACTTCTTATTGAGTCTATGCGGCAGTCCCCTACCGCCGTATGGGATCTAACAGGTGTAGCTGAAGCCCTGGAAAACAAAGAAATCCAACTCAGTAAGCGCTCTGTTGAGCGGTTTTTAGACGGTTTGAGTTGGTTAGAAACTTCGAGTGACAGCACTGAACAGTTTGATGGTTATGGTCGTTCAAGCGTTCAGATTGTGTTTTCCTCTCTTTTATCCGACGCTCGGCGTAAAAGAAGGAAAGTTTACTTTGCTTGCTTACATGCAATTAATGGCGAGCCTCAGATATTGGGTGATGATGCTTCTGGGGCCAGTCCTGCGCCAACTAGCCAGCCCTATCATGTCTTAGTTGTGCAAGATGGCCGCGGAGCAAAGAAGTGGATGCTTTTGCAAAGCGACAACTTGGAAACAATAAACTCTGCTTTTGAGCAACTGTGCCCGGAAGTTCTGTGCTCAATATTTCCCTCCGGTCCCTTGGTTGAAATATGCAGAGCGCAGCCGAATTTCATTGCTAAAACTGCGGCTAAGCCACGAATTCACATCACAACCTCTCATTTTTCGGAACCTTCACTAAAAATGCAGCACCGGGACACACCGATAGAAAGTAAGCCGTCCAACAACTCTGGGGGCCTCACTCACCTCGATCGATTAGAAGCTGAGAGTATCCATATTATTCGCGAAGTGATGGCTCATGCGGATAATCCCGTAATGCTTTATTCGGTAGGCAAGGATTCTTCCGTGATGCTGCATCTTGCGCGAAAAGCATTTTACCCTAGCCCGCCGCCCTTCCCGCTCATGCACGTTGACACCCGGTGGAAATTTAAGGCCATGTACGAATTCCGTGACATGATGGCCGAAGAGTCTGGAATGGATCTTATCGTGCACATCAACCCGGAGGGTGTTGAGAAAAACATTAATCCTTTCGACCATGGAAGCGCCCTGCACACGGACATAATGAAGACCCAAGGCCTAAAACAAGCCCTGGATGCGCACAAATTTGATGTGGCCTTTGGCGGTGCTAGGCGCGATGAAGAAAAAAGTCGCGCTAAAGAACGAATTTTTTCCTTCAGAAGCAGCAGCCACCGTTGGGATCCGAAAAACCAGCGTCCGGAAATTTGGAACATTTATAACTGCCGAAAGAACCAAGACGAAAGTGTTCGGGTTTTCCCTTTATCCAATTGGACTGAGCTTGATATCTGGCAGTACATCCATCGCGAGAACATTCCAATTGTTCCATTGTACTTCGCGGCTGAGCGTCCAATTGTGCGCCGAAACGGCATGCTTATCATGGTTGATGACGACAGAATGCAGCTGCTACCTGATGAGGCCATTGAAACAGCGATGGTTCGCTTTCGAACGTTGGGTTGCTACCCGCTAACCGGGGCGGTTGAATCCACTGCTAATGATCTGTCGCAAATAGTGTTGGAGCTACTGCAAAGTCGAACCAGCGAGCGCGAGGGCCGAGCTATAGATAGTGACAGCGGCTCCTCTATGGAGAAAAAGAAACAGGAGGGTTATTTCTAGTGAAGAACTCCGATATTTCTGACACAAATGCCCCAGGTGAAGATGTTCAAGCTCGGGTAGATGCTTACATCGACAATCAAGCTCAACTGGATCTACTAAGATTTATCACGTGCGGCTCTGTTGATGACGGTAAAAGCACACTCATTGGGCGTATGCTTTTTGAAGCCCAACTCATTTTTGAAGATCAAATAACCTCTCTGCAAAGTGATTCCAAAAANGTCGGCACACAGGGCGGAGATATNGATTTTGCNNTGNTNGTNGATGGNCTNGCCGCTGAGCGTGAGCAAGGGATTACNATCGACGTCGCCTACCGGTTTTTNAANACCGATCGACGTAAGTTCATCGTTGCAGACACGCCGGGACACGAGCAATACACGCGGAATATGGTGACCGGTGCATCAACTGCAGACGTTGCGATTATTTTAGTTGATGCTAGCCAGGGAATATTGACCCAGACCAGGCGTCACTCATTTATCGCATCGCTGCTTGGAATACACCATGTAGTTCTGGCCGTAAATAAGATGGACTTGGTCGATTATTCAAATCAGGTATTTGACGAAATCTGTACGGCCTATGAGCCGCTGCAATCACAGCTGCAATTTAAATCCGTTACCGCAATTCCTCTCTCGGCTCTGAAGGGAGACAACGTGATCGAGCGTTCGCGCAATATCACATGGTATCAGGGGCCAACGTTATTGGGCTTTCTCGAGACCGTTGAGGTACGGCAAAGTTTACACAACCACCCCTTTCGCTTCCCGGTGCAGTGGGTNAATAGACCAACGTNGGACTTTCGGGGGTTCTCTGGCACCGTGATCGCTGGCGAGATTGAGCGAGGCGATGAAGTTATTGCACTACCGTCCGGTCAGAGCGCCAAAATAGAAGAAATTGTGCTGTTTGAAGACAAACTCGACAAAGCACTTACAGACCAGGCTGTAACCCTAACCCTCGATCGAGAGATCGACCTTTCCCGAGGTGATTTGATTTCGTCCATTGAGCAACCTTGCGGGGTTTCCGATCAATTTGAAGCCGAGCTGGTTTGGATGGATGCAGATGAGGGTTATGTGGGAAGGAATTACCACTTTCAACTGGCTTCAAACGCCGCTAACGCAACGCTTTCAAACATAAAATATAAGTACGATATTAATTCGTTAGAGCATTTCTCAGGAAAAAGCCTAGAACTAAACGAAATTGCGAGAGTTCAGATTCGCCTCGACAAAAAACTCCCATTCGAGCCTTACGACGAATGCCCGAGCCTGGGTTCTTTCGTTCTGGTAGATCGTTACTCCAATGCCACCGTGGCTGCTGGAATGATCCGCTTTGNNCTNCGGCGCGCCTCTAATCTTCATAAACAGAATTTATCGGTAGACCGAATTGCTCGAGAAAAATTGGCGGGCCACAAAGGCAAGGTAATTTGGCTCACTGGTCTATCCGGAGCGGGCAAGTCGACCATTGCGAATGCGGCAGAAACGATCTTGCATTCGCAAGGATTCCGCACCTACATCCTCGATGGGGATAATGTCAGGCATGGCCTAACTAAGGATCTTGGTTTTACCGTTGCCGACCGAGTCGAAAATATTAGACGCATAGCCGAAGTAGCCAAACTGCTCTTGGATGCTGGAGTAATTGTTTTGACCTCCTTTATTTCGCCATTTAGGGCTGAACGGGACATGGCCAGAGGCCTGTTTGACCAGGGCGACTTTATGGAGGTATTTATTGATACTTCGTTAGATGTCGCCGAAACCAGGGATCCAAAAGGACTGTATAAAAAAGCTAGGGGTGGCGAATTGCCCAACTTTACTGGAATAGACAGCGCTTATGAGGTACCGGAGAATCCTGAACTGATTCTAAAAACCGACGAACTCAGTATTACTGAAGCGGCCGATAAGCTGGTCAATTTAATTAAGAGCGAGATTGATCGCTAGTGAGTATTCTAGGTTTAGTCAGGCAGCCGAATTCCAAAATTCGCAGCCTTGCAAAAGCACCTGGAGAATAACCGCAACACTTACCACTGCATGCATTGCTTTTNTTATTACCGCAGAAATCGACACNGCGATGCTTATTGGCGGCATTGAATTTTTCTTGAAATTCGCCATTTACTATTTTCACGAACGGGCGTGGCAATTGATGCGGTAGCTGTAAAACCAGATATTCGGCCCCTCGTTGACGCGCGTCTTACAGAATCCCCTATTACTTTCGGCCAAACAAAATAGTGCTAATATTTTGTCGAGAGGAGGTTCCACCATGGCTATACCAACAAAAGACGAATTGGGCTTTGATCCGGACGCCTTGCGCGAGATGTATCGAACCGAACGAGATAAACGGCTCAGGGCGGATGCCAATGAGCAATATCAGGAAATGAAGGACGACTATGCCGACTTTCTATCCGACCCCTATATCGCTCACCCCACTTCTAGAGCGCCTCTTACTGACGAAGTAGAAATTGCCATTATTGGCGGGGGCTTCGGAGGTTTAATCGCCGGAGCTAGACTGAAGGAACTTGGTTTTGAGGATATAAGGCTCGTAGAGAAAGGCGGTGATTTCGGGGGCACCTGGTACTGGAATCGTTATCCCGGAGCGGCCTGTGATACTGAGGCTTACATTTACCTGCCCCTTTTAGAAGAACTGAACTACGTTCCCACTCAGAAATATGCTCATGCCCCGGAAATATTAAGTCACAGCAAAAATATCGCGAAAAAGTACANCCTCTATAAAAATGCTTGCCTTGAAACGGAGGTCACCGCGCTGAATTGGGACGAAAGCGCTGCAAAATGGATTATCCAGACGAATAGAGAGGATAAATTTNGGGCGCGCTTTGTAATTATGTCCAATGGNCCTNTGCATCGACCNAANCTTCCGGGNATCGAGGGGATAAACAGTTTTCAGGGNNATACGTTCCACACNAGCCGGTGGGANTACGATTATACNNGCGGCGATTCAAACGGAGGGCTTACCGGGCTGAAAAACAAACGTGTCGCCATCATTGGCACCGGCGCTACCGCAGTGCAATGCACCCCTCACGTCGGTGAAATGGCCAAACAGCTGTATGTTTTCCAACGCACGCCGTCATCAATAGATGTTCGNGCTAATCGAAAAACGGATCCGCAATGGGCNNCCCAGCTTAAACCGGGTTGGCAAAAGGAGCGCATGGAAAACTTCAACATCCTTTGCTCCGGTGGCGTCGTGGAGGAAGACCTCGTGAACGATGGTTGGACAGAAATCATACGCAACCTAATCTCTATGGCGAACTACAGAGGTGAAGANACCAACTGGGATGAGGTACCCCAACTCATGGAAATCGCCGATTTCCAAAAAATGGAACAAATAAGAAACCGTGCTGCGAAGTTGGTAAACGATCCTAAAACAGCCGAATCCCTCAAACCCTATTACCGTCAATTCTGTAAGCGTCCTTGTTTCCATGACAGCTATCTACAGACTTTCAACCGCCCCAGCGTCGAATTGATCGACACTAATGGCAACGGCGTGGAACGGATTACCGAAAACGGCGTTATCGCCAACGGCCAAGAATATGCGGTTGATTGCATCATATTCGCCACGGGCTTCGAGGTAGGAACCTCTTATGTTCGCCGCTCTGGTTATGATGTCACTGGCTTAAGTGGCCTTACGTTGAGTGAAAAATGGGCTGACGGNATGCGNACCTTGCATGGGGTNATGACTAACGGTTTTCCAAATCTATTNATCATTAGCAACTCACAAGCTGGTTTCACNACAAACTTTCCTCATGCCATGGACGAAACCTCTCAGCATATCGGCTANATNTTGAANGAATGNANAAACGAAAACCTNTCNTCNATNGAAGTGTCGAGGGAAGCAGAAGATAAATGGGTGGAGGAAATTATTGCGGTATCTAGGTTTGCANCAGATTTTCANGAGTCTTGTACGCCCGGCTATTACAACAACGAAGGCAAGCCTAATCCCAAGAGCGTCCAAAATGGCCCCTATGGGAAAGGTTCAAGACCCTACTTTAGAATTACCGCGGCTTGGAGAGAGGAAGGAAATATGGCCGGANTCCNCAAAAAAGTATGATTAACGTAAAAGACAAAGTAGTACTGATCACCGGTGCAGGTGGAGGAATAGGACGCGAGCACGCACTGGANTTTGGCCGCCGCGGTGCCAAAGTGGTGGTCAACGATCTGGGTACGAATGTCCGAGGNGACGGNGCCAGCGACCNCGCTGCAAGCGTNGCAGCAGAAATTGNNGGGCANGGTGGNATNGCGGTGNCTAACAATTTCTCGGTGGCTGACCCTNATGAAGCCAANGCAATGGTTCAACAGGCCATAGANGAATTCGGTCGTATTGATATTGTTATAAACAATGCCGGCATNTTACGAAANCGAACATTCAAGAACACGACAACCGATGACTTTAGANTGATTGTCGAAGTCCATCTGTTNGGGTCTGCCTANGTCACCCACGCNGCNTGGCCTTTTATGTATGAGCAGAACTACGGAAGAATAATCCTCACATCATCGGTTTCGGGGATTTTTGGACAGTTTGGCCAAAGTGCTTATGGTGCAGCGAAAATGGGCATGCTGGGACTAATGAATGTTCTAGCATTAGAGGGTAGATCCCATGGGATCAAAATAAATTGCCTTTCGCCTGGTGCCGACACTCGAATGACGGCGCTGGATAAAGAGCTTGGTATTGATGCGGATAAACCAAGACCTCACTCTCATCCCAAACTGGTAACGCCAGTAGCCTTATTCTTAGCCAGCGAGGACGCGCCTACGGGCATGGTCATCCATGGATTAAGTGGCAGATATTTGCGTTCGGAAACCTTTGCCAACAAAGGTATATCACTTGACCCAGACGCCCCCGTGGAAGATCTAGTCAGAAATATTGATGAAGTATTAGATATGTCCAACGCTAAAGCGCTCGCCGAGCCGGGCAATATCTCCTTACTGGGAAGCTGATAAAAAAGGCGCTTTAATTTACTAGCTTAACCTGCCCGCTCACCT
>NYVG01000024.1 GCA_002684495.1 Gammaproteobacteria bacterium | reverse complement strand
GGTGATCTACAAGGTGAACATGATTGATGGCAGCGAAGAGATGGTGGACAATCCCGCCACGCTTCCGGATCCGCAGCAGCGTGAATCGATTGAGGAGCCTTATGTGCGCATGGAGATCTATGCACCCAACGATTACAACGGCGCACTGATGGGCCTCTGTCAGGAGCGGCGCGGCGAATACGTCGATATGAAATACATCACCACCGATCGGGTGACGTTGATTTACGAATTACCGCTGGCAGAAGTGGTAACTGACTTCTTTGATCAGATGAAGACTCGTACGCAGGGCTATGCCTCGATGGAATATCACCTGATCGGTTACCGCAAGAATGAGCTTGTGCGCTTGGATGTGTTGATCAACGGTGAGCGCGCTGATCCCCTCACTACGATCGTGCACCGTGATAAGGCCTACAACGTGGGGAAGGGTTTGGTGGAGAAGCTCAAGGAGCTGATTCCTCGCCAGCAGTTCAAGATTCCACTGCAGGCTTCGATCGGAAGTCGCATCATTGCCTCTACCAGCATCAGTGCCATGCGCAAAGACGTGCTGGCAAAGTGTTACGGCGGTGATATTTCGCGCAAGAAGAAACTNTTGAAGAAACAGGCNAANGGNAAGAANCGNATGAAGGCGATGGGCAAGGTNGATGTGCCGCAGGAGGCGTTTATGGCAGTGTTGAAGTTAAACCAATCACCTTGAGTTGACAAGGAAGTATCTGCCAACTCAGTCACTACTTCAAATCAGCTGTTGTCGCTTTCTAGTTGGGATTCTTTCGCCGCTTCAACATCAACGTAATTGTAATCGCCGCTTGCAAGCTGGGATAATTCTTCCATCCAACTGGATTCCCTGCCAAGCGAAATAGTGTGAATGGTTAACGGTGTTGGCCTTGACTGGTTGATCCTGCTGAGCCCTTCTGCTGTGCCTTCAAAATCGTTCCACTTCGTTCCNTCTGTATAGCCTGGATTGCTTGTGGGCTTGCCATCTGAGAGGAAAAAGAGCGTGTCCGCTTCGTGATCGTTTAATGCCGTTTTAAGGCCTCCCCAAGGGTCAGTGTAGCTTCCTTGATTCTCATCGATTGAGTTAATAAATTCCAATGCCGAGTCAAGCACATCGTCATCACCAATGCGGCTCATGGCTTGAAGATTGTGAGACCAGCCTTTGTGATTGTTTGTGCCCGCAATACTGAATGATTCCAAGCCCACTTGAGTGTTGGGGGCTGAAACGTGTAGGTCTTGGAGGAGGGTGTTTAGCTCACCTTTCAGTGCCTGCATGCGGTTGACAATGCATGGGTAAGTTGCTTCTGCTCGGCCTGAACGTCCTCTTCTGCCGCGTCTTTTGACGACATAGACAGGAGTGGGACTTTGATAAATGCAGGTTGCCATGGAGCCTGAGCCGTCAAGTAGGAATCGGACGTTCTGGCTCAGTTCGCCTCTGAAGAACAAGCCATCAAGAAAAATATTTCCATTAATCTCCTTGGTGATACGTTTGTCTGCTCGGGCATATGCAGTGAACTGCAATGGTTGCACAGCTAAACTACGCAACCCTGTTGAAAGTTGCAGGAAACTGGGAATGGCTGTTTGATTTGCATCGATGAAGTTTAAATTGGGACTAATAAAGGTCAGCATCCGACGTTCAGCATCTGTGCTGAATCGGATTGCTGGTTCCCTGTAACTGCGTTGTGGCGAAGTCCTGTCAAGGAGGTCATGGTTGAAGCTTGTTCGATTGATTGTGTCTGAGAGAATTTCTTCGAGGGACTTTTCATATGTTTCACCATTGATCTCTTTAGTGATCGGCACAGGCTCAATACATTGAATGAGCTCTTTCTCCTCGTTAAGGCAGGTTTCTTTTGGCATAACTCCAATGTCATCAAGAAGTGTGCCTACATAAATATTATTGATATCGTAACTTCCATCTTCTCTGATGGCTGGTCCACATCGATAGAGGGCATAGCGATTGCCACTTGCATTTAGTCCTACTCCGTAAATAATCGGTAATAGTGGGAGTTGTCGTGAGTTCCGAAGACCAAATATTGGCTTGAAGTTGCCCTCTGTGGAATTCGTGCAGACACTGATAGCTCCGTTGTCACCTTCATGTTTGGCGAGGTCTGTATCTTCCCCAGCCCTATCGCCCGTTTCGTAGACCAATAAATGATCAGCTTTTGTCGCCTCATTACGTAGTAATTTCAGCCCGTTAATTGTGTTTTGCCGAAGCGTGGCCCGTGTCCCTGACGTTCCCATGACGCCTTGCATGGATTGCAAGGCCGTTCCAGCTCCCACGATGATGAGTCCGCCTGCGGTGAGAGAAACCAGCATTTCTGTCATCCCAAAACCCATGACGCCTTTGCAACGATTGGGTTTGGTCGTTGGCTTATTTTGAGAATAACCAATCATGGCATCACACTCCGCCTCATGTTGTTGTTCCTATAGTCTGAAACATGTGGCACCAAGTTTTACTGAGTTTGTGGTGCGTGATCAATGAAAATTCTCTGAGACTTCAGGAGTTAAAAGTGCATAAGCAACTTGTGGGATCCCAGAAATTTGGGTTGTTATCTGGGTCATATGGACATGCTTTTTTTGTGTTCACACTGGCTTGGTTCCAACTTCCGCTGCTGAGATCTCCATTGCCTGTTAGTAAGACACAACGAATTCGGATGCCGTCAGCATGGCTTGCTTTGGATGAGCGAATGAGGAGGATGAGATCATCACCACTTGTGCTTGTTCCTGGAGGAGATAGCACATAGTTTTGGGTCAGTGTGGCAACCTCAATGGAGTTTGACTCTGAGCTGTTTTGGAGATTGATCAGTCGATAGTCTTCTGTGAAAATGTCATCTGGCAAGCATTTAAGACGGTGTCCTTCGCACGGCTCAGATGGATTGTTGGCGAACTTCAACTTTGTTTGTGTTGACGGGTCGAACAACTCCAATAACCGCAGTGGACTTCCAAATTTTTTGATGCCTAGTCCTTGGTGATTGGTTGAGTCTGCTTCAAAATTAATGCAACAATTAGATCTGTCGACGCCTAGATCTGCTCGGAGGTTAAATAATCCACTTTCCACCATTTGTGTATATCGATTGACTTCACCCTGCCATGAAAGTTTTCGGTATGTGGGGAGTGCCCATCCCAGCATCATTGTGGCAATCGCCGCGGCGACGACAAGTTCTAATAAAGTAAATCCTTTGTTCCGTCTTGTTGATGCGCATGGTTTGTTCATAGTTGAAAGCAGTGAGGTGCATAGTTCGGGTTAAGCTCTAAGACACGTTGCTCTTCATTGGGGTAAAAGTTGTTCTCGTCGCCCTCATTTCTGCTTTGTTCCATTTGTGTTCTTTGTTCTTCGTCAAGCATGGCGTCTGGCATATTGAAGCGATAGATGATCAGCGCTGTCATTGTGTTGCTGATATCCAGTCCTGTAATGATTTTTCTTTGTAAGTTAATTTTGTCTCCAAATGTTTTTGGCTTGGAAACGAAATAGGGGCTGTTCTCATCGTTGAGTTTTGAGCTCAAGTAGGCGGCTGGACCGTTCTTCGTTGTATCACTTTCTGTTGTGATTTGACTATTGCAGGCTTCAATTTCTTCCTGGGCATCTTTGATTGACATCCAGGTCAGTTGAGAGTCTTTCTGTTGAATTCGCTCCATATTGTCGAGGATCTCTGCTTCAATATTGCTTCGGATCGCCTTATTATGGCTGCCTGCAATCGCCGAAACAGAAAATCGTGCAACTGCTGTCATTGTCATAACTGTGATTAAGCCTGCAAGTAGCACCTCGATCAGCGTGAAGCCTTGGACGCTCTTGTGTTGGATTTGTTGTATTGCTGTGCAGTGCTTGCGTGACCTCAACCCTGGGAGAGGCAGCGTGTGCTTTATAGGAAGAAAGAATTCGCCCATGGTTTGATTCTCTTCGTCTTTTGCTGTTTTTAGCTTGTAAATCCTTGACAGTTTGGTGAATTCTCTCTGAGTCTTGATGTCTCTTTTGCTCAGTCGCCGAAGCGCTGGAAGGTGTCGAGGCCGTCACCCCGCAGGCCCCTAAGGGTTGTCTTTCCAAAACCTCTAAATCCGTATTCCTCCCACTGCCATGCCTTTGCAGCGTCATAGACGTACGAAGCTGATTTAATCTCTTGTGCGTTTGAGTATGGACTGCTGATCACACCTGGATCGCTGCTTGTGAAAAGGTCCAATGCGTGTCCATTCGTACAGATACTGCGAGACCAAATAATTCCCTTGAGTGTTGTATTCCCCCTTAGTTGGACACTGCCGTGAGCCATCGCAAGCCATGCTGCCGGTAATGAGTTTCCTGCGAAGCTGACTGTGTTGGTCGTGTCTGAGCAGGTTGTGGATGAATACCAATTCGAATTCATTTCGCTGCTGGCAATCACCAGCTCTTCAGGTTTCTCATTGCATTCTGGGGTTTTGTCTTTGGTAATCTCGGTGCTGACGCAAAGCAGACTATTTTGACCAAGGGTAATACTGCCACCTTGGCCAATTGTATTTGGATTGCTTGCAGGCAGTGTCAGGTGCAGCACAATTTTTCTGATCCCCTTTTGTTTCCCTGTTGCCTCGATAAAAACCTTGGTATTGTTTAAATGCATATGCTCGATGTAGAGATGGCAGACATTTGAGTTCGTGTTGTTTGCGCAAATCTCATCGTGCTTGATTTTGATGATATTGGTGCTGTTGCCTTCATCTGATAGTGATGGTGCACTGTATATGTTTCCATTGTTTTCACGTGTGCAGGCGATCGCTGTACAGGAACCGCGGTCTGCAGCTTCATCGGAGTCTCGATCATCAAAGCTCCAAATTCTGCGTACACCGCTGTTGTCTGTGGAGGTGTCTTCTGTTTTGTCTCCTTGAAACAAGACGGCCGTTGGCAGGCCACGATCCATTGGCCAAATCAATGGATCTGAACTTGTTGCAGATGTATCTTCCCGAGAAATATCTCCAGGTGTGTCGTTGCAGTTTTGTGGAGGTGTTGAGGTCAGCCAGGCAACAAGTCCGTCACCATGGATTTGGGTTCTACCATTATTGACTCCAAAATTCTCCCCGGCCAAAACTGCCCAGTGCTTGGGCGCATCAACTGATGCAAAAATATCAAGATAGCGTGTCATCAAAAAGCGTGCTGCTTGTTTTTTGTTGCCATCAGGACTGGTTCGTTTGACGATTCCTTCCACTTCGAACACTCCTTTGCCTTTGCCACTTATGGTGTCGAAGCTGAGTAGTTTGTAGGAACGAAGTCTGAACGATGGCTCGATTCCATGCTTGCCGTCTGTTCTGAGCAGTGTTGTTGCTTCTCCTTTGCTGCTGACAGTGTTGAGTGTGATGGGTATCACTGTTTGGGTGTTTGGGCTTCCCTTGGTGCGGCCAGTTGGCCAATATAAGTTTTCACCTTCTGGGTGTATGGGGAGTGTGCTTGCGTTTCTGCAGTATTCATCTATGACTGGGTTGGTGACTTCCCACTGGTAGTTGTCGACAAGTTCGCTTGTGCTCGGATCAGGAGTGCTCGCGTTATTGAGAAGATAAAGATAGCCGTATTCATCTGATGGGCTATTGAGTGTTCCAAGGATGCGATTAAATCCGTTAACAGCAGCATTTTCTGCCATCTGCTGATAACTATCAAATGTTCCGATTTTGCGCGCCATCAGTTGCCGCAGTACCAAGCCTGTGGCCCCTGCAATCAGAATTAGACCGATCATTAGGGCCATGATCATCACCATTCCCTTTTCCTCTTGGGGTGGATTGAGTTTTGGATGGCGGGACTTGGAAGGGAGCATGATTTATGTGCAGTTGTTGTTTTTCATGCAGGCACGACATATCAGATCTGTTGTATTCACTGATGGATCTTGATCTTCAATATCTCGTGCGATTGGCCCTTTTTTTAGATCAGTAGCACCGTTTCCCAGATCTATGCATGCCATAACGTTGTATCCATCTTTCTTTGTTTCTGGGTTGCTCGGTATGGCATGAAATGTATAGAGATCAGTCCCATTTTTGTTGGTGATGACTTCGTAGCGGTCTCCAGGTAGTTGTATCAGGCTTGGATTTAAAAAACTTGTGCTCTTCGCAGGACCCGTGGATGTCATGATTAAGCTGTAATCACTTAAGCTTTTCCAGCTGTCTGGGATGGCCTTGAATTCATCGACATAACTCGCCAACTTTTGTTGAAGTTGAGTCAATGTTGTAGCCGCTTCGTTCTGCTTTGTGCGGCTAATTTGGTTGAAGAAGTTTGGTGCTGCGATTGTGCTTAGTGTTCCCACTATCGAGACCGCTACAAGTAGTTCTACCAATGTCAGGCCTTGGGTTTTTTTGTCTTTCATATTTTCAATCCGTGTTTGGTTTGCGAATGGCCCCTCGCTAATTTTCGGGGCCTTGCGTCTGTCTATTNGTAGTTAAGTACAGCTTGTTTTTGCGAATGTGGGAGCGCTTTGTGCTTGGTCTGCGAACCCCCTCGAAAACTTGATTTCTCCTGTCTCTAAGTTGACGCAGCCGGCTATCACTTCAGAGCCTGTTGCCGTACCTGTGGCTGGAATTTGTGTTCCTTTTACAAGTGCTGTATCTGCAGTTGCAGAGGCTGGTGTCGCCGCTCCTCCGGCCGCTCCCCAGGGTTTAGCTTCTCCGTATATTGTTGTTGTGCCTTGTGCTGCAAGAGTGTAATCAAACTTTCCGGTTGCCTTCGCTTTCGCTGCTGATTTGTTTGCAGTTGCAAGGGCTAATGTTTGATTGGAATCTAGCTGATAATCAGCATGGGCTTCTTTTAGAAGTGCTGATAGTTTGCTGGAGGCTTCAGTAGCTTTTGCTTTATTCTGTTGGCCAAGGAAGCTTGGTAGTGCAACAGCTGATAGAACGCCAACAATCACAATTACAATCATCAGCTCCACAAGGGTGAATCCCTTCTCGATCAGATTGCGGCCTTTCTTGCGATTCAGCATGGCCAGCTGAAGGCGGCTGTTAAGAGTGATCATTTTGAATAGTTGGTAGTGAATGGTTTGAGCACGTCTTGTGCTGACAGATTCAGCATCCCCTTTTTGATTGGGCTATATGAGTAATGAACGGCTAGAGCTCTCTAAGAAGGCTCTTAGCTTTGCTCTCAGTCTTTGAAACNNCAGTCGCTGCCTTCGTTGCGGGTGTGGCTTCAGTCCACTTCCCTGCTCACGGTTGTTGCCGGTTACACCCTGCTGCTGGTGCTCAGCAGTGCGTTTGCTGATCTGCAGCGGCGTGAGCGGCATCAACGGCTTGTGCAGGCAATAGCNNAACAAGTCCAGGCAGGTCGTTTGGACTCAGTGCCCTTGCGCAGTTTTGGTTTGCAGGTGTCGTTGTTGCCGTTGGGGCCGGCAGAATCGCCGCGCCTGCAAACCGATACCTCTGGTGATCGATGGCTGGTGAGCAAAAGCCGCTTGTCGTTGGCTGATGGCGGCTTGCGTTGGTTGAGGTTGCGCCAGAACGTCACCCAATCGCTGGAGCAACAGCGGATCACACACCTGTTGCTGATCGCTGCTGCAGGTGTGTCGATCCTGTTCACATCGTTACTGCTGCGGCCAGTGCTGCGTCGGGGGCTAGTGGTTCCTCTCAACGAGTTCGATCAGCAGCTGCAGACGCTTGAGGCCGACAATCTCGGCGAGAACCTATTGGATCCAGCAACCCAGCCCCAGGAACTGCGTGCCATTGCGCTGGCATTCAACAATCTGCAGCAACGTCTGGCTGCAGCCTGGAAGCGTGAGCGAGCCTTTGTGGATGGTGTGACGCACGAACTGCGTACACCGATCACGGTGATCTCTGGCTATTCCCAACGNCTCCAGCGGCAGGCCTTGACCGGATCTGCTGAGCATTCAGCGCAAATGATCAAGTCTGAGGCCATGCGGATGGCTGATCTGCTCAACGTGATGCGTGATTTGGCGCGAATTGATGCTGGAAAACTTGTTGTTCAGCCCGAGTCTCTGGATCCTGGAGAACAACTGCTGAACGTCTACGAATCGTCGTTTAACCTCGCGCAAGGTCGTGTTCAGCTGCCTCTCCCTGGAGCTGAGCNATGGCCCGCTTTGACGGCTGATCCNCTCAGGCTGCAGCAATGTCTGCAGGAGTTGATTCGCAATGCCCTGCTTTACAGCTCCGGTGTTGTGCAGCTTCAGGTTGAGTCAGCTGGTGACTGGGTCGTGCTGCATGTGTTTGATCAGGGGGCTGGCATCGCTGCAGCTGAGCAATCGCTTGTCTTACAACGCTTCAAGCGCGGCAGCAGTTCCACAGGCACCCGCGGCATGGGAATTGGATTGCCTCTTGTCCACGAGCTGATGCGCTTGATGGGGGGCGAGCTCGTGATAACTGAGGCTTCAGGTGGTGGCGCGGATATGCAGCTGCGTTTCAGGCTTGCNGCANNCGGGCNATNAAGCCCACGCCNCGNANGGTGTGCANCAGCTGTGGTTCACCTTTGGCNTCNACNTTTTTGCGCANGTAGCCCATGTACACATCNAGTGANTTGGGATCGCCCACAAAGGGNNTNCCCCANACGCCTTCCAGAATGTCTTGCCGGGTTTGCACCTNNCCGTTGTGCTTCACCAGGTAGGCGAGCAGGTCGAATTCACGCTGGGAGAGAGACAACNNNCNNTCNNCNCGTNTCCACNCGANGTTCGATCAGGTCAATCTGCAGATCANCAAGGCTGAGGCTGTCTTTGNNGCGTTCAGANNTNGCGAACTGGCCNCGGCGCANNCGGGCGCGCACGCGGGCGTGNAATTCCNTCAGCTCGAANGGTTTGGTGAGGTAATCGTCGACGCCNAGATCCAGNGCTTGCACCCGATCATCCAGATCGTCGTGAGCGGTGAGCATCAGCACAGGCGTGGTGTCGCCACTGCTGCGCAGACGCCGGCAGATCTCAGTGCCATCGAAATCTGGCAGGGTCCAGTCGAGCACCACCAGATCAAACCGTTCCTGCCTGAGTCTCAACAGGGCATCGCCACCGCAATTTGCACTGCTGCAGTCCAACCCTTGCTGGCTGAACTCATCCTGCAGAAATTGCAGCAGTTCTGGATCGTCATCGACGACCAGTACTTTGCTGACGCTGCTGCTGGCATCCACGACGGAACTGGTCATACCTGCTGGACCTCTCTCAAGTATCTGCATCATTTCGCGAGCAATAGGAATCCACATCACCCATCTGGGGGAATGCTTTGCGCAGTCGTGAAGCACTGCTGTGTTGTTGCTGGGATCGCGCCAATCGCTGTTTGTGAAGCCGAAGCCGCGAGCGGCAGGCTTTGTCCTGCCCTTGGCACTGTCCGCTTCCGCCGTGTTGTTGCTGGGCAGCGCTTCGATTCACACGCTCAGCCTCAAGGGACGCCTGCGCTTGCAGTCTGTGATTCAGCGCGAACAAGCGGCAGATCAGTTGCGCTCAGTGGCCCAGGCGTTCGCGACCATGGCCACTGGTGCCCAGGCCTGTTTGCTGCTCTGGCCCTCTTTTGATTGGAATTTGCGCCGCTATAGTTGCTCCGGTGCTGAGCCCAGTGCACTGTTGGAAGGCAGCGTGGCTGATCAGTCATGGCAGCTGTTGTCTTGGCAGCCCGGCCCTGGCTCGGGAGATTTACGCCTGGCGTTAGCCGATGGACATCGTGCCAGTTTCACTCTGAAGCTTGCCCAGGATGGGGCTCAGATCTTGGGAATCAGTGCTGTGCAGTTGCTCGGGCGTGATGCATTGGAGCCTCTGTCATGAGCCTGCCGGAGGTGTTGATTGCATCGCTGCTGCTGGCTTCCAGCAGTGGTGCTGCCATCGGGGTGTGGAGTCAGGCCGTGGCGACTTGGCAGCATGGCAGCGAGTTGCAGAAGCAGGCCGATCAGTTGGAGCTGATTCGGCTGGCCAGTCATCGGTGGTTGACTCGTCATGGCTCTAAGCACAATCTGTTGCTGTTGGGTTCAGATCTCTGCCAGCTGGATGTTGAGGCTGTTGCTGTTGTGTCGGATCAGAATTTGCCGTTGCCTCAGGGCATCACGCGTCAATGGGTTGTGGATCCTGAGCGGCTTGGCGTCTGGCAGGAGCTGTCTGCGCTCAACTCCAACGGTCACGTGCTGTTGCAGCGCAGTCAGTTGGTCAGTCCCGCGGCCTATGGGCTCTGCAAGTCATGAGACGTGCGAGCCCAGGCTTCAGTCTCGTGGAGCTGATGGTCACGGTCGCTGTTGTCGCAATCATCGCCTCACTAGCTCTGCCCAACACAGCTGCTGATCGTGATCGCTTGCAGCTGGATGCGGCGGCTCGGCGTTTGCAGCTTGGCCTGGAACGCGCCCGCCTAGTCGCGCGACGTGCTCAGCAGGCGTGTGGGTTGAGCCTGAGCAGCGAGGCTTGGCTGGAGCCTGAGCAGGGTGCACTGCCGGGTGAGTTGGTTCCCTGCTCAGGAATTGGCCTTGCTTTGCAAGAGGCTTTTGACCAGGGTCCGATTCGGGTGCTCACCAACCTGCCGGATGTGATCCGTGTGTCGGCGAACGGCTTGCTGTTGGATGGCGGCACCACCGTGATCAGCCACGAGCGAGTGGCCCGGAGTCGCTGTTTGGTGGTGAGCTTGCCGTTGGGTGTGAGCAGGGTTGGCATCTATCAGGCAGACCCTCCTGAGCTGGGTGAGGCCCCTCGCAGCACTCTCTGCCGACCCAATGCTCAAGCGGGTTGAGATGAAGCAAGGCCGATTCAAAGCCGAAGGCCCTCCAGGATTCACTCTGTTGGAGCTATTGCTGGCTCTCAGTCTGGGCACCCTGTTGTTTGCACTGCTGCTGCGTTTGATCGGTGCTGATCTGCAGCTGGGTCGGTCGATGGCTGTGCATTTGAGTGAAAGCTCACGCCAGCGCCGCAGTCTGGAGCTGATCCGTGAGGAACTGGGATCGGCCTTTGGCTGGATGGTTGATCCACCCGTCTCCAAGCGCTGGCCTTGCCGGATGAGTGGTCGTCGTCCGGTGCTTGCCATTGCCACTGTGGCTGAGGATGCACAGGCCCGTGGCGAAGACGCGATTGTCTATTCAGTTGGTTCTGCTCCGGATGCGATTTGGCGTGGTCAGGTGTTGATGCGTTGTGGCCCGGCCTACAGCCTCGATGGTGTGCCTAATCTCCGGGGTGCTTTCCAGAATCGGGTCCTGCTGGATGCGCTTCCCCACGACATCGGATCAGGATTCATTGCACAGCCCCACCCGCAATGGCCTGTGCTGGAATTGGAGATCGAACAGCAGTTGCCGTCCAGCTCCGGTGAGCAGCGACTGCTGCGCAGTCGGCTGGCGGCCTGAAGCTTGGGATCGTTGGCGATCTGTCTCGGGGCTGCAGAGAGGCAACGTTGAGCGCTGATGTGGAACAGACGTCGATCCGGCGACGGTTGCAGTGCACAGCTTTGCTGTCGGTGTTGCTGGGGTACGGCGTGTTGTTGCTGGTGAATGTTCAGCTCTTCAAGCAGCAGCGCCACCATCGACAGCTGATCACCATGCAACGAGCTGAACGTTTGTTGCGCAGCAATGTTGTTGTTGCGGGCCAACCCCAACAGCTGCAACGCTTATTCAGCAGCTTTTCCAATTCCCACCTGACGTTGTGGGGACACTTTGCAGCGCAGCAGTCTGTTGATGCTGGACTGATGCACCCCTCTGCTGATCTGCGCCAACGGGCTGAGCAACTTGCTCAAAACCATTCCAGGCCTCAGCTGCTTCGGAACCTCAGTAGCAGTTACATGGTCACTAGCAGGTCCTTGAATCTGAATGGCAACCCTTTCAAGCTGTATGTACTGGATGATGTCTCGGCTGAGGTGTCTTTTCAGCATCAATTGAATGCACTGTTGCTGGTTGCTGCTGTTTTGGCCGCGCTGGTGTCTTTCCTGCTCCATCGCCGTGGTATCCAGCGCGCTTTGCACCCTTTAACAAGCCTTGGCGACACGCTGGAGACGTTTCACTCCAACCCCCTGCAGCATCACCCCATTGATCCTGACCAGCTTCCTCAGGAGCTGAAGCCTCTAGCGGTTGCGGTCAATGATCTGCGCGACCGTCTGGCGGACTCCTTGGAACGTCAGCAACAGTTCGCCAGCAGCGTGAGCCATGAACTCCGCAATCCCCTCACGATCATTGGCGGCTACAACCGCAGGCTGATGCGACGCGCTGAAAACCTCACTGAGGATCAGCGACGACAGCTGATGATCATCGAAGATGAACTGCGCAGGTTGGGGCAACTCGTGACTGATCTGGTTGCGATCACCCGCGCCGAGATCAGCAGTAAGAATCTCGATTGTCAGCCACTTTGCCTCGCTGACTTGGTTCAGCAGGCCATTGCACTGGTCGAGCCATCAGCACAGTCGCGGATTGTGCTGATCCCCCCTGAAGGCGTGGATTCCCAGTCGATCGAGGTTGTCGCTGATCGGAGTGCTGTGCTGCAGTGTCTTGTCCATCTGATCAACAACGCTTGCCAATACACTCCGCCCGCTTCTCCTGTCGAGCTGGGTTGCCTCTGCCAAGCGGAGAGAGTGGTCTTGCAGGTTCGTGACCATGGCCCCGGCGTCCCCGAGGAGGAAAGGGAGTTGGTGTTCGAGCGTTTCCGGCGTGGTGGCAACAGTGCTGGATGTTCCGGCAGTGGCATCGGGCTGGCCGTCGTGCAGACGCTGGTCGATCAAATGGGTGGCAGTGTCTCGATCGAGGATGCCGAAGGCGGTGGTGCTGTTGTCTTGCTGATCCTCAGGAGGTGCGTGTCTCCTGCTCCGGAAGCGCATCCTCCGCTTCATTGAGCAGGTAGTAGGCCAGCACCGCCATGCAGGCGATGGCTAGGAACAGGTGATCCACCCAGCCGAACTCCACGCCCATTCCCATGGCAGTGATCTTGCTGTTCACCACCACCAGCACCACGGCAAAGCTCGCCAGCAGCAGGGCGGGTAGCCGTTGAATTTGCCGGCG
>NYVG01000023.1 GCA_002684495.1 Gammaproteobacteria bacterium | reverse complement strand
GGAGTGGCGTTGCTTTTGTCTGTTGGTGCGATTGTTTGGATGGGTCGGATTGAGAGCCAGCTGCAGCAGCAATTGCAGGCGCTGTTGCCGTTTGAACAGAGAGTCCGATTAGTTGAGAGACGTTTGCGTGCGGCCAAGCAACGTGCGGCCGCCGTTCGCCAGGACAATCTGCAGATCGCTGAGCAGCTGGTGGCTGTTCCGGCTGGTTCGCCTTTGCTGGAGCAGTTGAGCCGTGTCACACCGGCCGGAGTGCAGCTCCAAGATGTTGTAGTGCAGAACGATCAGATCAAAGTGTCTGGAAGGGTCGCCGTTGGTAGCGCACCAGGACCGCTTGAGAGGATCAATGCCTTTGCACTCGCGTTGGAGCGATTGCCGATATCTCGCCGAAACGGTGTGAAAGTGCAGAAGGTCAGCCGTGATGACGGCGAGCTGTCGTCGGTGAACTTCAGCCTCGACTGGTCGCTCGACTCCACGGCTAAAGCATCCATCCAGCGTCTTCAGCAGCTCGGTGCGACGGGCCTGGTACAGCGCTACCGCTTGCTGGAACAGCGGGGGTTCGCCTTTTGACGAACCTCAGCCCTGATCGGCCTGTTTGGCGGCAGCAAATCACCAGGAGCCGTCTGCTGGTGGGCATCCCCGCGTTGGTTGGTCTGCTGCTCGCTGCTGGTGTATTTGCTGCGTTGGGACTGCCTGCCTTAGGGCGACTTGGTCAGCAACGGCAGCGAGTTGGGGAACTCCACAGCAAGCGAGACACGCTGACTCTTCTGGAGGCTCAGCTCAAACAGAGTGATCAAGCTGTGGCCGAGGTGGTGCAGCAGCAGGCCTTGTTGGTGGATCTGGTGGCAGGTCGCGGAAAAATCCAGACCTTTCTGGCTCAGCTGAGCCGTCTCTCTGCAGCCAGCGGGGTGACGATCAATCTGTATGAACCGGTTGCCACGGGTTCATCGTCCGCATCGACTCCTGCTGGCACGAAGAACCAGCAGAGCGGCGACGGCCGCAGTGCGGCTGCGGGCAAAGATCCGCTCCAGGCTCTTGGATATGCGAAAAGTTCGGTGTTGCTACAGGCACAGGGGCCTTATCAGGGAGTGTTGCAATTTCTGAGGCGGATGGAGCAGCTGGAGCTTCTGGTGCAGCCAAGTGATCTTGCGCTCACCGCCGTGGAGGTTTCTGCTGGTGATGAGGATCAGCCAGTGATGGGTGGTCCACCGCCCACGCGATTGAAGTTAAGGCTTACGTTTTTCGATTCTGATCAAGAGCCTGGAGTCGATGCTGCAAGTGATTCGAAAGCTGCAGAATCTCTGGACTAAAGAGAGATCACTCTCTTTCAATCGTCCTGACTTTCTCTATTGAAAAGTTCCTGGGTGCTGCACTGCAAGGGCTGGCCCTGGCTGAATTCGGTCGATACCATCCGCCCATGTTCGCGGGGTTCAGGCCAGGCTATGGGGTTCAACACTTCCCGACTAACAGCCCTGTTGCTTGTCGCTGGCCTCACCACCGTTGAGGTGGGCATGCTTGATGCTGCAGTTAGATCAGGTGCTCGATCGGCACTGGCCCAGCAGGCGATTTCTCTGCGTATCCGTCGCGGTCAGAGCGGTGTTGAGGTGGTGGTTGATGGTGTGGGTACGGAACCGGTGTTGCAGCAACGACTCAATGGCCAGGTCTGGGAAGGCAGGTTGCAGACGAAGGGCATACCTGGTTTGAACAGTGTGAGTAATCAGTTGTCGGATCCCGCTTCGGGACTTCAGCGTGTCGCCATCAGAGGATCTGGGAATACATACCAGCTTGAAGTGGTCCCGCAGCCAGGAATGACCCTGAAGGAGCCCGTGGTGAGTGCCGATGGNCGCAGTTTGATTCTGCAGTTCCCCGGTCTTGTCGCTGGGCCGATGCTGCAGACAGGCCGCCTGAATCTGAATACTCCAGGGGCGGTTCCTCAGACCCGTTATGCACCGCCCCTNCGCCCCAGAGCTGTGGCCCCACCTCTTGGTGACATGGCGGTGGGAACGATGGTGCTGCAGAACCGCAGCTATGTGAATGTGAGCGGGCCTCCTGTGACGCTCACGTTGAATAATGCTCCAGCCAAGGATGCAATTCTGTCACTCGCAAAGTTAGGTGGTTATGGATTTATTTATATGAANGATTCAGATAATCAACAAGACCAATCGGGTGCTGTTCAATCACGTTTGGTCACTATGGCATTTAGCAATGAAACCTACCCACGTGCATTGAATTCGTTGTTATTGGCTTCAGGCTTGCAGGCCAAGCTTGATGGCCGAACTTTGATGGTTGGTCCATCGGTTTCGGGCAAAACGTTTAGCCCTCAGGTCTCCAAGGTTTATCGATTAAATCAGGCTAGCTCTAGTTCTGCGGCTGATTATTTGGCAAGCCTTGGTGCTCAAATCAGCAAGGTCAATGTTATCAGTATCACCAGCGGCGAGGCGTCTCAGGCTGGTGGTACTGCAATCAATGATGCTTTAACTCAAGAGACTTCGACTCTCACCGAAGTTGAAACTTATGGAGCAGCGACGGGCCCTCTGCGAGGCCTCACGGGCACAACTGACTCACGCCTTCAAACGATCACGCTTGTGGGTGAGTCACGCCTCGTATCAGTTGCTGAAGGTTATCTGAAACAAATTGACCTGCGCCAGCGTCAAGTGGCAGTCAAAGTTCAGATTCTGAACGTCGATCTTCTCAACGATAAATCCGATGAGTCTAGTTTTTCGGCAAGGATAGGGGATGCATTTATTGTTAATGAGGCAGGCCGTGCATTTATGAATTTTGGCGATTACAGGCCGGGATCAAGTGATGGTACGGGTATNTATGATGGTGAAGAGGGGTTCATTCNGCCGGGCTCTTATGANGCAGTTGAGCCTTTNATTTCTCAGAAAGAAAGCTCCACTACAACGGTTTCAAGTAGTTCAGATCAAATTGGTACTGATTTGCTGGATGGCGATGTGTCAACAGACAATGTTGCCGCCTCGTCTTCGACTACGACATACGTAGAGAAGATTGATCCTGCGACNGGTCAACCTATATATGTCAAGGCTGTAAATCCAGATAAATTTACTTATCCGAAAAATTCGTTCTACGGATATGTGCAGGCTGCTATTGAAAGTTCTAGTGCNAAAACACTTGCTCAGCCAACGTTGTTGGTTCAGGAGGGNCAGGAGGCTGAGGTTGTTACGGGNACAAGTGTCATTACATCAGTCAGCAGCACTGATACTAGTAATGGGTCAACTCAATTTTCTTTTCAGCGTGAAAATGCTGGGTTAACGTTAAAGGTCAAAGTCAGTAAAATTGATGATAATGGGTTTGTTTCTATGGATATTTCTCCTCAGATATCTGTTCCTCAGCCTGCTGGTCGAAGTCAGGGTGTGCCGATTTTTAACATCAGCGGCCGNTCCTTGAGCTCAGGAACCATTCGGCTTCGAGATCGTCAAACTCTTGTTTTAACNGGTGTGATTCAGGATCAGGACCGTGAAATTGTGACCAAGTGGCCAATTCTTGGNGATCTTCCCTTGATTGGTCAATTGTTTAGAGGCTCTGGATCGAGCCGCTCTAAAAATGAATTGGTCATTCTTGTAACCCCTGCCATTGTTGATGATGAAAATGGTGGTTCTTATGGGTATGGATATCGCCCATCGACCCAAGAAGCACGCCAGCTGATGCGCACGCGTTGAAATTAAAACCCAACCGCTGGCACGAACAGTTTCATTGCTAACGGAAGTAGCGCTTTTGATGTTGACATCAAGCCATTAAGAACAGTTGTCCCAATGCCGTTGCCAGGGATCTTTTCATTGGCTTTGTCTTCGAGAGATTTCGCTGCAGCGGTCAGCTGAGCGGCTTGCGATCTTCCGCCCTTGGATGCATAGAGTTGGCTGGCGTAATTAAAATCTTGAAGAGCTAGTTGGCGCTTACCCAGCTTCTCTCTGGAAATACCCCGAGCCACCCAGCTTTCGGCTGAATCGGATTGTTTGACAATTGCTTGGCTGAAGAGTTCTTCGGCTTGTGTCCACCTTCCACTTTCCGCCGCACTCACGCCAGCGTTGTGCAATGCCGCATGACTCTGCCCATGCGCTGTGATGCCTTTAGCTCCGCTCCAGTGAGATTCCTCGAGAGCATTGGCATCGAGTTGTGCACCTGTCAGATCGCAATCGCGAAGATCTGTCCCGTAGATCGTTGCACCACTGAGGTTGGCTCCTCGCAGNGAGGCTCCTCGCAAGCTTGTGAAGCTGAGATCTGCATTGCTCAGATTGGCGCCATCAAGCATGGCTTGGCTGAGGTTGGCCCTCATCAGTTTCGAGTTGCTGAGGTCTGCATCACGAAGATCAGCGTGCACTAGATCGGTGTCTGCAAGTTTGCAGCCGCTGCAACTGCGCTCCTGAAGTAAGCGAAACAGTGCTTCGTTTGCTCGTANAGGGGTCGCGATGAGATTGCCGCTGATCAGCAGAAGCAAGAGGACCAACCTGCTTTTATTCATGTCCAAGNTCATGATATCTATTTTGTATCAATCTTCCGGTTCGCTGTCGATGCCTGTTTGATCAGATCAGGCGGCATTCCATTCTTCATTCATNGCNTCCGTCATCAGGCTCTGCTCCAACAATTCTTNGGCTACTGCATGNATCAGTTCCTNGCGNGCCTGTGCTCGCTGTTGTGCGCGGTGCAGTGGAATGGTTCGCATTCGCAGTCTCAGGCGCGTTCCATTCAGACCGGCATTGCAATCTTGAAGCAATTGAAAGACATCCACAACTGCAACCCAGGTCAATGGNTCATCACTTGCGTTACTGAAGCTTGGCCGGAATATTGGGGGTTCCTCGGCATNGGTCTTCAGCGGAGNAAATTCACCTAGTTGCTGTCGGCGAAAACGCACGACTGCCGAAGGGTGCTTCTCAAACCAGAGACGGTCATTCAGCAGGATCTCTTTGCTCATTGTGATTGTTTGCTTTGATGCTGCGCAACTCAGATTCAATGATGCGACTGAATTGTGGCCAAGGTAATGCGCCTTCCACCAGAAATCCACGATGTCGGTCCACTGCGACGGTTGGGCCGATCACAAACGTTGGTGTGGCTGTGATGTTGTGTAAGCCAGCTTCTGATTTGTGGGTTCGAATCACCTTGGGGAGTTTTGGATCCTCAAGGCAATGGTCAAGTTTATGTTCATTTAGGCCTGCAGAGATTGCGATGGTTCGTGGGCCTTTGCATGCCAGGCAATCTTGTTGGTCATATAGCGCCTGATGAATCAGCCAGAAGGCATTTTGTCGTTGTGCACAGCGAGCGACCAATGCGCTCATTTCCGCNCGATTGTGGAAGGNTAAGGGTAGGTTCTTATGGANCAATCGAACTAAACCTTTGTCGATAAAATCCTCTTTAAGTTTGGGAAAAATGTTGTTCTGGAATAGTCTGCAATAGGGGCATTGATAATCACTGAATTCCACAATTGTAAGTGGTGCATTCTCCGATCCCAGAACAGGTTCATGCTTTAACAGTAGGTCAAATGATATTGACCTTGGTTTTTTCAGTGAATGTTGGGGCGCAGATTCTTGCTTGGACTGTTGGTGTTGTTGGATAGTTATCGTGATCCCTGCACCAAGGGCTGATCCCATTGCGATCAGCCCCAAATGTCTTAGCCACTGAGCTCGAAGACTTGTTTTGATCGGTGCTAGTGGGTTCAAGTTTTCAACTCCTACTGTTCGCCATGGTCAGTTGGCGGTTAAATAGTGATGCCTGTTCGTTAAATCTGTGAGAGCTGGAGCAGGCGCTTGGTTAGAGCTCGATCTGTTGCGTCAGCGCCGGAAGAATTATGGGCAGGCTCGGCCGGAAGTAGTTCCCACAGGCAGCCTTCTCCGACGTGGAGCTCTGCTGGGCGCGGTTTTGCCCTCGCTGCTGTTGCTGATTGGTGCCTGGTTACTGGTTCGAGATCGTCTACTCGCGAACACTGTCAAGCAACTTCAACCTGCAGCAGAGCAGCATCGGCTGGTCAGCAGTTCTCTTGAGGGCGTAAAAGCTCAGATTCAAGAAGTGGTGACTCAAAACACCGATATTGCCAAGGCACTTGCTGACGTGCGTTCGAGCTCTGCAGTTCTGACAGAGCTGCGCCTCGTGATTCCCAGGCAGCTGAAACTGGATTCGGTTGCCGTGACTGGTGCCTCCTTGACGCTGCGGGGAGAAGCGATGCCGGCATCAGGTTTTAAGGCCTTGAATGCGTTTCTGATCAAGCTTCAGGAGTCCACGTTCTTGGAGGCAGGCTCTGTGAGGCTGGTGCAGGGTCTTCTTGATCAGAATGATGACAGCGCTTCCATCAGCTACGAGATAACAGCGCGTTTTGCCGCCGATGCTGCGCAGGCCAGTGAATCACGNCTCGCCGTTTTGGGTGCGCAAGGAATGGCCTTGCGTTTGGATGCGATGCGCCAAGTTGGGGTGTTGCCGTGACCAATTTCCAGGCCAACCCTGAANCGAACCGGTTGCGCTGGCTGACTCCTGAGCGTGCGGTGTTGGTGTTGCCTTTCGTTGCTGGTTTGGTGGCATCTTTGGCTCTTGCTTCAACGGTGTTAACGCCGTTGTCCTTGAGCGTGAAAGAGAAGCAACAGCAAGTCGATGATTTGCGTGCTCTTCGCGATGAATTGCCGCTGCTGCAATCCCAGCTCAATGCCTCCAACCTTCAGCTGAAGCAACGGCGTGAACAACAGCGTGATCTGTTGAATCTTGTGGCAGGCGTGAGTGAGTTGGACACGTTTTTGGCTGAGCTCAATGATCTGGCTGATCAGATCGGCGTCAACATCACGAGGGCAGAGCCAGGTGAGATTGAGCTTTACCAACCACAAGCTCTGCCAGTTGGAGATGGGGCTGCTTCTCCCCCTGCTGCGGCCGGTGGAGAAGGAACTGCATCTTCAGATCCTTTGTTGCGTGAGGGTCTTGAGCGCCGATCAGCACAGCTCGGAGTGTCAGGCTCGTTCACACAGCTGCTGACGTTCATGCGTGCTTTGGAACGACTTCAGGTGTTTGTGGAGATCAGCGATCTTTCTCTGATCCAGTCCTCCAGCAGTGCTCAACAGGATGATCAATTGCCCAAGTCTTCGCTCGAACTCGCTCTTACGCTTAGCGCTTATGGTCGCCAGGCAGATCTTGCGAAGAATGGAGTTAAAATTCAATAGTGTGATGGGGCCTCTGCCTTGGCTTACATCTATGCAGGATTGGGCATTGCCATGATGGCAGGCATCATGGCGATATTTGAATTTGGCCTTTCGATAACGGGTCAGGAAGGTCAATTATTACCACCAGTCGATCCTTATTTCGAGGTGGAAGGCTTGCCTCAGAGATCTGCGGACCGTGAATATCTATCGCTTCTGAATTCTCCCGACGTTTTGCTGGCAATCGGTGAGCAATCGTCTCAGCGCTTGTGCAATTGCCTCAAGTGCCGTGTTAACCAATCAGGTCAAGTGGATTTAGACCCTACGCTCTGTGAAAGGTCTGTTTTAGTGAGTCCACATTGTGAAGGTCCTGACAAAATCGCTCAGGGATATTTATTTTTAGATGGATATAAAGATGCGCCCGTTCTTGCCGCTGCAAATGAGAGCAAATTTTTCTCTTCAGCATGCGCTTTAACGAANATNTCAGCTGATCATCGNGTTCTTGTAAGGCCGAATGATGTTGACCCTGTAGAGCCGTATGAGATTTATTCCTGTAATGGCTCACGGTGCTCTTTTGAGTGATNCAAGGAGATTGGAGCGATGATTGATGCTTTGCTTGGCGCATTAGTTGCGGTCACAGCAACCACTGCTTTGCTCGCTGCGATTCAGTTGTCTGAATCGTCATTTGATCAAGTAGGTGGTTCATTCCTAATCGAAGGGAATCAGTCGGTGGTTGGTGATCTTAAAATCTTGAATGATGCCGGATATGACTCAAGTTCCGGTGCACAGGACCGAGAAACCCTTGAGAGTGATCTCTCAAGGTTGCCTTCTCAGCTACCGGAATGATGCGAATGGGTCAGCGCTCGAAGTCATCAAGTGGAATGACGTTGTTGGAAATGGTCGTTGCGATGCTTATGCTGATCCTTTTTACCAGCGTGGTCGTATCTGTTCTGGATCTGACTGCTCGATTCCTTGGCAAGGTGGATTCGGGAAACGATGTTCAACAACAAGTTCAAGGTCAAGCGGCAAATGGTGTTTTAATTGAGCTTCAAGAAATTCAGGTAGTTTTTGATCAAATTGTAGAAGTTTTGTCTCAGCCAGGAATTAGTAAAGAGAGGCTTTTGGGCTCCAATAATCAACGCCGTATTGCCTATCCCCTTGGAGAAAATCCAGCAGTTGCTTGCACTTTGCCATTAAATCAAAAGGGTCCGATCGATCTCAATGCAGCTTGGAATTTGTCAGGCCCAAAATTGCGATTTTTGGATTTTCCAGCTGGATACAGTCTTTGCGTATGGCAGACTGGTCTTGTTGAAGCTCCAATCAAGGAGCTGGCAACAGATGCTTGGCCAGGTAATAAACAAAAAGCTGGGATTTATGTCTTGCAAGCCTTGCCACAAAAGCTTGATGCTGCCACCCTGCCAACACGTCGACTGTTTTGTCGCCCTCGGCCTTATTGCTCTGGTTGAGATATGACCTCCTCCACTTCACTTGTTGGTACGACTTTTTTTGGAATCGACCTTCGCAAGCTCTCTGAGCGTTTGCAAGGAATGCGACGACATGTCTCCAAACGGGTTTTGTTGTTGGAGTTTGATGCTGCTTCTCTTCGTCTGGCAGAAGCACGATTCTCAGGTGGTGGACTCCAGGTTGACCATTTGACCAGGTTTGATCTGCCGGAGGATGCCCTTGAAAGGGGCGTTCCCAGCGATGCTGTGAAGATGGGTGGATTGATCAAGCAGTTATGCCGAGAAAAACAAATTTCTGTCCATCGTTGTGCGGTGGTCTTGCCGACTGAGATCGCATTTCAACGTTTGATTCAGTTGCCACTTGGATTGTCTGTGGATGAGGCACGTGATTATTTGCTTGATCCTGCTAATCGACTTCAAATTCCGATTGCCTTAGGTCAGGCTGATTTTGATTTGCAACCGACATTGCTCCCTGTTCTTCATGCCGACGAACAGAGGTTGCAAACATATTTGTTGACTGCAATTCCCAGCAATCTGATTGACCGTTTGATTCAAACATTGCAGTCTGCCCAGCTTGAACTTCAGGCTTTGGAAGTCGGTGGCCATAGTCAATTAAGGCTGATGGCAATGGATCTTTTGACTCTGAAGCAACAGGACGTAAGGCTTGTTTTGGAGCTCAAATCAGAGTGCACTCATTTCACCTTGGTGACTGCATCTGGGCCACTATGTTTTGAGCGACTGGCAGCGATTCGTGATTTTCCTGATCCAATTTTGACTGATGAGCAGACCCTATCTGCTCTTGATGAAGGTGTTTCGGCTGATCAGATCAGCATCAATCAGGAGAATTACATCGCCATTGGCGAACTTGATTTGCGTTTACTGCTCTCTGAGATCAGGGATGCTCTCAATCGCTTTTCCACGGATTGGTCTGGTTTCCGCCTTGTGGATATCGCGCTGACTGGTCGTAATAGTGCTCACCCCTTTTTGCCGGCTTTATTAAAGGAAGAGTTCGATTGTCCTGTTCATGCTGTAGAGCCCATTCTTGTTCCTGGAATTGAAGGATTGCAGTTTGACTCGATTCTGGTTCAGAAAGGACTTAATCGTCTTCTTGGTTTAGGCCTAGGTTTACTATCGTCGGATTATTTGCTGTCTTGTGATTTGCCGGAACAGCCGTCACAAGACAGATCAACCCGGCCGATTCCTCTCGTTGATGTTCTTTCAGATCCTGTTTCCGTGCCTGTGGAGCACGATGTCAGCACTAACACGAATGCAGCGGTTGAACAATCAGATTTGAGTATCCTGAGTCCTGCTTTAATGCCTGATCAGCAGTCCTCATTGGCTCAGCTGCCGCACGCAACTGTGGTTGTGGCTGCAGATACGAAAGATCAAGCTTCTGAACTCTTGAATCAAGCTGAGGTTCATTCTTCAGAATTGTCAGACTCCTCTATGCAGCAGGATCAGACTTCGCCGAGCCATGATCTGTCCCCTGATGAGTTGAAGCCTTTCCCTAAGGCGGATTCGACTGACAATCTGCAAAGCAGTTGGCCAACGATCAGCAACTTAAGTGCTTCGATGGAAGACGATCCTGAGACGACTCAACATTGTTTTGAACAGAGTCAACCGCTTGGCTTGTCCAAAGATAATACCCAATTAATTGAATCCAGAAATCTAATTGATCTAGAGGATATGGGGTCTGCTTCAGAGGAGTCATTGAAGTCACTCAGTAGAGTTACAGCTGATGATCGCGAGGTCTTGGACAACAATATTGACCCTCAATGGCCCTCTATTAATGCAGCTGTTGGCAGTGAGGAACAGTCAGATGATGTTCAACCGCCCCAGCTTCTATTAGATCCTTCTACTATCCAAGAACAGGAAGCGGGATTCTCTGAAGAGCTCGCTTCGGCCACTGAAGACGACTTATTGCTAGGCGATCTAAAATTTAATAGTGATGATT
>NYVG01000022.1 GCA_002684495.1 Gammaproteobacteria bacterium | reverse complement strand
ATATCTACAACAAAACTTATCTGGAACTGGGATTTTTTACACTTAGGTGGTGGCAACAGCAAGCTCTTGAAAGATTCACAATTGTCCANTGATGTGATTTTACACTCAAACAAAGCAGGTGTTTTAGGTGGATATTTCTTGTGGGAAAGCAATTGACTTTNANATCATGATACAACATTNGATNTAATTTCTCTCNTCGCGGACTGTCACATTCATTCCAAAAGCGTTAATAGAAAAAATATATNATGCAAAAACTTTCTNCGTATCAACGATTCGCTTCNATAATAATTACTTAAGACCCACCTCATTGATATAGGTCAGTTCTCNTTTTGTTCATCATCTCGAANCTTTCTNCATCCAGTCGACGCTGATGGATCGTCACGTNTAACAGAGTGACAGCGCCACTTGGTTGTCGTTGCGGTGATGCCTATGGAAAGCTCGGCAGAGCTTTACATAGCGCAAAGTTCATATTCTTCCAATCTCGACGCTGAACTCAGCCACAACCACTGCAGTTGCGCCTTTCTCGCCAATGAAGTCGTTGAAGCAAGAGAAGCAAAGCAGGATCAACGCCAAAGCGTGGCTTCAGAAACAGATCCATGGCTATGTCTGACTAAACGGGCTCGGTTATGCGCTGGTTGCTGGTTTTTTCTGGACTCGTCATGTCCGGGATGTGGTTTGATCTGAAAGCGGAGCAACGGCCACCTGATCTTCAGGCAGGTCAATCGATTCTCGTTGTCGATCAGACACTGACATCCACAGGCTGGAATCCTGCGCCTGTGGGACGGGTGCGCACCTTTGAACAGAAGCAGGCGGGCAATCAGCTTTTGTCACTTGCGTCCTGCTCAGGAACAGGTGTCGGTTACTGCAGATATGACTACCAGCGGAGCNATAAACGGCTGGTGGTCGTGACGGTGCCAGCCAGTCAACCCGATCAGGCAGGACGCGTTGCCCGGTGGTGGTTGGAATCTTTGACCTTCAACCCAGAACATTGATCAGTCTCAGGGTCCCCCAGAGGTCAAACACACAAAAAATCAGACCAATCACAATCAGGTCCCAGGCACGATGACGCAGTGCCCAAGGGGCCAAAAAAACTTCGGCAACGCCGTGAAGTGCGGTTCCGAGCGCAATGTGCTCAAGCACCAGCAGGCCGTGGGCAAGCAGGAAAAGGCCGCTCGCAAAGAAGCGCATTAGCACCGTCCAGGAGACCGACACTCTTTTCAGCGAACCGAAAACAGCCTATAGGGTTTGCATGCCTGATCTTCAGCAAGCTGTTGAGGGTTGTTAAGGCCCATGTCAGATCAATTTCGCTGAATCGCTGCAGAGAACGCTGGGAAACAATCCCAAAATCCATTGATGTCCCAGCTGGACTGGATCTTCGTATCAGTGATCACGTTCACGACCAGCTAAAGGAGAAAACAACTCGTCAACGAGCACTGGTGATGAGTCTCAATAGTCCGTACTATTGAGAAACACTGCATTCCGTTTGCATGTCGCCTGCAACTACTTCTGCTGAAGCGACCGGAACTCTGAAGAAGGGTCTTCACCAGGATGGGCGACGTATGACGCCACAGAGGCGCCTGGTGCTTGACCTGTTCGAACAGATTGGCAGCGGAAGTCACCTCAGTGCAGAAGAGGTCCATCGTCAGCTTGTGGACAATCAATCCAAGGTTTCGCTTGCAACCATCTACCGCACCCTGCGTTTGTTAGTGGAGATGGACTTTTTGCAGGAGCTGGAGCTTAGAGATGGTGGCAGTCGGTTCGAGCTTGCAGATGCCGAACATATCCACCACCATCACCTCGTTTGCGTGCGCTGCGGACGAACCGAGGAATTTGAAAATGAGCCGGTTCTCCAGGCAGGTCGAGATGCCTGCAAACAGTTTGAATTTGAACTGATCGATTCCAGCCTGAACGTTCGTGGAATCTGTCCAGAGTGCCGCTGACTTGGTCTGTCTAGTGATGGTCCATTGAATGCTCAGTGCAAGGCATCCAGTGACTTCCCATCGGATGAACTCCCTCACAGCCGATCAACNTGGCCTGTGCTTCAGCTTCAGCNTTGGTTGGAAAGGCCAGAAAGCGTGGATCATCNTNTGACTCAGCTCGGCTGTTGTNTTGATGGCTGTTGTGGTGATCGCTGGTGTGGTCCTGACTACCGCTACCGCCNATTTTGACCAAACCCATGCTCATCGGGCCAACGGTCCAGACCCCCATGGTGTTGGCTCCAATCGCCAGCAGACCCATTCCCACAATCGACAGATTGATGACGCCCATGGCGACGACACCGATNGACACCACACCCATCGGAACGATGCCAATACAGATCACACCCATCGGGACGATCCCAATTGACACGGTACCGAGCGGGGCGATTCCAACGGCCAAACGTTTGGGCTTACTGCCGCAGTGCGCTGGCGTCGAATTGGGTGGGGAGGATTTGGTCATCTCTGCATGGTGACGGTTGCTGCGCCTTTCCTCCAGCCTCGCCAGGCTGAGAGTAATGAATCAATTCACTCGAGAGCTAACACAGGAGCTGCTGGTGATCCGTGCGCGAGACGTCACAGAAGGGATCGCAGCTGTTTTGGCTGTTCGCAGTCACAAAACAGTGGTACTCGATCTCACCTCCATGGATAACGCCCAGGCGCAACGCACCGCTGATTTCGTCTCCGGTGGAGTGCAGGCCGTCGACGGTGAGGAACATCGCATTGGAGAACACGTGTTCTTGTTCACACCAGCGGGTGTTCAGGTGACTCTCAACTGAGCGAACCACCACAGCTAGACCCATTGCCAGCCGTACACCCAAAACAGTGCTCAGCCACAGCAATCGGCTGATCTATCAGACCATTCGCTGCGCTGAGTAGATCTGCAAGCTTTCGAGGTCCGTTGTTGGTTGCAAGATTGAGCTGTTGGTTGAAATCGCAGTCATAGAGATCACCGGTCCAGCTCACACTGATCAGACTTCGACACATGACCGCATGAATGTTTTCCGGCCGATGGGCTTCTCGCAGGGTTTGCTGGTAAGGCTCAAGCTGACCTTGATGCTGCAAATCTCTCGCAAAGCGCTGGATCGGCATGTTGGTGATCGTCAGTAAGTGGGAGAACGAAATTCCGTGCGTTGATGACAAGGCCTGCCGATATTGAGCTTCAAGTGGCTCCTGAGCCGGAGGAAGAGAAGGACCTGATGGGTTGAACACCAGATCAAGTTGCAATGGCGAACCGGGTTGGGCATACCCCAGCTGATTCAACTGCTTTAGACCTGCAATGCTGCGCTCGTAGACACCCTGGCCTCGCTGTAGATCCACCGTCTCCTTCTGGTAGCAGGGAAGAGAAGCAACCACCCTCACACCCATTGCTGCAAGGAATTCAGCTAGGTCCTCGTATCCGGGTTCGCTGAGGATCGTGAGGTTGCAGCGATCAATCACTTCCACACCAAGAGCTCTGGCCGCCGCAACAAGCTCACGAAACTGAGGATGCAGTTCTGGTGCACCGCCAGTGAGATCCAGACAGCGAAGATCAAGACAGGCGAGCACCTCTGGAATGAGATCAATNAGCTCCCCGTCCATCATTTCCTTCCTCCAGGGGCCAGCGTTCACATGACAGTGGCTGCAGGTCTGATTGCAGCGATAGCCGAGATTGACCTGCAGAGTGGTCAATTTGCTTCGGCGAACGGGGGGAAACCTCAGCGTTTCGGGAAAGGTTGATGTCAACGTCTTGNAGCGATCTGAAGCAATGGCCTGATTGGATTCTGACGAAACACACTCCGATCTAGGACAACACTGTTCAACCAACAACACACACCGCGATCAATCCGGCAGGGAGATTGATGGTGTCAGCTCGGTCCGAGCTTCCGACAAATTTATAAACCAGTTCACATAGCTATCAGGACCGCCAGGAATGCAAACGTCAAAATGCAGAGGNTCCTCAGGGTCACTGATCCCGGCTAAAGAGCCATCGGCTAACGACGGGCGGTCGACCTCTCCACCACTGCTGTCGACCAAGACAACCCGATTTGGACGTCCAAAACTGGATCCGAGATCCTGAAGGAGAGTGAGAAAGCCACGATCACTGCCTCCTCTCAGCCAGCCATCGCCAGACGGGTTGATTGTTGAAGTGACCGTGTCACCAACGCCGACAAGATGAGGCATCTGTTCACGCGGTATCCGTCGCTTGCAGAGAGACAGCAGAGATGCGTTGTCTTGGGGTGCGGTTCTGACGTTGAATTCTTCACCGAGAGGTGCCGTGCCTGTGCGTGCTGCGATGTGGCGATTGATNAACACAAGCAGACCCGCTTCCTTGATCGCTCCTCGCAACATGAACTGGATATCTGTGCTGCCGACGTCTCCATTAACGGCTGGNTTGAGCCGTTCACAGCCAAGGGAGTCACGCCCGAGATTCGGCGCGACGTGCAGAAAAAAGGAGTCCTGAAGACCTTCTTCCACTGCNATCGCNATGAGTTGCTGCATCAGCGACTCCAGCATTGACTGCAANTGACGCTGACGGGCGACATCGTCGGNAATCCAACTGAACAGGCTGTTGAGATTGATGGTTGGTGACACCTGAGTATCGAGAACGGCCCGCTCGACCTCCACAGCAAGCTCCTCTTCGCCCAGTTCCGGCATTACAGCAGGAAGCATGGAACACATCAGTACCTTCATCCGCCCCGGAACCGATGCCAGGAAGGTCATTTCAGCCTCACTCACTCCAGGATGTGTGAGGTTCCCAAGTTCGTCTTGCAGTTGCACTCCACCAGCAGCAAGCCCAGGGAGATAGAGCCCTTTTTTACGGGCTTTTGCGCTGTCACCGAGTGCTTTCTCAACAAGNCGATTCACGCCGCGATGACCTTCGTGTTCGCCATTGGTCAAAACCACAAAACTGCCACGCATTCGCCCCGCGGCGCGGACATAACTCTCAGGAAGAATCCGAGTGAGTGGATCTTTGACAAGAGGCATGCAAACCCCGTCAAGGTCCTGCACGATCAGCAGATCAGGGCTAACGACCAGTTCCTGATGCAGTGAATCAAGGTCCATCCGAACCATGGTTATCGCAATCTTGGTTCTCACCCTCCCATGCAGAGAAGGAATCGCCAATCAGTTGATAAAGAGACGTTGATCAACCTTCAGAAAGACCCACGACCAGCCNGAGCGGCGGCTAGCTGCTGCTGTGCTCAGCTCACAGCCAGAATCACAGAATTGTTGTTCTGGTTGAACTCAGGAACAGTTNATCTCAGAAAGGCGGTGGGAGGTCACTGAGATGAACTCTTAGAGCGNATTAAGCAACAGCCGAGCAAGGGAACAAACAAGCAGTAAANANATTGTGTGCTGNTTTCTTTTTGTCGCTTTNATTCTCGGCAAGACNAAGAAGAAATGCACCAGNTTCAAACAACTTTAGGGGAGTTCGAACATCAAGCACAACATCAATGTCGACCTATACAGAAAGCTTTCCACATNAATTGATNCCAAGTAAGTCNGCATNTCNATGCTNCNCACAGAGAAGGCTTAGATTTACCAGNTTGTCGTTGATCGCCTTCTCTTCNACGAACCAACTGGACATGCTCGCCCTTGNTCTTGTGAATAAACAAAATTCAAGGTGGTNTANATGCCGAGATCATTTTTGAAAATGACATNCCAAAACACCAGTCTTTGATTCCTTGTGCCAGCTACACGTTCAGTCGGTCGGACTATCAAGCTATCCTTGAAGGCGAACATTGATCTATTCACATCCGCCAAATGACACTGGAATTGAGCTCTTCGGAAATATTTGGCTTTTCAGCAGCAACACTCTCCACAATTGCATTCCTGCCACAAGTGCTAAAGACCTGGAGGACACAGTCTGCAAAGGATGTTTCCTACGCTTTGTTGTTGACATTCAGTACAGGATGNCTCTGCTGGGTGATCTATGGATACCAGGTAGCNGCCAAACCTGTAATGATCGCAAATGCATTCACATTANCCTTAAATCTGATCATCTTGGCGATGAAAATCACCTTCGAGAACAACTTAAAGCCCGCATCAAGACAGGATCAGCAGTAACCTCTTAAAATCTGAACCATATCCCGAAGTTCATCAATTTGAATAGAGTCTCGCTTCTGATCATCAAGCAGAATCATTTCAAATCCATCCCAATTTTTAATTAGGTCAACTTCTACAAATTGACCATTCAATGTCATCCTGACATTCACTCCCCAATCGGCAGCATCCACCAAAAGACCTTCCAAAGCACCGATATCAGCACTTTCTAGAAGGGCACGAATCTCGCTCTCCATTTCAAGACTATTCATTAGCCAAAATTAAATTTAGAAAGTAGGCGTAGCAGCAAAGATAAACCATCTGTACTGCGATCTATCGAACAAAAGCAACAGACTCTGAAACTTATGGATGCCGCAGCAGCAATTGGCAACTCATATTCAGTCTCCAAGGATGAATCACTCAACAGATTGATTGATCCATTCGAAGCCATTCCAATCAGCCGCGAGTGTCAGGCATGAGATTGTCCGATTTGACAGCGAACGGCTTCGGGTCTGGCCATCAGANATGCCCCCTCTGAGCTGACAGCAGATAATGGAACATGGCTGGAATTGAACAGGTTGATCCAACGGTTTGCTCAGACCTCTTGAACCTGCCAAAAACAGCGCTGTAACTCGGCTGCCATCCGAAGCCNCCATCTTTCAATCACCTAGCCTTCTCTGTCATTGCAATGAGTCTCAGCACTGCAACATTGTTGAACTCAAACGGATTCTTTCCTCCNAGCCTGGATAAAGATCAGGTGCGTCAGCGGATCTGGGAGTTGGAGACAGGAAAGGTCGGCTTCTACAGCGTGGGGCTTTATCCCGCGTCCCTTGCCTACAACTGNGCCATGCAGCAGAAGGACGAGGACAATCTGCTGCTGGCACCCCGAGCCGAACGCGAGCTTCTCGGTGCGTTCACGCAGTCAGCCCTAGATGGCATGGACCCGAAGCATGTAGCCGTCATGGAACGGATGGGCAGCCACCAAGTTGACGGTGATCGTCAACCCAACACCTTGGCTGACCTGCTCAGACGCTGTGAGCTGGTGGTACTCAGTGCCAACAGCAACCATGTTGAGGAAGACCTGATCAAAGCGATTGAACTCCGAGAACAATTGGGTCGGCAACATGTCGTCTTGGCCTGTTTGGCTGGATCATTCAGTCACGACAACCTGATCAATGAGTCTTATGTGCTTTGCGAGAAAGTCCCAAGCCTGGGCTTTTTCTCCGGTTTTCATCGCCATGGCGCCCTGCGCAATCCACTCGACAGTTTCACGGCAAACTTCTGCCATCCCAATGCACTGACTGCGCTCCTGGGAGCGCGAATGCTGGATCGACTNTCTCCGAACATCCAGGTCTCAGCTGGGGTTCACAACATCGAGGGGCAGTACATCAAGGCAGCGAAAAACATGTCGTCGGTCTTCGCTGGCTTTGGATACACCTATCACCAGGACAACCCTGGAGTTCTTCCGACTCTACTGACGCTTTTGTTGGACCAGTGCTTGGACCAAGCGGCAACCGTTTCCATGGCACGACGCAATCGCCAGAGGCTTTACAACCGTCAGCCCTTTGCACTGACGGAGCTCGGTTATGGCGTTCAGAGGATCGAAGCGGCTCTAGTCCGCGGGGGAGACATGGAGAAAGTGCGTGATCACACCTTTGCCCAACTCACAGCCATGGTGGCTGATGTACGCGGCAGCATGATGTTGCCGGTTTCCGGCACACCCACCCGTAATTTTCAGGTCGGACAGGTGTTGGCAGAGCACATGAGGGCTGAAAAGCGCTGCCCACAATCGATGGAAGAGCTGGAGAACTGGTGCGAACAAGCAGGCCTGCGTAAGGGAGGACTGGAAGGTCTCAAGTCATTGCGCTACTGGCCACAGATTGTGCGCAAATACGCCATTCCCGTTCATGACGCATCAATGGTGAACTTGCTCTACATGGCCATCTATGGAAACGCCACGACCAAGAATGTGGCGTTTTCGGTGATGACCGAAAGCCGCGAGTTGTCCAATTACTGCCAGGAATCGGTGCGACCCACCCATAGCCGACGGTACGCAGAAGCACTCCAGAACCTCGATCAGCCTGAGGCGATGGACTTAATGGTGAATGCTGTGATTGCTGATAATGCTCGCCGCTTGATTCGGGATGACAATGGCATTGAGGAACAAGAGACAAGCGATGAACCCCCGGCCTATCTCAAAGCCATGAACGTGATCGAAAACGCACTCTGAAAATGGCCAACTGAATTTGGATGATCAGTGATGATCGAGATCGATCACTGAATCGGCAATCTCACGGTAGGGGTCTGGGTCACAACTCAGCACAACGACTTGAAGGCCTAGATCAACGGCCTGCCGAAGCATGCTCCCAACAGCTTCAAGTCGAGAGGGATCGCTGTTCGTAAAAGCGTCATCGAATAACAAAGGCAGACAGCCGTCGTGGCCATCGCGTAAGGCCTCGGCGATCGCCAAACGAACAGCTGCGTTCAACTGCTCCTTGAGTCCTCCACTGAGTTGTGAGAACTCAAGACTTTGACCAGATCGCTGAAGCCGCAGATCCTTAAGGCCTTCGCTCGCGTCAAAGAGAAGCTCAGAGCTATCGCCAGGTTGCTGCAGAAACGGAGCAATGAAACGGTTGATGCTGGACCTCAGTGGTGATGAGTAGCGACGTGAAAGGTCAGCACGCGCGTCCTGAAATCGCTTGAGAAGCAGAACCCGTGACTCAACCAGCTGTTTTTCCTGTTCTTCTGCCTGCTGAGCGACATTAAGACGATTCGACGCTTCCTCCAGTTCGGCATGCAGTTCTCGACTGCCGAGGCGTTCGCAGCGCTCCAGCAATGAACCACGTTCACGGTTCAGATCCGTACGCTGACGATTGAACTTCAGCTCACGATCATCCAGTTCGACGAGGGAGGTTTCAACATCAGCACCAGCGGCGAGACCACAATCGCCACTTAGCTCGAGCAGTTGTTTCTGTAACAGCTCACATTGATGCGACAGCTTCTTGAAATCAGCGTCGATTGATGTCGCTGAACCGTGCCGTGACTCAATCTCGTGTTGTTGTTGAACCTGCTGGGCATGCCGTGCCTCATGTCGCTCCAGTCGAATCCGTAGTTCTTGAAGCTTCCTGGAAAGACTGGTCTGTTGCCCCTCGGCAAGCTCATAGTTAGCTCTCAGAGAGCGGACCCGTTCCTGGACCAATTGATAGGCCTGACGGCAGTCGTCCAATGCCTGCTCGAGATCATCTACCGCGGCAATCTCCGGATCATTTTGATGTTGTCGCAATGCGGCGAGTTGCTGATCGAGCTGTTCGAGGTCTTGATTCCCCTTCAGGTTGCCCTGCTGCTGTTCGTTGAGCTGGCGAAGACGTGCATCAAGAACGGCACGCTGCTGCTCAAGCTCCATGCGCTTCTGCAACAGGGCCTCTGCAGCTTCAATGCTGCTGACTCTCCACAGTTTGAGGCTTTGCTCCAACCTGGACTGACACAGCCTTCGATCTGCCAAAAGTGATGAAAGACCGGTCCCCTCACCGGGGCTGACCAGCAAATTGACTCCCTCACCCACCTCCAGTCGGAAGGCACCAGTCCTTTGAGCAACGTCGCCAGTCCCAAGCTGTTCACCATCCAGGCGCACAGTCATGTCGGAGGACTGCAGTTCAATCTTTGATGCCATGCTTTGCAGGCGGATGTCCAGCTCACGAAGCTGTGATTGCTGAGCCTGCAGTGCAGCCAGAGCATTGGCATCACACCCCGGCAGACCCATCAGCTCTTGATTGAGCACAGATTGCTGATGTTCGAACTTGGCGCGTTGGTCTTTTTGACGACGAATGTCCTGGATGCGTTGTTGAAGCCGTTCCTGATCTTGACGACGTCGAAGAGCATGGCCGCGCTCTTCAAGCGCCTGACGCTTACGGTCGGAGTGTTCAAAAGCACGTCGTTGTTCAACGAGATTGCTGGATATTGTTTCGGCAGACTCGCTCATAACATTCAACTCCTGTCGATGCGCTTTCATCGCCGTTTCGACACTCTGTATCTCCTGAGTCAGACGGCTCAGAACACCGAGTTGCTGTTGCCATTGGGTCTGCTGAAGACGTAGTGGAGCGAGCCGTTGTTGCAGATCCTTGAGTGCCAGAAGCTGTCGACGTCGCTTCTGCACTTGCGGTGCAATGCTCTCCAGCTGATCAAGAGCCTGCTCATTGGCATCAAGATCGATGCAAGCTGCTTCATAGCTGAGCAGTCGCTCCTGCGCCTCGGCTTGTTGCTCTGAAGCTTGTTGAAGATCCTGACGGCGTTTCCAGAGTTCACTGTTCTGTTTAACGCCCCGACTAGTGAGGCTTGAGGCCACAAGTTGTTCCAGCTGGTTGTAGACCTGCTGATCCATCGGCGACTGAAGTGACTGCTCAGCCTGTCCTTCCAGAGCAGTGATCAATCCCTTGAGGTCGTAGTGCTCGCCGCTGAGATCCAGCAGGTTTCGACCAGCTAGCCCTTGCATCACCCAGAGGTGAGCCCAGCGGGTAGGAAGAACACGGTTCACCTGACGGCTACCGATGATCTCATCGACACCTAAAAGAACGGCCAGTTGATCTTCAGCATCACCACCAAGCAAAGCCTGCTGACCAGCTCGGCTGAGGCGGCTTGTCCCACCGGACCCACTGAAGCATTTCAACAGCGACCAACTGTGCCCAGCGGCCTCAAAATCGATCTCCACCTGGGGATGGCCTGCATGGGTGGCAGAGCGGAGATTACGAATTGCGGCTCCCGTGGCCGAAGCACGCAGAAACAACGTCCTGTGCATCGCCTCCACAAGCGAGCTTTTACCGGATTCATTGGCACCTCCAATCAAGGTCAATCCAGGAGCGAACGACAGCTCGAGAGTTCGATGCCGGCGAACGCTTTCCAGTCGGCAACGAATTAGGCGCATGAATCCGTTGCAGATGAATCCGTTGCGCAAAGACGATGTAACTCGATCAAAGCCTGCTCAACCAGAGGATCAGCACTGCTCCGAAGCTCGTCCTGAAGACCTGCAGCAATTGTGCTGACCAGAGGGCTATCCATCCGAAGCAGTAGCTCATCCCTCTCCTGAGCTGTTGGTTGACGGTGCAACTTGCCTCGCAGCCGCAGGTGGAGAAGCTGTTGTCCGAGCAACGCCAAACGATCTTCCAGATGAAGGTGCCCCTGGAGACCCAGTTGTCCATTGAGTTCAAGCCGCATCAAATCGCGCCCCACGCGACTGCCGACCGCCTCAACAAGCTGTTGCTCGAGACGGGCCAGATCGGCATCGCCGTTCAGCGTCATGGTGATCCGATGCCAGTGCAGACGACCGGTAGGTTTCACCCTGACCATCGGCGGCTGAGCCCTCTCCACATCAATCACAAGAACCTGAGACCTCATGTCATCGGTCCCGGTCGGGAAACGATCGGGTTCTGGTGTCCCGCTGTACCAGGTTCTGCGGTCAATCTCCATGAGCGCATGCCAGTCGCCAAGAGCGATGTAATCGATTTGATCGCGGGGAAGGGGATCAAGGCATAGCTGATTGACCTGGCCATCACCACCGAAACCTTGCACGGAGCCATGGGCCAGAACAACTCGAGGGTTCACTGGATCAAGGTCCGTCCAGTTCAGCTGATCAAGCCAGCGCGACGGACTCTGGCTGTCCCGCTGTCGTTGCAAGGGGCATGGCAGCAGTGTGATCCCCGCAACAACGACCGGTTCCGGCTTAAGCAGCAATTGAAGATTGCCAGCACGCTGCTGCATCTGCCGGCGAAGATCTTCTCGCCTCCAGATTCCACCGGCTCCTCCGTGATCATGATTGCCAGGAATCACGACGACAGGTGATGGGATCGATCCAACCGCTTCCAGCACCTCCATGACCATCGCGGCAGCCACGGTGCTCGAGTCGAATAGGTCTCCCGCCACAAGTACAACGTCCACTTTTTCCTGGCGGGCCACCTCAGCAATCCTCAGAACCGCATCGACACGCTCCTGCTGCAGCCGTGACTGTTTTTGGGAATTTTCAATCCAGCGATAGGGCTTACCGATCTGCCAGTCAGCTGTGTGAAGGATGCGTGGCACTAGTGCCATTCAGATAACGAACTCCATGCTGCCGCCTTCCCGCCTGATTTTCCGCACACTCATTGCTGGCAAAGGGTCAGGAAGACGGCATGTTGCGCCATGAGACCCATGCGATTCAACGTGTCCACCCCGTTCTCCAGTTCCAATTCGATCCTGGGGACTATTGCAGGCTTGTTCCATCCCCGGGAACAGATCGACAGGATTAGCCAGCTTGGGTCAGGAAATGTCAATGACACGTTTTTAGTCACACTGAATCGGAGTTCATCACGATCAGCTTTCGTGATGCAGCGTTTGAACACTGAAGTGTTTGAACAACCTGAATTGGTAATGAGCAATCTGCTGAAACTGGGCAACCACGTAGAACAGCGTCTAGCGCAACAACCACCGGAACTCTTGGGTCGACGCTGGGAGGTTCCCAAAGTTCTGCCAACACTGGATGCCGATGGCCATTGGGTAGAACATCAAGGTGAGTTCTGGCGGTCCATCACCCATATCGGCGCAGCCACCACTACCGACGTCATCCAAGACGATATGCATGCCCGTGAGCTTGGTTACGGCTTGGGCATGTTTCATCATCTGATTAGTGATCTAGCCACTGAGGAATTGGCAGACACGATTGAAAACTTCCACATCGCGCCGGCCTACCTAGCTGAATTTGACCTGGTGTTCTCTAGATCGAATGGTCAAAACAGCCACCGAATTACTGAGGCCGCCTCCTTCATCGAAGAACGAAGGAATGGGATCGATGTACTTGAACGGGCCTGTGCAAGAGGTGAGCTGAAACGACGACCGATCCATGGAGATCCGAAGATCAATAACGTGATGATGGATAACGTCTCCGGACAGGCCGTCGGCCTGATCGATCTTGATACGGTGAAACCAGGACTGGTTCATTACGACATCGGCGACTGTCTGCGTTCCTGCTGCAACAGATTGGGCGAGGAGACTGTCGATGCCCAAAAGGTCAGCTTTGATCTCAACCTTTGCCGCGCGATCCTTGAGGGATATCTGTCCATCGGCCGATCATTCCTCTCGCCAGAAGATTTCCGCTACCTGCCTGACTGCATTCGCCTGATTCCTCTTGAGCTTGGAATCCGCTTTCTCACAGATCATCTGTCGGGAGACCGCTACTTCCGGACATCAAGGCCGCAGCACAATCTCGACCGCGCTGAGGTTCAGTTTGCGCTCACCCGCTCGATCGAAAATCAGTGGAAAGACCTAAAAGGCCTGGTCGAAGAGCTGTCGTCATAACGCTAATTAACAAGAACATGTACTGAGTGACTGAAGAGATACGACATTTGCCATCCCCTCCCAGACTGAAAACACGTGATATGAGAGTGGCCTAGAAAAATAAGCGTCAGACACAGGCATCAGGCTTCGGGATACTGATGTTGTATTGCTTGGAAATTTGCATAGAGATTGTGGCGATCGCTTGCTGAGCAATAAGATCCGCATATTGAGTGATTTCATTATTGAATTCAGGAATAAAAACTTCAGAATCCTGAGGGCCTAAGGATGACATCAGCTTGAGTCGCTCGCGATCTTCCTCTGAACAATGATTAAGCACAATCTCTACAGCTGCTGAAATCAACCCCTCCCTGGCTTGTCTGTAGCGAGGCGCACGATCATTCTGACCA
>NYVG01000021.1 GCA_002684495.1 Gammaproteobacteria bacterium | reverse complement strand
AGGAGCAAGCCCTCACCAATTTGGCATGCTCGAGAAAAAGTTTTCGTCTTCAAAAATGTTTAGAGCCACTCTCAAAGCTGCACTATTCTTCATCGCTGGCCTGGGTTTAACGGCAGGGGCACTTCCGGCTCCCGTGTTTGCTCAAGTGGACCTTCGCAGCACATTTCCTGGGCGCCGCGTCGGTGGTGGAACACGAGGTGAGTGCAGCGCCAGAACGTTGGCGCACCTGGTTCCTATCAATAGTGTCTATTCACCTGGTACTTCGGGTGATCTTGGACTAGTGCAGGGACCGACAGCGAATCCGGTCAGTCTGACGATGACCTTTATTCCAAATTCCGGTGGCGGTGTCGAAACCAGTCGCGTACTGGATGCAGCCTCGGTTGGCCTGATTCTGGTGCGTGGTGCAGGAATTGATAGGCCAACTATCTGGGAGTCGAGCTTTGACTGCAGTGCCGATGACCAAGCAACCAATGCAGATCCTCTTTCATTTATTGAGACAGTGTCTCCCCCAGCGATCAGTTTGCTACTCCCGCAACCAGAGCCCAGCGATGTTTCGGTTCAAAATGCGCTGATGAATCTGCGTCAAAATTGCGGTTCCAATGTGCCAGCTCAGGCGACATTGGCTCAATTTGGGTTGGCTGATCTGCTTACGAAAGATTGGCCAACTCAGCTTCCAGTTCATTGCCCATCTTGAGTTCACTTACCTCGAGAGCTTCATTGCGTCCTTTGACTTGAACAGCTCCCCAGCTTTCTAAAATCAAGCTGTTGCGGAACTTCGAATCAAGAAGATCAAGAGTTTGGCTCGACATCAAGACGCGAAGCACTCCATTGTGTCGGAGTTTATCAAGGCTCTCTAGCCGTGAGGCGCAGTTCACTGTGTCCCCAATCACGGCATATTCGATTCTTTCGGCGCTTCCCATCGATCCCACCAAGGCATCACCTGAGTGGATACCGAGTCGAATCAACATTTCGGGCAAACCTTCGGCTCTAAATTCCACATTCAGCTTCTCAATCCCCGCTTTGATTTCCTTGGAAGCCTCAATTGCGGCTTGGGCATCTGCAGAGATGTCCTGTTTGATGGGCACCCCGAAAACTGCGAGCATTCCATCGCCAGTAAATTTATTGACCATCCCACCTCGTTTGGTGACAGCTGGTACACAGATCGCCATCCCGCGATTTAGCCAGTCCATCAGCTCGCGCGGATTCAGTTTCTCGGAGACTGAGGTGAACGAAACCGTGTCTGTGAAAATGACAGTGATAGGAAGTTCCCGTCCTTCAAAACGCCCATCGCTTAATAACTCATCTCGTTGATCCCAAAGCTGTTGAGCTACTGCAGGGGAGGTGGTTTGACCAAGCAACTGTTTTATTTGCTGTGAATGCTGTTGACTCATTGCGCCGCGTCGTAGCCAAGCGGCGCCACCCATACTCACCAGCCCTGTGAGAGGCATGGCTATACCGACCCAGATTTGGTTCAAAAGCAGCCATCCGAGACCGCTAGCGAGTCCGATGCTGATTAGCCCTACAAATAGAACACTGCGCCGAATCGATCCTATCGATTCGGCCAACAGCAGCCCGCCAATGGAGCAGGTAAAGACCAGGAGCATATTTCCCCATCCAGGCATGATCCAGCCGATATTGAGATGGCCTTCACGGTGATCTAGGAGTGTGGCCACGCGGTTGGCATGAATTTCCACACCGGAAATTTTGAATAGGGATTCGCCGCTCTGAAAGCGACTGTGGGGGACTTCAAACAGATCCCTCAGCGACGGTGCCGTACTCCCGATGAGTGCGATTTGGTCTTGGATTGCGTCTGGAGGGACCTCACCATCAATGAGCTCTGCCAGGGAGAATTTCCGGTAACTATTAGGTTCTCGAAAAGTAAGTAATCTTTGAAACCCAAAACCTGCATCGAGCTCATTGTGATACCCGCCGCCATTCGCGCTGAGCCATGCATCCTCATGATTCCCACTATCAATCGCCCTTCGTAATGAGTCGTCCCCGGTGGCGACCTCCATCACTCTCATCGCGAAAGAGACGGTCGCTTCGTCTTGGCCGGTGACATGTACGAGGTCCCTACGGAGTACGCCATCACTATCGAGACTTAGATCGTTGTAAGACTGCCTCTCAATCGGGGTTCCCGGTACCGAATTGATGCCAGCAGCGATATTGAAAATCGATACAAGTTTTGGGTCATCCCGGAAGCGATCGCGGAGGCATTGTTGGTTGCTTCCAACTCCTTTGTCTCGGTAAATATCTAAGCCAATCGCAGAGATGCCATTGCTATTGAGATTGTCAAAGGCTTGGCAGAGTAGGCCGTCATCAATCGGCCAGCCAAACCGTTGAATGTCACTTTCTTCAATTCCTATAAGTGTGATTTTTGTGTTTGTACCCAAAGGTGCTTTGCGCTCATTGGTTACCAAGTCATAGATCAACAGGTCGATAGTTTGTGCAACACCAGTGCTGCGCAGCAAGATCAATACGATTAGGGCCCCAAGAAATGGCCCGACGCGTTGAAGTAACTGGTTAGCTTGTTTCATGTTTGTAAGTAGGTCGTCTGTCCGAGACTTGTCTTTAAGTGATNCATGAGNCGTNGAGCGTCTCCAATTCGTAAATCTCCACGTTGAATTGCTGCCTCTGTGGACTGTCGAAGACGCTCNACCATTAATTCTGGATCGTGTTGCATTACTTCCAATACATCTGCGTTGGTGTCCCCTTTAAGAACATGGTCGAGGACGTAACCGTTACCGCGTTGATTCATTCTTACGTGGACTGCATTTGTGCTGCCAAATAGGTTGTGCAGATTGCCCATCACTTCCTGATAAGCACCTCCTAAAAACATACCAATTATGTACGGTTCTTCGTCTTTTAAGGGATGAAGTTCAAGTAAATGTTTGGATTGGCCGGCGTCGATGAAACGAGCTAGTTTCCCGTCTGAGTCGCAGGTGAGGTCTGCAAAGTGACCGAGTTCCGTTGGTTGTTCGTCGAGCCGGTGGATTGGCATTAATGGAAAAAGCTGATCGATGGCCCAGGTGTCTGGTGCAGACCGGAACACCGACAAATTGGCGTAGTAAGTACACGCCATGGCCCGCTGTAGTCCGCGCAGGTCTTCATGGATGGGTGTCTCTGTTGAAAGCATGCCATTGATGGCTCTTGCACAAGTCCATGTGAGTTGCTCAGCCATGGCTCGCTGTTCAAGCCGTATGTACCCCAGGCGGAAAGCGGCTAGGGCATCATCGCGAAATTTCACTGCATCGTTCCATGCCTCCTGTAGCAGCTGCATGTCAGCGTCTGGATCCCCATCAATGTTGCGGATATGGTTGAGCGTTTCCCGAAGATTTCGGACAGGCAGAGGTTCGTCGTGTTGTTTGGGTGGCTCCGCTTCGGGAGTCNTCCCGCAGCCCANCACGTTGAACAACAGCACAGAAAAGTGGCTGGAGATNGCCCGNCCACTTTCNCTGACAAGTGTTGGTACTGGGACNTGGTGNGGGTCGCAACATTCCTGCACAGTGGCNACNACGTCGTTGGCGTAGTTCTGCAAGGAATAATTCGNAGAAGCTGCGGAGGACGTGTGGCTCCCGTCGTAGTCGACAGCGAGACCACCTCCTACATCCAGGAANCCCATTGGTGCGCCGAGGCGCGTGAGCTCAACGTAGATCTGCCCNGCTTCTTGAAGTGCATCCTTGAGCACGGCAATGTCGTTGATCTGGCTTCCGATATGGAAGTGGAGCAGCCGTAAGTCTTGCAGGAGTCCCGCCGACTCAAGAGCGCGAACCGTCTGCAACATTTCCGTGAGGTCGAGGCCGAATTTTGCTCTCTCCCCAACTGAACTTCCCCAGCGGCCAGTACTCCTGCTCGAGAGCTTGGCCCGGATCCCAATTAAAGGAGATGCTCCGAGGGATTGNCTGGCCTGGATGATTCGCTGTACTTCATCGGNCTGTTCGATCACCACCACAGGTTGATGGCCAAGTCTCCTGGCCAAGATGGCTGTTTCGATGTANCGACGATCCTTGTAGCCGTTACAGATCAGGAGAGCTTCTGGGTTGCTGGTCAGGGAGAGTGCAATTAGGAGCTCTGCTTTGCTACCGGCTTCCAGTCCGAAATTCCAGCGNTTNCCGCAATCAACAAGGTGTTCAACAACGTGGCGTTGCTGGTTGCACTTAATCGGGAAGACACCTTGATAGCTCCCTTCATAGGCGTAATGGTTAATAGCNCGTTCAAAGGCTGCNTGTAGTCGCTCCAGACGATCTTCGAGGATGTCGTCGAAACGGATCAGCAATGGAGGATGTANATCTCGGGCTTCTAGACCGCCTAANAGCTCAACTAAATCGAGGCAACCGCTGCGGTCACCCCGGGGTTGAACAACGATATGTCCTTTGGCGTTAATCGAAAAATAAGGGTCTCCCCAACGATTTAAGCCATAAAGTTCCGCACTGCTGGCCACGGACCAGGACCGTTTCGCTCCGGTCTGCACCATGGGTTTGCCTGCTGACTACAGGAAACATAAAGGCGGTCCTCAGCATGTTGCTTGCCAAGCGGAGGGTTTGCCGTTGACGATGGCTCAGCATTAACTTTTTTTGTAATGGCAGCCGAACGCACGTTCATCGCCATCAAGCCCGACGGTGTCCAGCGCGGGCTGGTGGGTGAGATCCTCGGCCGGTTCGAGCGTAAGGGATTTAAGTTGGTGGGTCTTAAGCAGATCACTCCAAGCCGCTCACTTGCAGAACAGCATTACGGAGTGCATAAAGAGCGTCCGTTTTTTGCTGGTCTGGTTGATTTCATTACCTCTGGTCCCGTTGTGGCGATGGTGTGGGAAGGCGAAGGAGTGATACTTAGCGCTCGAAAGTTGATCGGTGCTACCAAACCTCTCGAGGCAGAGCCCGGCACGATCCGTGGAGATCTAGCCATCAACATTGGCCGAAACGTTATTCATGGTTCCGACGCTCCAGAAACCTCAGCGTTTGAAATCGGTTTGTGGTTTAGTTCAGAAGAGTTGAACGATTGGACGCCGTCTGATCAGACCTGGCGAGTTGAAAGCTGATCAAAAGGCATATCTGAGCTTGGTATGCACTCCGTTGCCAAGCCACCAGTCGTTCCAAGTGCCTGGGTTGTCTTTGGTTTCGAAGGTGTTCACCCAGCCAAGCTCTACTTGCCATCGGTCTTGGGTGTATCTCGCGATCAAGCCGCCTGATCCCACCTGATCCTCGAAGCTCACCCCTGCGAGTTCGGTATGGACCCCTCCTTTTCCGATGTAGGGGAGGAGTTGGAACTGTTGCTTGTCCTTTTCCCAGACGGTCCAAATCAGTTCACCAACGGCCAACCAGCCGCTGTCGCCACTGGCAATGCTTCCAGGCAGGCCGATGAGCCCAACATCGCTACCAAGGCTAAATCCCATGCTTGAGGGAAGTGAACTTAAGGCCACTTGGCCGGCTCCGCGCAGATTTAGAGACACATTTGGGGCGGCGAGCAACGTCAGATTGGCAAGTCCACCGAGTGCTCGTGATTCCCCTACATCAATGCCCAGGAGATCAAGATTGTGTAGGTGTTTATCGCTGGTGATGCCTGGGAAGCCTTGTAAAAAGTACCCGTTGGCACTCCATGCCGTAGGGCCAGTGATCCCACTTACGGTTGTGCTGAATTTGACGTTGCCGCTGCGCGTCCGGCCATCTTTTCCGCCACCTGCAACTAAGAACGGGGCGCTGGAGTTACCTGTGAAGCTTGCTGTGCGGCTGGCACTTATCCCTGCAGCGCCGGTCCAAGAAAGGCTCTCGCCTTGGTAAAACACGGTATCGACCTGAATCAGTCCTTGAAGCGTGCGGAAGTTGAGCTTGTGTAGATCCCCTTTGAACTCAACAAAATTCCCGTGGCTGTATCCCATTGAACCGGTGAGGTTCCAGCTGTCTGACAGCGGGTAGGTGTATGTGGCTGAAAGCAGGGTGGATCCCAGTTCCAGTTGTCCATCGTTTTTAAGTTCCAAGAACAGCAGGGCTGTGTCAGCTCGTTTGAACAGATCCTGCTGAAGCAAAACAGCGTTAGAGCGCCATTCACCATTGCCGGGGGATCCGTTATTGCCAATGCTGAAGTCGCCGCGGAGTGGTGTTGGTGGTGCAGCTTCGACACCCAGAGTGACCACGGCTTTGGTGGGGTCACTACCAAGGCGACCCATGTTGCCGCTAATTTCTCCGACCCCGCCGCGACGGACCTTCACCAGGGCTTTTTCGAGGGTGGGAATGTGCAGCATGCTGCCCAATAAGGGTGCGAGCTGAGCCTCCACTTTGGCCTTGAGCTCTGCGTTGCTGCTTTCGACCTGTAATTCAGCAATTACACCCATCACTACTTCCAGGGAGCCTGGGGACGGCTCAGGAAGGGTGTAGACCCGCGTGTTGACGTAACCGTCTTTGATGAAACGGGCGGTGAGCGCTGCTGCGCAGGAATTCAGGGTTTCTGCTGTTGTTACTTTGCCGCAGCTTTTGAGGACGGTGTCGATGTCCTCTTTGGAGTAGGGCGTATCACCGATGACCGTTGGTCGCCAACTTGGGATCAACGCTGGAGGTCCTTCCGAAATTGGGAGCTCAGGCTCATCCTTTGTAGGGGCTAGACCTGGATCGAGGATTGGTTGATCGGTTTGTTGTAAGCGTCGTTCCTGAGGCGCTGTTGTTGCTGGTAGGCGCACTGGACCCGGCTGGATCGGTGGTGCAACCAGTTGGGCCAGTAAAAGCACAGGACTAATCAAGAATATGAGTACTTTGGCTTGTTAGAGATGAATTAATAGGGTGAATGTTCAATCTTCAAGTTGGCTGTGCTTGGCAGCAGGTTCNTAAAAGGTCTAGGAGCTCTAGAAGCTTGTTTACGATTCGGGGCTATNGAGCCCATGCTTTGCATTATTAGTTCACCATTAACACCTCTGCAGATTGTCTATCGGACTTGTCCGGGGTGATGTGCGATCTCAAAAGTAATTTCTACAGCAGTTGTGTATAGATTAAGGCCTAATTGTCCTACGATAATGAATCAGGATTTAAATCAGTTGCTTCGAGTCCTTAAAGTATTTGCCAACCGCTGATCATGAGAGAGGGTGATTCCCTATCTCAGTTGCTTGATCCAAAGGGATGGTTGGTTTTTGGTTAGGGCTGGGCCACTATTTGTGGTGAATAACCTGCCCAGAATGTGTGTATTGAAGCTATTCCGCCCAGATGACGGATGNTTTTNNGAGGCGATCCGGATANCNTGTCNCTNNAGCCNTTAANNCTNGTNGNNGTTCGTAGATGAGTTCTGCCTTTNGCTTCAATGGATTTGGGCTTGGACTGCTCCTGGCTGCCATTGCGGCAGGGAGTGCCCAATCGGCGTTAGCAGAGATCCGTGCGACGGGGAAAGATGGCTTAAGAACAGAGGTAAACGGCCTGCGTGGCGGTGTTTGTAATCAGGGTGTGTGCCGGATAG
>NYVG01000020.1 GCA_002684495.1 Gammaproteobacteria bacterium | reverse complement strand
AACGGCGTTCCACCTCCGCTGAAAACACCTGGTTCTTGAATCGTTCCATCCGTTCTCGCTTCGTGGCGATGTAGCGGAGATCGTCTCGGCTCAAGCCCTGCTCCGACAAAAGACGATCAATTGCGTCGGTGTCCGCTGGGTCGACGTCGTTGTTGTGTAGATAGGCGTGGGTGAGCTCCTCCTCCTCGGCCTCTGATAAGGGAACCACTTGGCAAATCTCGTCGTACACGCTGGCTTGGGCAATCGCTAAACAAAGCCCCTGCTGACGGTTAATTCTGTTGAGGGTGGCGATGTCGCAAAACGACGTGCCGGGATGCAATTCGATCTCAGCCATGGAACTCCTCCCACACCAGCCAGTACACCAGCAGCCCAACTGGGGGAACCAAAACAAGCGGCATGAGAGCTAACGCCGTGATCAACACCTGCTGAAACAGCAGTGGAATCATCCACAAGACCACATACAGGCCAATAAAAAGGCCCACCAGCTGCCGTTTTCGCATCAACCAGGCCACACAACGCTGGCGTTGCAACTGGAGGCGAGCGCGTCGGGTGCGGCGTTCCTCTGGCAAGTACTGCCAGAGGGGGTGGGGGTCAACGGATCGCATTAGCGCAAGCGTTCCAAGCTGCGACGTTTGTCGTCCAGCAGATCGGTAATCGTCGCAATAAAACGACGGGTCCGTACATGCAGATCCGCCGTCAGGCTCATGCCCGGTTGNAGAGCGATGGAGCGTTGNCCAATGGTGAGGTTTTGGGTGGAGAGCTGCAGGATGGCCGGGAAATACAAGCCCTGGGCGTTTGTGCCNAACTCCCGCTGCTGTTCCTTCGGGGTGAGTGCATCTGAGCCCACACGCCGCACGGTGGCGGGTAGATAGCCATAGTCGCTGGCATTAAAGGCGGTGAGTGAAATCTCTGCCTTTTGTCCTTTGCGGATAAAACCGATGGCGTCGTTGGGAATAAATACCTTGGCCTGCAGGTCGTCCTCAGGAATCAGTTTGAGCATCGGTCTNTTGCCGTTGGTGTTCTGCACCACATCACCTCGGCTCACCTTGAGATCAAACACCAAGCCCGAGATGGGTGCCTGCACTGTGATGCGCGAGAGAAGNACTTCGGCCTGACGNATCTCCCGATCCAAGCTGGCGATGCGATTGAGATTGGCTTCGATCGTTTTGCGCAGCTGTGATTCGCGGTTCCCCTGATCGGCACTTTGACGCGACTGCAAGCGGATCAGCTCCTGCTCTTCCGCATCNTGTTCGGTGCGGAGCCGNGCCACCTTGGCCTGGGCTTCCACCACCTGAAGCTCACTGGAAGCTCCTTGGCGTTGTAAGCCAAGGAAGCGTTCCGCAACCATTTCTGCCGTGCGCAGCGATTGCTTCAGACCGGCCAGGCGCACCTCACTTCGGCGGATCGCAGCGTGATCGGCGGCCAGGCTTGCACTGTTGTTTTGCCGTTCACTGCTGAGCAGCGCCCGCTGGTTGTCGCTCAACGTGGTGGCTGGTTTTTCTCCCAACACAACGCGATTGATCGTCACTTGGTTTTGCAGTCGATTTCGGTTGCGTTGGGNNCTTTCGAGCCGTGCTTCCGCATCCCGCGCATCAAATCGCAACAGCACGTCTCCGCGGGACACGCGCTGGCCTTCTTCCACCGCCACAGCTTCAATTACACCTGGAACCGATGTTTCGATCGCCATCACGCCGGAGGAGGGTTGCAACTTGCCCTGCACGGCAATGGTTTGGGGCAAGGGCGCNGTAAAAGCCCAAGCCGTGGCGAACAACGTTCCGCCCGCCAAGGTCCACACCAAAACGGTGGAGGCCCGCCGATTTTTTTGAAGGAAAACCGGTTGATTAAAACTCCAGGGGGCTTGCTCCTGCGGCGGCATTAATTCAGCCCCTCTTGCGCCTGGCTTTGCACCAGGGCGTAGTACCAGCCGCGGCGCTGCATTAAATCGGGGTGGTTGCCCACCTCCATCACAGCGCCTTGGTCCATCAGCACAATCAGATCGGCCGGTCGAACGGTGGACAGGCGATGGGTAATNAAGAAAACNGTGCGGCCCCGGAAGGCCTCAAACAGATTGAGACATACCTGCCGNTCGGTGGTGGCATCCAGGGCACTCGTGGCTTCATCGAGGATCAGCATCCGTGGGTTTTGCAGCACGGCACGGGCCAGGGCCATCCGTTGGCGTTGCCCGCCCGATAGGCCGGCCCCCCTTTCTCCAACTGGGGAGTTGTAGCCCTGGGGCATTTCCATGATGAAGTCATGGGCACAGGCAATCTGGGNGGCCCGAATTAGCTCCTCTGATGTGGCATCTGGCTTCACCATCAACAGGTTTTCTTTGATCGTGCCATCGAAGAGNAGGGAGTCTTGGGGCACAACGCCAATTTGTCGACGCAGCGAGTACAGCTCAACTTTGCTGATATCGAGGCCATCGATTTTGATTCGCCCCGATTCCGGCTCATAGAAGCGAGGTAGCAATTTCAGCACTGTGGATTTGCCGGACCCNGAGCCGCCCACCANNCCNACAAAGGTGCCAANGGGCACGTCCAACGACACGTTGTAAAGGATCTGCTGGCCTGCTTCGTCGTAGCGGAAGTCAACGTTCTGGATGGAGATCTTGCCTTCCAGGGGCGGCATGGGAATGTTGCTGGCCTGACGGTCGGATTGCTCGGTCGGGCGATCCACCACATCCGCTGCCAAAACGAGGTTGCGCGATTGGATCTTGAACTGTTGCCAGGTCTGCACCAGCTGCACCATCGGCCCGGTGACTCGATCGCCAATGATCCGAAAGGCAAACAGGGCTCCAATCGAGAGTTCATTGCGGGAGACAAGCCAAACCCCCAGCACCATCGTGGCGATGCCCGAGAGTTCGCCAAGGAATTTGGCGAGGGCTCCAACGGTTTCGCCGCTCACCTTGAGCTTGAAATCTTCGCCAATAAAACGGCTGTAGCGGTCTTGAAANTCCCAGCGGGTTTTTAACTCAGCGTTTTGGGATTTGATCGTTTGGATCCCNGTGATCGCTTCGGTGAGATAGCTGTTGGTTTTGACGCCTTCCTCCACCATCCGNTCGATTTGGTTCTCCACGATTGGATTGGCAATCAGGGCCAGCACCACAAACAAGGGCAGGGTGCTGAGGGTCACCAAGGTGAGCAGTGGATTCAGGCTGAATAAAACGGCGACGTAGAGCAAGCTGAAGCTGAAATCCACCAGGGTGGTGAGTGCCTGGCCGATTAGAAAATCGCGCAGGCGATCCAGCATGTTGAAGTANTANGTGATGCGTCCCACCGGTCTGGCATCNAAAAAACCTTGGGGTAGCCGCACGAGTCGATCCAGGATCGTCTCGCGGGTGTCCATATCCACTCGATTGGCCACCCCGGTAAAAATCAAGCTGCGGAGGGCGGAAGCGATNGCCGTCACCACACTGGCTGCGATCAAGATCACGCCAATGCTGACCACCGCATCGAGCGAATTGTCCCCGCCGGTGCGGGCATTCACCAGCCGCATAATTCCGAGGGGCGTGACGAGCGCTAGTACGTTCACCACCCCCGAGGTGACCAAGACTTCGACGAGTTCGCGTCGGTGCGGTTTGAGGAAGGGGCCATACCAAGCCCAGCTGAAGCGTTGTTCTTTGCTGTCTGGGCGGCGGCGCAGCAGCAGGATCGACAGTCGATCGCCATCGCCATCGCCATCGGGTTGCAGTGCCTTNGCTTCCACCCGTAATGGCCCAAGCTCAGGATCGAGCAGCCTCAGTTCCCCGGTGGGATCGATCCCCTCAAGCAAGGTGATGTGGCCCTCTTTGCAGAACACGGCAGGGCAGGGCACCCGGCTGAGTTGTGCCCTTGGGATCTCAACGAGCGATACCGAGAGATCGAGACTGTTGAGTAATTGCCCAATGTTGATCAGATTGAGTTTGTCTTGACGCTGAAGCAGGGCATCCACCTGATCNAGGAGGTTGTCCCGGTTGAAGGGCACCGCGTGAAAATCGGCCAAGGCCCGGCAGATCGCCAGGGGAATGTCCCGGGCTCCACTAGCGGGCCGCAGCGACAAAAGGCGTTCGTTGGAGTTGCCCTGCCGNGGTGGACCCAGCGCTTCGAGGTTGGCGCGGATTGTTTCGCTCTCGGGATCAGGTAGCCAGAACAGCCGTTGCTGCCGCGGTTCGNCCTGTGGTGGCGAAGGCCATGGTTCGCCATTGATCCAAAACCACTCCCCGCCCGATCGTGGGGTCGGATCNAGACCCACAGCTACATGGATTTTCGCGGTGAGTTGTCGCCAGGCATCCAATTGATGTCCGCGAGCGGGATTCCCATCGCTGAGCAGGCGCAGCAGGTGCAGTTGTTCGGCGATGGGAGCTTGTTCACCGCACCATTGCCGTAGTTGGGGATGATCGCTCCACAGTTGTTCGAATTGCTGCACGCCCAGTTCCACNACTTCNGTGGGTTCTGCGGCCCGCAGCACTTCCATCGGTTGATCGTGCAACCAGCNGAGCCAACCAATGAGCTCGCCGCAGCCGTGGCGTTGCACGGTGCGCCACTGGTTTTGCGGTGGCAGAGTCACAAGGCTGCGCACAAAGCCGCTGCGAATCAGCCAAATGGCGTTGGGTCGCTCGCCAGGGCCTAAAAGCGTTTCACCTGGGGCAAAACGTCTCAGTTTGGTTTGGGATGGCAGTAGGTCATGAAGGTTGACGTACGGAGCCAAGTTGGCCGTCATCACAGTCAGACGCTTTTTCCAGGCTACTCCGCTCTCTATTGGGAGCTTTTGTGGAGGCCAATGCGTTGGTGAAGTTGCTCTAATTGCTCCGTAAGGGATGGCTCAACTTTGGGGAATTGCATCAATGGCTGCGAGTTGGGGTGCTGACGGCAGAGCTGCAGCAGCGCCCTGCTCCAGTTCGAGTGCTCGGTGCTTGAGAGCACGTCACCATTGCGCCCCGCGTGGATCACATCGGCCGCGGCGCTGCGGTCCGTCGCCAGCATCCAGAGTCCAGCGCTGAGAACCTCTTTGGCCAATGCGGGATCGTCGCCGCCGACCAGTGTTGGTTCGATCCAAACCGCTTGGCTCTGCAGCAAGGTGCTGAAGGAAGCCCGATCCATGGCGCCGAGCCAAGTGATGCTGCAGCCGTTCCATTGCTGGGTGCTCTGGTGGTGAGCCGGTCGTGAGCTGTCGATCACAGTGAGGGCCAGCATCTCCTTTGGACAGCGCATCACGGCATCTTTGAGGGCGATTAAGCCGCTCTCTCCGTGGCCATCGAGAAGGCAGATCACCCGCAGTGGCTGGTTGGCCGGTGTTTTGGGGCTGGCCGGTAGCGCACGCCAGGGCCCTTCCAGCAGGGCTGTTGAGGTGAAACCCATTTCGGCTGCTTTGGCCAACAACCGGGGCGAGTTCGCCGTGTAACAGCAGGCCTGGTGAAGCAAATGACGTTGGGCTGCTTCTAGCCAGAAGGGCTGCTGCAGGTGCAACACGCAGGGAATCTTGCGTTCATCGGCTAGGCGTAAGGCCGCCTGGCTCAGCGCTCCGACTCCCGTGATGTGAATCAGGTCGGGACGTCGGTGTTGCCACTGGTGTCGGCAACGCTCCACGGTTTTGGTTAAGGAGCCACTCCACCACTCCACGACGCGGTGGGGTTGGCTCCTCAGGGCCTTCGCAATGGCGTTGGCGAGTCGGGCTTCTCCATGGATGGCGCTGGGATTGTCGTGGTCACAGACCAGCGCGATGCGTTGCTTGGGGTGGGGGTCTTCCAGCCTCAAGAGTGGTGTCCACAGCTGTGATGCTTGGTCGGCCCCCAGTAGGGAGCGGGCCCTTTGTTGGGCCTGTCGCACCAACTCCTGTCGTTGCTTCGGCTGGCGAATCAGTTCATTGATTTGGTG
>NYVG01000019.1 GCA_002684495.1 Gammaproteobacteria bacterium | reverse complement strand
GTAGTTGTGAAGTTCTCATCACCCCAATCTCCCGGTGGCACGGTAGCGTCTAAGTTGCCAGAGATCAATATAGCCGGCAGCGTTTCGTTCTTGCCTTGGGCACGTGTGTAGCCTCTGTGTGGTAAGCCTATGACGGGGGCAATGGCTCTAAACGTGGATGCCGAGCGGGTGTTTTGGGCCAACTCCCAAGCGAACATACCGCCATTTGATGCGCCGGAGGCAAAAACGTTCGACGTATTAACGCAAACCTCATTACCGACATGGGCAACTAGAGCCAGAGTAAAACCGATGTCATCCTGCTGACAATGCGTCCACGCACATGTATTTTGCGCCGTATCACTGCAGCTAGTGTAATTATAGTTTTTGGTCGCTGTGTAATCACAAATTGCGCCGCTGATCCCTGTACCGCCGTCTCCATCGAGCCCACTAGTTGAACCACTGAATGACCAAGCATTCGGCGCAAAATCAGGCTCACCGGAGCCAAGTCCAGTTGGCGCGACAAGAATATAACCACGCTCATCGGCTTCTCTGATTAGTGCTTTGTCTTGCAAAAAGTCATTTTGATCACCGCCCCAACCGTGAAAGAGCATAACCAGCGGGTATGCGGAAGTGCTTTGGTAACTTCTTGGCAAATGCAGGCGATAAGACCTCTCTATACCTTCGTACGTCAATTTGTAGTTGCCGCTTTTAGTCAGAGAGCTAGCGCCAGAGTTGCACCCATATGACTCTTTATTTGCGACTACAGTAATTCCTATTTGTGGCTCCGTATTTTCAATTTTAGAAATAGGTGTTGAATCGCATGACACGATGGCTCCCAATGCTAATGCCGTGATGACGACCTGATATCGATAACCCATTTCTCGGCTCCTTTGTAAGAGTTGCTCTTTAGAGACCGCCTAGCGTACGAACTACACAGCTGAGAAAGCTATAATAAGATTCGCGACTTCACTAGATTATTTCACTGTTACTTGGATCCTAGGTATTGCGGGCCTGAGCGTCTCCTGAAGAGTCTGTTTAGCGTTAGTCACTGGACCGTAGAATCATCTGGCGCGATTCGTCCTCTTTTTATATCGGCGAGAAACCATCCACCAGGACTTTTGACGCTGAAACCGGTAAACGCCTCGACCTGCCGACATTCCTTGAGATCATCACTAAGGCAGGGCTATTGGCTCATTGGGCTTGCTACACAAGCAGCAGCCACGCACGGGTTCGGCAAATGTTCGGTTTGGATCGGGAGTAGGACCATCAACACGGCTACTTGCCACCGAGTTCGCATCAATTTTTGATGCAACGATCGCATACTTAATCTCCACTTCTCTATCACGCGGTGGGAGGTGAAAGAGCTTCTAATCGACGTAGATTGTTGTTTGAAATGGACTTTTTTAGTTTGGGTGGGCTCCGCCAAATTCGAAGCGGCGATCTCGTCCAGCCTCAATCGACCAATAAAAAACCCCGCTTTTGGCGGGGCTTTTTATTGGTAGGACCAGGCGGATTCGAACCGCCGACCTCTACCATGTCAAGGTAGCGCTCTAACCAACTGAGCTATGGTCCTATATCTGAACTGTATCATTTGTACCCAGCGTCACGCCGTAACCTTTGTTTTGGCGATCTACCGGTAACCGCATGCTGCTGCGGATCGCGCAGTGTAGCTTGGTTTGCTCGGTTTTCAAGATCTAGTGCGCTTCGGCGCAGCAATGAGCCATGCTGGTCAAAGGCGGTTAAGCAATGACATACTTTCCGCATGACCTAGTGGGTATCCTAATGATTTCACTTCTGCTGCTGTTCTTCGCAATAGCCATTGTCACTTCTTTTCTTTGTTCTTTATGGGAAGCAGTGCTTCTGAGCATTACGCCCTCTTACGCGCAGATTCAGCTACAAAAGGGCAACCGGCTCGGGCATCGCCTTCAGGCATTTAAGGACGACATTGACCGCCCGTTGGCGGCTATTCTCACACTCAATACCATTGCGCATACTGTCGGCGCTATCGGTGTCGGCGATCAGGCGGCACGANTCTGGGCAGATGCTAACCCCCTGATCACGGGCCTAGCGGTACCCGCCGCAATGACTCTAGCTATCTTGGTGCTGTCGGAGCTTATTCCCAAAACCCTTGGTGCTAATCACTGGCAATCCTTAGCACCCGTTACTGCTACTTGTTTAGAGTTNATTATTCGTTTGTTGGGACCGTTGGTATGGCTCAGCCAATTGATTACCCGAAAACTCAAAAACAAAGACGTAACCAGCGCATTCAGCCGCAGCGATTTTGTAGCGATGGCAGATATCGGTGCGCAAGATGGGGTGTTCGAAGAACAAGAGTCGGAAATCATTACTAACCTGTTGAAATTCAGATCCGTGCAAGCAAAGGATGTGATGACCCCGCGTACCGTGGTGCGCTCCGCACCTGCCGCCGAAACCTTCGAGGAATTTTTTGAAAGTAATCGCGAACAGCGTTTCTCGCGCATTCCCCTCTATGAAAACGAGTCTCGCGATCAAGTCATTGGTTATGTATTGAAGGATCAAGTACTGGCGAGCATTGTCGATGGCCACCCAACGGATGCTCTGATTTCGCTCAAACGCGAAATCATCGCCGTACCATTCGACTACCCTATTCTGGAGCTATTTAATCGTTTCTTGAGTGCGCGCGAACAGATCGCGTTAGTTGTGGATGAATTCGGCGGCATGGATGGCATAGTCACCATGGAGGATGTTATTGAGACCCTATTGGGAGTCGAAATCGTCGATGAGTCAGACCGAACAGTGGACATGCAAGTTTTAGCCCGCCGCAGTTGGGAACGACGCGCGCGCAGGGTTGGCTTGAGCGTTGAACCTAGCCCCAAAGACGAGGCCGCCGAGGACAACCCTGAAAACAACGACTAGCAAGCCTTGTCGCCCTATTTCTTGATGCGCCACTACTACGAGCGTTCGGACAAAAAGTGCTCTGTGTATTTGCCTAAATGCTCTGCAAATTCGGGCTGTTCGATAAGTCGATAAAGATGCGCGAAGGCTCTGGGGTAGGTATTTTCAGCACCCTCACTGACCAACNGCAGCGACGCCGCGTCCAGCCCCCCACGCATCAGTCTTTCGCGCATAAATTGACTGAAATCACAGGCAAACGCGATNTCNGCAATGGTTAACTCGTCGCCGGCCACNTAGTCATGATGGCCCAGGGCTTGCTCGATGCCTTCCAAGAAAAACTCAAATGCCCCAGCCATTCGCTGGTGCAGTTCTGCACTAATCTCGCTGATACCCAGCAAGTACACTTGCGCTTCGCGACCAAATACCAATGTGGCATCAAGAAAACTGTCGATACGCGAGGCCTGCATTGGGCTGCGCCCGTACAAACCGTGTTCTGCCGACCCTGATCTGGCCACCGCGCGCAAAATACTATTGGACTCAAACACGCCTATCTTGCCGTCGGCACTAAAGGCTGCCGGCACGGTGCCGTAGGGCTGGGTTTGCAGAAAGGCATCGGTCTTATACAACGTGCCGGAAAAGCCGCGACGGCTCTGGCGGGCATTAGGGTTATCCGCGACCTTTTCGTCATCGCGCAACGGGCGCGCATCAAAATCCCACAGCCAATTGCCTAATTCCTTTGGCTTAGCACCTATAACTTCGACATTGAGGCCAAGGTAACGTGCCGCAATCAGCGCTTTCCAAACACGGGGATTGGGCAAATAAGAAAAAACTCTTAGGACATTGTCGCTCATAGCTACCACACCTCTCCGTAGGGCCGAATGACCGATTCAAACGACCATGCGCTGCGCGGCTGTTCGGCGATACGCACTACCTCGTTGGCGATGTCCGCGGGTTGGCAAAAGAAATCGTCGGGTTTATTGGGAAAAGCTTCGCGGGTCCAAGCCAAATCAATGACCGCATCTATAGCGACGTAAGCCACATGCACGCCCTTGGGGCCGGCCTGCCGCGCGATACTTTCGAGCAATATGCGCTGTGCCGCCTTGGTCGGCGCGAATCCCGCAAAGCGCGCCTTACCCCGGTATGCTGATGTATTACCCGTGGCAATGAGTGCACCACCGCCACTGGCTTGCATGTCGGGCACTAACTGTTTCGCCAACGACAGTAGCGCCATAGTGTTGATCTCAAAGGCGGCGCGCATCTTCTCCGCATCAACATCCAAATAGGTCCCGCGCTCAGCCCCCACGGCGTTGTGAACGACAATTTTAGGCGCCCCCAGCTGCTGGCGGATTTCTTCGAGCACCGCGCTGAGTCTGTCTGGGTCGGTGACATCGCAAACAAACGGATGGGTATTGGGCGTGGTCTGGGCAATGTCGCTAAGCCGTTGCTCGGAACGCGCTAGCATGGCAACTGCGTACCCTGAGGCGGCGAAGCGCTCGACAATGGCCTTGCCTGTCCCCGGACCCACACCCGTAACCAGAACTACATCGTTCATTTTCCCCTCTTGCCATTTCATCAGGCGATCGCTGGTTCAGTGCCTTTATAGCGGGGTTTTTGCCGAGCTGCAAAATGCACGTAGTGTGCCCAGGCTGCCCTCGATCGAGTCAGCTCAATAATTTCTGTGCGCGCAACGTCTGTAATTGATCGCGCACCTGAGCGGCTTGTTCGAACTCCAGATCCTCGGCGTGCTTGAGCATTTGCTTTTCCAGCTGAGCCATAAGTTTGCCCAAGGCTTTGGGGTTGTCCGGCACTGCCACCGGTTGCACGGCTTTGCCCTTGCGCCCTTTCGCCGCTCGAGGTGCGACGCTGCGTGCACCCTCCATAACGTCGGCTATCTTTTTGGTTATCGACTTCGGCGTGATGCCATTTTCTTTGTTATGCGCCAGTTGCTTGTTACGCCGTCGTTCAGTTTCACCAATAGCCCGCTCCATGGAGCCGGTCATTTTGTCTGCATACAAAATCGCGCGGCCGTTTACATTACGGGCGGCGCGACCAATGGTTTGAATCAATGAGCCTTCCGAGCGCAAAAAGCCCTCTTTGTCGGCATCAAGAATCGCAACCAGACTCACCTCTGGCATATCCAAACCTTCACGCAAAAGATTGATACCCACCAATACATCGAAGTGCCCCAAGCGCAGGTCGCGAATGATTTCCATACGCTCCACGGTGTCGATGTCCGAGTGCAGGTAACGCACACGGACATCGTGGTCGTCTAGGTAGTCGGTTAGGTCTTCGGCCATACGCTTGGTCAGTGTGGTAACCAATACCCGCTCTTCCCGGGCGATCACTTCGCGAATCTCGCCCAGCAGATCGTCTACTTGTGTTGAAGCAGGTCGGATTTCAATCGCGGGGTCCACTAGCCCTGTGGGCCGCACCACCTGCTCTATCACCGCCGCACCTTGTTGTTTTTCATAGGGCCCGGGCGTTGCAGACACAAAAATCATCTGTGGCGCTAACGACTCCCACTCGTCAAAACGCAACGGCCGATTATCTAATGCTGAGGGCAGACGAAAACCGTAATTCACCAAAGTTTCTTTGCGTGCCCGATCGCCTTTGTACATACCGCCAATCTGCGGCACGGTGACATGAGATTCGTCGATAACTAACAAGGCATTACTGGGCAAGTAGTCGAATAACGTCGGCGGCGCTTCGCCAACGCCCCGGCCTGACAGGTAGCGTGAGTAATTCTCGATACCCGAGCAGTAACCCAGCTCTTGGATCATTTCTAAATCAAAACGCGTGCGCTGTTCCAAGCGCTGGGCTTCAACCAGCTGGTTATTGTCCGTTAGGTATTTTAAGCGGTCCTGCAATTCGTCTTTTATGTCATCAATCACCGACATCATGCGTTGGCGCGGGGTTACATAATGAGTTTTAGGAAAGATCGTGTAGCGTGGCAGCTTGTTAAGGATCTCGCCGGTGAGAGGATCAAATATCGAGAGATCGTCAATCTCGTCGTCAAATAGCGAAATACGTACAGCGTCTTTTTCTGATTCGGCCGGAAACACATCAATAATGTCGCCACGCACCCGGTAGGTACCGCGTTGAAACACCATGTCATTACGCGTGTATTGCAGCTCGGTGAGGCGTTGCAGTATGTCGCGTTGATCTAGACGATCACCTCGATCCAAGTGCAAAACCATCTGAAAGTACGATTCGGGATCACCCAGCCCATATATCGCAGACACCGACGCGACAATAATTGAGTCTTTACGTTGCAACAGTGCCTTGGTGGCAGACAGCCGCATCTGCTCAATGTGCGCGTTAATTGAGGAGTCTTTCTCTATATAGGTATCCGAGGCGGGTACATACGCCTCTGGCTGGTAGTAGTCGTAGTAGGAGACGAAATATTCCACCGAATTGTGCGGAAAGAATTCGCGAAATTCGCCGTATAACTGGGCTGCTAGCGTTTTATTAGGCGCAAGCACCAAGGTGGGTCGCTGCAGTGCGGATATGACGTTGGCGATAGAAAAGGTCTTCCCTGATCCCGTTACCCCGAGCAGGGTTTGATGCGCAAGACCTTCTTCTATGCCCTGGACTAGGGCCTGAATAGCCGCAGGCTGGTCCCCTGCCGGCTGATAGTTGCTGACCACCTCTATGGCTGGGCGATCTTCTTTTGTCCGCGCCACTGTATTGTTCCGTAATCCGTAGCGCTTACGCTACCACCGGCACCGTCGCAGCGCCAAGTGGCGAGGGGTGCCGGGGAGCTTTTGTAGCAGTTGCGCCTTAGTCGGACGCTTCGTCGTCAGCAGGGGCTGCTTCAGTCGCTTCTTCTTCAACTTCTTCGGCAACTTCTTCGGCAACTTCTTCGGCAGGTGCTTCAGCCTCTGTTGCTTCTTCAGCAGCTTCTGCCTCCTGCGCCTCTTCTGGCTCCGGCTCTGGCTGCTTGACTTCGGGCGCTTTAACCAGTTCGTGCTTAAGCAAAATTGCCACTTTCTCGTCACCATTGATTGGCGCTTTATTCGCCCCCTGAACGGCATACCGCGAGTCCCGGCGCTGATAAATTGTATAGTCGTCTGTGCGCGTGACGAGCTTCATAAACTTCTCCTGTAATGCACAAGTTAACAAGCCGCGCAGATTACTCCTTTGCCGCCCAGCATCAAGTGTCGATTCAGCACTGTTCTACCTATGATTGCAGTTTTGTCTATCCTTAGAACGCCTAGTTTTAACCGTCACTGCCGAATTCACAGGTAAATCAGCTACACTAATCCGTTATTTTTTGCGAAACCTTGCTCTACACCCCACGCTCAATTCGTTAGCTCGAATAACGACCCAACAACATTAGGAATTATCTTGGCTGCCCTTGTTACCGAACACGTTACCGACATCACCCATTGGAATGATCGCTTGTTTTCATTCCGCACTACTCGCAGCGATGCCTTTCGTTTTCGCAACGGTCACTTCGTTATGTTGGGCGTTGACGTAGACGGCAAACCGCTACTGCGGGCGTATTCAATAGCCAGCGCCAATCATGACGAGCATCTGGAATTCTTTTCGATAAAAGTGCAAGACGGACCGCTGACCTCGCGCTTACAACATCTGAAAATTGACGATCCGGTCTGGGTGAGCAAGAAGCCTGTGGGCACTCTCGTGACGGACGATCTGAACCCAGGCAAACGCCTAATTTTACTATCGACGGGCACCGGCCTAGCACCCTTTCTAAGTATTACCCGCGACCCCGAGGTATATGAGCGCTTTGACGAGGTCGTACTCGTACACGGTGTGCGCCAGAAAAATGACCTCGCCTACTACGACTACTTCACTGAACACCTGCCCAATGACGAGTATATGGGTGATTTGATTAAGGCACAGTTGACCTATCTGCCCACCGTGACCCGCGAATCCTTCGAACGCCAGGGACGAATTACCGAGCTTATGACAGATGGGACTCTAGCACTCGACCCGGCCAGCGACCGGATTATGCTCTGTGGCAGCCAAAGTATGCTGCAGGACGTCAGTGCGGCTCTCGATGGGCTGGGCTTTATTGCATCGCCAAGCCAAGGCACTGCCGGGGACTACGTCATCGAGCGGGCATTCGTAGAGCAGTAATCTCTAGTTCTACATCTCCGGCGTGCTTCCAGTGCGGCAGAAACGGCCAAACACCCCTTTTTTTGTTACCTGCAGTAACAAATGCTTGCATATTGATTGTTTTTGCGTAGAGTGCGACGGCTGGTCTGACCAATTTGGCCAGACCAAACTTGAGGAAGCGCTTTACCTATGTCAGCCAAACACAATCAGATTGCGAATCATCTGATCACCGACATTCTTGACGGCGGCTATCGCGTGGGCGAGCGTCTGCCCTCTGAACGCGATCTCGCCTCACGCTTCCAAGCTAATCGCGGCGCAGTGCGCGAGGCCATGAAAACGCTACAGCAAATCGGCTTGGCGGATATCCAACCCGGTGGCGCTCGAGTAAAGCAGCGCAACCAGGCCAGTCTCGATGTCATCGGGCATATTCTGAACCGCGGTGAGCTACCGGACAGAGAGGTTGTTGATCAGATTCTAGTCGTCATAAATAACCTGTTAGCCCTCGCAGTGGAACAAGCCATACGCGTCGCGAGTGACGAAGAAATGGAAGCGATTTGCGCGGCAACGCGTCCGTTTTATCAACAGCAGTTAGGACACCTTGAGCACAGCCTTGCTCGCATTAACCTACTGCAAACAGCTATGCAGGCGAGCAAAAATCTGCCACTGCAACTCATTGCACGATCTCTGTTTGAGCAATTCGCGCCAAACATGGAACCTCTTGCCGATTTCGTGCAAACAGATCACACCACCTACGCAACCTATGCGAAGAAACTTGAGGATGCGCTGCAGGCTCGGGATACCGATGCGGTAAGAGAAACCATCGAGGCCTTTGCGGCACTTAACCGCGAGAGCTTAATGAAGGCCCATACCGCAGCGCAAAGTAAAACCACCCATTCCACCGCTCGGCCTCTGCAGGAGATCGTCACGTCATGATCCGCACTTTGTTGATTCCCCTTGGCATTTTAGCGGCCTTCATTTTTGGTGCCGCAACACTCATGGCCACCGCACCAACCCTGTCACCAGAGCCAGTGAAACCCACGCCCTTAACCGTGCGCGTGATCGACGCACAGCCTCAAACCCTGACCCTCACTGTGACGTCTCAGGGCACAGTAAAGCCGCTCACCGAAAGCCAATTGATACCCGAGGTATCGGGCAAAATAGAATGGATGTCTGACAGCCTTGTGGTCGGCGGTTTTTTTACCAAGGGTGAGGAGTTGGCACGGGTTGAGAGTCTCGACTATGAGACCGCTGTAAGCCGAGCCGAAGCCGCTTTGCTGCGCGCCGAAGCGGAACTGGAACACTCCAAATTCGAACTTATGCGTATGCGCAGCCTCGAGGAGCGTAAGTTAGCCTCGCGCTCGAATCTGGAAAACGCACTGCGCATGTACCGGGTGAATACCGCGGCACAATTAGACGCTACGGCTAACCTGAAACAGGCACAGGAAAATCTGAAGCGCACAACTTTATTTGCACCGTTTACCGGCCTAGTGCGTGCCAAAAGTGTCGACATTGGTCAATTCGTCTCCCGTGGACAACCTATTGCAACCGTATATGCAAACAGCTCGGTTGAGGTGCGGCTGCCAGTCGCAGATCGGCAACTGGCGTTTCTGAATATCCCCCCTACCCAACGCGGAGAACTGCCAGTAGAGTCACAGCCTTCGGTAACACTGACCGCGAACTATGCGGGGCAGCAACTGCAGTGGACGGGCACGATTGTGCGCACTGAGGCCGAGATCGACCGATCGAGCCGCATGGTGCAGTTGGTTGCGCGTGTGGATAACACCAATGCTGATGTGGCGATCTCAGTCGGCCAATTCGTCAAGGCAGAGATTTCTGGCCGTGACGCTGAGAACGTTTTTGTACTGCCTCGATCAGCCCTGCGCAACGACAACAGTATTTTGATTGTCGACAACGAAAATAAGCTGCGCTTCCGCGACATCGAGACCCTGCGCCTTTACGAAGACACCATCTTGATCAGCAGTGGGCTGGCCGCCGGCGAGCGCATTTGTATTTCCTCAGTACAGACAGCCATCGACGGCATGTTGGTTGACCCAAGCGTGGTGCAAAACAATTCCTTGCTCGCGGCGGGCGGGCGCTAATGCATACCGCCATTCGCTGGTTTGCCAACAATTCTGTTGCCGCCAACCTATTAATGATTGTACTGGTGCTCGGAGGGATTTCCGGGGCTTTAACCACCAATCAAGAAGAATTTCCTAACTTCGAAATCAAGGTCATTAACGTCTTCGTACCGTATTTGGGTGCCGCGCCAATAGAGGCTGAAAAAGCTGTATGTATCCGTATTGAAGAGGCCATTGAAGGCGTCGAGGGGATCGAAAAAGTATACGGCACAGCAATAGAAGGTGGCTGCTCAGTGGCCGCCCAGCTTTTCAGCGATGCCGATGACATCACTGCATCTAACGAAATAAAAAGCCGTGTGGACGCCATAAATAACCTGCCCGTCGAAACCGAGAAACCCAACGTATCGAAAGTCGCGTTCACCCGCAGGGTTCTGCAAATAGCCCTATACGGCGATGCCACCGAACGTGAACTGAAAGAACTCGGCCGGGAGTTGCGCGACAAAATCGCAGCCACGGAAGGCATATCTCAGGTTGCCGTGGAATACACGCGCCCCTATGAAATTTCGATAGAAGTTTCTGAAGAGACACTGAGACGCTACGGCTTAACTCTGCAGCAAGTTGCCCAATCCATTCGCACCGGTGCACTGGATATGCCGGGTGGCACCTTGAAGACTGAAAACGGCGAGATTCTTATCCGCACCATGGGCCAAGCCTATGTGGGCACAGAATTTTCAGACATCGTCGTCATGACACGGCTCGACGGTACTCGGGTCACCCTTGGTGAAATCGCCGATATAAAGGACTCGTTTGAAGAAGGTGATCTATTAGCCGCGTTCAACGGCGCACCTGCCGTTATGGTCAACGTTTCGCAGGTGGGCAGCGAAGACTTGATCGCGATCGCTGCGGATACCAAGGAAATAGTTAAGCAATTCAATGGCGAGCTGCCAGAAGGCATCAGCACCAATATCTGGATCGATACGTCTTTAGAGCTACAAGAGCGAATGTCGGTATTGTTAAAAAATGCCGCCGGCGGCTTGTTGCTGGTGCTGGTGATTCTGGCCTTATTTCTGCAATTCCGCCTGGCCATGTGGGTCGCCATTGGTATCCCTGTAGCGATGATGGGCACCCTAGCGATAGTCCCTTTTACTGATTTAACTATATCAACCATGACAGTTTTGGGATTCATTCTTGTTCTGGGTATCGTGGTGGATGACGCCATCGTTGTAGGTGAGAGAGTTTATGCCCATGAACAGATGAATAAAGAGCCAATGCAGGCAGCGGTTGAGGGAACATGGGAAGTATCGGTTCCGGTTATTTTTGGCGTGCTAACCACCATCGCTGCGTTTCTGCCGTTGATAATGGTCGATGGTCAAATGTCTGGGTTTTTCGCACCACTAGGCTGGATCGTCATTTTCGCACTGGTTTGCAGCATCATTGAATCACAATTAATCCTACCCTCACACTTAGCGCATCGGAGCCGCAAAGTTGCTGTGACTGGGTTTGCCGGCCGATGGAATAAATTTCAAGGCGGCCTAGCCAAGGGCTTGCAAGATCTCGCCAACGAGACCTATCGGCCATTTTTAGAGCTTTCTATTAGCTGGCGCTACGCCACCGCCACCACCTGTCTGGGGTTGTTGATCTTGGCGTTCGCTCTCATAGCAAGCGGTCGCGTTAACTTTGGTTTTTTCCCAGCGGTTGAGGGCAACCGAATCTATGCCGGCTTGGAACTGCCCGAGGGTGTTGCCGCTGAAACCACCCTGCAGGCCGCACTGCAAATGCAGCGCGGTGCCCAGGCGCTAAACGACGAAATCGTCGAAAAATATGCTCTGCGCCAGCCTCTCGTGCGCAACACCCTGTCCAGCGTTGGTCAAAAAGTCGACCGCAACGGCCCTGGCGAACCACCTGGCCCCGGGCGCAGCAACCTAGCAGAAATTGTCATTGATATCGTGCCCTTTGAGCAGCGCGGCAAATTGACGGCGAAGGAAATCGCTAGCCGCTGGCGCGAGTTAGTAGGGCCAATTCCCGACGCGGTGAAATTATCTTTTGATGCATCAACCTTTAGCGCCGGAGAACCCATCGAGTTTCGTCTGCAAGGCACCGAGATCGAGGTACTGCGCACCGCTGCCGAGGAGTTGAAATACGAACTCTCAAGCTACCCAGGGGTCTTCGACGTCGCCGACACATTTCGCTCGGGCAAACAAGAGATTCAACTTAAATTGCTGCCAGAGGCGCGCAACCTTGGTTTAACACTAAACGACTTAGCCAGTCAGGTACGCAACGCCTTCTACGGGGTGGAGGCGCAACGCATTCAGCGCGGCCAAGACGATGTTCGCGTAATGGTGCGCTTCCCGGAGAGTGAGCGTGCGTCCGTGGGTGACCTTGAGGATATGTATATACGCACCCCCGAGGGCAACCAAGTACCTTTCTACAGCGTTGCACAATTTGAGGTCGGTCGAGGTTTTTCAGAAATTCGCCGCCTCGACGGTCAACGGGTGGTTGAGGTCAGCGCCGATGTAGACCGCACCATGGCAACGCCAGAAAGCATCATGGCGGATATCAAGAACAATCTCATCGGCCAGATGCAAGAAAGCTACCCATCCGTAGTTTTTGATGTTGGTGGCGAGCAAGAGGAGCGAAACTCAAGTTTTATCAGTCTCGGCATTGGCCTGTTATTTTCGTGTTTTGTCATCTATGGCCTGCTGGCCATCCCATTGAGGAGCTATTTGCAGCCCGCCGTGATTATGAGTGTTATTCCTTTCGGCGCGGTCGGCGCGATCGTTGGCCACTATGTGCTTGGCGTACAACTGATGTTCTTCTCCGCATTAGGCATTGTCGCTCTTGCTGGAGTAGTGGTTAATTCATCACTGGTCTTAGTGGATTATGCGAACCGCCAGCGCCGCGAGGGAATGGATCCATTGAGCGCCATATGCATCGCTGCGGTAACCCGATTTCGGCCTATCGTTCTTACTTCCGTGACAACGTTTGTAGGTCTTATCCCGTTGATGACTACCTACAACCCAGCAACCTACCCCTTTCTCCCCATAGCAATATCTCTGGCCTGGGGAGTACTGTTCGCGACCGTCATCACCCTTTTGTTAGTGCCCTGTTTGTACATGATGATCGAAGACTTAATGCATCAGCGTAATCGGTTACTGAGCCTTGTCCGAGATGCCCTAGGCAAAAAGACACCACCGCACCAGGCCTAAACTCGGACAACAGGTGGACCAAATAATCACCGCAAAATTCGCTAAGGTGAACTTTTGACCATGGGATCGGTGACCGACTTGGGGTAACATCGGGTACATCTACAGAGACTTACAAGTAAGCAAAAGGGGGCCCAAAATGGCAGAAGCCGTATTCGAAAACCCAGATCTATTTGATCTGACCATGTCCGAGGAAGCACAGCCACTGCTCGACGCAGTGAAAAAGCACATCAAAGAAAACGTTGATCCGATTACTGAGGAATACCATCGCCTTGGCGAGGGTCGTAAAGAACGCTGGGGCTATGGCGACGGCCAGCTGGAGTTACTGGAGACCGCCAAGCAGAAAGCCAAAGACTCTGGCCTTTGGAACTTCTTTCTACCTGACGCAGATACCGGTGAAGGCCTAAGCAACCTAGACTATGCGTTCATCGCTAACGAACTGGGCAAAAGCCCTCTCGCTTCCGAAACACTGAACTGCAGTGCGCCAGATACAGGCAATATGGAAGTATTGGAGCGTGTGGGTACTCCAGAGCAAAAGGAACGCTGGCTGAAACCACTGTTGAACGGCGAAATCCGCTCAGCCTTCGCCATGACCGAGCCCGGCTTGCCTTCTTCGGACGCAAAGAACATCAGTACTGAGGCAGTACTGGACGGCGACGAGTGGGTAATCAACGGTGAGAAATACTATATTTCCGGCGCCGGTGATCCACGCTGCAAAGTAATGATTACCATGGTTAAGACCAGCCCAGACGCGCCAGCGCACAAGCAACAATCACAGATTCTTGTGCCCATCGACGCGAAAGGTGTAAACATTCTCGAGGGCATGGAAGTATTCGGTCACGACGATGCTCCCCACGGTCATATGCACATCCACTTCGACAATGTGCGCGTACCCAAGGAAAACATGTTACTCGGTGAAGGGCGGGGCTTTGAGATCTCTCAGGTCCGTTTGGGACCGGGACGTATCCATCACTGCATGCGCTCAATCGGTGTTGCCGAACGCGCGTTGGAAATGATGATTCGCCGCTCTACCACGCGCCATGCGTTCGGTAAGCCAATCATTCAGTTGGGCAAGAACATCGAACTGGTGTCACGCGCGCGAATCGAAATCGATGCCTGCCGCCTAATGGTCCTACAAGCTGCCAAGGCCATGGACACTCTAGGCAACAAGGAAGCACGTATTTACGTCAGCGCTATTAAAGCGATGGTGCCTGAGAAAGTGTGCAATATCATCGACCAGGCGATTCAGATTCATGGCGCCACCGGTGTATCACAATGGACACCACTGGCACGCATGTATACCTCACAGCGGACGCTGCGCCTTGCCGATGGCCCTGATGAGGTGCATCACATGGTTGTTGGGCGCAACGAAGTACGCAAGTACGAGGGGCAAGCCTATACAGCCATTGACGATAAGCTGGTAAACAAGCCTATTCGTTAAACGGCACCGCTTCGGCGAAAAAAGCCCGCACTAGCGGGCTTTTTTTTGCCTGTAGAAAAACCTGTGCCGAATATTTGAGACAGCTTGGGTATCCTGCATCCATTAATGTATGCCATTATTCGATAAAGGTGAGCGCGCCAAATAATCGTATCTCCAGGCGCGCTTACGCTAACCAAGGACCCAATATGCAGCATGCTGCAGATTCATCCAACAACGCGCGTAATGCGTTAGCGTTGTTATTTTGTGCCTATGCGTTGTCAATTACTGACCGCATGATTCTGTCAGTATTGTTCGAACCCATTCGTCTTGAGTTTGGCGCATCAGACACTCAAATGGGTCTGCTCGGCGGCCTGTCTTTTGCTTTATTCTACGCAACCTTGGGCCTACCCATTGCGCGCCTTGCCGATCGGCACCAACGCCGTTTAATTATCGTATTTTCGCTCGCCTTATTTTCGCTTATGACCGCTATGAGCGGCCTAGCCACCAGCTTTTTATTGCTGTTTTTATTCCGCATTGGTGTGGGCATCGGTGAGGCTGGTGTCAATCCGGCTAGCCAATCCATAATCGCCGACTACTATCCAGAGCAGCGCCGAGGCATGGCCATGTCAGTGTTGGCTGTGGGCGCCCCAGTGGGGATGATCACGGGTTTTTTGGTCGGCGGCACAGTCAGTGAATATTACGGCTGGCGCGCTGCTCTATATGCTGTTGGATTGCCGGGTTTGGTCTTGGCAGCGCTTATGTTCCTCCTGCTACGCGAGCCTGTTCGCGGTAACTCAGAAGATCAAACAACGCACCCTGATGCGCAAAAAAGTGTCAGTTTCCTTGACAGCGTAAAATTCATGGCCACCCATCCAGCCATGCGCCAATTGATCATTGCCTCTACCCTAACGGGTATGGGCGCATATGCCGCGTCTACGTGGATTCCGGCCTTTTTTATCCGCGTACACGCGCTTTCGCAAAGTCAGGTTGGCCTGCTAATGGCCTTGCTCTTCGGCGGCCTCGGCGCTGCCGGCACGCTAATTGGCGGCAAGTTATTTGATCGCCTGTCGCTCAAAGCACCCGGCCTAGGTGTACGCATGATCGCCATAGTGCAACTGATGACGATTCCTTTTGCATTGGCCGCCTATTCTTTCGACTCTTTGCCGCTGGCCATCGGATTTTTCATCGTGCCCGCCTTCGCGGGGAATTTTTTCTTAGGCCCCTCACTAGCAGTGATCCAAACCCTTGCGCCATTGCGCATGCGCGCCACCGCGGCGGCGATCAAGATGTTCTGCCTTAATCTTGTGGGTATGAGTTTGGGGCCGCTGTTTGTCGGCTTAATCAGTGACGCCTTGATGCCAACATACGGCGTGCAATCTTTGCCCATAGCGTTGGGCACTCTAAGTATCTTTGGTGTATGGCCAGCCCTACATTTCTGGCTGTGTGGGCGAGCGCTGCAGCGCGCAGCGACACAAGAAAACTAGGCAGGTTCGGCGACAAAGCGATTATCGATCCTTTGCAGCCATACGCTTACCGGTGCCTGCAATAAATCAACCAATAAAGGCATATCTAAAATCTCGGCCACATCGCTCTGCTGCTCTGGGGTAAGTGACTGAAAGGTGCGCTGGGCACGCTGACCCAGCCATACGGCGTATAAATTAGTTTTGTGCTCATAATCATCGCCGTTATACCACACTGTTTTCGCTGGCCACAGCGGCTGGTCGTGCTCAGAATCAAGCGCCGCTCCCGGCTCTGGTGGCTGAGCATTCATGACCTGATCGAATACCAACGATCCCAGGACAAATTGTTGGCCGAACTGCGTTGCCAAAAATCTGAGCAGATCAAGAGCTGTGGCCGGCACTTCGTCATTGGGCAGATAGGCAATCGGAACATCGAAAAACTCCGGCGACTGTACTTCCGGCGTCAGCATTTGTTCAACCCAGCGCAGCGTCCGAGGGCCGTGATTTTGCATCATCCGCAAACCTGCCGGATCACGCCCTAGATGTGCGTGCAGAGCTCCCATAATGGCGTAGTCTGCCGCACTGGGGTGCCCCCCCAGAAAATATGGATGTTGAACCAAGTGTGCTTCAAAAAGCTCGAGTAACTGGCGGTAGGTCTCATCAAGCTCCGCGCGCATTTCCGGAGTGGATTCCGGCAGGCCGTAACTCATCATTCGATCGGCAATCAAATTACCGTACTTAAGCAGTTCCTCATCGCTGCCCTGAGGCTTGAACGAACGGCCAAAATCGCTTTTCACAAAGGTGTAGTTCTCGGCAAATAACCACCGATGCAGCCAGGCTAAGCGCACTAAGCCCTCACTGGCTAACAGTTCCATCAAATGCGTAAAGATGCGCTGCTTGGGTGTTTGTGGAATCGCCGGTAAATCGGCAAAGCGCGCTTCCAGATAATCCTGAATGGCCACCGTATCCTGAACGACAGCGCCTTCTGGGGTGAGCAATTGCGGAATTCGGTGGCTTCCGGAAGCCGGTCGGACCTTACTGCGAAACAGGGGATCACTGGGCAACCGCTCTACAAAGGGAATACCTTTCTTACGCAGATAGCTCCGACTCTTAGCCGTGTAATAGGACGCATAAGAGCCATAAAGAATGTAGTGATCTGCCAACACAACCTCCTATCACCGATCAGTTTTTCTAATGAACCGCATTAAACTACATTGCATTGAAACTGTCATTGCAGGCCTATGGTCAGCCGCAAGTGGTGCTAAGCTCTGCCTGGTAACCACCCTGGAGACTCATTTTGACACGCACACGCTGGATCCTCCTCGCAATCACCGGCTTATTAGTGCTGCTAGTTTCAATGCTATTCCGCGGTGACCTGCCAGCCGCCGAAGTCGACGCCAAATACAGTAACGACGCATCGCGATTTCTATCCATGGCAAACGGCGCTCGCGTCCATTACCGGGATGAGGGTGACGCCGATGGCACCGCTGTAGTGCTGATTCATGGCGCCATGGCCTCATTGCACACCTGGGAACCCTGGGTCGCCATTCTAGGTCACAAATATCGCGTTATCACTCTGGACCTACCCGCTCATGGGCTAACCGGCCAAGTACCTGAGGGCGCCTATGGTGCTGACGCGTTTACCGAAACCATTCATGCAGTGGTCAACGAATTAGGGGTCGAGCGCTTTGTCCTTGGCGGCAATTCCATGGGCGGAGGCGCAACTTGGCGCTACACCCTAGCTTACCCGGAACGCATTGAAGCGATGATTCTAGTGGATTCAGTAGCCCCCGGCAGTTGGCGTCAATCCACCACAGAAATAACGGCTACCGACGAGTCAGAGCGCTCTACGCCCATCGCATTTGCGCTTTTGCGCCAAGGCTGGTTCCGTGCGATTGCCCGTTACCTAGATCCGGCACCACTGGTCGAACAGGGCCTATTGTCTGCGTATAACAACAGCCCAGTAGTGAACCAGACACTCATTGACCGTTACTACGAACTAAGTCTGCGAGAAGGCACCCGCGCGGCAATTCTCAATCGCTCAAATAGTTACAGTCGCAATCCCGCGCTGGAAGACTTGAGTGTATTGGACCAACCCACCCTCGTGATGTGGGGCGCACAAGACAGCCTTATTCCGGTAAGCGTTGCCGATCAATTTGCCGAGCGTCTGCCGAATACCCAAGTTGTCGTCTATGAGGATCTCGGGCACATCCCCATGGAAGAAGACCCCCAGCGCAGCGCAGCTGATGTGCTAAATTTTCTAACGCAACTTCCCGCCAGCGATGATTGAATAGCAGCTATGCCAGACAATAGTAAATGGGCACTGGCGTTGGGCTACGCGGGAGTAATGCCGGTAGCCGGACTGCTGGTTTTGGCCTGGAGTGACGCCACGTGGCAGCATCAGGCGGTGAGTTCAGCAACGATTTACGCTGCACTCATCCTGAGTTTTCTCGGCGGTATTCATTGGGGATTCGCCACATCGGGCTTTGCATCATCAAAACATTTCTTGATCAGCGTTGTTCCAAGTCTATGGGCTTGGGCCGCTTTTGCCGGCCCAGACTTTTATACGTTACTCGGCGTTATCCTTGGTTTAGTTGTGTTTTTTGTTTACGAGCGCCAATGCACCTTAGTCAACCGCTTTCCGGACTGGTACCTGCCCTTAAGGCTGCGCTTAACCCTTGGGCTCAGCCTCGCTTTGGGGGGACTTCTTCCTTTAACTCATCATTAAGTTTTAAAACTGCCATAAAACTGACGAGCAACTGCAAGCATCGACGCAGATCTTAGACAGTTAATGCTCTATCAAAAACCGCACCTTTGTGGTTTTAGAGGAAATGCTGGGGCCATCCTCAAGCTGCTTTAATGCAAATGCAAAACTGGCACTGAAATTGCTAATAACCCAGCAGAAGAAGAAGGACTGCCGAAATTTTGACAACTACTATCCCGAAAGAGGCTCAACCTCTGCGGTTCTGGCGTGGTCAGCTGGAACCCAATTTATGAGCCTAACTACAAATTTTTCTAATAGCACTTTGATTTCTCGGAATAGCGCTGCGAATGCTGAGCAAACAGCCGAAGTCGCGCTAGAACGACTGGCAACAGGTTCAAAAATTAATCGGGCTGGCGACGATGCCGCCGGGCTGGCGATCGCACAAAGGCATCAAGCAAACCTGCTTGGCATGGCCGGCGCGGTGAAGAACAGTGCTGATACTCAGAGCCTGCTGTCGATGACTGATCATGCTCTTTCCGGAGTTGCGGATGGACTCATCCGAATTAACGAACTGGCCACCTCAGCCCAGAACCCAACGCTGTCGACGAAAGAATTAAAGATGATCCAACAAGAAATCGATCATCTCGTTGCAGAAATCGACCGGACTAAAAATCACATTAGTTTCAATGGAACCAACGTACTAGACGGCACTTTCAAGGATCAGACAGCTTTCGTAGGCGCAAAAGCCGGCAACGGTATTACTTTTTCTATACCAGAGGTTTCAGCAACCTCCTTGGGCACATACGTATTTTATGCAGATGGCGTCGCGGCACGTGCTGCGGCCACCAGCGCGCCAAACAATCCGGTCACTACCGCTGAGGACATCACCATACGCGGTTCGATAGGCTCTTATACATTCAAAGCAATAGGCGAAGAGCCTGCGCAAAATTTGGCTGAGCGGATTAATGCTCAAAGCGAGTTGACCGGTGTTCGGGCCAGCGCAAAGACCGAAGCACTTATCTTATCGAGTAGTGCAAACGAAGAATCTATCAGGCTCTTGGTGAACGGCGTGGCCACCTCGACGTTCAACTTCTCAGCAACCAACTTAGTTGAAGCAAACGCGGCCATTAACGGACTTTCGGATATAACCGGCGTTAGCTCCGAGATCACTGCCGAGGGCATTCGCCTAAAAAACGCTCAAGGCGGCGATATCATTATTGAAAATATGGAGTCGAGCGCGAACCTAAGTGTTCGAAAAATCTCCGCAGACGGAAAGAACTATGTAGGACCAGCTGTTGCTCTCCAGGGCAGTGGCAACAACGATTCAACGAGAATAACCGGCGCCCTTATGCTGTCTTCCAGTGAGTCCTTTGGGGTCATTGAGGATGGCGCCGGCGCTAACGAAAATATCGTAATACAAACGGATGCGTCGATTTCGCAAACGTTGGGGGAAGTTTCAATTATAAATGGCTTTATCTACGTCGGCACTGGAACCAATGCAGAGGCCATAGGTAGCATCGATCCAATCCAAAACGGCCAAAACGGGCAGCCGTTGAAAATTAACCTCGGTCAATTCGGCAACAACGATTTTGAAACCGGTAGCGCTGGCGATACGGCAATAAGCGGCTGGAGCGTTAGCAATAATCAAATCAAACTGAACGGTGCCAGTACGCTTGGTGGCCAACCGACCGCAACCGACACCAACTTCCCAGCAACAACAGCAAATGGCTTTGCAGCGCCCTATGACCAAATGACACCCAACAGTGCAACTTATCGGACCGAACTCTCAACTGAGACATCCAGCGGATCCGGCTTATCTGTGAGGATGCGTTCCACCGGGGTAAGCGTGAACGGGTATGGCATTGTGCATGGCCCAGCTATTGTGAGTGACTCTTCCGTCAAACTGAATCCCGGCGACTCGGTGAGCTTTGAATGGCGTGCTACGGGCGGAGGGGATGCGTACGACGTGATTGGCTACTTGGTCGATGAAAACACGGGGCATGTTGAGGAAATCTTGAACGAGACGGGAGCCGATCTGTCGGCCTCTACCAATTGGGCAACCGTAACTCGAGATATCACCACGTCCGGAACGTATAAATTTGTATTCGTGTCTGGCACCTGGGATGCAACAGGGGGAACCGTAGCGGGGGCACAGCTGTACATCGACAACATAAGCGTAACGCAAAACAATAAAGCGCCTCTGGCAGACAACATAGTCGAACAGATTCGCACTGCGCTTACCTCGTCGCGGGACGGTTATATGCAACCTCTCGATGTGA
>NYVG01000003.1 GCA_002684495.1 Gammaproteobacteria bacterium | reverse complement strand
CGATCTGGAAATTCTCAAAGATACTCTGGCCCAAGCCGTTGCCGCCGGCAAAGTCGAGCTAAAGTCCATGGATGGCAAGCTTGTGGTTACGGTCAAAGGCGAAGCCGATGATGACGGTACTTCCGACAATGACGAGACCCGAGACGAGGGCGAGATCGATTCTGAAACTCTAGAGCTTTACGCAAAAATTGCCGACGTGCAGGCCGAAATCGAGACCGAGGTGGTGGTCGATCACATAGATCTAGATCGGCAGAACCTTGCCCGAGACGAAGGTTACGAACAGCGGATTACCGAGCAATTCGAAGCACTGAAAATCAATCTAAAACAGGAAGTCGATGCGGGCCTCGCGAAAATCGAGATGATCGACAAAAAGATCGTCATTAAATTGGCATCCCAAGACTCTTTTGAGTCTGGCTTTGCAACACTCAGGTCAAGCTTTTTACCCACCCTGGGACGGGTTCGTGACGCGGTTGCTGGCACCCCAGAGCGCATTACGGTTTCTGGGCATACCGACAATGTGCCGATTATGTTCAGTGACCGGTTTCGCAGTAACTGGGATTTGTCCTCAGCGCGCGCGTCTGCTGTCGCCGACTTTATGCTGCAAGACCCTAACGTTCTGCAAAGTAGACTGCGGGTGTATGGTTTCGCCGACACTCGACCCGCAACGACTAACGATACCCGGGAAGGACGTGCAGAAAATCGACGTATTGAGATCGAAATCGGGCAATAGATCATGTCAGAGCGACCTTCATCGCTGCCTGTGTCCTGCTGGCAGTGCCGACACTTTCAAACCAGCTGGGATAAAAACTTCCCTTACCTGTGCAAGCGACTGAACTTTAAAAGCAAGGTATTGCCCAGCATCGAAGTCAGACAATCCTCTGGCCGCGACTGTCTTTCATTCCAAGCTAAACTGCCTCGCAATTGATCAAACCGTCAACAGATTCGAATTGTGACTGTTAGCCGAACTAAAGAAGCGGCCAGCTATCTTGTGCTGGCCATTACCGTCGGAGCAATAGCGTCTGCCACGGCTAATCTGTTCATTCAGGGCGAAGCGATTTTTGCGTTGATTGGCGATTTTTTCGGGCGCTTTGCTTCACCCCAGCCAGCTGAAAACGCCCATTGGATTCAAGGAATCACTTTATTTATCGGCGCTGCACTGATTTTGCAGATTCGCCGAGTTTTTGGCGTAACCCATTGGTCAGGGCCGGCTGAAAGCATGTTTGCATTACAGTACCGGGCGGGGCCGCCGCTGAATACCCGTATTGGCACCGGCTCAGTGCTGGCGGCATTCGTTGCCTGCGGCTGCGGTGCCCCTGTTGGGCAATATGGGCCCGTTATCCATCTTGGCGCGACCATCAGTCAGGGTTTAAGGAAACGAATCCGCACCCCACTACGCCCTGACATAATGCTGTCCTGTGGTATCAGCGGCGCTATCACCGGCGCCTTTAACGCGCCATTGGCTGCAACGGTTTTTGTTTTTGAGGTGATGCTACGCCGCTACACAGTGCCGGTCTTCGTCGCCGTTGTGCTCGCCACCGCCAGCGCCTATGGGGTTAACCAAGCGCTCTTCGATCACCGCCTATTTCTGCCTTTGACAATAAGCCAGCCAACTTTAAAAGCAGGCATTTTGGCTACGCTTATCGCGCCCCTATGTGCACTGGTTGCATGGTTTTACATTCGCAGCTTGCACCAAATGCAGCATTGGAGCAGTAAATCGACCTTTGGCCCGGGGGTTAAAATCGCGTCGTGCGCACTTATCTGTGCACTAATGGGCAGCTTAGTGCCAGAGCTGTTAGGGCTTGGTCGCCAGACTATGCAAGACATGCTGTTGGGCACCTTCGACCTTAACCTGCTTCTTGTATTGCTGGTTGGCAAAGTGCTGCTCACCAGTATCTGCATCGCCTGGGGTTTTTATGGCGGCATTGTCGCACCCGCGTTATTTGTTGGCGCCGCCACCGGTGCGTTGATCGCCAAAGCGCTCTTTTTATTGGGCTTAGGGGATTGGACGCCGCTGCTATTGGTCAATGCGCTGGCAGGGGTAACCGCCGCAGTGATTGGGGCTCCGTTGACCCTTACCTTGTTGGTGATAGAGCTTACCGGTGCCGGCATTAATGGCGCCTTGGTCGTTGTTACCGCCTACACAAGCACTTGGCTAACGCGGACTTATCTCACGCCTTCGTATTATCAATCTCAGCTAAACGAGATACTTGTTTCAGCAAAAATCCAATAGCGACTACTCATTATTTGAAGAATAGTAAGGCAGTCGGGCGCTGTTGCTTATTTTGGCGCTATGATTTTCGCCCGTATTTATCTTCCAAGCGCACAATGTCGTCTTCCCCCAAATAACTGCCGGACTGTACCTCGATCAACTCCAAATCTTCGCTGCCAACATTTTCAAGGCTATGCACCTCTCCAAGGGATATATAGGTAGATTGATTTTCTTCGAGCAAAAATTCGTCGCTGCCTTTGATGACCTTAGCTGTTCCAGACACCACCACCCAATGCTCCGCCCGATGATGATGTATCTGCAGACTCAGTTTTGCACCTGGTGTGACCGTGAGCTTTTTCACTTGATAGCGTTGGCCTTGGTCAATGCAGTCGTATTTGCCCCAGGGCCGAAATACTTCTCGGTGGGCTTGGCTTTCGGCAGCACCGGACTGATTAAGCTTTTGCACTAACGTTTTGACCTCTTCCGTGCGGTCTTGGTTACACACTAATACCGCGTCTTTGGTCTCGACAACCACGGCATCTTCAATGCCAACAAGTCCAACCAACCTGCTGTGAGCCATAACCAAACTTCCCTTGGTTTCGTGCAACACAACATTGCCTTGAACAACATTCTTATCTGAATCCCGAGCACTATTCTTCCAAATTGAGTTCCACGAGCCCAAGTCGCTCCAACCGGCATCAAGGGACACAACACTGGCGAGCTTGGTGTGTTCCATTACCGCGTGGTCTATCGACAGACTAGGGCTACGTACAAAGGCTTCGCGACCAATGCGTATGAAGTCCATATCAGCTGCCGATGACTCAAAGGCTCGCTCACAGGCATAGTAGATCTCAGATGCATGGCGTTTTAACTCCGCTAGGTAAACGCTCGCTCTAAAAACAAACATGCCACTGTTCCAGTAATAACCACCCTCATCAATAAATCTGGTAGCTGTTGCTAAATCCGGTTTTTCTACGAATGCACCGACACTGAAACACCCCGTTTCTATTTGGTCACCCACACGGATATAGCCGTAACCGGTAGCTGGCTCATTAGCTACGATACCGAATGTGACTAAGCTGCCTTGTCGGGCTAGGTCGATCGCTTGGTGCAGAGCATTGTTTAAGGACTCTGCCGATTCGATTTTATGATCTGCAGGCATAACGATCAGGATTGGATCCTCCTCGTCTGCTGTTGCAGCCAGTGCTGCTAAAGCGATCGCTGGTGCGGTATTGCGGCCCTCCGGTTCCAGGATAATGGGTCCCAACTTATCGATTGCTCTGAGTTGCTCAGCAACAATGAACCTGTGCTCCTCACCGCACAGCGTCCAATAATCGGTCACATCAAAAGCATCCAATCTGAGCGCCGTTTGCTGCAACATTGTTTGCGACGCATTGCCAAGCATTGCCGAAAACTGCTTCGGGTGTTGTTCCCGGGAAACCGGCCACAGTCTTGTTCCAACGCCTCCAGCCAGCAATACAGCGCATATTCTCGAATGGTTTTGTGTCATTGTAGGTTGTTATTTGCTGATCTCGCGATGGGTCTATTCTGACTGATTGTGGGCCTTGGCACCGAACAATCTCTCTGTTTATATATGGCCCACCGGTGGACTATGTTGCTGATGGATCAATGAAGAAACTTCTGATACAAACTATTTGCCTGGTATCAACGCTAACCGCCAGCCTAGCCATCGCGGCGCCTTTCACTGCGGGCATTACCGCGTTGAACAGACAACACGATGCCACGGCCTTTCGAGCATGGAAANGCGTTGCGGACCGCGGTGATGCTGAGGGCCAAAACAATATCGCCTATCTTTACGAACGGGGCATGGGCGTTAAGCAAAGCTATCAAAACGCAAAAATCTGGTACGAACTGGCAGCNGCTCAGGGTTTGCCGGAAGCAAAACACAATCTTGCNATGCTNACCTATCAGGGCCATATCAACGGTCGCGATACCCGAAAGTCCGTTGAATGGTTCCGCGAAGCGGCTGACGCGGGCTTACTTCCGTCCGTGTACATGCTGGGTGTNCTTTACATGGAAGGTGAGGGCGTATTTAAAAACTACGACAAAGCCTTCGAGCAATTTATGCGCGCAGCTAAACGGGGTGATCCGCGCGCTCAATACATGGTTGGCGCAATCTATGCTGAGGGATTTATCGACCCAGAAGACAAACCGGATTACGCAAAGGCCTTTTTATGGTCCGGCCTTGCCGTACTCGGCGGGATAGAACAGGCCCAAAGCCTAAAAATAGCAGCGTCTGTTTACCTCGAAAAAGACGAGGAAGCGCAAATTGTCGAACAAGCCGCAAGATGCCTAAAAACCAATTTCGAAGATTGCGACTAATTTTTTTCTGTTTTTTTCTAAAGGTTTAAAACTTCCTGCCGACCATTCCTATGACTGGAGTATTAGGCTTAGGCATGGCAGTTTCTCACTACACACGTTATGTGCAGTCCATGGTTGCACATGGGGGCAAACGCGCATCAGACATCGAATGGCTATTCACGTCCATAGATAACTCGTTGCACTTGGCGCAACAGCGGCTGTTTGCTGNTGAGCGCCAGCGCGCTCTGGTATCTCTCAAGCATGCCAAAAATTTGTGTGGNTTTTTAAAGAAGGCNCTGGGTGATTTGCCNGATAGAANGCTTGTGAAGCATTTGGACGAGTTTTTCTTGTATGTCGATACATCCATAGACAGCTCGTTGCGCCTGCCTCTGGATAATGATCTGTCGGAAATGCGCGCCTTAATGAATGATCTGCACCGCGGTTGGCAACATGTTATCTCGCCCCTCAGAGCAGCAGCGTCCGATTCACAAACACCACTGTCACATAACGCCTAGCGCCTAGATATATTCAAATAAAGACAGCTGGCTGAGTTTTGCAAAAGACGCCTGAGCCGCTTCTAGCCGCGCCAACTCCGCATTAAAACGCGATACGGCCTCGGCAAAATCCACATCAACCTCGCTTGACTTAAATTGTTTCAAGCGCACCTCGTTATCTAAATTAATGTCTTTTTGGTGCTCTGCGTTATTTACTTCGCTACCGATACGGCCAAGGGCGATTGAAATGTTGTCGTGTAAATCAGCCACTTCCGAGATGCTGCGCTCCATCAAGCGCGAATCTACCGACGGCGTTACGGTACCGCTGATGTTAGTTAAGACCCCTGGCGCGGCCGCAAAGACGATGTTGTCAATTTCATAGCCCGGTGCGTTCTCTAGCACCAGATTACCGTCGGCGTCTATTTCTGCCTGAACATGAGTGCGCGCGGTTTCGTCATTAATGAGACGGGCCAATTCAGCAAGCGTTGGCCGGTCTTCGGCCTTGCTGATTTGCACACCGTTAATAGTTAATTCACCTGTGTCCGGCGCCAATTCATTAGGGGCAACGGTAATTTGGGTTTTTTGCTCAGCAACCAAGCTTTCTTCGAAATCCGCAAGCACCGCGAAGAAGTCAATCCGCTTTGCAGCGCCATCTTCGTCTATTCGCGTAACACCTGAAAAAACTTCTAAACCCCCACGATTTTTTGGCAACTGCCGATTTTCACCCACTTCGATCATGGTTTGTCGCGAATCGCCCTGATAAGAAACGGCACCGTCTGCACCCACAACAAAAGGATCCGATGAGGTTTTTGCACCACCAAACATCGCTTGGCCGTTCACATCTCTGGAATTCGCCAGCGCTAACAATTCAGCTTTTAAGCCTGCCACCTCGATGGCAACAATCTTTCGATCTTCGCTGGACATGGTGGCATTACTGGCCTGGATCGCTAACTCTTTCGCGCGAATCAAAATATCTGAGGCGGAAGTTAGTGCCCCCTCCTCAGTGGCATAACGGTTGATTAAATGATCAACATTATTGTTATACGACTGAACTTTATCGATTGCACGCTCTAAGTTGCCGATGGTACGCAGCTTGTCTGTATCATCACTCGGGCGGATAAGCGCTTTGCCTGTAGACAACTGCTCATTCGTTTTTGCCGCATCNGACTGNGTTTNCTGCATGTTGCGCANCGANCGNTCAAANAACTGTTGGGTCGAAATCTGCATGATTACCTCTTAATCTTCTACGCTACAGGCGCACTATGGTGTCAAACAGTTGATTGGCGGTTTGGATCAGCCTCGCGGACGCTTGATAAGCCTGCTGAAACTTAATTAAACTCGCCGCTTCTGCATCTAGGTTGACGCCTGCAACACTTTCTCGGGCAGAGACCGCCTGATCCCTAACGATTTCTAATGCCTGCTGTGCCACCTGAGCCTGACCAGAAAGCGTACCGGCCTTATTCAACAGTGTCAGATATCCCTGCTGAATGGTCTGTTCTTCTGNNCCGAACNTCATGGTTTCAATATTCGCAAGCCGTGCTAGATTTTCGCTGCTGCCCACCCCATCTGCATTGTTNTTAATTNCAAACCGATCNCCANCTNNNGGGNTACCGGNTAATTCCACNTGTATNCCCTGATAGCTGATCNTCGANCCTNNGGTATAGGTGCGNTNCGCCAATACTGTGCCGGANNNTNGATCNACAATGGTNTAGCTGTTGGCCGCGACAAACTCTATGTCTAGAGTGCGCTCGCGTAAGCTCAACGGATCGGCTGCGCCGGATACATAGCTGGCTGCAACTTGTGCATTGGAACCCAGCGCTCCGGTAGAAAATACAATTAAGTCCTCGGTGAGCGCTTCGTCGATCACAATTTCTCCGCGCATGCCCAACACGGATAAATCTTTAAAACTGCCGGTGGCGCCTAAAGTCAGTGCCACTTCTTTGTCGCCTAAGTCGCCCGCACCACGCTGGGCCTCGATTATCAGGCGCGGATTGACTGCGCCACTCAGTGTGGTAATTGCACCAGGTTCAGCACCAAATACGATAGGCTCGCCTTGTCGATCAGCGCCAACATTGCGCAAAACCAGCGTGCCGTCGAAGTCCTTATAAGCCTCAACACCGGTCCCGGCGCTAGCGTTATTAACCAACTGGGCTAATTGCTCTAGTGAATCTATTGGATCTGGGCCGTTGACGATAGCGCCATTGATGGTCAGATTGCCGTTTGCCAGCGAAAGATCGTCGGCAGTCACACTGATTTCGTTTCTCAGTGCAACGGTTAAGGGCAACAGCTGATCGTCGATATTGCCTTGCAGCCAAGCGGCTACATCAGCACTGGTTAGCTGCTGCCCGACACCGATTGCCAGTTCACTAAGGGCCTTACCATTTAGATTCAGAGCGCCTGCAGTAATAATGGGCGCGCCGTTACCCACCGTCGCCGGTATCGCTTCGCCTTCTATACGCGCTTCAGACCGCAGTTGCTGAGTGCCGTCCGCCAAAACCTCTGTGGTAGAGCGGGAAACTTGGCCCGCCTGCCATGGTTTATCCAAGTAACGGTCAGGCAATACAGTGCCACTGTATGTGGACAATATTCCCGGTTGGGGTGCTAACACGATGGCATTCCCTTCCTTGCCTGCAATGTTGGTTAATACAAAGGCGCCATCTTCAGGATCTATTGCTGCCTGAACATTGGTGATCGCCGTTTGGGCATTCACTAATGCGGCAAGGTCTTCTTTCGATGGCACCGGGTCAGCAGCACTGATCACCACACCGTTAATCGTTAAGGAACCATTGGTGGTGGAAAGATCTGCCGCCGCGACACGCACTTCCGTAATGCCGTCATTTAAGTAGGCCTGAGAATAGGCCGCGCCTTGGATAAAGCCGTTGGCGCTTGACACTGCGATCTGCTGTTCAGCCGGCGTCAGCGCTTGGCCGAATAGATGTCGTCCGTCGCGGGTAAAAATCTGTAACTCGGCAGCATTCGTACCTGGCTCAGCCAGCACCAAATTCAGATTCGAAGTGCCCGCCGGCACTTGCATTAACGCCTGAGTCAAACTGGTTTGCACCGTCGTTGCGGCGGCTGGGTGCGCATTATTCGCTAGAACCTTGGCTAGCGCCGGGGGTGTCGCTGAAGCCGCCCCAGCTAATAAGCTTACTTGGGCCTGGGCGTTGCCCACATTCTCTGTCGCAGGCTGGATATTAAACAACTGCGCGGCAGCGAGTTTTCTTACGTCAGTGAGTGCTACGTACATTGAATCGGCAATGTTTGCACGCATGCCGATCTGGATCTGATCGCCGTCTTGGGCAGCACCACTGATTTGCACTTGAATGTCGTCAATGACTAATGTGGTGGTCGCTCCTTGAGCCGCAATACGCTGCCCCTGAGCATCCATTGCGAACCACTGATCGCGACCAGCATCAAACTGTAGCAACAGCGTTTTACCATCCACAGANGGATCGTTCGCCGCAGTCACTGTCGCTTCTATACGGCCGGCAGCCGCTCCATAAAATACGTCTGCCTCGGGCTGTACCGCAAAAATTGCTTGGCCAGCGTTGCCCCCTAAATCCATGCCTTGAGCATGGGTGGCATTGACTTCGTTCACCAGATGAGCGGCTAAGGTTTCGAAACCGGCAATAGTTGGACTGAGCACCCGGTCTCTGAAATTCATTAAACCAGCGAGCTCACCCCCGTCTATTTGTCCTAGGTCTCGATCTTGGCCTTCAAAGTTCAAAATCAATTGCAAATTGGCTGGCCGGCCACCGGTGGATTGCATGCTNACCTGNCCGAATCTATTATTTTCGACTACNGTCTTGTCCAGATTGCCAATGCCTACTTTTACCGTGCCATTAGCNTTCTCGACTACTGCGATCTTCGCGAGGCCAGAAATGTCTCGTAGCACNTGNTCGCGCAGGTCTAGCAAATCTGCTGGCTGCTTAGCTAGGTCTTTGATTTTTTGTAACTTACCGTTGATCTGGCCCAATCGTTCTAGCANTACATTCAACTGACCAACTTTAGTCTCTAGCGCCTCGCTNGACTCTACGTCAAATGCATCAAGCTGTGCCGACAAATCGTTAAAACGCGCAGCTAAGCTTTGGGCATTTCCTAGCACCTGGCCGCGCCGCACTTCTGAAGAGGCGTCAAGGCTGAGGTCACGAAAACTATCAAACAATCCGCCCAAGGCGGGTACCAAGGANGCCTGTTGATCACCAAAAACATCGATCAAACGATTGCTCATATCAACGATGGGCTGTTGCGCAGCAAGATCGCTTTCGCTGGTGCGTACGGAATTCTCCACCAGCCCATCGTATGCACGACGGATACCGTCCGCTACCGCGCCGGTGCCAATTGAGAACCGGCCTAACGACGACGATGCATTTTCTTCGTAGATAAGACTTTGCTTAACGTAGCCTTCAGTATTGACGTTAGCGATATTATTACTGACCACAGTCAGCGCGAGCTGACTGTTTTTTATCGCGCTACTGCCAATTGAAAGTAAATCGCTCATCGCTCTAACGTCCTCGCGATGGTCTCGGGTTTACGCTCTAACGTATAGGTATCGGTACCCTGACTCAGGCGCATTGAGCGGTCGGTTGCAACTGGGTTAAGCGGCAAGCCATCGGGGGCCGCAACCCGGGTACGGCTTTGGTTCATCTGGATTTGTCGTTCCAGTGCTTCGGCAACGCCAAATCCACCTTGTTCACTCAGATGTAACGCTAGTTCCTGGTCAAACATGGCTTCGTAGGTTTGCGCGGCGTCTGAATCCATTAATCCAGATCGCTCTGTGGCCTTACGCATGGACTGCAACATCATATTGATGAAGATTGACTCAAACTGCTGAGCAACTTCTTTAACACTGCCGGCTTCATCCGCTTTGGCATTGCTTTTCANCTGCGCGATTTGCGCGAAGTCCATTGCCGATGTTGAGGTATTTACTGAAGTCATCGTGGTGAACCTAAATTACAACCAGTTCGGCCCTAAGGCTGCCCGCGCTTTTGAGCGCTTCTAAAATCGCGATCAGCGAAGATGGGCTAGCGCCTACGCCATTCACCGCATCGACGATCTCACGCAAATCAATGCCCGGTTGAAACAGAAACATGGGACGAATTTCTTCAGCTACTTCTATTTCCGCATTCGCTACACCAGCGGGGGCGCCACCTACGCCTGCCTGCCCTGCGGCAACTTGGGTATTTGGCTGAACCACCTCATTCGTGGCAGAAATCGTCACGGATAAGGAACCTTGAGTAACCGCCGCCGCCGTTACACGCACACCGCGGCTGATGACCACCGTGCCTGTGCGGGAGTTGACCACAACTTTGGCACGCGGCTCGCCTGGCACGACGTCGAGATTTTCGATCATGCTCAAAAAGCTAACCCGGGCAGACATATTGTCCGGTGCGGCGACCGCAATTGACCGGCCGTCCATGGCCATTGCCGTGCCTGCGCCGAAATTTTCGTTAATCGCGTCGGTGATTGCCGATACGGTTGTGAAATCTGTTTGCTGGGTATTAAAGACTAGGTAATCCGAGGTTTGAAACGGCGTTTCAACCTCGCGTTCAACAATGGCTCCGCCAGGAATACGCCCTGACGTGGGAACACCAATTTTGATACTGGAACCGGCAGCATTTACATCAACACCAGAAACGGTCATCTGGCCTTGGGCTAAGGCATAAATCTCACCGTCGCTTCCGCGCAACTCGGTAAGAATCAAACTACCGCCCATAAGGCTCGTAGCAAGGCCCGCAGTCGCCACATTGACGTCAATTTGCTGGCCNGGCTTAGCAAATGGCGGCAGCGTTGCCGTTACGATGACCGACGCCACATTATCCAATTTAGTTTTGTCATACGCCAAGTTAGCAACGCCTTGGCTGAATAAATCATAATTCGAAATNGGACCGTCTACTTCAACGCCCAGGCGCTCTAGGGTGGCTTTTAAGCTCTGAGCGGTGAACGAGATTTTGTCTCGATCGCCGGTACCGGCCAAACCAACAACTAAGCCATAGCCCACCAATTGGTTCGAACGTGCGCCTGCTAGTGTTGTCAAATCCTTGATTCGGTCAGCCTGTGAGACTGCCGGAACNGAGATCATGAATACCATCAGAACGCTGCACAGGAGCAGTTGTATGCGATTTGCTTTCATTAGAATGGCCATACTTTGTTAAATAACTGGGTACCCCAGTTAACTTTTGAGAAATCTGCAAGATCACCGGTGCCTTGATAGGCGATTTGCGCGCCCGCGATCCGCGAGCTCAATACGGTGTTGTCAGGTTGAATATCCCGCGAAGAAATAATGCCGCTGAGNGAAATCGTTTCACTGCCCTCGCTCAGAGACAGTTTTTTCTGGCCTTGGATGACAAGATTCTTATTTGGCAGAATCTGAGTAATCATCACCGCGATTGCGCCATTTAAGCTAGCCGCCTGATTCGCTGTACCAAAACCCTTGGTTTCTACCGCCAGGTTGTCGAAATCCTGACCGCCAAATGGTGTATTCAGCGGATTCTTTAGCAGCGCCTGCAGCCCCTTTAGAGTTGCATTATTGCCTTCCTTAGTTGCCTCAAGGCCGCTGCGGCGTTGTGCCTGAGTTGATTCCGTGAGCACCACCGTTACCACGTCACCGACACTGAACTCACGCTTGTGTCCGAACAACCGGCTGCCATTCTGATCCATAAAAATGGAGCCAGTAACCGCGCGAGACGGTATTTGGACTTCCGGCACCACCGGTACGTATGGATCTACCAACGCACGATCTGCCGGCAGTGTCGTTGTGCAACCGCTAGCCAACAAAGCCGTAAGTACTGGAATGCTAAATCTCATCGCTATTGGCCTTATAAGTTGTTGTTCAAGAAGCGCAGCATGGAGTCCACAGCTGAGATTGCCTTGGAGTTCACTTCGTAAGCGCGTTGGGTTTCGATCATGGTGACCAGTTCCTCAACCACATTTACGTTCGATGCTTCCAGCATGCCTTGGGTAATGGCGCCCGCTCCCTGTTCGGTGGGATTGAGCAGAATAGGGGCGCCGCTGGCCGCGGTTTCGCGGAATAGGTTGGCGCCCAATGCTTCGAGCCCAGAGGTGTTGACAAAGCGCGCCAGCTGGATTTGCCCCAACTGTTGTGATCCGCCACCATTTGCCAACTCAACAGAAACGGTGCCATCGCGCCCGACAGTAATGGAGTTCGCTTCCTGAGGAATAATTATGGCCGGTTGCAACAGTAGACCACCCGCAGTAACTAGCTCTCCTTCTTCAGAAAGTTTGAAGCTGCCATCTCTTGTGTAGGCCGGGTTACCGTCTTGCTGCAATATTTGGAAGTGGCCCTGGCCCTCAATCGCCATATCTAGCGCATTTAGTGATGAAGAAACGTTTCCTTGTGTAAATTGTTGTTTAATACCTTTTAAAATAGTACC
>NYVG01000018.1 GCA_002684495.1 Gammaproteobacteria bacterium | reverse complement strand
CAACCATGTTGAAAACGATGTTTTGGTTGAAACTGTCGTTATCAAGATTGACCACGACCCGCAGTTCTCGTGAGTCGTTGGAGAAGGTTGTTGGCGCGTGCTCGTCTTCGTGCTCGTCTTCGTGCTCGTCTTCGTGCTCGTCTTCGTGCTCGTCGCCATGCCCTGCTTCTTCGGCATGTTGTTCAGTGTGCGAATAGTCAGAGTCACGGAAGGTGAAGGCCATTTTATTGATCGGGCCGAGATCTAAATTGAAAGAACCATCGATATCAAAGCTCTTTGACTCGGTGTTTGAGAAAATTCGCTCGCCTTCGTGTTCGTCGCCGTGTTCGTCGCCGTGTTCGTCGCCGTGATCGTCATCGCCGTGATCGTCATCGCCATGATCGTCATCGCCATGTTCATCGTGGTCGTCGCCATGCTCATCGCCATGGAAAGGAATGCCAAAGACACTCTCTATATTTGAGTAAGAAATGCCTAAATGGCCCCAGTCGCCGACCTTGGAGACGCCAAGCTTATGCGATCGCGATGTGAAGTCTGAGTTTTCTAGGAAGCTGGGATTTTCTTCCTCATGCTCTTCCTCTTCCTCATGGTCTTCCTCATCGTGGTGCTCGTCCTCCGAGTGCAGAACAGCGCCGCTTGGGATGTCGAAATTGCCATAGTCTTCATCTTTAAAGCTGTAGGTCAGGTTCAGACCATTAATATTGCCGCTGTAAGACAGTGAGCCTGACGACCCGTCATTGACTGTCTGGGTTTCCGCGCCAATGCGCAGCGCGCTCTCGGTCAAATCGGTCCGCGGGATGGCGTTATCCACGATATTGATGATGCCTCCCGCGGTGCCGCTGGCGTACAGCAAGGAAGACGGTCCCTTGGCTATCTCGATCTGGCGGACGCTAGACAGGTCAACCTCGTTGAGGTGATCAGCGCCAATACCAGACACGTCTCTTACAGGGAGACCATTCGATAGGATTTTCACTCTGTCGCCGGACAGGCCGCGAATGATCGGTTGACCAACGGCCGCGCCGTAATCGCTGGACGAAATGCCAGCATAGTCATCTAGGGTTTCACCAAGGCTTTGGCTCGCGCCCTCATTGATGGAACTGCCGTCGATGACTAAAGAGTGTTTTTCGATCTGAGTCGAACGTACGTAAGAAGAGGTGACAACCACCTCGTCGATGATTTGCTCCTCATCGTCGCCATGAGCAACGAAAGGTGCGGTTAAATAGCAAAGAGACAGAGTCATCAGTGCAAATGGACTAAATTTTTTCATGTTTTTACCAACAAGCTGATACCGCATTTTTGCGGCGTTCATGGCGCAGGCGTTTGGCGCCTTCCTTTAACTAACGGGGTCGAGGGCTTGAAGGCTGATCGGGGGTGCTCGGGCGAAGTAGAGCTCGTCTAAATCGATTAAGACAATGCTTAGGGCGGTGCTTGCAACCTCTGCAGACGACTTTTGGAAGGGCAAAACACTGCCGGTAGAATCAGTCGCAGGCGAATGATCAGTAGTAGCACAAGCGGCGCAGGAGTGTTCTGTGGCCGTTATGGCGCCATTGTCTGTATGCGCGGTTTCGTGATCGTGATCGTGATCGTGGGCAAGAGCAATACACTGATTGCACAAAAATACGAGCAGCAACAGGTAGCTAAGCCATTTGCGTCCGCTTAATTTGTGCTGAAAGAGTGAGATCACAAGCTGCTACCACAAGGAAACGGCGGCAATTCTACTTACAAAACGGGGGCTGTAAAGGCTTAGCGCTTTGCGTCCAAGTTGGGGTTCGCTCTCGGTGGTATCATCCGCACAATGCTGTGCCGTACTTTTATCTTGTCTCTCGCTGTTGCACTGTCCGGTGTCGCGGTCTCGGCAATGGCGGCCGATCCTCTAGCGTCGATCGAAAAATCCGTCGTGTTGATCGAAAAAGGTGAGCACAGTCTTGCTCGAAGTTACCTTGCGCCGGCTTTGGTGGATCCGCGTATTTCTTCGGTTGCCCGCTCGCGCGCTTACTACCTGCGCGGCTTTTCGTTTGCGTCCGAGGGCATGCCGGTATCCGCCTTGCGCGATTTCAATCGCGCCTTGGAGTTTTACCCAGCAAACCCAATGGCCTTGTTTGCCTTGGCACGTCTCTATTGGGATGGGGTTGGTGTGGACCAAGACAATGGTTTGGCGCTCACTTTGTTTGCTCGAGCGGGTGAATTAGGTCATCAAGACGCCGATTTGTTTTTGGCCCTAGGCCATTTATACGGCCGTGGTGTCCATCAGGATATCTCGCTGGCTCGTGGCTTACTCACTGATCTCGCGGAAAAAGGAGATTCTTTGGCTATGTCCCATTTGGCGCGCAATTTGCGCGCTTCCCCAGAGAGCTATGTACAAGCTGCAGATTGGTATCGCAAAGCGTTCGCCGCCGGCGACGCCAACGCATTTTTGGCGCTGGCTTTTATGTACATGGGTGGCGAGTTAACGTCGCCACAGCCGATATTCGAGGCGAATAGATTGTTGCGGCAAGCAGCGGCTGCAGGATCAGCTGGGGCCATGGTGCGGCTAGGCCACCATTATCTGTCCGGGACAGGGGTGTCTAAGGACTACGCCGAATCTCAGGCGCTGTTTCTGCAGGCCTCGGCTTTAGGCGATGCGGATGCCGATGTTGGCCTGGGCTATCTGTATCAAGCTGAGTTGGTAGCGTCGTCGCCGGATCGGTCTGCGGGTTATTGGTACCAACGGGCGGCCCGCGCTGGGAATGTGGAAGGCCAGTTGCGTTGGGCGCGCATGTTGTTGGATCAGCAACAGGCCCTTAAAGCGCGGTCTTGGTTTGCGGCGGCCGCTAGGCAGAATAGTGTTGCGGGTCATAATAGTTTGGCGTGGTTATTAGCCACCTTTNGCGATGCCAGATTACGCGACGGTCCGCGGGCGCTGGTTCATGCCCGACTGGCCGTAGATGCGCAGCCCAGCCCCGGTCATCTGGATACGCTTGCTGCGGCCTATGCGGAAACTGGGCAATTTGCTCAAGCGGTGACGACCCAACGTCAGGCCCTTGCAGCTCTCGCAACATCCGATGCTGGTTTACGCGGCGAGTTGGAGCGTCGCTTGCAGAGCTATCGGCAAGCACAAGTCTGGCGAGAGTAGCCGGTTTCTGGTACAAACTCGCGCTGGACGCATTATCTGGAGAGTGCTTTGAGCATCGACCGCCGCCGTATTGAACAGGTCTTATCGATCATTCGCGATCTTGCTGCTGAGGGCAGCAAGCAGGTGACGCCTGCCGATGTAGCGGAGCAGCTCAGAGCAGACAACTCGCCAATCCCGGTGTGGCAATTGCGAGCTGATTTTTCGCAGCTTGCCGCAGAGGGCGAAATCGAACTGCATCAAGACACTGCAACCTGGCAGGTGTGCGCTGACGAGTCGCTAAAAAACACCGGTTGATATGAAAACTCAGGTCGATACCTCAACACTGCCGGTCATTGAAGCGCCGGGTCGAATTTGTATTCTCAAATCCAAATGGTACCCCGAGCATGTCGAAAGCATGGCCGACGCCTGCGATACCATTTTGCGCCAAGCAGGTTACTCCGATATCCAGCAGCATACGTTGCCCGGATCGCTAGAAATTCCGCTGGCTGCGCGAGATCTGCTTGCTGAAGACTTTGCGGGTAACATCGACGCGATCATCTGTTTTGGCGTCATCGTAAAGGGCGATACCCTGCATTTTGAAATGATTAGCGAAGAGAGCATGCGCGGCTTAGGCCAAGTGATGCACGAATTTCGCCGGCCCGTGNTGGTCGAAATTTTGCCAGTCTTCGACATTCAGCAAGCCATCGATCGCAGCAGTGATGACGAATTTAACAAAGGGATCGAGGCGGCGGTTGCGGCACTTGAAATGATCTCTTGGCGGCGCGGAGTGATCGGCAGCAACTAACGAATAGTGGTTTTAAACAGCCGCTGCTTGTCCCGCTGCCAATCTTTTTGTTTTAGGCTGTCACGTTTGTCATGCTGTTTCTTGCCCTTACCTAGGGCGATCTCGCACTTTACTTTGTTGCCCTTCCAATACATCGCCAACGGCACGATCGTATAGCCTTTTTGTTGGCTGGCGCTGAACAGCTGGGCCAACTCTTTGGCATGCAGTAACAATTTGCGCACTCGTTGGGGCTCGGCGACCACATGGGTTGATGCGCTAAGCAGTGGCGTGATGTTGCAGCCAGCTAGGAAGGCTTCGCCTTTATGCAGTTGCACATAGGCCTCAGCGAGTTGCACTTTACCGTCGCGAATGCTCTTAACTTCCCAACCCATTAGCATGACGCCAGCCTCGAACTTCTGCTCGATAAAATAGTCGTGGCGCGCGCGTCGGTTCTGCGCGATGGTGCCTGGGGCAGCTTTTTTTGCGGACTTGGCCATGCAAAGACTATAAGGGGTAGGAAAGTCAGAGGTAAGTGTAGCAGCTTGTAAATTTGCGAGTGCCGATCATTTGGGCAGTTTTCGCCATTCGGCTCTGACGAATGTAGAATGTGGCCAGATTTGTTAAGGAAATAGCGCATGTCAATCTCCACCCAAACCACGGACGGCCGTTGGTCCAGCCGCTGGCTGTTTGTACTGGCTGCTGCTGGCTCAGCAGTGGGCCTGGGCAATATCTGGAAATTCCCCTACATCGCTGGTGAAAATGGTGGTGGAGCGTTTGTGCTGATCTATCTGGTGTGCGTAGCGTTTGTCGGCGCGCCCATTATGATTTCTGAAGTGATGTTGGGTCGCAAGGGGCGCGCCAGCCCGATAAACACCATGCGTAAATTAACCCAGGCGGCAGGAGCCAGCTCACGTTGGACCTTTCTGGGATGGATGGGTGTTTTGGCTGGCATATTGATTCTGTCGTACTACGCGGTCATTGCTGGTTGGGCGCTGAACTATATCTGGCTAACGGCCTCAGGGGCCTTTGATTCAGCATCTGCTCAGGTGGCTACGACTACTTTCGATCGATTGCAGCAAGATCCGCTTGCAATGATGGGTTGGCACGCTGCTTTCATGCTCATCACGATCTGGATAGTGGCTCGGGGCGTCAGTCGAGGTCTGGAAGCCGCCATTAAATGGTTTATGCCGCTGCTGTTCGTATTGTTGCTGGTGCTGTTGGGATACAGCATGAATTCCGGAGGATTCGCCCAAGGCTGGGCATTCATGTTTGACTTCAACTGGTCAGTGGTTGGGCCGGAGACTTGGCTTATCGCCATGGGTCAGGCCTTTTTTACCTTGAGTTTGGGTATGGGCACTATGATGGTTTATGGCTCATATGTGCCTGAGGACTCACATATCGGATCGACAGTACTGACCATTGTGGCACTAGATACCTTTGTCGCAGTGGCTGCTGGCTTGGCGATTTTTCCTTTGGTATTTGTGAACGGTCTTGAGGTAGGTCAAGGCCCAGGTCTGATGTTTGTAACGTTACCCCTGGCCTTTGGGCAACTGCCCATGGGCGCAGTATTCGGCACTGTATTCTTTGTCTTGGTGAGTTTTGCCGCAATTACTTCGGCAATCTCTCTGACCGAGCCAGCGATTGCCTATGTTGTCGAAGAATATAACGCGAAGCGCTCTCGGGTAGCGATCAGCCTAGGCGTTTTCTGTTGGTTACTTGGACTCGGTACCGTGTTCTCCTTCAATATTTGGGCTGATGTAAAACCGCTGTTCGGGTTGAATTTTTTCGAACTGGTAGACCAATTGTCGCAAAATATCATGTTGCCGCTGGGCGGTTTGTTAATTGCGCTGTTTACCGTTTGGGCGCTGCCGCAAAGTATTGTGCGTGAGCAGCTTGAAGTGGCCAGTGATCGAGCGATGCTGTGCTGGCGGGTGGTCGGCGGTGTGATAGCACCTCTGGGTGTGGCCGCAGTATTTGTCTACACACTGTTGCCCCTTTTTACGGGCTGATCTAGTGACTCAGATCCAGCGCAGCTTGTTATTGATGGCGCCGGTAACCACCGCGTATCAAGTAGTCGCTGACGTGCAGGCATATGCAGAGTTTCTGCCGGGCTGCGAGGCGGTGGAGGTGCTGGAGACTCGGATGCTGGCAGAGGGAGTAAGCGAGGTTGTGGCAAAGGTCACGGCAGCGTCGCGTGGGCTGCGCCAAGAGTTTATAACGACCAACCGGTGTCAGCCGTCTCAACGCATTCAGATGTCGTTACAACAAGGCCCGTTTGAGCGTCTTGAAGGATGTTGGACGTTCAAGGCGCTGGGAGATGAGGGTTGTCGGGTCGCATTAGATCTGGATTTTGTCGCCAAAGGCCTGCTGATGAAAACTCTGGGTGGTGTTGTAGGATCGGTTAGCGATCGCATGGTGGATGCGTTTGCTGAGCGTATTCAGGCACAAGCTTAAAGGCGGATGGTTTGCAGGTCGAAGTGATTTATGCCGAGCCTGATCGGGTGTTGCGCTGTCAGATTGACGTACCAGAGGACAGCACGGTGGGTGATTGTATGAGTATCGCCGCCGCGCAAAGTCAATTCTCAGCGCTCGATTGCACGGGTTTTGCGACGGGTATATTCGGCGAACAGTGTGGTGTCGATCGGGTCGTGCAACTCAACGATCGGATAGAGCTTTACCGCCCATTAATTACCGATGCGAAAACGGCACGGCGTTTGCGTGCGCAGCAGCAGCGCGCCCCCGGGCAATAGCCCTAGCCGTTTGTTGCTGAGTCTGCGTTATCGTCGGTGTCGTCGGCGGAACCGCCAGGAGCGTAGTCACCGTTGATGGTGGTGAGTTGGTTATTCTCATCAAAGGCCAAAATTACGCGCGACTTCTCAGCAAACACTCCGGGCACATCGATGGAGTACAAATACACCCATTTCGTATCGTCAAAGGGATCACGGAGCACTGGCTCACCCATGACAAAGGCGACTTGGCGTCGCGTCATCCCGGGCTTGAGCTTGTCCACCATTTCTTGAGTGATGACATTGCCCTGCTGTATGGCGACTTTGTACAGCTTTGGCATCTTAATGTTAGAGAGGCCACAGCCGCTTAGCAGGCATAGGCTCATGATTATCGATAGGAGAAGTTTCATGTCGCGCATACTACTCACGCTTAGCTATGCTGGCCAGAGGCAATACACAGGATCTTGCATGAGCGGTTGCTATCCCGCAGTGGCTTGGGACAACAATTCTTTGGCGTAGGTGCGAGCCTTGGTATTCACGTCAGCTCCCGCAAGCATACGCGCCAGCTCTTCAATTCTGTCTTGGTCGCTTAGTGGTTGGATGTTGGTGTGGTCGCCGTCTTTACTGACCCGCATATGATTCTGGCCAAGTGCCGCCACTTGCGGGGCATGGGTCACACAAAGCACTTGGGTATGCGCTGCAAGATCACGCAAAATCCGCCCAACGGTATCTGCTGTTGTACCGCCGACGCCGACATCCGCTTCATCCAGCACGAGACAGGGCAGGGCGCTGTTAGCCGCGGCAACAATTTGGATAGCCAGACCGATACGGGTTTGCTCACCGCCGGAGGCTATGCGGCCCAGTGGGCCTGGAGCAAATTTTTCGTTTGTGGTGACGTGTAATTCCACTTGTTCAAGGCCGTGCTCGTTTTGTTGTTCGTGAAAGACCAGGCTAAGGGCCCCTTGGGGAATGCCAAGCGCGTAGATGTATTTATCTACAGCGGAACAAAAGGGCTTGGCGTGTTTACGGCGCGCCTTAGAGAGTTTTTGTGCCTCCTGTAAAAAGGCCTCGTGCTGCTGTTGCTGCACAGCTTCAAGTTCAGCTAAATCGTTACTGGCTGAACTCATGTTGTCTAGTTCAGCGGCCAGTGATTGAGCATGCTCGACAAGTTGTTCGGGTTGGACGCGATGTTTGCGCGCAAGGTCGTAGATTAATTGCAGGCGCGCTTCTGTTTCCTCTAGGGCTTGTGGGTCAATAACCACCTGCTCCTGGTAATGGCGCAAATCGCGACCGGCGTCATCCAACAAGCTCAGTGCCGACAGCAAAGTGTCTTGGCTGGATTGCAGTTGTGGATGCTGGTCGTCGATTTCCGCGATGCTGCGTGCAGTAGAGCGTAGATGATCTAACGCCTCCAACTCGGCGTGGGCTTGATTTAACGTCAGCAAAATATCTTGTGCCTGGGCCAGACGCTTTTGTTCGCGCTCCAAGTCTTCAAGCTCGCCGTTTTGCAGGCTGGCGGCGTCAAACTCCTGCAATTGATAGTTAAGCAGCTCGCGTCGATCGTCCTGAGTGGCAACTTGCTCGCGCAATTCGTTAATGCGCTGCTCGGTGTGTTGCCAAGTCTGGTAGCAGGCGGCGACCTTTGTGGATTGTTTGCCTTGGTTGGCGTAGTCATCTAGCAGCTCGCGCTGCACGCTACGGTCCGTGAGTCGCTGATGCTCGTTCTGGCCTTGGATTTCCACCAATGCGTCGCCGACGTCCTTAAGATAATTCAAAGTCACTGGCACGCCGTTGATAAATGCGCGCGAGCGACCCTCGGCGCTGATGACCCGGCGCAACAAACAGTCCTGGGTATCCGCTTCAATCAGCTCGTCGTCGATAAGCTTTTGTTGCAGCAGTGCATTTGCGGCGAGGGTAAATTCGGCGCTGATGTCGGCCTTATTTGCTCCTGGGCGAACCGTATCGCTGCGTGCCCGCTCGCCTAATAACAGGCTCAGTGCTCCAAGCAATATGGACTTGCCGGCGCCCGACTCGCCGGTAATTGTGGTTAAACCATCGCTAAAGTCGATGTCGAGATGTTCGACTAGGACATAGTTTTGGATGGTCAGTTGTTTCAGCATGGTTTTAGTCGTTTGCTGTTCATTGCTTGGACGCCTGCTTAATCCTAATCCTCTGAAGCTTCTCAGGCCATCATCAAATGATGCATCGTTGCGGTTTGGCTGGTATAAAATTGGTCTGCGCAAGGCATAGTATTTAATGAACCGATCTGCACACATGCAAAGCTTACGTCTCGGGACGCTAGACCATGACAGACACTGATCTGACCAGCGTCGCGCCGTCAGCTGTGGACCCTGACCCAAGGGCAAAACAGCTGCTCAAGCTATTAGTTGAGCATTATATCGCGGAGGGTACGCCGGTGGCCTCCAAGGCGTTGGCAACCCTACCGGGTGTTGAAGTGTCTTCGGCGACGGTTAGAAATGTCATGAGCGATCTGGAGTCGATGGGGCTGGTGCGCTCGCCACATACCTCTGCAGGCAAGATTCCCACCCAGCAAGGCCTGCGTTTTTTCGTCGACACACTATTAAGCGTGGAACCTTGGAATGAAGATCGAGTGCGCGAGGTAGAAGCGGAACTTGACCCCAACCTGAGCCCCTCGGAACTCATTAATACAGCCTCAGAGTTATTGTCGCAGTTCACCCAAATGACCTGCCTGATTACCACGCCCCGGCGCAACCAAAGCCACCTGCGGCAACTAGAATTCCTGCGGCTTGACGATGATCGGGTGCTGGTGATTCTGGTCTTGAATGACCGCGACGTGCAAAACCGCGTTATTCACCTAGATCAAAGCTTCAGTGATCAAGAATTAGCTCAAGCGGCAAATCTGCTCAACCAAGAATTTGGCGGCCGCCCGTTAGAAGAAATGCGCGAAGCGGTATTCTCAAGTATGCGTGCCGATCGTGAGCGCATGGACGAGGTCTTACACAGCGCCTTAACCATGGCAGAAAGCGCTTTTCCAGCGCAGCGCCAGGTTACGGAAGATCAGGAATTGGTGGTCAGTGGCGAGCGGCGCTTACTGGATTTCACCGCAGATACAGATATCGCGAGGGCCCTGTTTGATGCGATTTCGCGTAAGGGTCGGGTACTACATCTGCTTGATCAGTGCTTGCAGAGCAGCGGTGTGCAACTCTATATCGGGCAGGAGTCAGGCTATCGCCCACTAGGTGATATGTCCCTTGTGACCTCCTCCTATGAGGTTAATGGGCAACTGGCAGGCGTACTCGGGGTGATTGGACCAACGCGTATGGATTACAAGGACGTGATACCAGTAGTCGACGTCACTGCTCGAGTGCTTAGCGCAGCTATGCGCAACGCCTGATCTGGCGCTGCCGCAACACTTTCCAAAATTTGTCCAATTTATCGCCCCAGAGCCCTTGTTTTCGTGGTTTGTAGCCGCATATAACCGCGACGGATCAGACATGGGGCGCTTATGAGCGACAACGACAACAGCGATACACAACACAGCGAGCAAATTTCAGAAGATGGCCAGGGTGACCCTGAGACATCTGAACACGAAACTGATGTAGCCGAAGCGGACGGGTTAGAGGCTGAATTAGCTAAAACCAAAGATCAGTTGCTGCGCACCATTGCTGAGTCGGAGAACATTCGTCGGCGCGCTAGTCGCGATGTGGAAAACGCCCATAAGTTTGCTGTCGAAAAGCTACTTAACGATTTATTTCCGGTGCTCGACAGTCTGGAGAAAGCGGTAGAAACCGCGAGTGAAACAGAAGGCGCAAGCGCCATTGCCGAAGGGGTTGAGCTGTCGCTGAAAATGTTTGTGTCGACGCTGGAGAAGTCTGGCGTGGCACAGATCGATCCTCTGGGCGAGCCATTTGACCCGCAGCAGCAAGAAGCCATGGCCATGGTGCCAAATCCAGATGCTGAGCCCAATTCGGTTATGGAAGTCATGCAAAAAGGTTATTTGCTTAACGAGCGACTGGTGCGGGCGGCGAAAGTAATTGTCACCAAGGCAGTGGAATCGTAAGCCGCGGTTAATTTATCCAGCGGACCTTGAACTCAGTTGGTCTGACCAAATATACAAAATCAACTCGAAGCCGATTAAACGTGGCTTCACAGACAGTTAAGCGGAGACAGAAAATGGGAAAAATCATCGGAATCGATTTGGGAACAACCAACTCGTGTGTGGCAGTTCTTGACGGTGGTGATGCCAAAGTAATCGAGAATTCGGAAGGCGATCGTACAACGCCATCGATTATCGCATACACCGATGACGGCGAAATCCTAGTCGGCCAAAACGCCAAGCGCCAGGCAGTGACGAATCCGCAAAATACACTGTTTGCGGTTAAGCGCTTGATCGGGCGTAAATTTGAAGACGATGTGGTGCAAAAAGACATAAAAATGGTGCCATATTCCATCGTCGGTGCTGGTAATGGTGACGCTTGGATCGAGGTTAAAGACGAGCAGCTTGCGCCCCCCCAAGTGTCTGCTGAAACGCTCAAGAAAATGAAGAAAACCGCTGAGGAATATCTTGGCGAAGAGGTTACTGAAGCGGTGATCACAGTCCCTGCGTACTTCAACGACTCCCAGCGCCAAGCGACTAAGGACGCAGGCAAAATTGCCGGCCTTGAAGTCAAGCGCATCATCAATGAGCCCACAGCGGCAGCCCTCGCTTACGGGCTGGATAAAAAGCGCGGCGATGCCAAGGTTGCGGTCTATGACCTTGGTGGCGGTACCTTCGACGTATCCATTATCGAGATCGCTGAAGTTGATGGAGAGCATCAATTCGAGGTTCTTTCAACAAACGGCGACACCTTCCTTGGTGGTGAAGATTTTGATCTGAAAATCATCGATTTCTTAGCGGATGAGTTTAAGAAAGACAGTGGTTTTGATTTGCACAATGATCCGCTGGCGCTGCAACGTTTAAAAGAAGCGGCAGAAAAGGCCAAGATCGAGTTGTCCAATAGCCAACAGACCGAAATTAATTTGCCATACATCACGGCGGACCAGACGGGACCTAAGCACTTGGTGTTGAAGCTCACCCGAGCCAAGCTTGAATCGTTGGTCGAGGAACTGGTGAATCGCACCATCAACCCATGCCAAGTCGCATTAGATGATGCCAGCTTGTCCACAAGCGACATCGATGATGTGATTTTGGTGGGTGGTCAGACCCGCATGCCGTTGGTGCAAGACAAAGTTAAGGAATTCTTCAAGCAGGATGCGCGTCGCGACGTCAATCCGGACGAGGCGGTCGCCATGGGTGCTGCGATTCAAGCGGCGGTATTGTCCGGCGATGTCACGGACGTGTTGTTGCTCGACGTTACACCGTTGTCGTTGGGTATTGAAACCATGGGTCAGGTAATGAGCGTGTTGATTGAAAAGAACACGACGATCCCGTCCAAGAAAACACAGGTGTTTTCAACCGCAGATGACAACCAAACAGCGGTGACAATTCACGTGCTTCAAGGCGAGCGTAAGCAAGCGGGACAAAACAAATCTCTGGGGCGTTTTGACCTCAGCGACATCCCGCCCGCGCCCCGTGGCACGCCGCAAATCGAAGTTGCTTTTGATATTGACGCTAACGGTATTTTGAACGTGTCAGCAAAAGACAAGGCGACCGGTAAAGAGCAATCCATCATCATCAAAGCGTCCAGCGGCTTGTCCGATGAAGAAATCGAGCAGATGGTTCGAGATGCTGAGGCGCACTCTGAAGAGGACAAGAAGTTCGAAGAGATGGTAACCCTGCGTAATCAGGCAGACGGTCTGGTTCATGGCGCGCGCAAGGCCGTTGAGGACGCCGGCGACAAGGCCACAGAAGAAGAAAAAACAGCTATACAAACGGCTGCTACTGAACTCGAGGAAGCTCTGAAAGGCGACGACAAAGCGGACATTGAGGCAAAGATGCAAACGCTGTCCGAAGCGTCAGCCACTTTGGCGCAAAAAATGTACGCAGAGCAGGCTGACACTGGTGCTGGCGAAGCCGCAGCAGACAGCGATTTGGGCGACGCGGTAGACGCAGAATTCGAAGAGGTTAAAGATGACAAGGACTAAGCGCCTACAAGCGCGTGTTCCTTATACGTAGCGCGGTGGTTACCAAAAGGGTGCCGCCGCGTTGTGCCTTCGGCAGCGCTGTTTTGGTGCTGAGCAAATAAGTGAGCCGGTAATACTAGGTAGGCTGAGCAGGTATGGATAAAAGGGACTATTACGACGTTTTAGGGGTCGATCGAGGCGCATCCGAGGGTGACTTGAAAAAGGCCTATCGACGTCTGGCGATGAAGTTCCACCCAGACCGTAATAGCGATGACCCTCAGGCCGAAGAGAAATTCAAAGAGGCTACGGAAGCCTATGAGATCCTCACAGATCAGGAAAAGCGTGAGGCCTACGACCGTTTCGGTCACGCGGGAGTGGACCCGAACCAAGGCGGTGGTTTTGGTGGCCAAGGCAATTTTGGCGACATTTTCGGTGACGTATTCGGCGATATCTTTGGCGGCGGCCGCGGTGGCCGTAGCGGACCTGCACGCGGCAGCGATCTTCGATACAACCTGCGCCTGAGCTTAGAGCAAGCGGTTAGTGGCGATACGATGGAAATTCGTATTCCGGTACTCGCTACCTGCACTGATTGTAACGGCGCGGGTGCCAAAGCCGGAACTTCTGCCTCGGCTTGCCCAGATTGCAATGGCAGTGGCCAGATCCGCGTTTCTCAAGGATTCTTTTCCCTGCAGCAGACATGTCCCAGATGTGGTGGCCGAGGCAAAGTCATTACAGACCCATGCCTCACCTGTGGTGGCGCTGGGCGCGTTGAGCGACAAAAAACTCTGTCTGTAAAAATCCCGGCTGGGGTCGACAATGGCGACCGTATCCGGCTTTCTGGTGAAGGCGAAGCCGGCCCCAATGGCGGGCCGGCAGGTGATTTATACGTACAAATCGAAGTCAGTGAACATTCGATCTTTGTTCGCGAGGGCCGGCACCTCTATTGCGAAGTGCCGATCTCTTTCGCCGACGCAGCGTTAGGTGGTGACCTTGAAGTGCCAACGCTAGACGGCCGTGTGAATCTAAAGATCCCAGCTGAAACCCAAACCGGTAAGGTGTTTCGCCTGCGTGGTAAGGGCGTAACCCAGGTGCGCTCTGCCGGTGTTGGCGACCTGTTGTGTAAAGTGTTGGTAGAAACACCTGTCAAGCTAACGGATGCGCAAAAGCGTCTGTTTGAAGAGCTCAAGGTGACCCTCGGCGACAGCGATAAGCACTCACCGAAAGGCAAAACCTGGTTTGATGGTGTGAAAGATTTTTTCGAAACGCTAAAGTCATAACACCTAAACAACGAACGTACAGTTCGCCGGGGGAAACATGATTCGAGTCGCCGTTGCTGGTGCAGTAGGAAGAATGGGCCGCGCATTAGTGCAGGCAATCGATGCTGCAGAAGACCTGACTTTAGGGGCGGCATTTGAGCACGCAAGTAGCCCAGCGCTTGGGCAAGATGCTGGGGAGCTGGCCGCTGTTGGCAACCTTGGCGTTGTTGTTGGCAGCGATCCGGCCGCTGTGATCGACAGTTTCGATGTTGTCATCGACTTCACCACGCCTGCAGCAACCTTGGCTTTGGCCCAGGTGTGTGCCCAAGCAGGCAAAGCTATGGTAATCGGCACCACCGGCTTTTCCGAGGAACAGCTGGGCATTTTGCACTCCCACCAGGACAAAGTAGCGATGTTTACGTCGCCAAATATGAGTGTAGGGGTGAATTTGCTATTTCAGTTGGTCGCCCGCGCGGCCCATGCGTTAGGCGATGCCGTTGATGTAGAAGTGATTGAGGCCCATCACCGAGACAAGATTGATGCACCGTCCGGCACAGCGGTGCGTATTGGTGAAGTGCTTGCCGAAGCGTTGGATCGAGATTTGGCCACAGATGCAGTATACGGCCGACAAGGCATTACCGGAGCCCGGGACCGCAACACCATAGGGTTTTCGACCATTCGCGGCGGGGATATTGTGGGTGAGCATACGGTGTTGTTTGCGGGCGAGGGTGAGCGGCTAGAAATCACTCATCGTGCACAAAGCCGCAGTAATTTCGCCCAAGGTGCTTTGCGGGCCGTGACCTTTGTCAACGGCAAGCCGCCAGGCGGCTACTCTATGGACGATTTGTTGGCGTAGACGGCCGCCGGGATCTTGGCACTACCAAGTAAGTGCCAAGTTATTGCATCAGCGCTGATTGCGTCATCTGCAATGCCCGCTGTTGCAGCTCGATGGAGAATCGCCGACCGACGATTTGGTTGGGCGCATCGTAACGGCTCTTTGATCTTCGGCATTATATGCCCAGCAGGAGCGATGCTGGCTGACCTAGATTGAGCGGTGGCCGTAGCAAGTGAACGGTGCTGCATAAGGGCCCCAGTGGGTCAGACTGTCTCCAGTGCTAATTTCTATGCTGGTAAAGACGAATTTACCGATCGTTGAGAGGATTGTTGCTGATTTTTCTGGTCGGCATGGGTATACTTCTGCCCCCAAGCTCGCCCCTCGATCCTACCGCTTTCGAGCTTGGTTTCGCCCCGAGCGATCCGCCGGGGAAGGGAGTGAAAATCTGATTTGGTTGCTGTGTGTTCGGCTCGACTGAGAGCAGAGCATGGCTAGCGCGAGCATCTTATCAGTGGTCAGAATGTTCTCCTGTGCTCGGAGGAAAGGTGAATAGGGAATTTCTTTGATACCGGCTCTTTTAGTTCTTGAGGATGGTAGCGTCTTTCGCGGTCGCTCCATTGGCGTTAGTGGTTCCACGGTGGGAGAAGTGGTATTCAATACGGCGATGACCGGTTATCAGGAAATCCTCACAGATCCGTCGTACCGGCGTCAGATTGTCACGCTCACGTACCCGCAAATCGGTAACACTGGAATTAACCCTGAGGACTTCGAGTCGGATCAAATATGGGCGGCAGGTCTGGTGATTCGCCAGACTCCGAAATTGCAGAGCAATTGGCGCAGCCGCCAGACGTTAAGCGAGTTTCTGGTAGAGCAAAACACCGTAGCGATTGCCGATATTGATACCCGGCGTTTAACTCGGTTGATTCGTGAAAAAGGCGCGATGGGCGCGTGCATTTTGGCCGGCGATGAGGCTGCAGCTACCAACGCAGAAGATCAAGCGTTAAGTCTGGCCAAAGGTTTTACTGGGCTAACTGGCGCTGATCTCGCCCAAGAGGTAACCGGAATCCAGCGTCACTGGACCCAGACACCGTGGGACTTGGAGTCAGGCTACGGCGAACTCAGCGATGCCAGTTATCATGTGGTGGCATACGACTTTGGGGTAAAGCGCAACATTCTGCGTATCCTAGCTGGCAAGGGTTGTCGTATTACCGTGGTTCCGGCCCAGACTACAGCAGAGCAGGTTTTGGCACTTAACCCCGACGGCGTATTTTTATCTAATGGCCCGGGTGATCCCGAGCCCTGCGACTATGCAATTACCGCAATTCAGCAATTGCTCGCGGCGCAGCTGCCGATTTTTGGCATTTGCCTTGGGCATCAGCTGTTGGCACTGGCCAGCGGTGCTAAGACCATGAAAATGTCCCACGGGCATCATGGCGCTAATCATCCGGTACAGGATCTCGCGACTGGGGTGGTTATGATTACCAGTCAGAATCATGGCTTCGCTGTGGATGCAGACAGCCTGCCTGACAACCTTCAGTGCACCCACAAATCGTTATTCGACGGTACTATTCAGGGCGTGGCGCGCACCGATGTGCCGGCGTTTGGCTTTCAAGGTCACCCAGAGGCCAGCCCCGGTCCCCAGGACTGTGAACATCTGTTTGACCGATTTACCCAAATGATGGCAGATCGAGCTTTGACCACGGCAGGAGCGCAAGATGCCTAAACGTTCGGACATTCAAAGTGTATTGATCGTTGGTGCTGGACCTATCGTAATTGGCCAGGCCTGTGAGTTTGACTACTCGGGCGCTCAAGCCTGTAAGGCCCTCAAAGATGAGGGGCTAAGAGTCATTCTGGTGAATTCCAATCCGGCAACCATCATGACGGATCCCGCTATGGCGGATGCTACCTACGTTGAGCCAGTGGAATGGACAACGGTTGCAAAGATTATTGAGGTAGAGCGCCCTGATGCTCTGTTACCTACCATGGGTGGACAGACCGCCTTAAATTGCGCCTTAGACTTGGTGCGAGAGGGGGTGCTTGAGAAATTTGGTGTTGAGTTGATTGGTGCCAGTCAGGATGCCATCGACAAAGCAGAGGATCGTGAGCGGTTTGATCGTGCGATGAAAGCCATTGGTCTGGATACGCCACGCTCGGCAATAGCACATAGCCGAGAAGAAGCCCTGCAAGTGCAGAGTCAATTGGGTTTTCCGTGCGTGATCCGGCCGTCTTTTACCATGGGCGGCAGCGGTGGCGGTATTGCCTATAACCGTGAGGAATTCGTAGAGATTTGCACCCGTGGATTGGAGTTGTCACCAACCTCGGAATTGCTCATTGATGAATCACTACTGGGCTGGAAAGAGTTCGAAATGGAGGTGGTGCGTGATCGTAATGATAATTGCATCATCATCTGTTCCATTGAGAATCTTGACCCGATGGGGGTGCACACTGGGGACAGTATTACCATTGCGCCTGCCCAGACGCTGACGGACAAAGAATACCAATTGCTGCGTAATGCCTCCGTGGCGGTACTGCGCGAGATCGGGGTAGAAACTGGCGGCTCTAATGTTCAGTTCGCGATTAATCCGGATGATGGGCGCATCGTGGTCATTGAGATGAACCCCCGGGTATCAAGATCCTCAGCGCTGGCTTCCAAAGCGACAGGTTTCCCGATTGCTAAAGTGGCGGCAAAGTTGGCAATCGGCTTCACTCTTGATGAGCTGGCAAACGACATTACGGGCGGCGTCACGCCGGCGTCATTTGAGCCCACGATTGACTACGTGGTAACCAAAGTGCCGCGTTTTACCTTTGAAAAATTTCCTCAGGCGGACAGCCGTTTGACCACGCAAATGAAGTCAGTGGGCGAGGTCATGGCGATTGGGGCTACCTTTCAAGAATCCCTGCAAAAGGCCTTACGTGGGTTAGAGGTTGGTTTTGTCGGTCTCGACAGCGTAATTGACCAGCAAGATGCCGAATGGAAGAGCGTGCTTAAGCGCGAGCTAAAGAACCCTAGTGCCCACCGCTTATGGTACGTGGCCGACGCGTTACGAATCGGTATGACCGAAGAAGAGTTATTTGACCACACCAAGATTGACCCCTGGTTTCTCGCTGAAATCGCTGATCTTGTTGCCGCTGAGCAAGCGCTACAGGGCATGGTGCCGGCCGACTTAGACGGCGCCCATTGGCGGCGACTGAAACAGCAAGGGTTTTCAGATTTACGCCTGGGGCAGTTGCTCGGCGCGCACCAAGATGCGGTTCGCGAGGCTCGTAAAGCGCATGGGGTAACCCCGGTATATCGGCGGGTCGATACCTGCGCAGCGGAGTTTCCGGTGAGCAGCGCGTACATGTATTCCACCTATGAAGAGGGCTGCGAAGCAAACCCCTCGTCGCGCGAGAAAATCATTGTGCTCGGTGGTGGCCCAAATCGAATTGGTCAGGGCATAGAATTCGACTACTGTTGCGTGCACGCGGCCTTGGCCATGCGTGAAGATGGTTACGAAACCATTATGGTGAACTGTAACCCGGAAACCGTCTCCACCGACTATGACACCTCGGACCGGCTGTATTTTGAGCCTGTCACCTTGGAAGACGTGTTGGCGATCGTTGATGTCGAGCAGCCCAAGGGCGTGATCGTGCAGTTTGGCGGTCAGACCCCGCTTAAGCTTGCGCGTGATTTGCAGGCCCGCGGCGTGCCGATCATTGGCACCACTCCAGATGCCATTGACCGCGCAGAAGATCGTGAACGCTTTCAGCAGTTGGTTGAAAAATTATCTCTGCGTCAGCCATCCAATCGATTGGCATCCAACTTAGAACAGGGGCTGGCCCGCGCCGCGGAAATTGGCTATCCGATTATTGTGAGACCATCCTATGTACTTGGTGGTCGAGCGATGGAAATCGTTTACAACGATGATGAACTCAGCCAATACATGCAGTCAGCAGTGGATGTATCGAATGACGCTCCGGTATTACTGGACCGCTATTTGAATCAGGCCGTCGAAGTGGATGTGGATGCGGTCAGTGACGGTGAGCAGGTGGTGATCGGTGCGATCATGCAACATATCGAGCAGGCCGGGGTTCATTCCGGCGACTCGGCGTGTTCTTTGCCTCCTTACAACCTACCTATGAATATTCAGGATCTGATTCGGCAACAAGTCAAGGATATTGCCCTCGAGTTGCAGGTGGTGGGTCTGATGAATGTGCAAATGGCGGTGCAAGGCGAGGACGTCTTTGTATTAGAGGTCAATCCGCGAGCGTCGCGAACTGTACCCTTTGTCTCCAAGTGTATTGGTGAATCTCTGGCTAAGGTGGCCGCCCGTTGTATGGCCGGCAGTAGTTTGGCTGATCTGAAATTCACCAAAGAAATCGTGCCGCAAACCTATCACGTCAAAGAGTCGGTTTTCCCGTTTGCTAAGTTTCCTGGTGTTGACCCGATCTTGGGCCCAGAGATGAAATCAACCGGCGAGGTCATGGGTGTCGGTGATTCATTTGGCGAAGCCTTTGCAAAAGCGTCTTTGGGTGTTGGAGATATTTTGCCTACCGGTGGCAGGGCGTTTCTCAGCGTAAAAGACTCGGATAAGGCACATTTGCCCGATGTCGCGAAAGAGCTCATAGCTCTAGGGTTTACATTGGTGGGCACTTCGGGGACCCAGCGGGTTCTATTGGCGGCAGGTATAGAGTGCGGAAAAATACAAAAGGTTAATGAAGGTCGCCCCGACGTTTCCGATATGTTGAAAAATGAACAAATAGACCTGATTATTAATACCACCGAGGGACGGCAATCAATTGCTGATTCGGCGGTTATTCGGCGCCTCGCGTTACAAAACAAGGTGTGTTACACCACTACCCTGACCGGTGGAGAAGCTTTTTGTATTGCCATTCGTCAGGGTCAAGGAGAGCAAGTTCGCAGCTTGCAGGATTTACACAGTCGAATTCAGCAGGGGTAGCGTTATGGCCACGCCTATGACAACGAATGGTGCGGAAGCGTTGCGGGAGGAGGTTGCCTACCGCAAGGGATCCTTGCGTCAAGAGATCACCCAAGCGATCGCTGAAGCCCGTGCCCACGGCGATCTCAAAGAAAATGCTGAATATCATGCGGCTCGCGAGCAGCAAGGCTTCAACGAAGGCCGGATTCAAGAAATTGAAAGCCGCCTAGCGGACGCCCAGATCATCGACATTACGACCATCCCTGAGAGTGACAAAGTCATTTTTGGTGTTACGGTTACGTTATACGATGCCGCAGCGGACGACAGTATCAGTTATCAAATCGTTGGCGAAGACGAAGCAGATTTGAAGCAGGGAAAAATTTCAGTGATGTCGCCCATCGCGCGGGCGCTGATCGGCAAGAACGCAGACGACGTAGTGATCGTAGTCACGCCAGGCGGGGAAAAAGAGTACGAAATCAGCAGCGTCGAGCACAAATAAGCACGGACAGAGCGGCCTCTTTACTGGCAAAGATTGGCGCTAAGAGTCCCAAGCTTATGCTGCAAAGGCCTTAGCCCAGGTAGCGGGAAACGTTGGACAGCTTTGGGTTAGGGCGCTGGTTTTTCCGGTAAAGGACCGCGACCTTGCCGATATTCTGAATAACCGTAGCCTGGGTCTGTTCGGCCAGCATTTCAGTAATCGCCAAGCGGTCGGCTTTCTCTAGTGCATCGACCTTGACCTTAATTAGCTCGTGATCAGTTAGCGCCCGCTCAGTTTCCGCAATAATGCCGTCACTCAAACCGCGGTCGCTCACGGACACTACGGGGTCCAGATGGTGAGCAACACCACGAAAGGCTTTCTTCATTTGCCCGCTCAACGGGTGTTTTGTCGATGAGGTAGAATTCATAAGCGCAGTGTAGCTGGTTTGCCAGTGACCATACAGCAACCAAGGTGCGATGATACAGATAACAGGTGAAGTGATGCCGAAACGCAGCAAATCCAGTGAGCGTTGGTTACAGCGTCAGCGTAAAGACTACTTTGTCCGTAAAGCTCAGGATGGCGGGCAGGTGTCGCGCGCGCATTATAAGCTGGCGCAAATCGATGAACGTTTTCACATACTTAGCGCGCGCAAGCGGGTTTTAGAGCTGGGTGCCGCGCCGGGTGGCTGGACCCAGTATTTGGAGTCAAAATTGACCCGCGGATTTTTGATTGCGGTAGATCCGTTGCCAATAACCCGTGGTAGCCGCTGCAGAGTTATTGAGGGCTATGCAGGAGAAGCTGAGGTGAATGCGCAAATCCATGAGTTGGTGGCAGATCAGCGATTGGACCTTGTTTTATCTGACATGGCCCCCAACATTTCAGGCATCCGCGCGGTGGATCAGGCCCGCGCGATGGATCTCGCGGATATCGCGCTGCAGGCATGCGAAGATTGGCTCGGTAAAGGCGGTGATTTAGCGATAAAGGCGTTCCAAGGTGAGGGTCTAGATAATTGGGTCGCGGACCTGCGGAAGCGATTCGAGCGGGTGAATATGATGAAACCCAAGGCTTCAAGACCTGAGTCAAGAGAGGTATTTGTGGTCGCCAGAGGTCTCATAACAGCGAACGACGGCAATCGCGACGACCACGCTAAACTGCCGAGTGCAGAGCAAAGTTAAGGTTTGGTCTAATTTGTAGTTTTAACCTTGCGACGTTATCTTCACGAAGCAGCGAATAACTTATTAGACAAAAGGCTGCCAGCAAAAGGTCCGCTGGCGCAAAAAAACACTGAAAAGAGGTAAAGGCCTTGTCAGATATGGGAAAAAACATCGTACTGTGGCTCATAATTTTAGCTGTCCTGCTGACGGTGTTTAATAATTTTGAGGTCGAGCCAAAACAACAGCCAATGGCTTACTCTGAATTCATCGACGCGGTAGAGCGTGGTGAAGTTCGTGAAGCGACCCTTCAGGACAATAAAATCACTGCGACCGATGGCGCTGGTGAAACGTTCACCGTAACCGGTTTCCAATACGACCCGCGATTGGTGCAGATTCTCGATGAAAATCGGGTGCGAATTGATGTCAAACCGCCGGAAACACAGAGCATTTTTACCCAAATCTTGGTCGCTAGTTTCCCGATCCTGATCATTCTTGCAGTGGCGATTTTCTTTATGCGGCAGATGCAGGGTGGCGGCGGCGGTCGCGGTGGACCAATGGCATTTGGTCGTAGCAAAGCGAAGTTATTGTCCGAAGACCAAATCAAAACCACCTTTGCGGATGTTGCAGGGGTTGATGAGGCTAAGGAAGATGTTCAGGAATTAGTTGAATTTCTTCGCGACCCAGGGAAATTTCAGCGCCTCGGAGGCCATATCCCGCGTGGAGTGTTGATGGTGGGCCAACCGGGCACCGGTAAAACTTTGCTCGCCAAAGCCATTGCTGGCGAGGCCAAGGTGCCGTTTTTCTCTATTTCCGGTTCCGACTTCGTAGAAATGTTCGTGGGCGTGGGCGCATCCAGAGTGCGCGATATGTTCGAACAGGCGAAAAAGCAGTCGCCTTGCATCATCTTCATTGACGAAATCGACGCCGTGGGTCGTCATCGAGGTGCTGGTTTAGGCGGAGGGCATGACGAGCGCGAACAAACGTTAAACCAGTTACTCGTAGAGATGGACGGCTTTGAGGGTAACGATGGCATTATTGTTATTGCGGCCACGAACCGGCCCGATGTACTCGATCCTGCTTTGTTGCGTCCTGGTCGCTTCGACCGCCAAGTGGTCGTAGGCCTTCCAGACATCAGGGGCCGCGAGCAGATCGTTAAGGTGCATATGCGCAAAGTTCCCTTGGGGGATGACGTTGAACCGAGCATTATTGCGCGGGGTACGCCCGGATTCTCAGGCGCCGATCTAGCAAATCTCGTGAACGAGGCTGCATTGTTTGCTGCACGAGCCAGCAAGCGGCTCGTCAGTATGGAGGAATTCGACAAGGCCAAGGACAAAATCATGATGGGCGCTGAGCGCAAGTCCATGGTTATGTCGGAAAAAGAAAAGCGCAACACCGCATATCACGAGGCAGGCCACGCTATTGTCGGGCGTCTGATGCCAGATCATGACCCTGTCTACAAGGTAACGATTATCCCCCGTGGCAGGGCGTTAGGTGTGACCATGTTTTTGCCCGAAGAAGACAGATACAGCATGAGTCGCCAAGGGATCCGGTCGCAGATCTGCAGCTTATTTGGTGGGCGTATCGCAGAGGAAATGACCCTTGGCATTGAACATGTCACAACAGGGGCCTCCAACGACATTGAGAGGGCAACCCAGTTGGCGCGTAATATGGTTACCAAATGGGGCTTGTCTGAGCGTATGGGTCCCTTACTGTACGACGAGGACGACGGCGAGGTCTTTCTTGGCAGGTCTGCTGGTGCGAAACCAAAGGTGCATTCGCCGGACACATCGAAAGCCATAGACGAGGAAGTGCGACGCATCGTTGACGAGTGTTATACGGAAGCGAGCAAGTTGTTAGATGACAATGTCGACAAATTGCACACCATGGCCGATGCGTTAATGGAATTCGAAACTCTGTCATCCGAACAGCTCGATGACATTATGGCGGGGGCGAAACCGCGCCATCCGTCCGACCTGCCGCCATCTTCCGACAGCTCCAATCCGCCCAAAGGCGAAACACCCATCGGCGGTCCTGCGGAAGAAAGCTGAGGCGTAACGATGCTCAGGCAGTGGTTATGCCGTAACCGTTGGCTGACCTTCGAAGATCCGCTGATTATGGGAGTGATGAACATCACCCCTGACTCGTTCTCCGACGGTGGCAAGTTTTATAGCCACAGTAGTGTGATGCTAGAGCATGTGCTCGATCAGGGCGCGGCCATGATTGCTGAAGGCGCGCGCATACTCGATGTGGGTGGTGAGTCCAGTCGCCCGGGCGCTGAACCGGTTGGCCATGTTGAAGAAATCCGCAGAGTTGTCCCGGTAATTGAAGCGTTGAGCACCCTCGACTGCTTGGTTTCAGTGGATACCTACCATATAGAAACCGCACGTGCGGCGGTTACCGCCGGGGCTGACATTATCAACGACATCAGTGGCGGCGCGGATCCAGCGATGCAGGCATTGGTGGCAGAAAGCGGCGTTGGTTTGTGCTTAATGCATATGCAGGGCTCGCCCCAGACCATGCAAAACAATCCGTCTTATGTGGATGTTGTTGACGAGGTTGCAGGCTTTTTAGCTGCGCGCATATCTGCGTGTATAGCCAGCGGCGTAATGGCTGCCCAAATCGCCACCGATCCGGGTTTTGGTTTCGGTAAGTCACTTAGTCACAATTTGCGTCTGTTGCGGTGTTTGGAACAAGTGCGCGTTGGGCAACATCCGCTGCTTGTGGGGTTGTCGCGCAAGTCTATGTTGGGGACAATTACGGGCAAGCCTGTGGAGGAGCGTGATACCGCCAGTGTCGTTGCGGCAGTTTTGGCGGCACAAAATGGCGCAGATATCATAAGAGTACATGACGTCGCTAAAACCACAGATGGGCTGCAAGTGCTGAGGCATGTTGCGGCACCAGGTTAGCCGCGCGTCCTGCACCTACCAACAACGGATTTCAATGAAACGAAAATATTTTGGCACCGACGGCATACGTGGGCGCGTAGGCGCCCCTCCCATAACGCCTGAGTTCTGTCTGCGTTTAAGTAATGCGGTTGGCAGAGTGTTCACTGTAGATGGCCGCAAACCCAAGGTCCTGATCGGCAAAGATACGCGTATCTCGGGGTACATGCTGGAGTCTGTACTGCAATCTGGGCTTATTTCAGCAGGCGCCGACGTCAGTTTGCTGGGTCCGATGCCCACCCCAGCCATTGCTTACTTAACAAGGACATTGCGCGCCGATGCGGCGATCGTCATAAGCGCCTCCCACAATCCGTATTACGACAATGGCATTAAGTTTTTTAATGCACAGGGCAGCAAACTCGACGACGAAACCGAGTTGGCGATTGAAGCGGCCATGGATGCACCCCTGTATTGCGAAGGGTCGGAGAGTCTTGGCAAGGCGTCGCGTATTTCTGACGCGCCGGGTCGCTATGTGGAGTTTTGTAAATCCGCGGTGCCCAACGGACTGAGTCTGCGCGGCCTGCGTATAGTCTTGGACTGCGCTAATGGCGCAACCTACCAGGTGGCCCCACAGGTCTTCACTGAACTTGGTGCGGAAGTGGTGGTCATGGCGGCCGAACCGGATGGGTTCAATATAAATGACCAATGCGGATCCACGCATACCGAGGCCTTACAGCAGCGGGTGCAGGCGGAAAAAGCCGACTTAGGAATTGCCTTTGATGGTGATGGTGACCGGGTGGCTATGGTGGATGCGGATGGCGTATTGCTCGACGGCGATGAACTGCTTTATATCATCGCTCGGGATCGTCAACGCCGCGAAGTTCTGCAGGGTGGTGTGGTCGGTACGGTAATGAGCAACCTTGGATTTGAACAGGCGCTGGAGCGGCTTGCCATTCCATTTAGTCGAGCTAATGTCGGCGATCGAAATATACTCGCTCAACTGCAGCAGCGTGACTGGCAGTTGGGTGGCGAGCCCTCAGGACACATTCTGACCCTGGATCTTGCAACCACCGGTGATGCCATCGTTGCGGCTTTGCAGGTAATCGTGCCGATTATCGAGCAGGGTGAATCACTGCAGTCGCTGGCTCAGGGGATGGATAAATTTCCCCAGATATTAGAGAACGTTACAGTGGCAGAGCCCGGCAAACTGTCGAACGATCAGCGGTTGTTGTCTGAAATTGCATCACACGAAACCAAATTGGCGGATCGCGGTCGCATTCTTGTAAGAGCATCCGGAACCGAGCCGTTGTTACGCATTATGGTCGAAGGCCAAGATGAACAAGAGGTGGGTTCGATTGCCCAGGCGTTAGCTGAGCATGCGGTCCGCTTGAGTGCTCACTAACTGGGCTTGCAATCACCACGCAGCTGGTTCGATCCCTTTTATTGGATCTACTTGCCTGATTTTCGGGGTTTAGGGCCGTCGGATTAATGATCTGTCGTTGGCTGCAGGGAACCCTTGGCAACCAAGGGAGCAGCGTTTACCATTGCGCGCCCGAATTTTTAGACTCGCCATGCGAAAAGCGTTAATCGCAGCAAATTGGAAGTGTCACGGTTCGTCAGCCATGGTCGACGAATACGCGGCGGTGCTAGCGCACTCGGCAAAGGCTGAGACAGTGGTGTTTCCACCGACTGTGTTTGTAGCGCGCTATGCAACGTGTGCAGTGCAGCGTTCTGACTGTGGTGTGCAGGACCTTGGTGTAGCAGAGTCGGGTGCACATACTGGAGAAGTTTCTGCTGCTATGGTGCGTGAAGTCGGAGGGCGTTGGGCTATTGTTGGGCACTCTGAGCGTCGGCAGAATCAGCTAGAAAGTGATGCGCTAGTTGCAGCAAAGTTTGCCGCGGCATTGCGCGCGGGGTTGCGGCCAATACTGTGCATTGGCGAAACCGAGCAGCAGCGAGATCGTGGCGAAGCCATGACAGTGGTCGAGCAGCAATTGCGCTCTGCGCTTGCTGACATTGACCCATCGCAGATTGCCCTTAGTGCAATAGCCTATGAGCCGATTTGGGCAATTGGCACGGGTCGAACGGCGACTCCGCAGCAAGCGCAAGATATGCACGAGGGTATTCGCGCGGTCGTGCATTCGCTGGATGTCGATGCGGCAAAGGCCACAAGGATTATTTACGGTGGTAGCGTCAATGCGGATAATGCGGCGGCTTTGTTCGCACAAACGGACATAGATGGTGCATTAGTCGGCGGTGCGTCGTTGCAGTTAGATACATTTACTAGGATCATTGCGGCCGCTGCGTAACTTAGGCGCGGTTTGTGACGAAGATTAGGATTACACAATGGGTACTTTAGAAGCGGTATTGTTGGTGTTACTGATTGTTGATGCGTTAGCGTTAACAGTGCTCGTGCTGCTTCAGCAGGGCAAGGGTGCAGATGTTGGAGCGGCGTTCGGTAGCGGTACCTCAAATACGATGTTCGGTAGTGCAGGTGGCGCATCCTTTATGACCAAGGTCACAACGTGGCTGGCCATCGGTTTTTTCGCCATTGCATTTGGCCTCGCCTATACGGCGAAAGAGCGTGCAGCAGCAGCCGGACAAATTGGTATTCCCCAAGCTACAGTACCATCAGAAGTGCCGTCGCCAGGAGACGAAATCCCTGCAGCGCCGGAAGCTGAACAAGGAGACGATATCCCGCAGCTATAGCAGCGGATGCCTTTGCCGAAGTGGTGAAATTGGTAGACACGCTACCTTGAGGGGGTAGTGGGCGTACGCCCGTGCGAGTTCGAGTCTCGCCTTCGGCACCATTCCAAACCAATCTAGAATTTGCCTTGCAGGTCGCCTGCTGCATCCCTATAATTCGCGTCCCTATTGATGCGGGGTGGAGCAGTCTGGTAGCTCGTCGGGCTCATAACCCGAAGGTCGTGGGTTCAAATCCTGCCCCCGCTACCATCTTAGGAAAGCCCCGGTTACGGGGCTTTTTATTACTCAGGGGCTATATCGCTGAGTGAGCGTAGATACGCTTTCAGGCGTATCACGTATGAAGTCTAAACGTGAACGACTTCTTGGTTTCGGGTCGCTGGTGCGGTGAATCATCCGTACTCGGACGAGAAACAGCTAGGGTCACGTAAATGAGATGGGCTTAAGGCCCATTTTTTGTGCCAGTAATAAAGATTTCTGGGCAGGGTGGCATGTTTTCAGAGCATGCATAGCGCCTTACCGAGTCTTTTGAGGCGAGGTTGTAAGTTATTGAATGTTAGGGAGAAACAGATAGAAGAGCTTATCGCGCCGACGGTTGAATCACTCGGTTGCGATGTTTGGGGTATTGAGTACCTCAGCCAGGGAAAATACAGCAAGTTACTGATCTACATTGACAGAGATGAAGGTATTGATGTGGATTTATGTGCGGCAGTAAGCAGACACGTAAGTGATTTGTTGGATGTAGAGGAGCTGATAAGTAGCCGTTACACCTTGGAAGTCTCCTCTCCTGGTATGGACNGAGTGNTNTTTAAGGAAAAACACTANACNGANCATGTAGGTGANCGNGTNGAGNTTCGNNTGAANTATCCNTTNGANGGGCGNAAGCGAATNACNGGTGTNTTNGCNGGGGTGGAAGANCNCATGGCNATNGTGCAAGAAGCAGAGAATGAATNTCTNCTGCCNTTNGAAAATGTTCAAAAGGCACGGCTAGTGCCATCTTTTGATTGAGGCGATTATAAATGAGTAAAGAAATACTTTTGGTGGTTGAGTCCGTATCGCATGAGAAGGGTGTTTCTAAAGAGGTATTGTTTGGTGCTATAGAGTCAGCCTTAGCCGTTGCGACCAAGAAAAGATACGGTGAAAACGCTGAATTCCGTGTTGCCATTGACCGCGAAAGTGGTGAATACGAAACGTTCCGTACGTGGACAGTGGTTGACTTTGATGAGATCGAGGCTGACGAAGAGGCAGAAGTAAATCCAGAGGCCCAGTATTCAGTAGAGCAGGCGCAAAGCTTCAAACCAGGCGCGGTACTTGGGGATGTGATCGAAGAGCAGGTGGAGTCGGTTGCGTTTGGGCGCATTGCGGCGCAAACCGCCAAGCAGGTCATTGTACAAAAAGTCCGTGAAGCAGAGCGGGCCCAAGTTGTAGAAGCCTATGAGTCGAGGGTCAATGAATTGGTCAGCGGCACCGTGAAAAAGTTAGGGCGCGACAGCGTTATTGTTGACTTAGGCAATAATGCAGAGGGCGTTCTCACCCGAGAGCATCTGATTCCTCGAGAAATCTTTCGCATCGGTGATCGTCTCCGCGCCATGCTTGTAGAAATTCGTCCCGATAATCGGGGCCCGCAGCTGATCCTGTCACGCACTGCGCGATCTATGCNNGTGGAACTGTTTAAAGTTGAAGTGCCTGAAATATCCGAAGACGTCATTCAGATCCTTGGAGCTGCGCGTGACCCCGGGTCGCGAGCAAAGATCGCGGTTAAAACTAATGATGGCCGAATTGATCCGGTAGGCGCATGCGTGGGCATGCGTGGCTCAAGAGTGCAGGCGGTTTCTGGAGAGTTGGCCGGGGAGCGAATCGATATCGTCCTGTGGGATGACAATCCGGCGCAGTTAACAATTAACGCCATGGCACCGGCTGAAGTTGCTTCCATCGTCTTGGATGAAGAAACCCACGCAATGGATATCGCTGTAACGGAAGAAAATCTAGCTCAGGCTATCGGCCGTGGTGGGCAAAATGTGCGTTTAGCGAGCGACTTATGTGGCTGGTCGCTGAACATTATGACGGAAGAAGAAGCCGCGGAGAAACTTGAGGCGGAAACCAGTAAATTCATTGCTGATTTCATGAATGCGCTAGCGGTGGATGAAGACGTTGCCGCGGTTCTGGTTGAAGAAGGATTCACGACCTTAGAAGAGATCGCCTATGTGCCGTTAGAAGAGATCGTAGCCATAGAAGGGTTCGACGAGGAAATCGTCGACGAGCTGCGTAACAGGGCCAAGGACGCTTTGCTTACCCGCGCCATCGCTAGTGAAGAGGCTCTGGGCGACAACCGACCGGCGGACGACCTCTTGGAAATGGAAGGAATGGATCGTGATTTAGCCTTTAAGCTGGCCTCTCACGAGGTCATTACGATGGAAGACTTAGCAGAATTGGCCGTGCCTGAGTTGCTCGAAATTGATCCAGATCTAGGTGACGACAAAGCGGCAGCATTGATCTTGAAAGCTCGCGAGCCCTGGTTCGCTGAAGCGGCAGAAGCGGCGGCGGAATAAGAAAATGCTGGCCGCATTGTTGCGAGCCAGCTGGAGTTATCGATGGCAGATGTAACAGTTAAACAACTTGCAGATACAGTGGGCGCGCCTGTGGATCGTTTGCTTAAGCAGATGAAGGAAGCAGGTTTAGAACACAAATCTGAAGGGGACGCTGTAACCGAAGAGCAAAAACAGGTGCTCCTGGGTTTCTTAAAGCGCAGCCATGGTGAAGTAGCCAAACCGGCGGAGAAAATAGTCCTCAAGCGCAAGAGCACTGGCACGCTGAAGTCCGGGCAGGGTCGTGCAGGCCGTAATGTCACGGTTGAGGTGCGGCGTAAGCGCACCTACGTTAAGCGTAGCGAAGTTGAAGCTGCGGAAAAACCTGAGGTAGAGGAAGAAGCCGTTTCCCAAAGCGAGCTTGAAGCTAAGCGTATTCGCGACGAGGAAGCTGCACGTATCCAGGCCGAAGAAGATGCCCGTCAGGCCGAAATGCAGCGCAAGGAAGAAACAGAGCGCAAAGTCGCTGAAGAAAAGCAGCGCCAGGAAGAAGAGCAACGGCTTGAGCAGGAGCGGCTTGCGGTGGCGCAAAAGGCCGAGGCGAAAACGGAGACTAAAAAAGCTGGCGAACCTGCGGTCTCCGCAGCTGATATACAGGCCAAAGAGCAGTCCGAGCAACGCGGAGGCAAGCGCGGTCGTGGCCGCGAGCGTGCCGGTGGCGGGGCTGGTCGTGGAGATAACCGTCGCCGTGAGCTGAGTTTGAAGTCAGAACGTCGAACTAAGCGTCGTCAGCCACAGCGTGATACGCCGCTAAAGGTCGATCAGCAGGGTGGAGAATTTAAGCCAACCGAGTTTATCTCGCGGGAAGTTGAAGTCGGTGAAATGATCACCGTTGGAGAACTTGCACAAGGGATGGCGGTTAAGGCCGGCGAAGTGATCAAAACCCTCATGGGGCTTGGGGTTATGGCTACCATCAATCAAACGGTTGATGCTGATACAGCGACATTGGTGATCGAGGAGATGGGTCACCGCATAAAAATTGTCAGCGAAGATGTCCTCGAAGAGCAACTTGAAGCGTCCTTAGTGATTGAGGGAGAAACAGAACAGCGTGCGCCTGTGGTCACGGTAATGGGCCATGTGGACCATGGAAAAACATCCCTTTTGGATCACATACGCAATACTCGCGTCACCAGTGGCGAAGCTGGGGGCATCACCCAGCACATCGGTGCCTATAGCGTTCCAACGGGCAATGGCGACGTTACGTTTATCGATACACCCGGCCACGCAGCCTTTACTTCGATGCGCGCGCGGGGTGCGAAGATAACGGATATCGTGGTTTTGGTAGTCGCTGCTGATGATGGCGTAATGCCACAAACGGAAGAGGCTATTCAGCACGCCAAGGCTGCCGAGGTGCCGATTATTGTTGCGATTAACAAGATCGATTTAGAAGGCGCTGACCCCGCTAGGGTCACTAACGAACTGGCAGCTAAGGATGTGGTGCCAGAAGAATGGGGCGGTGAAACCCAGTTTATCAAAGTATCTGCGATGACGGGTGAGGGCATTGATGCGTTATTAGAAGCGATCACTCTGCAGGCTGAACTGTTAGAAATTGGCGCCATCATTGAGGCACCGGCACAGGGCGTGGTCATCGAGTCACAATTGGATCGAGGGCGTGGACCGGTAGCTACTGTCCTTATTCAGAACGGAACTCTGCGCCAAGGCGACATCGTAATCGCTGGTGAATTTCACGGTCGAGTGCGGGCCATGCTCGATGACAAGGGAGCAGCTACCAAGGTGGCAGAACCAGCGCAGCCGGTGGAAGTATTAGGCTTGAACGGCACCCCAGGTGCAGGCGATGAGTTCGCAGTGGTCACTGATGAACGCTCTGCACGCGAGTTGGCTGAGTTCCGCCGCGATAAGACCCAAGAGCGACTGCAGGCGATGCAGCAGGCAGCCAAGCTCGAAAATATGTTCGTCAACATGGCTGAGGGTGAGAAACGCATCCTTAAAGTCGTTGTTAAAGCCGATGTTCGTGGCAGTCTTGAAGCCATTGTGCAAGCCATGGCAGATATCGGTAATGACGAGGTATCGGTGCAGGTGCTCGGTTCAGGTGTCGGCGGGATTTCTGAATCTGATGCGACTATGGCGGTCACCTACGGTGCAGCGGTCTTCGGTTTTAATGTTCGCGCGGACAAGCGTGCCAAGACCCTGTTGGAACGCGAGGGCGTTGATTTGCGCTACTACAGCGTGATCTATGAGCTCATGGATGATATTAAGAGTGTCTTGTCCGGTATGTTGGCGCCGGAAGTGCGCGAAGAAATTGTCGGTATTGCTGAAGTACGCGACGTCTTTAAGTCGCCCCGATACGGCCAGATTGCCGGGTGTATGGTGGTCGAGGGAGTCGTCTACCGTAACAAGCCGATCCGGGTGTTACGCGACAATGTGGTGATTTACGAGGGCGAGTTGGAGTCGTTGCGACGATTTAAAGACGATGTGAACGACGTGCGAAATGGTACCGAGTGCGGTATTGGCGTGCGTAATTACAACGATGTGCGTCCCGGCGATTCGATAGAAGTCTTTGATACCAAGGAAATTGCACGCGAGCTGTAGCTCGCGCGGGTAGCGTAGCATGCAGAGTTTCTTGGAATTGAGCGAGACCCGCTGAGATGTCTCGCGAATTGCGCGTAGCCGATTTCGTTCGTGACGAAATCGCTAAAATCTTGCAGACGCAAATGCGTGACCCACGGGTTGGTGCATTTGTCAGCGTTAGTGATGTTAGGGTCAGTAAAGATCTATCCTATGCGGAAATTTATATTTCCTCCTTAGACGTAGATTCAGACGCCAAAAAACAAGAGTTGTTAGAAGTGCTGAATAATGCGGCCGGCTTTTTTCGTTCAGAGTTGGCTAAGCAGCATAAAATGCGTACGACGCCGCGGCCGCGCTTTCACTACGATGAACTGCTGGAGTCCGGCCCTCGTTTAGAAAAATTGATTGCAGATGCTGTAGCTGAAGACACAACGCGGCAGGATCAAAATGGGTAGAACTCGGCGGGGCAGAAAGGTCAACGGCGTGCTCGTGCTGAACAAGGCTGCGGGTATGACATCTAATGATGCCGTGCAGCAAGCCAAGCGAATCTTTGGTGCGCAAAAAGTAGGGCATACGGGCAGTTTAGATCCGCTGGCTACGGGTGTGCTGCCGCTGTGCTTTGGTGAGGCGACTAAGTTCTCACAGTATCTGTTGGAGTCGGACAAAAAGTACCGGACACGGATTAAGCTCGGGGTGACCACGGATACTGGTGATTCCGATGGCACGGTAATCAGCCAAGCGAGCACCGCAGGCATCGGTGTTGCCGAGGTGGAACAGGCCCTTGGTGCGTTCCGCGGAGCGATTAAACAGCTGCCGCCAATGTACTCAGCGTTGAAGCATAATGGTCAGCCTTTGTATAAGCTTGCCCGCCAGGGCATAACCGTTGAAAGAAAAGTCCGTGATGTAACGGTATTTCGACTTGAAATGACAGGCTTTGATGCCGACGAATTTGAGCTGGAGCTGCATTGCAGCAAAGGCACTTATGTTCGCAGTATTGCGGAAGATCTGGGCAATGCATTGGGTTGCGGTGCGCATGTGAAGAGTCTTTATCGGCGTGCGGCGGGACCCTACTGTGAACAAGAGATGGTCGATCTGGAGGCCTTGCGCCAGATTGAAGACCAGCGAGGCTTGGATGCCTTGCTGCAACCAATGGCCAGTGCGGTAGCACAGTGGCCGGTGGTAAAAATGGTTGAATCCACGGCGCACTTTGTTCGCCAGGGTCAACCTGTGCAGGTAGCGCACGCTCCGGTGAACGGATGGGTGCAGCTGTTGGAAATAGCCGAGAATGCGCAAGAGCGTTTTCTTGGTGTTGGAGAAATTTTAGCTGACGGACGTGTCGCGCCCCGAAGATTAGTGGTGCACGACTAGGGCGTTGGCTAGAGCGAGGCGTTGGTACTGTAAATATGCGCGGTTCCATCGCCAATTAACTAGCGTATTAAGGAGACTAAAATGGCGTTAAGTGCCAAGAGCAAAGCAGAAATCGTAAAGGAATATCAACTTGAAGACGGAGACACTGGCTCTCCAGAAGTGCAGGTTGCTCTATTGACCCACAACATCAACACCTTGCAGGGACATTTCAAGGAGCACCACAAGGATCACCACTCTCGACGTGGTCTGATCAGGATGGTTAATCAGCGTCGTAAGCTGCTGGATTATCTGAAAAACAAAGACGTCGCTCGATACGGCGATCTGATCAAGCGTTTAGGTCTACGTCGTTAATTTTACATTGAGCTAATACAAACTGACCGCGCAATTGGCGCGGTCTGACTCGGAGAATACAATTTGAATCCCATAACCAAACAATTTCAGTTTGGCGATCAGCAGGTTTCCATCGAAACCAACAAGATTGCTAAACAAGCGACCGGTTCAGTGGTCGTTACCATCGGCGATACGGTGGTTTTGACCACTGTGGTCGGAGCGAAGAGCGCTCGACCAGGACAAGACTTTTTTCCTCTAACGGTAAATTACCAGGAAAAAACGTATGCCGCGGGCAAAATTCCAGGTGGCTTCTTCCGCCGTGAAGGTCGACCCAGCGAAAAGGAGACGCTCACTTCGCGACTTATTGACCGCCCGATTAGGCCGCTGTTCCCTAAAGGGTTTATGAATGAAGTACAGGTGGTCTGTACTGTAGTGTCTACTGACAAGAACCAAGATCCAGATATTGCAGCAATGATTGGCACCTCCGCTGCGTTGGCAATTTCCGGTATTCCCTTTGCCGGACCCATTGGTGCGGCGCGTGTGGGCTATGTCGATGGTCAATATTTGCTCAACCCCGGCTATGACGTACTCGCGACCTCAGATCTTAATATGATGGTTGCCGGAACCTCTGGCGCTGTACTCATGGTTGAGTCCGAGGCGAAAGAGTTAACCGAAGACCAAATGTTAGGCGCTGTTTTGTTTGCTCACCAAGAGTTGCAAGCGATCATTACTGCTGTAGCTGAGCTGGCCAGTGAAGTCGGCAAGCCGGCATGGGATTGGCAGCCTGAAGCTAAGGACGAAAGTCTGTTAGCCCGAGTGGAAAGCGCGGTGAAATCCGAGCTGGGCGATGCCTATCGCATTAGCGACAAGATGGAGCGCCAAGATCGGGTGCGTGGGCTGCTCGACTCCGCCGTCGAACAAATAGCCGGAGGCGACACCGGTGCACCGAGTGTTGACGACGTTGCTGGGATGTTCGGTAAAGTTGAAAAAGACTTGGTTCGCCAGCGGGTGCTTAACGGTGAGCCGCGAATAGACGGACGCGATTTGCGCACAGTCCGACCCATCGAGGTTGAAGTCGGCGTGCTGCCAAAGGCCCATGGATCGGCGCTGTTCACGCGCGGTGAGACTCAGGCACTCGTGGTAGCGACATTAGGAACGCTTCGCGACGCGGCGTTGATAGACGCGCTCGAGGGCTCGTATAAAGATACCTTTATGCTGCACTACAATTTCCCGCCCTATAGTGTGGGTGAGGCGGGCTTCATGAGCGGACCGAAGCGCCGCGAAATTGGTCACGGCAAGCTTGCGCGCCGCGGGGTTAGCGCATCACTGCCGAATTCTGAAGATTTCCCTTATACCATTCGGGTTGTATCAGAGATCACGGAGTCCAATGGCTCAAGTTCTATGGCCAGTGTTTGTGGAACATCCCTTGCTTTAATGGACGCAGGTGTGCCGGTCAAAGCGCCGGTAGCTGGCGTCGCCATGGGCCTAGTTAAGGAAGGCAATCGCTACGCAGTGTTAACCGACATTTTGGGCGACGAAGATCACCTTGGTGACATGGACTTTAAGGTGGCTGGAACCGCAGCGGGTGTCACAGCCTTACAGATGGATATCAAGATCGACGGTATCACCGAAGAAATTATGGAGGCTGCGTTAGCTCAGGCATTTGAAGCGCGAGTCCATATTCTTGATGAGATGAATAAAGTCATCAGCGCCTCGCGCGAGGAGTTGTCTGATAATGCGCCAGCTATGGTGACCCTGAATGTTCATCCGGACAAAATCCGCGACATCATCGGTAAGGGTGGCGCGACCATTCGCTCCATCGTGGAGGAGACTGGCGCGGAAGTTGATATCAATGACGACGGTAGCGTGCGCATTTATGCCGAGGACGGTGCTGCTAAGGATGCGGCGGTAAATCGCATTCAAGAAATCACCGCCGAGGCTGAAGTAGGACGAATTTATAAAGGTAAGGTTGAGCGCATTGTCGATTTCGGTGCGTTTGTGAATATCTTGCCCGGTAAGGACGGCCTATTGCATATTTCTCAGATCGCTGAGGAGCGTGTTGAGACCGTGACCGACTATCTGTCAGAAGGACAGGAAGTCGAAGTTGTGGTCTTAGATGTCGACCAACGTGGACGTATCAAGTTGTCAATCAAGGAGCTGGGAAATTACCAAGCCCAAGAGGCAGAAGGATAAGCCCTGAGACAACCCATTAAAAAGCCGGCGTATGCCGGCTTTTTTTATGCCTGTTTGATGCGGTGAGTGATGAGTTCCTCAACCACACTTGGGTCCGCTAATGTGGACGTATCACCAAGGTTGTCCAGTTCGTCTGCAGCGATTTTACGCAATATCCGACGCATGATTTTTCCCGAGCGGGTTTTCGGTAAGCCAGGAGCCCATTGGATCGCATCGGGCTTGGCGATGGGTCCGATTTCTTTTCGCACCATGGCAATAAGCTCTTTGCGCAGGGCTTCAGGTTCCTTGTCATCACCCTGCATGAGGGTAACGTATGCATAGATGCCCTCGCCTTTGAGGTCGTGGGGAAAACCAACCACAGCCGCCTCTGCAACGCTTGGATGCAGTACCAGCGCACTTTCTACTTCTGCAGTGCCAATACGATGCCCTGACACATTCATAACGTCGTCAACACGGCCGGTAATCCAGTAGTAGCCGTCTTCATCGCGTCGTGCGCCGTCGCCGGTAAAGTAGTATCCCTTGTAGGTGCTGTAATAGGTGTCGATCACTCTCTGATGATCACCATATACCGAGCGGATCTGGCCGGGCCATGAACCAGTAATGACAAGATTGCCCGAGGCCGCCTCTTCAGTAATCAGATTGCCTTCTGCATCCATCAAAGCCGGCTGCACGCCGAAAAAAGGACGGCTTGCGGAACCGGGTTTGAGCGCGGTCGCGCCAGGCAATGGCGTAATCATTATTCCGCCTGTTTCGGTTTGCCACCAGGTATCTACAATCGGGCAGCGTCTTTCGCCGACGACACGGTGGTACCAGTCCCAGGCTTCTGGATTTATCGGTTCGCCCACACTGCCGAGCAAATGCAGAGAAGATCTAGAACTGCCGGTGACAAATTCATCGCCCTGTGCCATGAGCTGGCGCAGAGCCGTGGGCGCGGTATAAAAGACGTTAACCTGATGTTTATCGATAACCTGCCAGCACCTGGACGCATCCGGATAGGTGGGGATGCCTTCAAACATAAGCGTTGTTGCGCCGTTGGCTAACGGACCATAAACAATATACGAATGGCCGGTTATCCAACCGACATCTGCGGTGCACCAGTAGATGTCGCCGTCTTGATAGTCAAAAACGTATTTATGGCTCATTGCCGCATGCAACAAATAGCCGGCGCTGGAATGCTGTACGCCTTTGGGTTTCCCAGTAGAGCCGGAGGTATACAAAATGAACAGAGGATCTTCCGCCCCCATGATCTCTGGTTCAGCTGTAGTCGCTTGGTGTGCGGTCAGTTCGTTGTACCAAACGTCCCGAGCTGGATTCCATGGCACTTGATTGCCAGTGCGCTCGACGGTGATCACGCTGTGTACATTTGGGCAATTGCTGAGCGCCTCGTCGACATTTTCTTTAAGTGGGACAGTACGGCCTCCGCGTACACCCTCGTCAGCGGTGATTACCGTTTGGCAGTCTGAGTCGAGTATTCGATCTTGCAGCGATTGCGGGGAGAAGCCGCCAAAAACCACACTGTGGATGGCGCCAATGCGGGCACAGGCGAGCATTGCGTATGCGGCTTCTGGAATCATGGGCATATAGATACATACGCGATCGCCTTTTTTAACGCCGCGCTCCCGTAGCCCATTAGCTAGCCGACAAACCTGTTCGTAAAGTTGTTGGTAGGTAATATGCGCATCGTCGGTAAGCTCGTCACCCTCCCAGATGATGGCCGTTTGATCTGCTCGGGCGGGTAAATGTCGGTCGATGCAGTTTATTGATACGTTGAGTTCGCCGCCGTTAAACCACGCGATACGTCCTTGTTGCATATCGACTTCGGATACTTGATTCCAAGGTTTCGTCCATTCTAGGAAGGTTGTCGCTTGCTCGGACCAGAACACATCAGGTTCTTCGATAGATTGCCGGTACATGGCGTCGTATTGGGCTGGGTCAATTAAGCAGCGCGACGCGATGTTAGCTGGGATGTCGAATACTTCGCTCATGATACGTTCCTAAAAAGTCCGTTATGTCTTGGGGCTCTTCAGCTTGGTGATCAGCGCAGCGGTGGCGGTGTCGTACGCCAGCCCCGAGCTATTTTGCTCACTTAAGCTGCGATAGATTGGCTCCGCAAGCTTTTTCCCAAGCTCTACCCCCCATTGGTCAAAAGAGTTTATGTTCCACAGCGCACCTTGGCAAAACACCTTGTGCTCATAGGTTGCGAGTAATGCGCCAAGTTGGGTGGGCCCTAACTCATCGATCAGCACCATGGACAGCGGGTGATGTCCGGGGACCGCGCGGTGACTGTCCTGCGCGGACTGTGGAATCCAGCCGTCGCTCATGGCTTGCGCCTGGGCCAAGGCGTTGGCGTTCAGCCAATTGCGGTGATGGGGCAAATTCATCTGATCCTGTGCAACAACGATGATGTCAGCAGCATAGGCCGATGTCCCTTGGTGCAATAACTGGTGGTAAGCATGCTGGCCATTGGTGCCACAGCCACCCCATAGTATGGGCATGGTCGTATAATCTAGAGCCTCACCCTCGCGGCTTACCGACTTACCGTTACTTTCCATCTCTAGCTGTTGCAAATAGTCAGGCAATAGCCTGAGGCGCTGGTCGTAGCTCAATATTGCCAAACTCTGGCAACCCAGAATGTTGTAGTTCCATAGTCCGGCGAGGGCACATAGCAGCGGTAAATTTTCCGCCAAAGGGGTTTCAGCGAAGTGCTGGTCTACTATTGCTGCACCATGCAGGAGTTTGTCGAAGTTATCGCTGCCAATAGCGATCGCCGCGGGTAAGCCCATGGCAGACCATAATGAGTAGCGCCCGCCCACCCAATCCCGCATGGAAAAAAGATTCTCCTCAGCTAGGCCGAAATCCTTGGCAGCGGCAATATTGTTAGTGATGCCGATAAAGTGCTGGGCGATCGCCGCGGTATTGCATGTCCTCTCTAAAAACCAGTTACGGGCGCTGCGCGCATTTTCCAGAGTTTCCAAGGTGGAGAAAGATTTTGACGCAACGATAAATAGCGTGGTTGCAGGGTTTAGCGAGCGCAGCGTTGTTACAAGATCGAATCCATCGATGTTCGCGACAAAATGAATTTTTGGGCTTGCCGCAGTGAAGTCGCATAGTGCCTCGGTGATGAGTTCCGGGCCTAGATGCGAGCCGCCGATGCCAATATGCACGACATCCGTGATGGGCTTATCAGTGTAACCGCGCCAACTACCTGAGCGTATTGCTTCCGCGCACTGGTAGAGTTTTTGTCGAGCCGCTTCTATCTCGCGAACCAGTTCTGTAGCCAAGTTCGGGGCGCCGCCACGTAGAGCCATATGTAAAACAGCTCTGTTTTCGCTGACATTGATTGGCTCGCCGGCGAATAGGGCATCTCGCAGTGACGCTACATTAGCTTCGCCGGCCAGTGCTGCTAAGTCATTTAGGGTGTGCTGATCGAAACGTTGTCGACTCAGATCGAAGTGACATCCTGCGATATCAAATGTCAGATTAGACAAGCGGTGTTGGTCTTTGTTTAGCTCCTCGGTGGAGATCGCAGTCAAGCGCTGGCGATGCGCTTGCAAAGTGGTCCAGATGGTCAAATTTAATTGTCTCGCGGTTTAAAGAAGGGTGGGGTTCGGATTAAAAAATTGCCTGCTGCCCTCCATATGCAGAACCTGCTCAAGCAAGTGATCAAAATGAACATCGTTGTGTGCAAAGTCGATTTCGGCGGCATTAACGATGAGTAATGGCGCGTCGTCGTAATAATGAAAAAACTCGGTATAGCTTTCCGACAGGGAGATCAAATAGTCGGCTGCGATCTGCGACTCAGCTTCGAGGCCGCGTTGCTGGATGCGTTGCAGTAACACGTCAGTTGGCGCTTGCAGATAGATTACGAGATCAGGCGTTGGTGGATTAAGGTTTAAGCTGTTTTGAATTTGCTGATAAAGCGCAAACTCCTGAGTATCCAGAGTCAATTTTGCGAAAAGCTCATCTTTTTCCATCAAAAAGTCCGCGACCAAATTTTGATCCAGCAAACCCCCTGACGGTATATCTGCCAACTGTCGAGCACGGTGCAGTAAAAAGAACAGTTGAGTGGGCAGAGCTTGGCTTGCACCTTCGGTATAGAAGCGATCCAAGAATGGATTTTCGGCTGCAGGTTCGAGCATCAGCGGATAACCCAGAGTATCTGCTAAGCGGCGCGCCAGAGTTGTTTTGCCGACGCCAATCGGGCCTTCTACGGCAACGAAACTTGGTAATGCGGCGCGCTGATCACTGAGACGAGGCGAACCGGCTGTCAGGTCCGTTTGTTCAGGGTTCAAAGTTTCAACGCTTAGAGTCACTGGATTCGCAGACTAAATTTACAGTGTTAACTATGTACAAGGGTAAGCGCGGGTTCAACTATTACCGTGTCCTGCAGGCGCCAACTTTGAAACATCATTATCAACTTGCACTGCGGCTTTTATTGCGCCGCCGTCGCTTGCGCTGAGGCTTTGGTAACTTCTCGATCATGTCGTATTGGCCGGCCTCATCATGTTCCTGAAAGCTGCTCCACCACGCTGCGCACTCGCCTAGCGCGGGTTCCGATTCTGCGCGTAAGCAAAGAAAATCGAAGCCGGCGCGAAAGCGTTTGTGCTGCACAAGTCGTGCGATCGTTCTTGGGTTACGCTTAATAAGTCGTTCTTGGATTATCCATGTTTCTTTGGCAAAGGTGCCAAAACGTCTAGGAACAGCGATGGTGTGTTGTTGATTGCGTAACGTTGCGAACGCTGGATCATCGTCCCCAGCGACGGCCTCATTGGCCCGGGCCGCAAAGTCTTCCCACAACAACACCGCAATCAAGAACCCCGGGGTTACTGATAGGCCACTTTTAATGCGTTCATCCGTATTGCGCATTGCGGCGACAACTAGATTGCTGTTCGGATTACAGGTCGGAAAGAGCGCCCGTGCGATACCGGTATGACGGATCTGTTGCCAAATCGCTTCGCCATTACCGCTTAAAAAGAGTTTTAGGAATTCGTCAAACAGCCGTGCAGGGGGAATAGCCTGCAAACGTGCGGCGCTGTTCTCGATCAATTCGACGATGTCTTCTTTCAAGGTAAAATTCAGCTTATTGGCAAACCGCACTGCGCGCAGGATGCGCACAGGATCTTCCGCGAGTCGAACAGCAGGCTCGCCGATGAGTCTGATACGTCGCTTGGCGAGATCTTCCAGCCCATCAACGTAATCGATAATTTCCTGACTATTAGGGTCGAAATACAGTGCGTTGACACTGAAGTCGCGGCGAAAGGCATCCTCTTGCAGAGTGCCAAATGCCTCATCGCGCAGGATCATTCCCTGAGCGTCATGTTCGATATTGTCTGAAACAGACTGCCGGAACGTTGAGACCTCTATTAAATTTCGGCCGTAGCGCACGTGCGCGATGGGAAAACGCCGCCCGATTATTCGAGAACGTCGAAAGATGCGTTTTATTTCGTCCAGTGGCGCATCGGTTGCTACGTCGAAGTCTTTGGGTGTTAAGCCGCACAACACATCGCGAATGCAACCGCCAACCAACAAGGCCGTATACCCATGTGCGTTCAGTTGGTGAATGACATCAAGTGCGTCTTTGTCCAACTGCTCCAGAGCAATAGCATGAGCGGTTGTTCGAACTGCTGTTTTCGAGCTCAGTTGTTGGCTCCAGTGTCTATTCTTGGACCGCGTTTACGAGTTCTCTTGCGAGGAATATTTAGTCTCTGGCGCCGTTCCCACAAACTCTTGCGACTAATACCGAGCTTTTCTGCCAGCTCGGTTTCTGTAAGTTGTTCTTGATTGTCCTGCACGAATCGAACGAAGTAGTCTTCCAACGATGTTTGGGCTGCATTGGTCTCGCCCTCTCCTTCGGGCTCAGATTGCCTCTGGATCGGCTCAATGGCCAGCAAACTCGGCGTTATTTCGCCGTCATCATCGGACAAAATTACCGCGCGCTCTATGGCGTTACTCAGTTCACGAACATTACCTGGCCATTGATAGGCAATCATGGTTTCTTTGGCTTCCTTGCCTAGCTTCAGACCTTTTTTGTTCAGTCGCAGACAGGCTTGTTTGAGCAACCATTCACCGATTTCTAGAATATCTTCGTTGCGGTTTTGTAGCGGTGAGAGCTGAAATGTCAGGACGTTCAGGCGATAAAAAAGATCAGAGCGAAAATCGCCGGACTCTGTAAGTGCCTGTAAATCGCGATGTGTTGCGGCGATCAATCGTACGTCCACCGGTTTTGATTGCGCGCTGCCGACCCTACGATTTTCGCCCTGAACCACATGGATAAGTTTCGCTTGGGCACTGAGGCTGAGTTCTGCTATCTCATCTAAAAATAGTGTCCCGCCGTTGGCAGCCTCCACTAAACCATGGCCGCCAGATTGCGTGGAGCTAAGGGGCTCCATGCCAAACAGTTCTGTTTCTATGAGGTCTTCGGGCACAGTCGCGCAGTTAATAGTGATCATCGGCGCGCGAGCTCTTCTACTCGCGGCTTGCAGGGCTCTGGCTACTAGCTCTTTACCGGTGCCGGACTGACCGAGAATCAAAATAGGAGAGTCGCTTGGCCCTACTTTTTCGATGCGTTTGCGCAAAGTTTTGGTGTTTTCCGAGGTGCCAATTAACTCCATATCATTGGCGGTAGTACTCTTTTGATTTGGCCGATAAGCACATGCCCGCTCTATTGCGGCGAGCAGTTCGTCAGGCTCGGCTGGTTGCTCGAGGTAGTCCTTCGCCCCAAGTTGGATGGCGTTGACAGCTTCTTTTACCGTGCCTGTGAGCGCTAGGACAATTACTGGTAGTTGCTCAGCAATATCTGCAAAATCAGGCGGAATTTGGTTGTGGTCAATCAGCAAGCAGTCGAACTGACCCAGGGCAAGATTGTCTATAGCCTCGGCTGCTTGGACACTAATGCCCTGAGCGCTCAGCAACGTAGCGAGTTCATTGCTGCGTTCGTGGTCGGTATCAATGAGTAGCAGATCAGTCATGGGAGAATCTTAACAAAGCTATTCGCCGCCGTCGCCGTCGTGCGCAGCATCATAAATCAGCCTAAGAAGGTTGATATTTTGGCAATTTGGTTGGGATTTGACTTAAGTCGAAGTGCGCAATGGACCAATTCAATAAAATGCCTACAGAATCTATTGCGTCAGGGGCTTGGAAACCTAAGTAACCCAGCGCCGCGCGCAGGTTGGCCAGGGCAGAATGTTCATTGAGCGGTGGTGCGTGGGTTTGTTTTGATAGCTTTGTGCCGTCGGCGAATTCCAGACAGGGAATATGTGTGTAGTCAGGAGCAGTCAGGCCTAGCAATTGCATCAAGTAGCGTTGCGGGGCTGTAACCGGTAACAGGTCCTGGCCGCGCAACACCTCGCTGATCGTGTTGCCGTCGTCGACCGCTGTAGCCAAGTTATAAGAGATCAAGCCATCCCGGCGCCTGACGATGAAGTCGCCCAGCTGGGCGGCAAAATTCCCATCAACAGAGCCTAAGAATCCGTCGCAATAGCCGTGTTCAGTGTCCGACAACAGTACTCGCACCGCACGATCGGGCAGTGGTGTTCTGGCTTCTCTGCAAGTGCCTGGGTATCGATCATGGGCGCGTAATTTTTTTCTACTGCACTTGCAGTAGAAAAGGTTCGGAGCCAGCTTTTGCAAGGCGGATTCGTAAGCACCAGCATGGTCGCTTTGAAATATTATCGGACGGTCGGGGTGCAACCCGTGAGCAGTGAGGCAACGGATTATGGCGTTTACAGCGTTTGGGTCTTGCCTTGGAGGGTCAAGGTCGTCGATACGAACCAGCCATTCACCGCCTGCTTGCTTTATCGAACAATAACTGGCCAATGCCGTGACCAAGCTGCCCATATGCAGTGGGCCAGTTGGGGACGGGGCAAAGCGACCCGTAATCAAGTTAGCCTCGCAAGGGTCAGCGCAACACCGTTAACCGTGGAGTTGCCGTTCCTTGATTTCATCGAGTGCTTTGCAATCAACGCATTGTGTCGCGGTGGGTCTGGCCTCAAGACGACGTAAGCCGATTTCTATGCCGCAGGTCTCGCAATAGCCGTAATCGTCCTGGTCCAGACGTTCAATTGTGCTGTCGATTTTTTTGATCAACTTGCGCTCGCGGTCGCGGGTCCGTAATTCGATACTAAACTCTTCTTCTTGAGTCGCACGATCAGCAGGGTCTGGAAAGTTGGCTGCTTCGTCCTGCATGTGATTAACGGTTCGGTCTACCTCTTCCATTAGATCCGTGCGCCAGGCCGAAAGCATTGCTCTGAGGTGGGCGAGCTGCCCCTCGCTCATATATTCTTCATTGCGTTTAGGCTTGTAGGGCGTGAAGTTGCGAAATGGAGAATCCGCTGCAGTCGCAGCTTTTTTCTTTTTCGCAGTAGCTGTGGTGCGCTTTTTGGTTGCTGTTTTTGCCTTTGCGTCAGCCGCCATAATAGGTCCTCTGTTGGGGATTGCGTAAAGCCCGTAATTGCGAAGGGCGCGTAACCTACCAGAACACAGAACGAATGACCATAGCCGTGTTGCAATCACTTAGTCGATGCGTACACGTCTTCAAGATGCAATAGTGCACACTGCGGAGTTTTCATACAGATAACTAATTATGTATTCACGACGTAGCTCAGAAATAGACCCCTTTACGGTTATGCAATTGTTGCATCGGGCTCAAGAATTCGAGGCGCAAGGTAGACGCGTCGTGCATTTTGAGGTGGGTGAGCCGGATTTCACCACCGCACCACCGATTATTGAGGCTGGAATCGAGGCCTTACGCAGTGGTCAGACCAAGTACACTGCGGCGCAGGGTATTCAGCCGTTGCGCGAGAAGATATCAGCCTACTATCGAGACCAAGGCCTAGATGTGCCTATATCGAGGATACAGATCACCAGTGGCGCCAGCGGCGGATTGGTCTTGTTAGCCGGGCTGCTTCTGGATCCGGGCGACCGGATGCTGATTACGGACCCCGGATATCCTTGCAATAAGGTATTTGCACGCCTGGCCGGTGCGGATACTAAGGCGATAGCGCTGTCAGCCCAGCGGGGCTTTGAATTGATGCTAGCGGACGTCGAGTCCGCGTGGGAAGCACAGGATCGAGGTATCTTGTTGGCTTCACCGGCTAATCCCACCGGTACCATGCTGGCAGCGAGTACGCTCTCAGAGATTAGCAAATGGGTCGCGGGACGCGATGGCTTTGTAATTTTAGATGAAATATACCAAGGCCTCGTGCATGACGACGCGCCTTATACGTCGGGTTTGGCCGTGAGCGACGACCTATTCGTGCTAAACAGTTTTTCTAAGTTCTTTGGTATGACCGGGTGGCGTCTTGGTTGGGTGGTGCTTCCAGAAAACGCCACAGAGCGTTTTACCAAGCTGGCACAAAATTTAGTCATTTCGCCGAGTTCGATTGCCCAGAACGCAGCGTTAGAGGCTTTCTCTGAAGAGTCGATGAGTGTGCACCGGCAGCGCGCTAGCGAATTTTCTCGGCGCGCAAAACAGTTGGCTGCAGGTTTGCTAGAACTGGGCTTTGCCATACCGGTTATGCCTGCGGGTGCTTTTTATCTGTACGTAGATGTCGCTCATACGGGGATACCGAGTGATGAATTTTGCTGGCGGTTAATTGAGGAATATCAAGTCGCAGTAACGCCAGGCAAAGACTTTGGCGATTTTGAAAGTGACCGCTTTGTCAGATTTGCCTACACCACCGACATCGCGTCCATTGATCTTGGCTTGGAGCGCATTGGACAGGCGCTTGCGGCCTGGGGCATAAGTCGGTGATTTTGCCCGATTTGCAGGCCGGCACCTTAGTGCGCCGGTATAAGCGGTTTTTGGCTGATATCACCGATGCTCAAGGGAAGTCGCTGACTATCCATTGCCCGAATACGGGTGCAATGACCGGATGCGTTGATCCTGGCAGTAAGGTGTATTACTCGCGCTCAGACAATGCCAAGCGCAAATATCCCCATACCCTTGAGTTTGTAGAAAGTCCGCATGGTCTGGTGGGCGTTAACACAGGCCGCGCTAATCGCCTTATTGAAGACGCGCTGCTCAGTGGCGTGATTAAAGAAGTAGGCCAGTGGTCGGCCGCGCAGATCAAGGCAGAGGCAGCCATTCCAAGCGGTGCCGGCCGCTTCGATTTTTTACTCTCCCAGGGTGCGGAACAAATATTTATTGAGGTCAAAAGCGTGACGCTACATCTTGAAGATGGGCTGGGTGCGTTTCCCGACGCTGTGAGTACGCGAGCCTTGAAGCATGTTGAAGAACTGCAGATGCAGGTGCAACAAGGTGCTCGGGGCGTGCTGCTGTTTTGCGTGCAGCACCTTGGTATCGAGCGAGTCAGCCCCGCCGCGCACATAGACCCGGGGTATGCTGAGGCTCTGCGTAGGGCGGCAGAAAACGGCGTCGAGATTCTGGCTTATGCGTGTAAGACGGACTTAAGCACCATGTCGCTGAGTCATCGTCTCCCCTTCGATTTCCGTCATTAACTCAGCGCCCGAGTTCGGCGCCTATGCATAGGCGCTTTTTAGCTCGGCATATGCCTGCAGTGTTTTGAGTCGCGCACCATATTGGGTGATCAGATGCGCCGCTGCATGATTGGCAAACTTTGCAGCATCGAAGGCGTCGGCGCCTTGGCAGCGAGCGGCTAAGCACGCACCCGCATAGATATCGCCAGCACCATTTGTGTCCACGGGTGTCACCGCATGTCCTGGGGACTCTTGCTGCCGGCCCTGTCCGTCGATTATGACAGACCCTCGCGCACCGACAGTGACAAAGACTTCTTCAGCGATGTCTTTGAGCTCCGAGATCGCTATATCTAAACGATCTGTGCTGGCCCATGCCAGCGCCTCTTCCTCGTTGCAAAACAGGCTGTGCACGCCGTTACCCAGTATGCGTTGTAGATTGGCTTTGAATATGGTCACCATGGAGATATCGGACAGTGATACAGCTGTCTTCACTTTATTGGTTTGCGCAATGCTGTGCGCGAGTTCGGCGGCCTCGGTAGCGTTCTCTGACGAGCTTAAATAGCCCTCGACATAGAAGACCTCGGCTGTTGCGATTGCCTGTTCATGCAAATCGCTTGCAGCGAGAGTTGCGGAAATGCCGAGATCAGTGCACATAGTGCGCTCCGCATCATTGCTGATCATTACTAAACACTGCCCCGAACTGGCCCCAGCTTCGGTACTCAAGCAAGTTGGATTAAGACCGATCCCAGCGGCGCCCATTTCGTCAAGGAAGTAGCGGCCATTTATGTCATCGGCCACCTTGCAGGTATAGCTCGTTTGCAAGCCAAAACCTTGTGCAGCGAAAATAGTATTTGCTGCGGATCCCCCACTGCAGCGCTGCATTGATGAACCATCTAGTGCAGTGGTGAGGGCGCTCACCTGCTGGGAGTCTACGAGTGTCATTTGTCCTTTTGGTAGACCCTGTTCCGCTAGGAATGAATCCTCCACACTGACTTCGACATCAACAATTGCGTTACCAAGTCCAAAGATCTGTGTCATTTTTGCTCCAAAAAAAAGTGTTAAGCAGCAACCAAGTCGCTGAAGGCGACCTCGGCGGCGTCTAGTGTGGTCTGAATGATTTCGCTGGTATGGGATGCGCCAATAAAGCCTGCTTCAAACGCAGAAGGCGCTAGATAGATGCCCTGATTCAACATGGCGTGGAAAAATGCGTTGAATTGGTCGATGTTTGATCCCGCCACATCGTCGTAATCGTTGGCTTGGTCTATCCCGAAAAATAGACTGAACATACCGCAGACGCGATTTTCGCAAACCTGCAAGCCTACATTCGTGGCGCGCTGGACCAAACCGTCAATAAGGGTCTCGGTGGCGGCGCTAATGGTTTGGTAGACGTCGTCTGTTAGATGTTGAAGTGTGCTCAGTCCTGCGACCATGGCCAAAGGATTGCCCGACAGTGTGCCGGCTTGGTAAATCGGTCCAGCTGGCGCGATTTCTTGCATCACGTCTTCACGACCGCCAAAGGCGCCCACTGGCAGACCGCCGCCGACTATTTTCCCGAGTGTTGTCAGGTCGGGTTCAATGCCATATAGGGTTTGTGCACCGCCTGGCGAGACTCTGAAGCCTGTCATGACCTCGTCAAAGATAAGCAGTGTTCCGTCTTTGTGAGCGATATCGCGTAGGCCTTGCAAATAGCCCGGCTTTGGCGGGATACAGCCCATGTTGCCGGCGATAGGCTCGACAATAATGCAGGCAATTTTACCCGGGTATTGCTCGAATACCTGGGAGACAGCATCCAGATCGTTAAATGGCAATGACAGGGTGCATGCGGCTAAGTCTGCGGGAACTCCCGGTGAATTTGGCAGTCCGAGGGTTAACACGCCGCTGCCTGCCTTTACCAGCAGCGAATCTGAATGACCGTGGTAGCAGCCAGTAAACTTGAGAATCAGGTCTCTACCGGTAAAGCCGCGTGCCAGACGTATCGCCGACATGGTAGCTTCGGTGCCGGAGTTGACCATACGAACCTGCTGCATGCTCGGTACGCGTTGCACGATAGTTTCCGCGAGCTCGATCTCAGCTTCAGTTGGAGCGCCGAAGCTGAGCGCTTTGGCGGCTTGTTGTTGGACCGCGGCGATAGTGGGTGCATGGTTGTGGCCAAGCACCATTGGTCCCCAAGAGCCGATGTAGTCGATGTAGTGGTTACCGTCTACGTCAAAGAGGTAAGGGCCGTCAGCGCGGTCGAAAAAAACTGGATCGCCGCCCACGCCTTTAAAGGCGCGTACTGGCGAGTTAACGCCGCCAGGAATGGTGCGGCAAGCACGTTGCATCAGCGCAGAAGACTGTTTGCGATTCATAAAGACGAGACCTTTGTAACTTTTAGAAGGGTTTCAGCACGGCCAAGAAGACCACGCTGATCAGAATAAGCACTGGTACTTCATTGAAGATCCGCAAGAACTTCTCACTGTGTCGAGCTTCACCACGGGTGAATGCCTTGATGATACCCAAGCAGTAGTGGTGAAAGCCAATCAATGCAACGACCAAGGCGATTTTCAGCCATATCCATGTCTGGTTCGACAAGCCTGTCCAGTTTAAGGCCAGCATCCAGATACCAAGAAGCAGGGTCACAATCATGGATGGATTCATAATCAGGCGATACAGTTTCGTTTCCATGATCACAAAGCGATCCTTGCTGATCTGGTCTTCAGCTGACGCGTGATAGACGAACAGACGGGGTAAGTAAAAGATGCCGGCGAACCAGGTTACTACGCTGACCAAATGCAGCGCTTTGAGGATCAAATAGAATGACATACAACGTTTTCCCGAGACGACTTTGTAAACGCGCGAAATCTGGCTAAGCTGTGGGCGCTAAAGCTTAGGTAAATCTTAAGTGAATGACCTCGTGAAAGGAACTCATGCTCTACCAAGTCGTCCATCGCAAGCCCATGCACACGTTCAAAAAAGTCATAGTGGCTATAGCTCTGCTGGCTATGAGCCTAGTGGGCGGCTTAGTGGTGGGTCAGTGGAATGGTAAAGAAGCTGTCTTACAGAACGGTGCGTTGTTGCAGCAGTTGAATGCCGTGCAAGAGCAAAAACAGAATTTGGCGCGAAAACTGGCAGCCGCTGAGCTTGCTGCTACCGTGCAGGAACAAGCGGCACAGGAACTGCAGCAAAAATTAACCGGGTTGCTCAGCGAAAAAGTAGAGCTAGAAGACGCGGTAAGTTTCTATCGCGACTTGATGGAAGCGGGAGAGAAGGCTGAGGGTTTGCGGGTAGCTGACTTTGCCCTAGTTGCAACCAGCACTCCGCAGGTTTTTCAATTCTCGATCTTGGTCACGCAAATCGCGGAAAATAGAAAATATGTCGCCGGCGAGGTAGAGCTCAAGGTTGTTGGGGTCATGCAAGGGCAGTGCCAAGAGGTGATATTTGATGCAACAAATTCAGTTTTTGGATTTCCACTAAAGTTAAGGTTCAAGTACTTTCAAGACCTGGTTGGACAGATCCGACTGCCATCTGACTTTGTTGCCGAGCGAGTTTCCGTGTCTGTCCAGCAAAATGGCAAAAAGTCCGCGGGCGCGGATTTCGAATGGTCTTTACAGTAGCGACGTTATGGCGCCGAATAGAGGCCGCGACTATGTTTAGGGTGAAATAGACATGAAAGGAAAGAGTGAGCAGGCGATAACGTTAATCGCCCCAGGCACTAAGGTGGAAGGCGATGTTCACTTTGACAATCAGCTGTTCGTCAAAGGCGAGGTGCGCGGTAATGTGGTGGCCGAGAAGCCAGAAGCGAGGCTTATTGTCAGCCCTGAAGGTCTCGTAGCTGGTGAGATTAAAGCGCCGACAGTGGTGGTGAACGGGCGAGTGGAAGGTGATGTCCACGCGACAGTGCGGCTCGAGCTTGCTGCAGGAGCCCAGGTAAAAGGCGATTTATTTTACGCGCTCATTGAAATGCAGTTAGGCGCGCAAGTGCAGGGCCGGTTAGTGCATACAGAGCAGCCGGCGCGATCGGACAATGCAGTCACAAAAATAGTTGCTGAGCCGGCACAGACGAAGTGAAGAATAACCTCTTGTATCGGTTGTTGGGCGACCCAAGCGGCGATACCGCAAGGCGGGGAAAATGGAAAGCGTAGGTATTGATTTTACCGAAAGTGCTGCGGCGAAGGTGCGCACACTCAAACAAAGCGAAGGCGACGATTCTCTGTTACTACGAGTGTTCATCACCGGAGGTGGTTGCAATGGCTTCTCTTACGGATTCACCTTCGATAACGAAATAGCTGAAGACGATGCTGTGGTCGTCCAAAGTGGTGTCACCATGGTGGTTGATTCAATGAGCTATCCATACCTCGAGGGGGCGTCCATCCAGTTTGTCGAAGACCTAAGCGGCTCACAGTTTGTGGTTACGAACCCGAATGCTGCTTCGACATGTGGGTGTGGTAACTCATTCTCGATTTGAGTGAGGTTCGTCTTGGCGATGAATCAATAGACAGCGCCAAGCACTCGCTCGCCAGCAGCACCGGTGACCGCTGGTACATTGCCTGGCAGATGTTCCAAACGACGATGCGCCAACCAGGCGAAGGCGGCAGCCTCGATGGCATCGCCGTCAACGCCCCAGTATTCGCTGGGTTCAATCAGATCGGGTGTTTGCGCGAGTTCAGCTGCCGCTAGGCGAAGACGATGCATCAGATCGTTGTTAAGGCGCCCACCGCCACAGACAACCAAAGTCCTGATGTCACCTCCCCAGGCCTTGAGTGATTCGATAACAGTTGTCGCAGTAAGCTGAGTTAACGTGGCTTGTATGTCTTGGGCTGCATCAAGAGGCAGATCATGGGTACCAGCAGTCCGGTTCAGCCAATCGAGATTAAAATACTCGCGCCCAGTGCTTTTAGGCGGCTGCAGTGCAAAAAAAGGATCAGCCAGCAGCACCTCTAGCAGCGTATTGTCGACCCTACCGCCCGCTGACCAGGCTCCGGAACGATCGTACGGCAGCCCTTGGTGTTGTTGGCACCATTGATCCAAGAGAGCGTTGCCAGGACCCGTGTCGAATCCAGTGAGGTTTTTGCTCAGCAAAGAGACATTACTGATGCCGCCAATGTTGAGAATGCAATTGTCGCCAACGGTTGTGTTAAATAGCTCAGCGTGGAACCTCGGTACTAAGGGCGCTCCATGGCCTCCAGCCGCGATGTCTCGGCGCCGAAAGTCTGCAACCGTAGTGATACCGGTAGTTTCGGCGATTACATGAGGGTCGCCTATTTGCAGGGTGAAGGGTAGTGAAGTAGTACCTGGAGGCCTGTGTCGGATGGTTTGCCCGTGGCTACCAATGGCACGGATGCTGCTGCTGGCATAGCCAAGGCGCTTGATGAAGGTATTGATTGCCGTTGCCGTGAATCGCCCCAACTCTTGATCGCAAGTGCCGAGTAGGTCGATATCATCGTCTTCGGGTTGACTGAGTGCCAGTAGATCGCGCCGCAGCGGGTCGGGAAGAGGCAGAGTGTCGGCTGCAACAATAGTTATAGCACCACTGCCGTCAACTTCGATAAGAGCAAGATCCAATCCATCAACGCTAGTGCCGGTCATGCAGCCAACGTAAAGACTGTTGGCGCTCATTCAGCCGCCATGGCGGTCATGTGTTGGCTGTATGCGGTCAGCAAAAGCATGTGTTGTCTGGTCGCCAGATTGAATCCTGCAAGTTCGCCCTTGCTGATCGACTTTGCTTTGGGCAATGCGACAGTTCTTGGGTTCATATGCACGCCGTTTACCAGAAATTCGTAGTGCAAATGCGGACCGGTAACGAGACCTGTGGCACCTACATAGCCAATAACTTGTCCTTGCTTTACTTTTTTACCGGCTTTTATCCCTCGAGCAAATTTCGATAGGTGTAAATATTTGGTCACAAACTGCTGGCCGTGATTGATGATAATGTAGCGCCCGTTGGCGCGATTCCTCGTCGCGGTATTAATGCGGCCGTCACCAGCGGCCAAGATTGGGGTGCCAACGGGTGCTGCATAGTCGATGCCACGATGGGGGCGCACGGTTTTGCGCACGGGATGCAAGCGGCGCATATTGAAACGCGAGCTGATGCGGGAGAATTCCACGGGGGCTCGCAGGAAGGCTTTGCGCATGCTGATGCCCTCTGGAGTGAAATAGTCTTTACGACCAGACTTGGTTTGATATTGCACTGCCTGGTAACGTTTGCCTTGGTTTACGAACTCCGCAGCGAGGATATCGCCGTAGCCAATGAACTCATCCTCGAAATAAAGTTCCTCGAAGAGCACAAAAAATTCATCACCAGGTCGAATATCGAGGACGAAGTCGATGTCCCACTGAAAGATCTGTGCCAGGCGCATTGTTAAATTATCTGGTAGGCCAGCGCGCTGGCTCGCGACGAACAGGCTGCTGTCGATGCTTGAGTGTTTATAAGTAGTCACTCGATCAGGCTGAAAGACCTCTTTTTGAGCGGTGAAACGGTCGCCATCGCGCTGGAATGTATAGGATGTCAGGCGGTCGGTGCTGTAGGTTAGAGCCTGCAGAGTGTCGCCTACCTTGGCGAACGACAAGCGATGGCCAGGGAAGATCTCTTTGAGTTGCTTACCATAGTCGGTGCTGGTAATCGCATGGACATCCCGCGCGCCAAACCCATTGCGCAGGAAAATGCTTGCCAGATTGTCCCCGGCTTTCACCTCATCAAATGACTCCACCGTCAGATCGTTGGTTGTCGGGGTTACGTCGATTTCTGACAGCGTTTGCGGCGGCGGTAGTTCGGCTAAGACATGTTCGATATCTTGCTCAGCCTGGTAGGTGTTGTCACCAAGGCCACTCAGACCCACAAGGACTAAGCAGCAGCCAATAACCAAGATCAGTTGCTTGTGCAAGCGCGGTATATGCATGCTCATATTAAGAAGAAGAGATAAGTTGCTGCATTATATAGAGAAAAATATATATGGCGAGCCGCTAAAGTGTCTGGTAGCGGCTAGGGCGCGCAACATTACAGTGGTTTTGCTATGGTGCCGCGCAAATTTGGCTTCGCTTGGTACCGCATAATAATTGCAAGGACATAGACAGCACATGCAGCAGACGCGTGAAAACTTAATCGAAGAATTTGGCTGGCGAGGACTGATCGCTCAGGTTTCCAATGAAGAAAAATTGATCGACCATCTGGGGCAGTCTCGCAGCGTCTATTGCGGATTCGATCCCACGGCAGACAGCTTACATATTGGTTCACTGGTGCCGCTCTTGGCGCTAAAGCGGTTTCAACTGGCGGGTCATAGGCCCGTCTTACTGCTGGGTGGCGCAACTGGGTTGGTGGGAGACCCCTCAGGTCGAGATGATGAACGCAGTCTAAATCAGAGTGAGACAGTAGGTCAGTGGGTCGAGTCGTTGCGGGCCCAGGTCAGCCGCTTTCTTGATTTTGACGGACCGGCAGGTGCCATAGTTTGCAATAACCTCGATTGGACCCAAGAATTAGACGTCATATCCTTTTTGCGGGATATCGGTAAGCACTTCTCAGTCAACGCCATGGTGCAGCGGGAATCCGTTAAAGCTCGATTGGAGCGAGAAGGTCAGGGTATATCTTATACAGAGTTCAGTTACATGCTGTTGCAGGCGATGGACTTTCTAGAGTTAGCCAGACGCGAAGACTGTTTAGTGCAGATTGGTGGCAGTGACCAATGGGGCAATATAGTTTCTGGTATTGATTTGATTCGCCGGCATATGGGCAAAGAAGCCTATGCGTTAACTATGCCCTTGGTGACTAAGGCAGATGGCAGCAAATTTGGGAAAACGGCAGCAGGTGCTGTTTGGCTCGATTCCAGCAAAACCTCCCCATACTCGTTCTACCAGTTCTGGTTTAACAGCGCCGATGCCGATGTGGAGAAATTTCTCATGCTCTTCACCTTTATGAGCCAGCAGGAAATCTGCGATTTGGTGGAACGCTCCGCCCAGGCGCCGGAAAAAAGGATTGCGCAACAAGAGCTGGCGCGCCAAGTCACGAGCATGGTGCATGGTGATGATGCGGTAGATTCTGCAGAACGGATCAGTGACAGCTTGTTCGGCGGTGCTGAGGCAAACCTACAGCACGTGGACTTTCTGCAGTTGCAGCAGGACGGCATCGACAGCGTGGTGGTAGAGCAAGGCTCGGGACTTTTAAATGCGATGGTCGCAGCTGGAGCGGCCAAGTCCACTGGTGAGGCCCGTAAGTTGGTGCAGGGGAAGGGCGTGCGCTTGAATGGCCAAGTTGTGGATGACCCAAAATGCACGCTCGACTTCGGCGACGCCTACTTCGACAGTTTTTTCGTGCTACGTAAGGGCAAAAAGCAGCATTATTTGTTAGTGCAAGGCGATTATTCCGCGGGTTAAAAGTATCTTTTTAAAAATAGTTTCTTTTTTGCTTGCACCTCACTTCGAGATACGTATTATACGCCTCCCTTGCCGCTGAGCTGAAAGCAGAAGCGGTAGTTCTTTAAGAATTTATAGCAAGTACATAGCGCAACTTTGGTGGCGTTGAAGCGAGATAAGCAAGCCGTCGAAAGCAAGCAAATCCTCGATTTAATGACCGCAGCCGCACGCAAAAGGCTTTTGCGAAAAGCTGTTTGCGACAGGTAAAACTGACAAGCAAATGGCAGTGGGGAAAAGTTGTAGCAAAGTACAAACAAGCCATTCGTGTGGGAACACGTAATTCGTTTTGAGTAAATGATTCTAGCATCATGGCAGCGCCGGCAGGTTACGATCTGCAAGTGTTGCTGAAAGCTAATACCTTTTTAAACTGAAGAGTTTGATCATGGCTCAGATTGAACGTTGGCGGCACGCTTTAGACATGCAAGTCGAACGAGAAAGCACTTCGGTGTGAGTACAGTGGCGGACGGGTGAGTAACGCGTAGGAATCTACCTAGTAGTGGGGGACAACTCGGGGAAACTCGAGCTAATACCGCATACGCTCTTAGGAGGAAAGTGGGGGATCTTCGGACCTCACGCTATTAGAGGAGCCT
>NYVG01000017.1 GCA_002684495.1 Gammaproteobacteria bacterium | reverse complement strand
GTGGTCCCGGCACCCGAATTACTTCGGCGAAATCGTTTTGTGGGCAGGCGTCGCAGTAATGGCCTATCCGGCGCTGGTGGGCTGGCAAATATTGACCCTATTCGCACCGTTATGGGTGCTGTTACAGATGACTGCTATCAGTGGCACGCGCATGCTCGAGGCCAGGGCGAATAAATCCTGGGGCGACGACCCCGATTATCAGGCGTATAAAAAGAGTACCCCGCTGCTGATGTTATGGCCGCCGCGTAAGCCGGCCGCCTGATGTTATAAGCCCGGTGGCCAATCAGCGCCGGGCTTAATCGCCAGTGTAGCCATGGATGTGGGCATATAGCTGTTGAGTGGTGTCTCTTCATCGCTCCACTGGTCTTCGTAGAAACCGGTAATCACTAGTCCTGCGGCGAGCTGGCCGCCAATTTGAGCGTCAAAGCTATGACTAAACTCCAACGCGTGCTGGTCTGCTATGCGTTACTCGAGGACGGCTGTATCCACATGGGTTAGATCTGAGTAGGATAGTTGAAACTTCACTTCTAACGGGCCACCTTCGTCGATTTCCCAATGGTCGAATAGAAAAAAGTCCGGATTCATAAAGCCACTGAGCAGGCGACCGCCGGGGCGCAGTACCCGCGCGCAGTGCTGCCATACTGGCAGAATATCGGCGGCGAATACGTTGGACACCGGATGCACGATCAAATCGAAGTTTGCGTCATCGAATACCGACAAATCGGCCATATCTCCTTGCAGGCACCGAATCGACAAATTGTCGCGTGCCGCCACGTCAGCGTCTTTGCGCAGTTGCTCTGGGGACTGATCAAAGCTTGTCACCACGGCGCCAGCAGCGGCTAAAATTGGCGCCTGTTGGCCGCCACCGGAGGCCAGACAGAGCAGGTCTTTATCTTTCAGGTCGCCGAACCACGATCTGGGCACGGACTTGGTAGGCGTTAGAATAATCTGCCAATCGCCGGCCCGCGCTGCATTAACGGCATCGGTGGTCACTGGCTGTACCCAGGGGCTCTGGCCGGCTGTAGACTGGCGATCCCAACTGAGTTGGTTGTGCTGGTTAATATCGGTCATGGTATTTCCGACTTGGCCTCTGAGTCATTTAAATCAGCATTCGGTAGTTTTGGCACCTGCTGCAGAAAAATAGCGAGTGCAACAACGGTCAACAGCGCGGCGACCAAAAAGGCACTACCGGGTAAATAAACCGGCGCGTCTTCGGAGGTAAAGAAGGCAAAGGTTTGGGTCATCAGTAATGGGCCGATAATGGATGCCAAACTCATGGCGCTAGCCATAATGCCCTGTAGCTCACCCTGTTCATTTTGCGGCAGTTGATTAGACATTATGCTAGTGATTGCGGGCCCGGAAAGTCCGGCAAATGCGGATACCAAAAACCATAAATAGACGCTCATAGCTGAGGCGGCGAAAGCGATGCCCAAATAAGCGGTAGCGGCGCAAAATAGCCCGAAAGCTGCACAGCGTACAGTGCCGAATTTGGGGATCACCACCCGAATCAGTCCCCCTTGCACGATTGCCGCGAGTAGACCCACAAAGCCCATAGATAATCCTACTTCGATGGGTGTCCAGCGGAATTTTTCGATGGCATAGAAGTTCCAGTTAGCGGGATAGACATGATGACCGATGTTGAAAATGAACATGCCAATAATCAATCCGAGCAAAATTGGATAACGCTTAACTTGTCGGAGCGCGCCGATTGGGTTGGCGCGCCTGAGTTCGAATGCTCTGCGGTTGTTTGCGCTTAAGGTTTCCTTGAGAAAGAAAAAGCCGTACGCCGTATTAATAAATGTCAGCGCGGCCGCGACGAAGAATGGCGCACGCAGGTCCCAAGCGCCTAGGATGCCGCCAATTGTTGGGCCAAAAATAAAGCCTAATCCGAAGGCTAAGCCGAGCAGACCGAAATTTTGTGCGCGCTGCTCAGGTGGACTGACATCTGCAATTAAGGCGTTGGCGGTGGCATAGGTGGCGCTCGTTACACCGGTCAGGAAGCGTCCGATAAATAACACCCACAGTGCGGTTGCAAAGCCCGCAATGAGATAACTCACACCATAAAAAAATAGCGACAGCATTAATACCGGTCGGCGGCCATAGCGATCACTTAAACTTCCTAGTAGCGGCGCGAATAAGAAATTAGTAACGGCGAAGCTGACCATTAGATAGCCGCTTATAGCTGAGGCCGCAGATAAATCGATGCCCGCTAATTGGGTCAGATATTCAGGCATGATGGGCACGATGATGCCGAAGCCGATGGTATCTAGGAAAACGGTAATGGTGACAAATGTCAGGGCATGTTTACGCTGCATGGGAATCGCTACGAACCCGGCTCGATAGGACTGTTTGCCACAGAAACAAAGCGTTAGCTTTTGGTATCAATGACTTTCGCGTGATCTTCCACCGATGGCGGCGCCATGAGGCGTCGTTGTTGCGCGGTCGCATCAGGATAGTCATTCAAATCATAGCCCTGTTTCGCCCAACTTGAATGGGGTGGGCTGTATTTGAACAGTAAGACCCGGCGCTCGTCGCTGCCCTGCCAAGCTCGGGTGCCATGCATCAGAGCCTCGGTAAATAAGATCACATCGCCTGCGTTTACTGCCGGCTGGCGCACATACTCTGGCATAGCGTCTTGGGACTGAGCGTCCTCGGGTAATAAATTTATAAAGTTTGTTTTATGACTGCCGGGTACGCATACGAACCCGCCGTCCCCAGGCTTGGCGTCTGTTAGCACCCAAGTTGCGACCATCAAACCGTTGCGCATCACACCGTCGTTATAGTGATACCAGTGGTCACTTTCATAGCGCATGGGTCCACCGTGAATTGGCTGGGAGGGTGCGCCTCTTTGCATATAGATGGCGTAGTCGTGGTCCAGTCGCGCTCTCGGCCCGATTAAATCAATCAGATAAGGCAGCACTTTCGGATGGTCCATAAGATTGCTAAAGTTGTTACCCCACAAACTTACTTGGGCAGCCCGTCGAAAAGCTCCGTCGTGAGGCTGTTGGGGCCACGCGGCATCACTCAGCTCGGACAACTGAGCACACTCTGCAAGTGACAGCACCCCGGGAATAATCAAATAGCCTTCCAGATCAAACCGGAACTTTTCTTCGTCGCTGAGCATCGGACTGCCGTTATTTTAAGAGCGCCAAACACTATAGCAGTGGCGCTGAGTTTGCTAAGTTTTAGTCTACAAACTGAATTGTTATTGACGAGCAATGTGGAGGCCCATGGACAGACTATTGAATCGGGATTGGAGCCAGCCTGTGCGCTACCCAGATCCGGCTATAGAAATACTGGATAAGCGGTTTGCCGGGTGTGTTCCTGGCAGTGCCGCGTTAGAGCGCCTTTGGGTCGGTGGGCGATGGAATGAGGGCCCCGTTTGGTTTGGCGACAGTAATGCTCTGCTGTGGAGCGATATTCCTAATAATCGTCTATTGCGGTGGCAGGCAGATACTGGCGTGGTGGCAGAATTCAGAAATCCCTCGAACTACGCAAACGGTAATACACGCGATCGTCAGGGTCGATTGGTCACCTGTGAACATGGCACAAGGCGAGTAACTCGTACCGAATATGACGGCTCGCTGACGGTATTACTGGACCGATATGACGGCAAGCGACTGAACGCCCCCAACGATGTGGTGGTGCACCCGGACGGTGGCATCTGGTTTACCGACCCGGGGTACGGCACCTTAGGTCATTATGAAGGCCATAAGGGTGAGCTTGAATTGCCCACTCGGGTTTATCGGATTGATCCTCTTAGTGGCGACGCCAGTGTCGTGGACGAGTCTCTGGAAAAACCCAATGGATTGGCGTTTTCTCCGGATTACAGCACCCTGTATGTCAGCGACACCGGGGCCTCGCACAAACCGGGGTATCCCCGCCAAATCCACCAGTTCAAGGTGCAGGGGGGATCAGCCCTCAGCGCCGGATCTGTTTTTTGTGATCTGGGTGATGCGATGCCTGACGGTTTTCGGGTAGATGTGTTGGGTAATGTCTGGAGCAGTGCCGGGTGGGCGGGTCCCGAACAGGATGGGGTACAAATCTTCGCGCCGGATGGCGATAAAATTGGCGCCATTCATTTGCCGGAGGGCGTGTCAAACCTGTGCTTCGGCGGCCTTAAACGCACCCGTTTGTTTATGACCGGTGGGCAGTCTATCTACAGCCTCTATGTGGATGTTCAGGGCATGCCATACAGCTAGCGCTCTGACAGATAATGAACCATTTGCCCAAGTTCTTGTTCGCCAGCCTCTAATCTGGCTATAGTCTGTAGATGCACCTCATCAGGGCCGTCGTAAATCCGAAAAGCACGGGCTTTGGCAAAAGCTCGCGCTGCGGGGGTATCGTTAGTCACACCGCGCGCGCCGTATAACTGAATCGCGCGATCGGCGATGTTCTGGTAGCTGTTCGCCACCGCGACTTTGATCATAGAAATCTGTTTCCGTGCCGCTTTGTTACCCATGGTGTCGAGTAGATGGGCCGCTTGCTGAACTAGTAACCGGCATTGGTCGAGTTCTATGCGTGAAAAGCTTATTGCCGCCTGAGTTGAGGAGTATTCGTCAATGCGTTTGCCAAAGGTCGAACGCTCCTGGCTGCGCAGAACCATTAGCGAAATCAGCACCTCACATTCGCCGATGGCACGCATGCAATGATGTAAGCGTGCCGGTCCGAGACGAGCCTGGCCGATGGCAAAACCCGCACCCTGCTCTCCGAGAAGATTGGCTATCGGCACGCGAACATCGGTTAGGGTAAATTCCGGGTGGGTATTCGTTGGCGATCGATGGTCGAATACTGGCAAGTCGCGAACCATTTCCACGCCTGGGGTGTTGCGTGGCACGAGCACTAATGACTGGCGCTTGGACCGAGACGCTTCGGGATCCGTTACGCCCACTACCACCAAAAGCTCGCAATTCGCATGCGACGCATTAGACGCAAACCATTTGCGGCCGTTAATCACGTACTGGTCGCCTTCGCGGTGAATACGGGTGGTGAGGTTTGACGGATCCGATGACGCTTCATAAGGCTCGGTCATCGCAAAGGCGGAGCCGATATCGCCCTCCAAGAGAGGATATAACCAGCGCTGTTTCTGTGCATCGGAGGCGAACAGCTGCAATAATTCCATATTGGGGACATCGGGGGCGTGACAATTAAAGACCCGGGACGCCCACTCTAGCCGCCCTAAGACCTCTGCAACGCCGGTAAATTCCAGGTTAGACAGCCGCAGCCCAGGCTCGTCATCGGCCAGTCGAGGCAGCGCCATGTTCCAAAGCCCTAAGGCTTTGGCTTCGGCACGCAAAGTTTGTTCTATTTCAGGTTGAGCCTGTCCTGCCGCAGCTTGTTCAAGCCACAGACTGTGATTTGGCAAGATTCGGCGCTGAAAAAAATCGTTTACTTGATCGCGTATTTCCAACGCGCGTTCGGGTAGCTCGAGCATTGCGGTACTCCTGGTAAAGAACTGCTGGGTCGGCTACAGCCCAGCCAATAGGTTTCAGTCAGGGCGATCTGATGCCGCAACTGCCTTGCGATAAATTTTCTGATGGTGTCGGTGTGACTGTCCTATCTTCAGTCCACGATCGCAACACAGCGTGTCCAACCTGCCGATGCCGCTGTGATCTTGACCGGAAAACACGCTACCGTAAAACCGTGATCGGGTAGCGCTTCAAGATTGTGCAGCTTCTCCATTTGCCAATAGGGAATCTCGCGTCCAGCTTTGTGGCCCTCCCAAATCATTGCTGGGTCGGGATTTTCAGCCCAACGTTTAGCCGTATGATTAAACGGCGCATCCCATGACCAACCGTCGGTGCCGACTACTCGTACGCCACGCCCGGTGAGATACATGGTCGCTTCTCGGCCCATACCGCAGCCTGCGTCGACGTAGCCGGGCTGGCCGAAGACAGAGCCTGCACGAGTATTGACCAAGACGATATCTAGCGGCTGCAGGTCATGGCCAATGCGCTGCAATTCCTCCTCAATCTCGGCTGCTCCTATGAGATAGCCATCCTCATAGTGACGAAAGTCGAGCTTTACGCCCGGCTTAAAGCAGTACTCTAGGGGGGTTTCGTCGATGCTCGGTGCCCGGGTCTTACCGTAGTCTGTAGTGGAGTGGAAATGCCAGGGCGCGTCCATATGGGTGCCGTTGTGGGTCGACAGAGTAATAGTTTCCACTGCCCAGCCCTCGCCGTCAGGCAAGTCGCTGGCCTGTAGTCCCGGGAAAAAGTGTGCCAGCCCGTTGGCGGTTTCCGCATGGTTTTGGTATTTCACTTTGGGGCTTCCACCCGGATGGTCCGAATGTTCGTTGTTGTCTATAGCGACGGATAGATCGATGAACCGTGACATAACTCCCCCCTTGGTGTGTGTTAGTTCGGTTGCTGGCGCTGAAGTAGCGCCGGCAGAAAAAACTCTTCTACCAGCAGTTGGTGCTGATGAGCTTGATGACACCACAAAACTGCTCGGCCCGGAATATCTGTGGGAGCCTGCAAATGTACGGTTTGAGTCGCGCGCTGCCATAATGGATCTGTAAACAGCAGCTGCGCCAACGGTCGCTCACCCAGACCTTGCATCAGTGCAACTATCGGGCTGTCGGCGGCAACAATGGATCTTGCGATAAGACGAGGGACTTCTGCTACGGACAATTCAATGTGCCGTATGTAGATATCACCCGGTGTGCAAAGTTGATCTTGCTCCCAGCATTTTATCGGACCGACGCCTTCTCCAAGCAATCTGACACTGGCTTGCCCACGACAATGGTGAGCCACCGCCGCGGTCATTGATTCTGTTAGTTCTGACCAAGGTCGAAGATTAGCGTCTGGTTCGTCGGTGGCGAGTTCGGCCATTGTCATAAGATCAACGAAGTCAGGTATTGAGTTACTTTGGGTGTTCATTCTTGATTGAGCGCACGCAGGGCGACGCGGCGAAAGTCAATTGGATGGGACTCACTTTGCAGGGCAATAAAGCCTTGGCTGAGTGCCAGCTGGGTATTTGATTTTGCGTTCGCTGTGCCAGCAGAGAGCTGCGGGCTGCGGTAGGTCATTACGACTTCGTTGTTGATGCGATGTTGGAATTCCCGATTTCCGTCTACGACGATACGCATCTGCACCCATTGATCACCATCAAAGGTCGCGCTGGAGGAATAGCTACAGTGCTGCTTTGCCAGACTGTCTCCTAACACGATATCGGTACCGGGTGTGCAGACGCTGCCGGTTGGACGACGTTTGTTATCGCTAAGGCCGCCTAAAAATTGCGCTTCGATGGAAACTGGAAAATCCTGATCGAGCTTCATCGCAGCCGGATTTTGGGCATGTAACATCACCCCACTATTGCGCTGAGCCCAAGCCGGGCCATCAGGAACCTGGGTGCCGACAAAGCGGTATTCGATCAACAATTCGTAGCGACTAAAGGGCTGCTGAAAAAAAATATGGCCGAATTGATCAGCAAAACCGTCATAGTTGTCATAGCGGACCTGTAAAAGCCCGTCTTCGACTCTAAAGGTTTGATACTTGTCCTGACCAACCGGTTGGCCGGCGATCTTCACCGTCCAGGCGTCAAGGTCCTTGCCGTTAAACAGCTCCTGCCACGCTGCCGGGTTTCGATGGTCATCGGCAAAAGCGACAGACGTCGCTGCAAATCCACAACAAATACTTAGGAATGCCCGTAAGAAAATCAAAGTAGTGCCCATGTCTGCCGTTAGCTCAATTCGCTGGAGCAAGGCGTAGCCACCACCGCGCCGTCGTTGACTAAGGTTTCGATTTCTTTGTCGGTCATACCCAGTTCGCCAAGAATCTGCCGCGAGTGTTCACCTTGGGCCGGAGCCCTGACCGGGCCAACCTTAGGCAAATGCTCCACATTTATCGGGTGATTAATGATCATAGGCACATCGATACTTTTATCCTCAGGAGGTGCTGCCATGTTGTTTTCAAGAATCTGGGGGTCAGTAGCCAGCTCCTCAATTTCGGCTATGCGATTGACGGGTAGACTAAAGCCCGCAAAGACCGCTAGCCATTCATCTGATGTTTTCGAGCTAATGCGAGTTTGTAATTCGTCACCCAACGCTTGCCGATGAGTCCACATATCCTGCAGATCTCCAAACCGGGGATCCGCGAGCAAATCTATGGCGTCTAACGCCGCCAGTAATAGCGACAGTGTTTCCTCATCGCGGATCATATTAAATTGTAGCCAGCGCCCGTCGCTGGCCTGGTAGGGGCGCATCGTCGCCCCGTTAACCAAATTGTCATCACGATATTCGGCCATATCAGCACCGGCTAGGGCGCCCTGGGCGATGCCGGCTGCAGACCAAAGCCCGTTGGCCAACAGCGACGTATGTACTAAACCGCCCTCCCCTGTGCGCTCGCGATGCAGTAGCGCGGTGACGATCGATGCGTATAACGCTACACCTGTTGGATGATCGCCCATCCCCGGAAGTCCTTGAGTGGGTGGTGTGCCCGGCGCGCGCATCAAATCCATCAGTCCGCTACGAGCCCAATACGCCAGCTGATCGAAACCCTTGCGCTCGCGCTCCGGCCCAGCTTCGCCATAAGCTGTCAGCGAGGCATAAATCATGGATTTATTGAGTGGCGCTAAATCAGCGTAATTCAGCCCAAGGCTATCCCTAACATTAGCAGGGTGATTGGTAATAAAGACATCACATTCCGCAACTAAGCGCTGCAATACAGCCATACCGTCAGGATGTTTAAGGTCTAAACACAGTCCGCGTTTGTTGCGACCGTCGAGTTGCCAAAACCAATCGTTTCCGGCTTCGGGTGTTGTCGCGACATGGGACAACATGCGTAGCATGTCGCCGTCGCCGGGCTGCTCAATTTTTATGACGTCGGCACCGAAGTCGCCGAGCATCATGGCCGCTGTGGGTGCGGCGATTACGGTGGCGCAGTCGATGACTTTAAGTCCGGAGAAAATATGTTTCATAGGGTGCAGGATAGCGTAACCTAGGACCGGGCAACAAAGTTTCACTTTGGGCATGGGATTGATCAGCGACACTAGCGCCTTCCCGACACGCGGATGGAAACTGTTAAGCTAACGCCTATGTCGTCAGCCATTGCCACATCTTTGGAATTCCTAGTCCGCGAGTTGGGAGATCCGCAGACTCGAATATACGAGCGACTGTATCGCCAGCACCCAGAGGTGCAGTCGCTATTTGTGCTCGATGCGGATGGCGGCGTTCGCGGCTCCATGCTTCAGACAACCTTGGAGACAATCCTCGACTACGCATCGAAGGGTCGTTTAGACCTCGTTAGTCTGGGCGCTTGGCGTTCTCATCATCTTGCCTATGAGGTGGATGCAGAGTTATTTACGCGCTTTTTTGTCATCATTCGTGATTGTGCCAAAGACTCGCTGGGCAGTGATTGGAGCACGGAAATGGAGACTGCCTGGCAAGATTTATTGGTGCAGGTGCGGGCTTCGGAGGCGGCCTAACACCGTTAACTTTAGATAAACCAAAAAGTCGCTGCAGCAAATAAAAAGGAGTAGATTAGGAGGATGTCTGGAATTGGGGGGCTTCAATGATGTACCGATCTTGCGCTGGAATCCTGGTGATTTTGACTGGTCTGGTCGCAGTCTATTCCCATGCAAACGCACCGTTGAGCGCCCAGGTCACTGTGTCTACCGGGGAGCTCTCGGGCATTCGCTCGGCTGATGGCTTAAAGCAATTTTTTCATATTCCATACGCTAAAGCGCCCGTGGGTGAGCTGCGCTGGCGGCCACCTCAGCCTGCGGAGCCGTGGACGGGTGTTCGCGATGCCAGTAAGGCCGGGCCGGCATGCATGCAAGTACCCGCCCAAGAGGGTGAATTTTTTGGTGAGGCGCTTAATCAGGGTATGGACGAGGACTGTCTGCACCTGAACGTTTGGAGCCTGGCTGAGTCGGCAGATGAAAAATTGCCGGTTATGGTTTGGATACACGGAGGCGCCCTGATTACTGGGGAGGGCGCCGCTTACCCGGGCGTTGAGTTGACCAAGAAAGGCGTAGTCCTTGTCACCATCAATTATCGGCTAGGACTATTCGGTTATTTGGCGCACGAAGAATTGAGCGCACAGCACCCCAAGGGCGTTTCCGGCAACCAAGGTGTGCGCGATCAGATTCAAGCGCTGACCTGGGTCCGCGATAACATCAGCGCATTTGGCGGCGACCCAGATAACGTAACCATCTTTGGCGAATCTGCAGGTTCCTGGAGCGTTTCCTTACTGCAGGCGAGCCCTTTGGCTAAGGGTCTTTTTCACAAAGCCATAGGCCAAAGTGGAGGGCTGTTTCGGCCGCTGTGGCTACGCGACCAAGCGCAAACTTTTGCCCCTGCCGCCGAAACATTTGGTGCCAAAGTAGCTACTGCGGTTGCCGGTGAAGGTAGGGATGCGTCGATCGCCGCGCTACGAAAAGTTCCTGCGGCCCAAATTATTGCTGCTGTTCAGGCAGATCCATCGTTAAACAACTTTGAAGCCATGCCGATTGTCGATGGCGAGGTGATTCCGCAAGAGCTGGAACAGATCTTTGCCAACGGTGAACAGGCTGACGTTCCTGTGCTCATTGGTTCTAATGCGGACGAGTCGACAGTCTTTATGCCCTATTTTGAGCCGCTGTATGGGACAGGCGAGCAGGGTTTCGATAGGTATTTAAGCGTGCAGCTCCCAGAGGTGAGGGATCAGGTCGCGACAGCCTATCCAACGTCTACCTTTGCGGATTTAGGTGAGCGTTGGGCGGCCCTCGATACGGATGTCAACTTTACTTATCCGATGCGGGTCTGGGCGCGACATATGCAGACCGTAAAAAGTCCGGCCTATTTGTATTTCTTTACGTGGCGGCCGCCTATTGCACAGCGCGACAGTTATAAGGCGTTTCATGCGGCGGAAATCGGCTACGTATTTGGTGACTTGACAATGTTTGGTGCTCAACCAGTCGCCGCAGACTTCCGCTTTTCTAATGTAATGATGAATATCTGGAGTACCTTCGCTAGAACAGGGAACCCCAATGTTGCCGATTTGCCGCATTGGCCTGCATTCACTGCGGAGGGCGAGGATTATATGGAATTGGGTCCAACGCTCAGTGCAGGCAATAAGTTGCGCATGCCGCAGATGCGCCTAGTAGAACAAGCGTGGGCCGCCCGACGGGCTGCTGCGCAAATTGTGGAAGTTAGGGATTAGAGAACGCTTATCAATGGCAATAAAAGAGGACAAATGATGCGAAAGTTAGTTGCGATCGTGATGGCTAGTCTGATGGCTATCCCAATGGTCTACGCCGAAGAGGGAGCCGATGATGGCGCAAACCGTTTTATTGAAGAGGTAGTGGTCGTCGCGCGTAAGCGTGAAGAGACCGCTCAGTCGGTGCCAATTCCAATTACTGCACTGAATGAGGAACAGCTGGCGAATCGCAATGTCACGGAAATAAGAGACCTAGAAAAACTGAGCCCTAATACTGATATTGGTTACAGCTCGGTCAACGGCACAGCGATTCAGGTATTTATGCGTGGTATCGGTCAAACCAACTGGTCTGCGACTCAGGATCCAAAAATTGGCATTTATGTCGACGACGTCTACCTCAGTCGGCCCCAAGGCGGCCTATTGGACATGATGGATGTAAGCCGAGTAGAAATTCTGCGCGGGCCCCAAGGTACGTTATTCGGGAGAAATACCACTGCGGGCCTTATTCAGATTATCAATAACAAGCCAACTCAGGAAAGCGAGACCAGCGTGCGCATAGGTGCGGGGACCCATAATCATCAGCGCTATGGGTTTACGGTAAACCGCGCTCTGTCCGACACGCTGGCTGCCCGAGTGGCGCTATTTGGCAAGACCACTGATGGCCACATCATTAATTCGCTCACAGGTAAAGACCGCGGCAATGAAGATTCGTTGTCTTATCGCGCGTCGCTATTGTGGGACTTAGAGCAATTCAGCGCGCTATTTACATATGATCATTTTGAAGCCAATGAACGCGCCCCACTGGGCAGCTGTCGCTTCACTGGCCCAGCCAGCGGTATGCTGGCAGGTGGACTGGCAGCTATCGGCAACATGTTTGGCGTTTATGACGACATGAAGACGAATTGCGAATCCACCACACGCCACGTATCGATCGATACGACCAATGATGAATCAGCAAATAGCGATGTCGATGCATATTCCCTGAAGTTGGATTATGAAATGGAGTGGGCGTCGCTAAGCTCGATCACGTCTTATCGGGAGATAAATAACTTCAACGGTAGCTGGGGTTGGGTGATGGGCAATGGCCCTACGGTTAATTTTTTGGAGATTCTTAATAACGAAAGCGTAAACAAGATATATTCCCAAGAGTTCCGACTATCAGGCGAAAGTGATCGATTCAGTTGGGTCGCTGGCGCCTATATTTTCCAAGAAGATTCCGAGGAAAGTTTAGNTGTCCCGCTGTTCCGTGGTGTGCAGGCGCCTGCAGCAGCGGCCTGGCCATTCTTTTACTTCCCATCGGGAGCGACTAATGCAGATGGCAGTGCGCAAACTCTGGGCGATATCGCCGTTGCGACTCAGATCTATGGGAGTCGGTATCAGGCTTATGATGTAACCAATAAAAATCAGTCGATATTTGCCGAGGGGATATATCAGATTAATGACCGTTTGAGCTTAACTCTAGGCGCCCGATACACCAGCGATGACCGGGAATTTACGCGTGTACAGACTCTGTTCGGGGGCGCTGCGGATCCGGCGTATCTCTGCCCGGGTATGACATTTTTGGAAGTAGCCCCCGGGGTTTCAATATCAGCCTCCGACCGTTGTTATCAAGAGGTTTCGTACAGTAAGACCACGCCGCGTGCGATCTTAAGTTACAACGTCAGTGATGAAGTCATGCTATACGGCAGTTATTCGATGGGTTACTCCAGTGGCGGTTTTAATCAGGATACTCGCATGCGTCCTTATCTACCGGAAGTTTCGGATAACTACGAACTCGGCGCCAAGACTATGCTCATGGACGGCCGGCTGCGTTTGAACGCCACTGCGTTCCTCAACAACTACCAAAACCAGCAATTAACGGTTGGTCGACTCGTGAATGGACAACCAACAGCTGATTTGATCAATGCCCAGGAGGCCACATTGATGGGTGTTGAAATTGACATACTCGGTCAGCTTAGTGACAACTTGGCTGTGGCGGTTACCGCCGGCTATCTTGAGGGGGAATATGACGAATTCACAGTCGAAGACAACGTCATCGACCCGGCGACACTCGCGGAAAGCATTGTCACTCGCGATCTTAGTGCAACAGAGTTTGGTAACAATGGCAGCGAAGTCTCCTTCGACGTCAGCATTTTGCACTACCTAGACCTACCTCAGGGTGGCGATATTACCTCTTCTATCGGCTACGGTTTTAAAGACGATCAGTACGGCACGTTGGTGAACACGCCCTCTTCAAAGATGGACAGCTATTGGTTACTCGANGCGCGACTGACTTGGAGTCTGGCGAATGACCAAACTCAGATCAGCTTATGGGGCTCCAATTTATTGGACGAGGTCTATGTAGACACCATGCTCAATCAGTCGGGTGATACGGAAATTGGTGGCACCGATCCGTCATTGGGCATGACTGCCGATTACTGGGGTGCGCCTCGCAGCATAGGTCTAGAAATCAGCCATAATTTCTAGCTCAGCAGTTTTCGAGCATATTCGAACCTAAATAACGGCGTGATCTTCGGGTCGCGCCGTTTTTTTTCGGGTGCCATAAAAATCCTGGCTTGAGGCGTGTAAGCTAGGGCGATGAAGCTGCGCGAAAATAATGTTGTCCAATTAGAGCAGGATATCTTTGATGTACTCATCGTCGGGGGTGGCATAAATGGGGCGGTGTCCGCAGCCTCTCTGGCGGCAAAAGGTGCTCGGGTAGCGCTCATTGACCGTGGCGATTTCGCCGGTGAATCCAGTTCTCACTCGTCTAATCTTGCCTGGGGCGGCATAAAGTACATGGAGAACTTTGAGTTCTTGTTGGTAAATAAACTTTGCCAAAGCCGCAATACCCTAGCCGCCGCCTATCCTTCTACCGTGCAGGAAATCCGTTTTCTAACCACCATTAATAAAGGCTTTCGTTTTCCTGCGTTCCTAGTGTTCTTAGGTTCACTGCTGTATTGGTTGATTGGCCGCTTCAGTACCCGTTTGCCCAAATACATGAGCCGCAAACGCATTAAAGCGCTGGAGCAACGCATTGATATTACCCATGCGGCTGCGGGCTTAGAGTATTCGGATTGCTATCTTTACGACAACGATGCGCGATTCGTATTTAACTTTATACGCAGTGCCATGAACTACGGTGCAATCGCCGCAAATTATGTAGGTTTAGTCGAAGCGCAACGGCAACAAAATGTGTGGCAGGTGTCGGCAAAAGACGAGATCAGTGGCCGCCCAGTGACGATCCGAGCCAAGTCAGTTGTTAATGCGACCGGNGCTTACGCGGACCAACTGAATGGGTTATTGCAGCAACCAGCGGAATACCAGCATGTCTTCTCCAAGGGCGTCCATTTGATTGTCGATAAATTGGTGAGCAGTAAGCGCATCTTGGCTTTCTTCGCCAGTGACGGCCGGCTGTTTTTTGTGATTCCCATGGGTGCAAAAACCTGTATCGGCACTACAGATACACGCGTTGATACCCCTCATGCCGAGATAACAGCGGAGGATCGGCGCTTTGTCTTGGACAATATCAATGCCCTAATGGATCTTCCCCAACCCCTCACTGAGGCAGATATCATTGCCGAGCGCTGTGGGGTCCGGCCATTGGCTATACAAGGCGACGGCGGTGAAGCGGATTGGCTTGCGTTATCACGTAAGCATGCGATCGATGTAAATACTGCAGACAGATACTTGAGTATATTCGGTGGCAAGCTTACGGATTGTTTGAATGTAGGCGAGGAGGTGGCAGCCGCCCTAGAGGGGTGCGGTATTGCCCTGCCTCATGCACAGCAGCGTTGGTATGGCGAACCCCCTGATGCTGTGCGCGACGAGTTCTTCCACCAGGCAGAATTAATGCAGCTGGACGCTATGACAGACGAGCGTGCATCGGAGCCGCTATCGCGACGCCTGTGGCGGCGTTATGGTCTCAACGCCATAGAGCTATTGGATCAGATCCGACAGGATCCGCGACAGGCGGAAATTCTGATTCAGCACTCCGAATATGTGCGCTGTGAATTGCACTATGTGGCGGAAAAAGAAATGGTCACAAAACTCGAAGATTTTTTGCGCCGGCGTTCAAAAATTTCCCAAGTTGTGCGGCGCGAGACAATTGAGAATTCGCCCGGCTTACTAGAGGCATGCCAGATTTTGTTTGGGGACGAAGCAGAACAAAAGCTGCACGAGTGGATGGGGCAATTTGGCAGGAAATAGGCCGTAACGCAGCGGCTTTGGGCGTACTGTTCGATCCGCTACGCATGAAAATATAAAAAAGGATATTAGTGCACTCATGAAATACCGAGATCTTGGACCGATTAAGAATGTCAGCCGTTTGGCTCTGGGCGGAGGCGGCATTGGTCAGGTGTGGGGGGCGACTGATCGCGAAGAAGCTTTGGCAACCGTCGCGGCAGCAGTGGCGGATGGCATCAATTTCTTTGATTTGGCACCCATGTACGGTAATGGTGAGGCGGAGCGAGTTGTTGGTGCTGCTTACCGGAATGGTTACCCAGATGACATCAAAGTGACTACGAAGTGCATGCTTGGTGATGCGCCGGCAGAGGAAATTAATGATCGTTTACGGCGCTCCCTTGATCAAAGCTGTGAGCGTCTCAATCGAGATTACGTAGACGTATTCATTCTCCATGGCTGCGTAATGGAAGATGGTTGGGCGGATGCCGCTCATCCCAGAGCGTTGCCTCGAGTGGCAGTGCCTTTTACCAAATATCGGTCCCAGGTTGTGCCAGCATTCCAACGCCTAAAAGAAGAAGGGCGGATTGGAGCCTGGGGTATTACTGCAGCGATGATACCGGATGTTGATATCAACGTGCTGGCGTTGGACGAAAGACCGGACGTTGTGCAATGCATTACAAACCCTCTTAACAGTTCAGGCAGCATGGCAATGGCCGCCCGTGAGGCAGATCACCGGGCCATCATCAGAGCCGCCAGCGAGTATGGCTGTGGTGTTATGGGTATACGGGCGGTAGCCGCAGGCGCTTTAACGGATCAGATAGATCGAGAGGTGAAACCGCATTCTGCAGAGCAGCGAGATTATGATCTAGCGGCTCCGTTCCGCGACCTAGCGCTGGAATTTGGGCTGCCTGTATCACAGCTCGCGCATCAATATGCTTTAAGTCTCTCAGGCGTAGAAACTGTTGTGTTGGGTGTGAAAAACCGTCAGGAGCTAAAACAAGCTGTGGAAGCTGAAGAGTCTGCGCTTGCCCCAGAGATGTTGCAGCGGATCGACGCGCTCTTTGCTGCTAGTAGCTGAACGTCGCCTTATGCCAGTACGCCGGTCTAAAAGACCAAAGGCTTATGGAGCTGCTGGCTATATTGGCGCGGTGCCGGACACTCAAGATGTTTCGAGGAGGGAGAGGGGACTCGCGTGCCCGACACCGCATCTGACTTAATGCTTTTTTTGTGCCAACTTACACGAAAACAGACCTAAGCCCGCTGCGATAGGGCTTATCAGGCGTCAGCAAGAATGCATGTAGGTACGCTAGTGGTTTGCCTGCCCGATATAGAAGCAAAAATCTCTGTTCGCAGGCTGTGCCGCACCAAATCAGCGCCGGTTTGAATACCGTGGTGAGCTAAAAAACAAGCTGCCTAGCAGCGCTGTTGTAAGCGCATTCGGGCCTACATAAACGCGAATAGCGCTAAGCCACCATTAAGGATCAGGAAGAACGCCACGATCCATATCAAGCCTTTTTTGTTATGTGGTTCCATGTCAGTACCATTGGTTATTCTTGCTGTAAATTTTTTGTTAACGCTGCAAGGCTCGGTGACCCAAAGCCTGGATCGGAACTCCTTAACAGCCCCATACGGCAATGCGTAGCGCTGGCCGGGGGTCTTCCGCCGTTCTCGGCTATTCTAACAACACCATTGGGTCACCAACGTCGACAACGCCAATACTACCGTGAGCTTTGTACCCTAAAAGCTCCTGTACCCGGGTGGGCATGGCGCGGGTTTTGTTTAATGGCACGGTCAAAAAAGTATTTTCCTCGGTTCGCAGCCAACCCACTACATAGCCTAAGAACATACCCCGCCTACTCTCTTTGGTGGTGGTGTTGGCACCGCCCCCATGGATGGCAGAACCCAAATAAATAAGCGCAGATCCGGCAGGCATTGCTGCGCAAGTAATCTCTTCTGGGCGTGGTTGTCTATCCGGTGCCCACTTGTGACTGCCTGGAACGACGCGGGTCGCGCCGTTTTCCCGCGTGAAATCTGTTAGAGCAAACATGGCTTCGATTTGCAAAAGCGGTTTTGGGTCGGACAGTTCCCGCCAGGCGTCTTCGTCCCGATGCAATGCTTGATTGCTCTCACCCGGTCCGATTTGAATCAACTGGCCGGTATTAAGTAGGTAATCGCTGCAATTGGGTCGCAGGAAATAGTCCGCTGTCTCGATCAACTGTCGCAACAACATAACTTCTTGGAAAGTCGCGGATTTCCCAGGCAGACCATCACAGCGAATTGTTTTTTGTCCGTAAAAGTCGATCATCCCCTCATGAGTAGGGTAGCGCAGCCCCGGCGCGAGCTGCGCTATCTGCTGATTGAGTTCAGTGTTGAGTTTTTGCAGCTGAAGCTCAGAAAGTATGCCCTCGATGACAACCGCGCCGTCCCGTTCCAACAGACTGCATAACTTCGGCGATTCGACAGTTGCGTCAACGCGTTCCAGTTCCACTGCCAAGGGAACCTCCCCACGATCCCAATCTACAGCGATCCATAATGCGTAATGCCAGTGCCATCAGGCAAGTTCAATTGTGTCTCAACTCGCCGTCTAAATTGCTCCCCTCAATTGCTTATCCTTGGCTGAATCCATCCACCTTCTAGTGAATCGAATTATGCTAGGTTTCGGATATGGCAGCAGACCTACGAGGCGTTGCCTAACCAATCACTGTTAAAGGGCGGCAAGAGCATGTTGTTGAAGACACGGGCATGTGCGGTTACGGCATTTTTTGTCGGAGTCGCATTATGTATTTCTCCGGTATGGGCGGAGACCCTGGATGCGGGAGCGAACCCCTGTGTGTCGGGGTCTGCGGAACTGGGGGACTCTGCTTTTTGGGCCAATACTGCGGTTGCGCAATATGCCGACGGCGACTACCAAGCAGCTGTGACAACCGTTGATGCCTGTTTCGGCATTTGGGGTGCAAAGGCCGGACAACAGCAGAAAAAACTGCATGACGAGGGCGCGAAATGTCCGCGTACGGGCCGAGTATCAGCCAGAGCAAAAGCAAAGATTCACGAAAATTACTTGATGAACGATGTCTCAACGGCGCTTTGGGCTAAGGCTCGATCGCAGCACGAACTTGGCGACATTGAACAGGCGAAGGTTACTTATGGGCGCTGTGTCTACATGGCCTGCGGCCGTGCCTGGGACCCCAAGGGGTGGTTTTGGAGTCCCGCGCAGGACTGCTCTACCTTTGTTCGTAAGCTTTTAAAGGCTGAGAGTTAGCTGAACTGCATGCGGCTACATAGCGGATGCGATAGCGGTAGGTCAATTCGAACCCTCCGCTTTAAATAAGATTGTTCAGTAGTTATTGGCTATAGAGTAATACTCGATAGGGTATTGCATAACGCCACGAGCCGGTCACTTAATGACCGCGCTCATTTTGTGGGTCGGTCAGCATAGGGGTTAAAAATGGGTCAACGCTTCAGATGGGGTCATATCAACATAAATGTCGCCGACCTAGATCTCTCGATATCTTTTTATGAAGAGCTGGGTTTTGAAATTTTTATGCTTGGCATTCCGTATTTGGGTTTAGAAGCCAAGGAATTCAAAGCAATGCCGACACCCATGGCTCACGCACTCGGCGTGCCGTTCGGCACCAAGGGGCGTTCCTGCATCATGCAATTAGATAAGGGGCTACCCAAGCTAGATTTAACAGAGTTTTCTCTGCCAGAAGCGTATCCACCTTTACGTAACCAAGATACCGGTATCGTGCGGCTTTGCTTGGCATCTAAGGATTTACAAGCGGACTATCAGCAGCTTGCAGCCAAGGGTGTAGAGTTTTTAGCGCCGCCATCTGTATGTGCTGAAAGGATGGCAGAAATTGCCGTTTGCAAAGACCCTGATGGCACCCTAATCGAACTGCTTCAGGTTCATCTCGACCGGTGGCCGCGAATTCCACAGCCTACTCCGTAGTCGAAAAATCCTAGCGCTAACCCAAGTAAATTGCCCAACTAACGCAGAGGGTGATACAGACAATGGTTCTGCTGGCAACTTCGGTGGCGGTTGCTCCTGGATGGCTTAGGAACACCCTGCTACGACCATCACCATTATGATCAGTGCGATTGTCATTAGTATTGGGGTGGGCTTTTCCATTGGATTATTAATCGTCTTTGCTGGGTCTGGCCAGCCACGGCAGTAACCATATCCAACCCACTAGGGGTACAGGTAGTACCCAAAGGCAGCACCACCAACCACTTTTTCCAACGTCATGTAGACGCCGCACGGTCGCTGACAGTGTTGGAATAGCCATCACTGGACGATACAGCAGCACAGTTATACCGACATAATTATCTACGTAGCCACCAGGTAAAAGATCACCAAATGGCAGGTCTTTTAGGTTCAGTATAGGGGGCAGGAACAACTGGTCGATTAACCAGACCACGACATAAGCCAAAATGAAAAACAGCAGGAAGTACCAAAACTCGCTGCGGGTGGCGCGTCCTTTGAAGTCAAAATAACTCTTGAATCCACGGGCTGTGGCTTCCCAGAGGTTCATGGTCGATTTAATTGCCATTGTTACTGGGCATTCGCAACAAAGTAGGCCGCTGTGAATATTAAAATGTAGGAAACCGCGTAGTAGTAAAGAATAGTCTTCGTTGACATGATTTCAAATGCTCCTGCTCTCCAACGACTCTACTATCTCATCAAGCGGGGCCGATCACTAGCCAAATTTTGCAAGGGCTGTTTCAGCTTTTCTTATTCGTCGCGTTTTTGCCTCCATAAGTAAACTGGCACCCTACTAGTCGCTGCTACTTCGCGGCGGTTCCGCGGAAACGGCGAGTCTAGTAGTGATGTTTACTATGGCGGCGAGAGATGCTCTTTCCCGTAGTAAATTCTGATGGTTTCTTCGCTACCCGGATCATTGCGAACATCCAATGCATAACGCACCAAATCCATAATGCCATCGTTATTCATATCAAATAGAAGGCCTATGTATCCGCCGAAATTATCCGTTAGCAACCCCTCTGGGTCGTAGTTTATGTTCGTGAAAGAAGAGTCGCTATTCCGTAGGTAAACCACCGGAGAGTTAGTTTTCTTAAAGTCAGTGCGCCATGTGTTTGAGAAGTCTTGTAGGACGATATCGACCCTGCCGTCGTCGTTGACGTCGTCACAAATAAAATAATTGCCCGATGCTTGGAGATACTCATCTGTAACATCTATCTCAAGCGGGTCGAACTTATCGTTAGTTATATCAAAGAAAAGAAGCGGCTTTACGGGTTCCAGTTCGGCAGAGTCGTCGCCGTAAACCTTATCTTTGTCAAAGGTGTCTGAGTTCTCAAGACCTTGTCCAGGAAAGATGAGCATTAGAGTGACATTGTCGTTGTCCTCAAAAATACACATGTTCTCGGTCATGACACCGGATACAAGGAGTTCGCGGCCGTTCACCGTGAGATAAGGTTCGGGTTGAGGCTCTCCGGTTACCCAGCTAACAAATTGAACGACGCCTTCGGTGATACGTTCATACACATCATTGATGCTCCAAGTGCCATCACTTTCTTTCCACAGATTCAGCCCGATGGCCTTTTCAGTATCACTAATGTTGTAGTTCATATGCGATAGCAGCCGCTGACTGCGTTGTCCGAAACGCATATCGGCTCTGGTTTCAGTGCCCCAGTCACTATTCTCTAAATCAACAAACGTGGACTGAGGATACTTTTCGCTGACGTTTACCCAAGCGTCATTCTGGTATCTATAGGCATAGAGGTCCGGTTGACAACAATACCCGCCCCATAAAATATCCAGTGCGCCCAACTCATTTCTAGCAAGGGAGATTGCATGGGCCATCATGGGTTTTGGGGTCTGAATTGTCTCGATGGAATACTTGCCGTCGGGTTGCGACAAGACCACTGCTTGAACCGGAACCTCCTGATTCAGACGACCATCATCATGATTAATGGCTAAAGCAAAATCATCACGACCGTCAGCATTGAAGTCTGCGCGCACAAATTTTCGGGGCATATGGGGAATCTGCGGGAACTCGGTGCCAAACACATCGACAGGCGCTGCTGTATAGGAACCATTGTCGTCCGACAGATAGGGGATTATGTAGTTTATCGAGCGCAGGTCGTGTTCTATCCCGGAGTACTCCTCTGCCGGTGGGCAAAAGAATATGACGAAAATATCTGTGTACGCATCGCCATTAATGTTCACAGGAAAAACCATTTCACTGACAACACTAGGGCCTGCTGCGATCTCTTGTTTTCCGCACTCTTGCGCAACTGGATAGGCGCTGAGATCGAGGACCTTAGCCACCTCGTTAAATGGGGTGCGTTCCTTTACGTCTTGCACAGCGATGGAGAGAGTAAAATCTACTGTGGCAGTACCATCTGATACGCTCAGTGCAACTTGATCTTGGCCAAAGTAGTCGGCACTCGGGGTATAGGTATAGTTGCCATTTTGTTGCAAACTGAAAGAGCCATTTGTCGCGCCCTCTACCACGCTGTAAGTCAGGGTATCCCCATCGGGGTCGGTAAAGCTGAAACTTCCTGAGTAGTCAGTATCCTCATCCAAAGTGATTTCAGTGTTTTGTGCATTAGGTTGAGAATTTGATGGGGTTGTTGAGGTAGGGCTCGGATCGCTTGCCGATGAACCTCCGCCGCCCCCGCATGCGGTCAAAAACAAAACTAAAAAAACAGTAACAATCGAATTATTCAAAGCCGAGATCCCCTGATGTTGTTTTGATTACCCAAATTTGACCCGCTTCACCCTCAGCTTGCTGTAGGCACAGTGCCGATGAGTGGACCATGTTAGTAGGCGTTGGCGGGCAAAATGCTGACAGATTAGAGCGCCGAAGTAATCACGCGCCCCGTACAATTTTTATCACCAGCAGAGTCCTTTGTTACAAAGGTGATAAAGTTTAGCCTCAAGTCGGATTTCACCACACAAGGGGCATTTTTTTGCGAGTTATTATTGCGATTTTACTGTTAATGGGGTTACCGGGCTGCGCAGTAGTTGGTCTTACAAGTGCTGTAGTGGCCACAACAGCTAGTGTAGTCACTCTACCCGTTAAGGCGGTAGGTGCTGCTGTCAAAGCTGCAACGCCTGATGGTGAATCTGAAGACGATGATGAGGAATGACTTTGTCTAACAGGCAAGTCTTGTGGGACATCCGGGCCCTTGATACGACCTGCTGCTTTAGATTTTAAGGCTCTATAAATGCGTTGCATGGTTTTTTTCTGGTAGGTTAAACCAATGGTACTTCTTGCCCTAACGGTACTTCCAGCGATTGCCATTGCCGTTTACTTCATTACTTCGGACAGATTCATAGAGCCGACAGGCACTATTCTTTTCAGTCTCTTGCTAGGCTTTGTTATTTGCTTTCCAGCAGGTGTGCTTAACACCGTGCTGATTTGGAACCAAGAAGAACCGCATAGTCTTGCGTATCTCGCAGCGATTACAGAAGAGCCGCTGAAATTCCTGATGATTTTCTTTTTTTTAAGAAGTCGCACGGAATTTGATGAGCCAATGGACGCACTAGTTTACGGAACAGTGGTTTCCCTTGGCTTCGCAATCTTGGAGAACTTCGGATATGTATATGGTGCGGACTCAGAGACATCGTCTTATGCTATTGCCGCGTTACGAGCGTTCACGGCTATCCCGATGCACGCGTCTTGCGGTGTAGTGATGGGCTACTATTTCGGCAGGTATATGTTCTCAGGATCAAGGCGTCACTTGGTTATGAGCTTGGCCGTTCCTATCTTTTTTCATGCCAGCTACAACTTTCTAGCGTCAATTCAGTCGCCTGTTTTCCTTCTGCTACTGATCGTGCTGGTCGGTTACTGCGTACGTTTACACAAAGTTTTCATTGAGGAGCAAAAACTGAAGGCGGCTGAAACTGAAAGAAAATTTAGGTAGCGGCTTTTCTGTACCCTAAGCTAAAGTCCAACAGTAATAGCTGGGGCGTTTCGGAAACGTAAGCGGCTTCCGCTGTGAAAGAGCAATTTCAAAAGCTTGGGAATATTTGAAATAGGGAAATGGTGGCCAGAGACAGAATCGAACTGTCGACACGAGGATTTTCAGTCCTCTGCTCTACCAACTGAGCTATCTGGCCATTTGGGAATGCCGGCGTTGCGGCACAGAGCGGCGTATTAAAGCGGGGTGAATGGGCGCCGTCAACCGCCTTCGCCGGGAACGTAGCCTTCGGCGTGATCAACAGCCTCATTATTGAAGAATCGCTGGCGTTGCTCGCTCAAGTATGTTCGCGCGTCGGGGTCAATAAGGCTAAGGTGCTTTTCATTTATTAACATTGTTTGCAGTGTCTGCCACTCATCCCAGGCCTGCTTTGACACCTCGTTGAATATCTTCTCGCCAGCTGGCCCAGGTAGGGGTGGCTTGTCCAGTCCAGGTAATTCTTTTTGGTATCTACTGCAGATCACGGTACGGCTCATAGGTCGAGTGCCTTTTGTGGATTGGTTTGGGCGGTAAGCAGTTTAACGGCAACGGCGGAAAGCCCAAGAGGTTCGTTTTCAGCATTGATCTGCGTTGGGAGTACCCAGCGCGCGGAATTCTCTGCAATTTGCATGGGCGCATTTTTGAGGCGCAGGTAAATGGGTTCGATATCTAAATGAAAGTGGCTGAAGGTGTGGCGGAAAACTTGCTCGTGTAGTTGCTCGTTTAGATCCGCTGGCGTTAGCGAGAGCTCTGCTAAAAATGTTTCTATGCTGGTGTCCGAGTGGCGCTCGGGTGGTGTCCAAAGCCCACCCCACAGACCATCCATGGCTCTTTGCTCCAAGAGTGTTGCTTGATTAGGCAGGCTCACGACGAAAAACCGTGATGTTCTCACGGGTTTAGTTTTCTTTGGTTTTGGACTGGGCAATTCAGCGGTCGTATCGGTGCGCTTGGCTTCGCATCGGCTCTGCATAGGGCAAGCGGGACAGTTGGGTTGGCGGCGAACACATAGGGTCGCGCCCAAATCCATAATGCCCTGAGTGTAGGCGGCGGTCTGCTCTTCTGGCGTATGCTCTTCCGCGATGCGCCACAATTGTTTGGTTATTTCAGTTTCGCCGGGATAACCGTGAATGCCGTGAAATCTGGTGAGCACCCGTTTCACGTTGCCGTCCAGAATGCTGGCGTATTGGTTCATCGCCAGAGCCCTAATTGCCCCTGCCGTGGAACGGCCGATTCCAGGTAATGATTCCAGTTGCTCCTGGGTGCTCGGCATTTTGCCTGCGTGATCGTCTTTAATAATGTTCGCGGCACGATGCAGGTTGCGCGCTCTGGCGTAGTAGCCCAACCCTGTCCAATGATGCAAGACGTCGTCTATGGGCGCATCAGCCAGTTGGCCCAGAGTCGGGAAGCGCTGCATAAAACGCAGGTAATAGTCGATCACCGTCGCTACTTGGGTCTGTTGCAGCATGATCTCGCTGACCCAGACGCGGTAGGGATTGATCTGCTGTTGCCAGGGCAGGTTATGGCGGCCGTGCTGCCTCTGCCATGCGATTAGTTGTTGAGCGAACCAGTCCAATGTTTGCACACTCGCCTCAAGAATAGTGGTCTTTCCGTTTGCACCGCCGCATAAGCCTAAGCGCGGCCGAACTGGCTGTACTAGGTACGACATCCGGCGTGAGGGTGTCAACCATGGGCAGCCCGCTGCTGGTCTTTTTCGTTGCTATGTTTCCGGCCTGCCTGCTGTGCTTGGGTTTGTGGTTGAATTATACGAAGACCGTGGGCTACAGATGTCGACTGCAGGAGTATACTTAGCCTTTCGGTGGCTGTGAGTCACGTATTGCAGACTGATGAAGAACATTTATGACGGTTGATAGCTTTGATCCTCAGGCAATGAACAGTGCCGTGACCCCAGCACAGGTTGTGCAATGGTTGCTACTTGCTGACCGTTGCGGGCTGGATGGCGACTCGCCATCGATCGAATCGGCGGAGCCGGGTCTACGGGCAAGTATTTTACTTCCAGGTTGGGATCTGGCCGGTGTGGATTTGTCTGATGCCGAGCTAGAGAGTCTTGTGCGGTTGTTTACTCTCGGAGAAATGCAGCATGGCAGTTGGCAGGCCGGTGCCAAATCGCCGGTGGTGCCGTTGGTGAAAGTCCTGAAACAGCGCGGTAAATTTGATCCCGCTCTGGCGCGTTGGATCAAAGACCATACGACGAATCGTTTTCTGCCACACGGTGACTTGTCGGCCATGCTGTGACGGCCAATGGGTGAATTCTTTAGCGAGTGGGCTACACTGCGCCCGCCAATACAATGTAACAAAATAGGTGATCTCAGTGACACAGGATCGAACTGCCAGCATTGTCCGTAATACCAGCGAAACGCAGATTGAATTGACCATCAATTTAGATGGCAATGGTGAGGTTAGTCTCTCCACTGGTCTGGCGTTTTTTGAACATATGCTCACCCAGATCGCTCGCCATGGGCTTATTGATCTGCATATACAGGCGACTGGAGATTTAGACGTTGATGCTCATCATATGGTGGAAGATGTAGGGATTGTGCTCGGTCAGGCGCTCAATGAAGCGCTTGGTGACAAGAGTGGCCTCACCCGCTATGGGCACGCTTATGTGCCTCTTGATGAAGCGCTGTCTCGAGTTGTGGTGGATTTGTCGGGTCGCCCAGGGCTTTTTTATGGCGTCGACTACACGCGTGGCCGAGTAGGTGATTTTGATGTGGATCTGTTGCGGGAATTTTTCCAAGGATTCGTCAATCATGGCATGTTGACGCTGCATCTGGATAACTTGAAAGGCGAAAACGCACATCATCAAGCGGAAACCCTATTTAAGGCGTTTGGGCGTGCATTGCGGATGGCGGTGGCGGTAGATGCGCGTATGGGCAGTGCGGTGCCGTCGACCAAGGGCAGTTTATAGTGCTACTGATTCCTGCTATCGATCTGAAGCAAGGCCAATGTGTGCGCTTACGGCAAGGCCGGATGGACGACGTAACGGTATTTTCCAGCGACCCAGTGGCGATGGCCGAACATTGGCAGCGCCAAGGGGGCCGCATACTGCATATCGTAGACCTAGATGGGGCCTTTGCTGGATTGCCCAAGAACCGTCAACTGATCCAAGACATGGTAGCCGCTGTTGGTGATATGCCGGTGCAGGTTGGTGGGGGTATACGTACCCTTGAGATCATTGAGGCGTATCTGCAGGTTGGAGTCAGTCGGGTGATTGTTGGCACCAAGGCGATCGAAGATTTTGAATTTTTGGTCAATGCCGCAGAACGGTTTCCGCAGCAGATATTGCTGGGTTTGGACGCACGTAATGGGGCTGTAGCCACTCACGGCTGGGATGAAGATTCTGGCATCAGCGCGTTAGCCTTCGCCCGTAAAGCAGCAACCCTACCGATTGCTGGAATTGTTTATACCGATATAGACCGCGATGGCATGATGTCTGGGGTCAACGTAGACGCGACGGTTGCGTTGGCACAGGGTGCAGGTGTGGGTGTTGTAGCTTCTGGCGGTATCGCGACGCTGCATGATCTACAGGGTCTGAAAGACGCGTTTGCCGATTGTCCGGAGTTATTTTTAGGCGCGATCACGGGCCGCGCTATCTACGAGGGTGATTTGTCAGTCGCTGAAGGTCAGTCGTTACTCGACGGCTAGATTTAGTTTTTGTAATTCTGCGATTGCGGCCTCTAACCAGGGGTCCGAGCCTTGAGTAGTCGTGGCGCTAGATTCCTCGATCGAAACATCTGGGTTCACTCCGACCTCATTAATGGCATGGCCTTGAGGCGAGAAATATTCAGCGGTGGTGAGCTTAATTGTCTGTTGCAGGCTAAGAGTGGGCATGATCGTTTGCACCGACCCTTTACCGAAGCTGCGTGTTCCTACCAGAACACCCCGGTCGTGATCTTTTAAGGCAGCGGCAACTACTTCGGCGGCAGAAGCCGAACCTGCGTTGATCAGTACCGCAATAGGCCGTTCCGGTAAAATGTCGTCGAGGGTTGCACGGAAGTGTTGTTGTCCCGATTCGCCTCGCCGTTTACGCGTGGTAACAATTACGCCGCGCTGTAAAAACAGGTCAGCTACCGCAACAGCGGAGCTCAGCAGGCCACCAGGATTGTTGCGCAGATCCAAGATCAGACCCCGCACTGGGATTTCGGTGCCGAGGCGAGCAAGGGCAGAAGACAACTCTTGGGCGCTGCTACCCTGGAATTTGGTTAATCGTGCGTACACTAGATGATTGTCGAGTAGCTGGGCGTCGACGCTTTCAATCGCCAGTTGCGCGCGCACAATGCGCATGGTCAGTGGTTCAGCGAGGCCCTGGCGAATCAGGGTGAGCTCAACTTCAGTCCCAGCCTTACCCTTTATAAGCTCGGCCAGCTGATGCATGTCCAGCTCGGTGGTCGATTGTTCGTTCACCGCCTTGAGACGATCGCCTGCTTGGATCCCTGCATGGTACGCGGGGCTGTCAGCGATCGGTGCTATGACTACGAAATTGCCGGCGCGCTGATCAACCTCTATCCCTACCCCGCTAAACTTACCTTCGGCATTCTGTTGCAGTTGGTTAAGTTGCACTGTGTCTAACAAGATAGAGTAGTGGTCAAGGTGACCGAGCATGCCATCGATAGCGCTTTGGGCTAATTTGCGCTCGTCTATCTCTTCCACGTAATGATCGCGGATTTGCTCAAGCGCCTGGCCGACGTATACCTCTGCGGTCGGCTCGGTATTGTTTAAATAGCGGAACGCCACGACACCCAAGAGCACGCCGCTGAGGATGCTCACTAACAAACAAGCTTGGGTGAGTAGTGACAGTCGCGATATGGGTTCCATGCTGCTCTGGTACCGTTAAAGTTGCAGCCACGCGGCGGGGTCTTGGGCCTGACCTTTATGACGCACCTCGAAATATAGCCCGCTTTGGCTTTGACCGCCGCTATTGCCGGCAGTGGCTACAGCCTCGCCGCTTTCTACCCAATCACCAGGCTGTTTTAGTAACACATCCGCGTTGCCGTAAAGAGTCATATAACCGCTGCCGTGGTCGATGATTGCCATTAAGCCAAAGCCTCTGAGCCATTCCGCAAATACTACTCGGCCTTGGTATACCGCATTAATTTTAGTGCCCTGTGGGGCATTAAAATTAATGCCGTGCCACGTCAATCTGCCGGCTGAACGTTTGGCGCCGAAGCGATTGCGCTGCTTGCCGCGAACAGGGCGTGGTAGTTTGCCCTTTGCCGCTGCAAAACCACGACCGTCGAGTTCCCCTAAACGTGCGCGCAGTTGCTGTAGCAGCGCTTGTAAGCGTTCGCTGTCGGCTAGCAGCTGACTGCGCGTTTGTTCTTTGTCCAGACTCTGTTGCTGTAAATCTTGTATGGCGGTTTTTCGCTCTTGCCGACTGGCGTCGAATTCGGTTTGGCGCTCACGTAATGCTCGCGTCTGTGCCTGATTGAGCGCCAGTTGCTCGCTCAGTGCTTGTTTGGCTTCTTCCAGCCTTGTTAACGTGTTGCTATAGGCTTCAACTAGGTCAATACGCTGTGCGCTGAAATAACCGTGGTAACGAATCAGTCTGTCGATTTCGGCCGGACTTTGAGTTTGCATCAAGCTTTTGGCTAGGCCGTTGCCACTCAAGCGATAAGCGGCTTGGAGGTGCGCCTTAATACTTGTGGTTTGTGCCTCGAGTTGTTCCTCTAATGCTGTAATTTGCTCGTTCGTGGCGTCAATATTCTGTTGTTGTTGGCGAGAGATAGCTTCGCCGTCCCTGAGCTCGAGGCTGAGTTTTGCGATATCGCGATCTAAGTCGCGCAGTTGTAGCTGCAGATCCCTTTGAACTTTTTCAGTTTCAGAAAACCATTGGTCTAAAGCATTCAACTCGTCGACTGTTTCCTGCAGTGCTGCAGCGGTTTGTGCTGTTTCGGCATCGATACCGGCAGCGTGTAGCACTAATGGCGCTGCCGACGCGAAACCTGCAGCCAACAGGCAAAGCAGAATTCGGCAGGTGGATCTCAAGGGCTTCAGACGGACTGTTGGATATCGCGCAGTATTAGTGAGCGGCCGCTCATCTCATCGGGAACCGGCAACTTCTTTAAAGTTAGTAGCGTTGGAGCAACGTCTGCTAACGTTCCCTGATCTGCAAATTCAAATGTCTGGGCGCCGACATAGACCAGAGGTACAGGATTTTCAGTATGCGCTGTATGAGCCTGGTCGTGTTCGGTGTCGTGCATTTTTTCCACGTTGCCATGATCTGCTGTAATCAGCATTTGGCCGTTCACAGCCGAGATAGCCTCGACCAGCTGGGCAATACAGGTATCCAGTGTTTCCACTGCCTTGATGGCTGCTGCCAAATTACCGCTATGGCCGACCATATCGCCATTGGCGTAATTGCAGATAATGGTGTCGTAGTCGCCGCTGTGGATTGCTGCGACGAGCTCTTTCGTGACTGCAGCTGCGCTCATTTGCGGTTGTAAGTCATAGGTGGCCACGTCTGGCGACGGAATCAAGATTCTGTGCTCTTGGGCGAATGGTTCTTCTCTGCCACCGGAGAAAAAGAACGTCACGTGTGCGTACTTCTCTGTCTCAGCAATCCGCAGTTGCGGCCGCTCGAGTGTTGCTAAGTATTCACCTAGGGTATTTTTCGGCGTTGCTGGCGGGAAGGCGCATGGCAAATCAATATCGTCCGCATAGCGCGTTAGCGTGGTGACGCGCTGTAACGGAGTGAAGGAGCGGCGTTGAAAACCATCAAATCCCGGTTCTGTCATGGCCCGGGTTAATTGGCGCGCGCGGTCCGCGCGAAAGTTCATCAAGATGGCCGCATCGTCCGCGGTCATTACGATCGGTCGTTGGGAATTCGGATGAATTGCTGTGGGTTGCACAAACTCATCGTCCTCTCCGCGAGCATAGGCGGCGTCTAAGGCGGCTACGGCAGATTCTGCGTGGAATGGCGCTTCGCCGCGGGTAATCGCATTGTATGCCCGCTCTTGCCGATCCCATCGGCGGTCACGGTCCATTGCAAAGTAGCGGCCGGTAACACTGACAATGCTGCCGCATGTTAGCTCGTCGAATAAGGCTTGGGCTTGATCGAGAGAGGCTCTGGCACTGCGCGGTGGTGTATCCCGACCATCCAAAAATGCGTGTAGATACACGTTGTTCAAGCCGCATGCTGCGGCGTGTCGAATGAGAGCAAAAATTTGTTGCTCATGGCTGTGCACGCCGCCGGGTGACAGTAATCCCAATATATGCAGCGCGCCCTTGCTATCGCTCACGGCATTCAGTGTTGTGTTTATCTCAGAGTTTCGCGCGAAATCGCCGTTTTCAATGGCTTGATTGATGCGGCTAAAGTCTTGATGCAGTACCCGTCCAGCCCCAAGGATCATGTGGCCGACCTCGGAATTGCCCATCTGTCCTGCAGGCAGCCCGACATCTTCGCCCGAGCCTGAAATTAACGTGCGCGGTCGGGTCGCCCACAGAGCATCCCAGTTTGGGGTATGGGCTTGGGCAATGGCGTTGTCGGTGGCCTCCTCTCGGTAGCCGAAACCATCGAGAATGACCAGCAGACTGACCTCGGACATGTGCGCTCCAACAAAGCTATTTGTGATTTGGGAATATTAGCAAATTTTTTGCTGTTGCCGGTTGGCGGCAATACCCTGCTGCTGCAAAGCATAAAAAGCCTGCACCACAACCCCGCATTTAGCACCCCGATGTGTATACTACGCGCGCAATTTTAAGGGTCCGGGCATGGAGCAATTGTTTACGTTCATCGGTAACCATCCGTTATTGGTTGGCGCCTTTGTTGTATTTTTGATTTTGTTCATTCGCAACGAAATGTCCCGTGGCGGCGCGACGATTAGCTCACAGCGGCTTGTGCAGTTAGTTAATAGCGAGAGCGCCATAGTGGTCGATGTGCGAGATGCAAACGAATATTCAGAGGGGCATATCGTTGATGCTATCAACATACCCTTTGCGAATTTTGAAGCGCGCAGTGACGAATTAAACAAGCACAAAGACAAGCCCGTAATAGTTGCATGTAAAATGGGCCAACACTCTGGATCCGTGGGAACGATACTGCGGAAAAAGGGCTTTACTAATGTGCTCCGACTTACCGGCGGAATGGCCGAGTGGCGGGGACAAAACTTACCGGTAGTTAAATCATGAGTGACCAAAACGACAGCGGCGCAGGCGCAGCGGCGACACAATCAGATGATGCTGCGCAGCCACAATTGCGTATCGATCGCATTTTTTTAAAGGATGCTTCTTTTGAGTCACCTTCTTCGCCCGAGGTGTTTCTGCGTCAATGGCGGCCAGAGCTAAAACTCGACATTAATACTCAGGCTAATCGCGTCAGTGAGAATCAACATCAGGTTGTGCTGACCATGACTGTTACCGCGCAACTTGAAGGCGACATGATTGGGTTCATTGTTGAGGTGCAACAGGGCGGTCTTTTTCATATCGAAGGCGTCGAGGACAGTCAGCTTGCACAGATCTTAGGCATTGCATGTCCGACCACCCTATTCCCATACCTACGGGAGTCTATTGACGGATTGGTAGTTAAGGGTGGGTTCCCGCCGTTGCAGCTTGCGCAAGTGAATTTCGAAGCATTGTATGTACAGGCGATGCGCCAACAGGCCGAGCAGAATCAGGCGGCCGCCGCGCCGGCTGCGGAGCCTAGCGATACTGATCCAGTTACCCATTAAGGCTATTAGGTTAGCGTTCGCCGTTAAAATCCTGTTGTCGCCAAGCTTCATAAACTGCCACAGCGACGGTGTTGGATAGATTCAAACTGCGTGACGACGCTTGCATCGGCAGACGAACTTTTTGCTCATCCGGCCATGCATCCAACAGTGCTTGGGGCAGGCCTCGAGTTTCAGGGCCAAATAGCAGCACATCATCCGGGGAATATTTAACCCCAGAGTAGTTGCGTTGCGCCTTGGTGGTAAATGCGTACCAACGGGCATTGCCGAGCGCAGTTTGGCAGGCCTCTAGGTCTGCATGATGAGAGACCTCAGCGAACTCGTGATAGTCCAGTCCTGCGCGCCGCAGCCTTTTGTCGTCCCAGGCAAAGCCTAATGGCTCGATCAGGTGCAGGGTCGCGCCGACGTTAGCGCAAAGCCGGATAATGTTGCCGGTGTTCTGAGGAATTTCCGGCTCGTAAAGGACAATATGCATCGCGTAAGGCTACGCGAGAGTGCCCCTGCTGCTCAACATTGCAGTTCCTGCATCTTGCGCGTCAACGTATTGCGGCCCCAGCCCAGAAGCTCTGCCGCATCCTTTTTACGCCCGCCTGTTTTGCGCAGCGCCGCATCGATCATAATGCGTTCAAATTTCGGCACGGCGGTATCCAGTAGCGGCGATATATGTGATTGCTCAAGGAACTGATTAGCCCAACGTGCCAAGCTTCCTTCCCAATCTGAGCCGCCGCTTGGCTCTTCGCTGTCACGTAATTCAGGGGGTAAATCTTCGGTTAGGATTGTGCGTGAACTCGCCATTACCTGTAACCAGCGACAGGTATTTTCCAGCTGGCGCACGTTACCTGGCCACGGTAAGGCCATAAGATATTCTGCGGTATCTTGGTGTATCCGTTTTGGCTCGTCGCCCAATTCCTGGGCAACGTTGTCTAAGAAATATTGGGCCAACAAGGGAATATCTTCACGACGCTGGGCCAACGACGGGACGTGAACTCGAATGACGTTCAGTCGATGAAACAAATCTTCGCGAAACTTACCTTGTTCGACCAGCGACTCTAAATCTTGATGAGTTGCGGCAATGATTCGCACATCTACTCGTACAGATTGATGGCCGCCGACGCGATAAAATTCATTTTCGGCAAGGACGCGTAACAGGCGGGTCTGGGCCGAAGCGGGCATATCGCCAACTTCATCGAGAAATAGAGTGCCGCCATTTGCTTGCTCAAAGCGGCCCATACGCTGGGTCGTGGCGCCAGTAAACGAACCCTTCTCATGCCCAAACAATTCACTTTCGATCAGCTCGTTTGGTATCGCCGCCACATTTAATGCAATAAATGGTTGGGCTTCGCGAGGGCTGTGTCGGTGCAGTGCGCGTGCGACCAACTCTTTCCCGGATCCAGATGGTCCGTTAATCAAGACGCTTACATTAGACGAAGACAGTCGACCGATGGCGCGAAATACTTCCTGCATTGCAGGCGCATTACCAATAATCTCTGTTGCCGGAGTAATCTGCTCTACCACTACTGGGTCGGCTTCTTCGCTGTGTGCGATGGCCCGTTGCACTACCGCTACGGCATCATCCACATCGAAAGGCTTTGGCAAATACTCGTAAGCGCCACGCTCGAAACTTGTCACTGCGCTTTGTAAATCCGAGTGAGCAGTCATGACGATTACCGGAGTGTTGGGGTGCTGAGCATTAAATTGCTCGAGGAAATCCAGCCCGGATGTGCCCTGCATACGAATGTCAGTGATGATCGCCAGCGGGGTTTCTTTAGTAAGGTGATGCATTGCTTCATCGGCGCTGTTGAACGCAGTAATCGGGATTCCCGCTTGCGCCAATGCTCGATCTAAAACCCAACGAATCGCGTGGTCATCATCGATGACCCAAACATGTTTACTCATCTGCGCTCCTGTTGTCCGGCTTCTTCGGCCGGCTGCTCAAAAGGAAGAAAAATCGAAAAGATGGTTTGTCCAAAAGTGCTGCTGACCTGGATGACCCCATTGTGCTCACTGACAATGTGCTGGGTAATCGATAAGCCCAGCCCGCTACCGTCTGGCCGACCGCTGATCATCGGATAAAAGATTCGCTCTAGGTCCCGGGAATCGACTCCTGGTCCGTTGTCGATTATGTTCAGGCACATGACCTGCCGATGGCGGGTTTTACCGATGGTGAACTGTCGGGTTATCCGTGTTTGCAGGGTAATCTTGGCAGCGGTGGTATTGATTAGCGCTTGGCACGCATTCCGCACCACGTTGAGGACTGCCTGAATGATCTGGTCGCGATCACCGGCAACGTCTGGCAGGCTCGGGTCATAATCGCGAAGCCATTCAATATGATCTGAAAATTCCGAGGCAGCCACAGCGATAACGTGCTCGCAGATCTCTGGCAGATAAATGGCCTCAATGTTTGGGCGTTGGTGTGGCCCAAGCATGCGATCTACCAGATCTTTGAGGCGGTCCGCCTCAGCGATGATCACGCCGGTATATTCACTCAAAGCGGCACTAGGAAGTTCTCGCTCGAGCAGCTGGGCGGCTCCGCGGATGCCGCCTAGGGGGTTTTTAACTTCATGCGCTAGACCGCGAATCAGGCCCCGGGTCGTGGCTTGTCGATCTGTAGAAGCCTTACTTTGGTTAATCCGCGTTAGCCGCGTGGTTGGATACATCTCCAACACCAAATAGTGAGCGTTATCTAGAATAGATACGGTCAGATCGACTTCTTCGCGGAGGTTGTCCGGTAACTGCAGAAGGGTTTCGCGTGCAGTAAAGGGCTGCATCTCGCGCAGAGCTTTCCGTAGGTTTGATTGTAGATCTTCAGCGCTTAACAAAATCTGGTTCAGCGCAGAACCAACAATTTGTGTCGCTGAACAATGCAGCAGGCTCTCCGCTGCTGAATTGACGAAAACTACTTTCAGGTCGGTGTCGAGAACCATGGTGGCAGTCACCAGAGTGTCGAGTACAGCCTCAGCGCTTACCGCGCTGCGAAATGGTTTGGCTTTAGAAAGAGCAGTTTGGTTCATTACGTTTTGTAAGCAATTTTCGCGCCTGATTATGAGCGTCGTATGGAAACCCGTAGTGATCAGCTATTGTCGAACATACTTTAGCTAACAACACCCTATCCCACGCCTTTTTGCCCTCGGAAATGCCGTGATCGCGGACTCAATTACGGGCTTCGTGCATGAGAAGGATATTTTATCGCACCGAAATAGTGCATGCACGATTTTAGTTCAAATGATTATCGTGCGGATGCAATCATGCCCATTTGGGTGATGTTTAACGAACAAACAAAAAGGCGGGCTTGCAGCCCGCCTTTTTGTTGCAGATCAAAACCTATTTAGGCTAAGGCCTCCTTTGAGGTTTTAATGATCGCTGCGGCCACTTTGTATGGATCCGCGTTGGACGCTGTGCGTCGGTCTTCTAGTCGACCTTTCCAACCGTCTTCAACAGTGCCGATTGGAACCCTGATAGACGCACCGCGATCGGATACACCATAGCTAAATTCGTCAATTGACTGAGTTTCGTGTTTGCCGGTGAGTCGCTGGTCGTTATCTGCGCCATAAACACTCATGTGGCGTTCGATGTTGCGGCCGAAATTTTCGCAAATCTTGGTAAAGATGCTTTCATCACCGTTTTCACGCATAACACCGTTGGAGAAGTTGGCGTGCATGCCAGAGCCGTTCCAGTCTAATTCGCCCAGGGGTTTGGGGTGATAATTGATGCCGTAGCCATATTTTTCGCCGGTGCGCTCCAAGAGGTAGCGGGCAACCCAAGTTTCGTCTCCGGCGCGCTTTGCGCCTTTAGCGAAGACCTGAAATTCCCACTGACCGGCAGCCACTTCTGCGTTAATGCCTTCAACATTAATGCCAGCTTCTAGACATAGGTCGAAATGCTCTTCGATGCAGTCACGACCAAAGGCGTTGGCCGCGCCAACAGAACAGTAGTAAGGGCCTTGTGGTGCGGGGAAGCCACCAGCTGGGAAGCCCGGAGGCAACTGTGTATCCACATCCCAAAGGAAGTATTCCTGCTCGAAGCCGAACCAGAAATCGTCGTCGTCGTCATCAATGGTCGCGCGGCCGTTGGTGGCGTGAGGCGTTCCATCAGCGTTAAGTACCTCAGTCATAACCAAGTAAGCATTTTGGCGGTCTGGGTCTGGAAAGATAGCTACAGGCTTAAGTAAGCAATCTGATGAGTTACCTTCGGCTTGGGCGGTCGAGCTGCCGTCAAAAGACCACATGGGGCATTCCTCGAGGGTGCCGCCGAAGTTGTCCCGAATTTGGGTCTTGCTGCGTAGGCCCTGGGTAGGCGCACTGCCATCCAGCCAGATGTATTCCAATTTTGCTTTCATTATTGTCTCCTTATTAGACTTTGATCATGGCCCACTCGGGCGCAAACCCGGGCTAGTCAGCGTTCGTAGCGTTCAAGCTGATGTCGAGTATCAGCATGCCCACCCTTTCAGGGCGGCAACGAGGAGTCAGCAAGAAATATGCCACGCTCATTCGTCGCTAAGCTGTTGTTTTTAGTACCTTCCCAATTAAACCGTGCACCACTAATGGGCTTTTTGCCTCGAATTCGGGCGCGCGCACGCTCTGAGACTCATATTAGCACCATTCTGGTGCGAGAGGGGGCTTAAAATTAGCCCACTTTGAGAAAATTCTTCGTTGATCTGGATGTTTTTGCTGGACTGTTACCAATCTGCGCACCAACAAGCGAGTTTGACGCGACAGCACTGGATGCTTACGCCATAATCGCGCGTCGCTCGCTTATGGGTTCGATCCAGCCGCTCAATCGGTGATATCTGAAAGGATTGGGCCTGTGTTGCGGCGAAGTTAATCCGCGTTGTAAAAAAGGAAGTGCCTCTGTGTCCAATCCGACCGTTCGTAATATTGCGATTATCGCTCACGTCGACCATGGCAAAACAACTCTAGTGGATTGCCTGTTGCAGCAAACAGGTTTGCTGACCGGCAATACGTCGGAGCGGGTTATGGACAGTAATGATCTTGAAAAAGAGCGGGGCATTACGATTCTCGCTAAAAACACCGCGATCGAATACCGGGATACCCGCATTAATATTGTTGATACACCAGGCCACGCGGATTTTGGTGGCGAGGTTGAGCGGATTCTGTCAATGGTTGATGCGGTGCTGCTGTTGGTGGATGCGGTTGATGGACCAATGCCGCAAACCCGCTTTGTTACCCAGAAGGCTTTTAGCTACGGGCTCAAACCTATTGTTGTTGTGAACAAGATTGACCGTGATGGTAGTGACCCATATCGGGCGATCGACGAGGTCTTTGATTTGTTTGACAGCCTTGGTGGTTCAGACGAGCAGTTGGACTTTTCTACCGTCTATGCCTCGGCCATCAATGGTGTGGCGGGTTTGGAGTTGGATGCGATCGGCGCGGATATGACGCCGCTTTTGGACATGATCGTTGACCAAGTGCCGCCACCCCAAGTGGATGCTTCAGGCGCATTTCAGATGCAGATTAGTTCGTTGGATTATTCCACCTACGAGGGTGTGATCGGCATTGGGCGCATCACACGTGGCCAAGCTGTGCGTAATCAGCAGGTGGCTGTGGTCGATCGCGAGGGCAACGAGCGCAAAGCGAAAATCGCCAGTCTCTATACTCACCGCGGTCTTGAACGGGTTGAAACCGACTCGGCGAACGCTGGCGACATTATATGTCTGACGGGTGTCGATAAAATCAACATCTCCGACACCCTTTGCGCGCTGGATCAGGTGGAGCAGATGCCGGCATTGTCTGTAGATGAACCTACGTTAACGATGATGTTCTGTGTCAACAATTCGCCGTTATCGGGAAAGGATGGAAAGTTTCTCACCAGTCGGCAAATCCGTGAGCGCTTGTACACGGAAAGCTTGCACAACGTGGCGCTGTCTGTTGCAGACACCCCTGATCCAGATCGTTTCCTAGTTTCTGGGCGTGGCGAACTGCACTTGTCCGTGTTAATCGAAACCATGCGTAGAGAGGGCTTTGAGCTGGCGGTATCGCGTCCCCAAGTTATCTTCCGTGAAGTTGATGGCGTTGTTCAGGAGCCTTATGAGACGCTAATAATCGATATTGAGGAAAATCACCAAGGCAAGGTTATGGAAAGCCTTGGCGATCGCCGTGGTGAGCTGCAAGAGATGCAGCCCGATGGCAAGGGCCGAGTACGTTTGCAATTTCGGATTCCGAGCCGCGGAGTCATGGGCTATCGCCCTGTGTTCCTCTCCCAGACCTCTGGCACTGGCATCATGTCTTTCGCTTCAGCAGGTTTTGGTACAAAGCTTACCGATGACATAGGCAGTCGTAAAAACGGTGTGCTAATTTCTAATGCTCAAGGCAAGGCGGTCTCTTTTGCATTATTCAACTTGCAAAATCGCGGTCGTATGATGGTTAAGCCTAACGATGTCATTTACGAGGGCATGATCGTGGGGATTCACAGTCGTTCTAACGATTTGACTGTGAACCCTTTAAAAGAGAAGAAGCTGACGAATGTCAGAGCATCCGGTACAGATGAAGCGATTATCTTGACCAATGCTTTGCAGTTCACCCTCGAGCAGGCATTAGAGTTCATTGATGACGACGAATTGGTTGAAGTAACGCCGAAGGGTATTCGTATACGCAAAATGTTACTGAAAGAGCACGAACGCAAACGCGCCTAGCTCAACCTCCTTTCATGAAAGCCGTTTTACAACGGGTCCTCAGCGCTTCGGTAGCGATCGATTCGCAGATTGTGGGCGAGATTGGTCGTGGTTATCTGCTCTTGGTTGGGATAGAGAAGGGCGATGACGAAGCTCAGGTCGCTGGGTTAGTGGACAAAGTCCTCGGGTTGCGGTTGTTCGCGAATGAGCGCGGTAAACTCGATTACGACATCCGTCAGGTAAATGGCTCGGTATTAGTGGTCTCTCAGTTTACGTTACTAGCCGATACCCAACGCGGTCGGCGGCCATCCTTTACTGCTGCGGCGGCCCCAGACGAAGCGCAGCGCTTGTATCAAGAGCTAGTGCAGCGGTTCGCTGAGGCGGTGCCTGTGCAAAGTGGCAGATTTGCTGCGGATATGCGGGTGAGCTTGGTAAACGACGGTCCGTTTACCCTTACCCTGTAGGCCCACGCGTGGTCTAACCGGCTTCTTGATCGCCCTTGGCCGCTTCATTGCGGCTGACAAATTTTGCGAGCACGACACCAACCTCAAACAGTAGCCACATGGGTATAGCCAGCAACAGCTGCGAAACAACGTCTGGTGGCGTTAGAAACATACCTAGCACGAAACAGCCAATAATAATGTAGGGGCGTTTTGCGGCCATGGCGTCCGGGGTTGTCAATCCTGACCACACCATTAACAGTGTCGCCACAGGGATTTCGAATGCCAGTCCGAATGCCAGAAACATCTTCATAACGAAATCTAGATATTGGTTGATGTCGGTCATCATGCTGATGCCAGTCGGGCTGATCTCGATAAAGAACGTAAACACAATCGGAAACACTAAGAAGTAGCTGAACGCCATGCCGGAATAAAACAAGACAACGCTAGACACCAGTAGGGGTAAGGCAAACCGTTTCTCGTGACGGTACAGTCCGGGTGATACGAACGACCAGAGTTGATGCAGCAGGAAGGGCACGCCGACAAAAATCGCAGCGTAAATGGCAAGCTTGAATGGCGCCAAGAAAGGCGACGCTACCTGAGTTGCGATCATTCCAGCGCCTTCGGGTAAACGACTCATGAGCGGGGCTGCGACCCAGGCAAACAGCGGTTCCGCAAAGTAATAAATGGGCAAAAATAACACCGCGACAAAGGCCAGTGAGCGCAGGATGCGAGAACGCAGCTCTACGATGTGCTCAAGAAACGGTTGCTGTTTCTGGTCGACGGCGTCGTCGTCTTTATTCGGGGACGTCATAGGGTGCGGTTGATTAAACTTCTTGGTTGTTACCAGTAGACGCTTGTTTGAGCTTGCTGGCGTGCTGGGCCTCTAGTTCGGCCTCACTAACAGGTTTCGGAATACTGTCGACCTCCGTTGCCTCAGAGTGATCAGCTGCAGGATCAATGCTCACGGGTTGGGTGACTGGATCTATGGCACCTTTTACCTCTTCTTCGATGCGCTTCATTTCTTGCATCACAGCTTCGTTGTGTAACTGTCGACGCACGTCGTCCATACCAATTTCTTTTTCTATTTCAGACTTCACACTATTGAAGGAGCGACTTAAACGGCCGAACCATAGGCCCAGTGCGCGAAGAGTTTCCGGCAACTTTTCCGGGCCGATAACCAAAAGCGTAACGACCAAGATCAATAGGATTTCTAGGCTGCCAAAATCAGGAAACATAGAGGCCTCTTAAACTGATGGGGCGTCGTAGCCGATGCAGCGGCGTTCAGACGTTGTGTTTCTCGTCGCTAGTGGATGAATTGGCCGTATCCGCCTCGCCGTCTATTACCTTAGCGGCACTATCCGGCGCTTTAGTTTGGTCATCTTCAGTCACTGCCTTACGAAAACCTTTAATAGCGCTGCCCAAGTCTGAGCCAATGCTCTTGATGCGTTTCGGGCCGAAGATCAGCAAAACAATAGCGAGGATAACCAACAGTTCGGTCATACCGAATCCTCCGAACATAGTTCTTCTCCATCTAGGGGTTAGGCAATTAAGTCAGCGTTAGTATAGCGACGTTTTATCCGGCCGGGCGATTGGCTTTTTCGGTGTGACCGCTGACACCGAAGCGCTGTTGTAATTCTTGCAATACGTCATCTGCGCTTAGATCCAGATGACTGAGTAGCACGAGTGAGTGAAACCATAAATCGGCGACCTCACTGACCAACGCAGGCTTGTGCTCGGCGTCAGCCCCAGCATCCTTGGCCGCGATCACGACTTCGGTGGCTTCTTCGCCAATCTTCTGTGCGATTTTATTCACACCGCCGTGGTAGAGGCTGGCGACGTAAGATGTGCTGGGGTCATCGAGCTTGCGCTTAATGAGGGTATCGTTAAGTTGTTGCAAAGTATCCATGCGCATTCCTTTAATCGAAGCGTCCTATAGCCTATCGCTAGGCTAGTGTTGTGACCATGGCCGCGATGATTAGCATCATAACCCCAATGCCGAGCCTCTGATTGCGGCGCATGTGAGTTAGGCGCTGCTGCAAATCCTCTAGTACTTGATTTTGCTTAGCCAGTTCAACACGTAGCGGCAGTGTATCTTGGCGCAATAGTTCTGGCAGGCGGTAAAGGTTACTGGCCAGTTCCGGCGCCTGCTCGAGGATTTGGTTAACAACCGCTAATGGTCCGAGGTTGCGTGTTGCCCAGCGTTGCATAAAGGGTAGAGCGGTGCTCCACAAATCTAGCTCGGGGTAGAGTTGCCGGCCCAGACCCTCGATATAAAGGAGGGTTTTTTGCAGCAGCACCAGTTGTGGTTGTATCTCCATGTTGAAATCCGCTGCCGTGCGCAGCAGCTGGGTCATAAAGTCAGCGAAAGAAATCTCAGACAGCGGTTTATTGAAAATAGGATCGCAGACTTCGGCAATGACTTTTTCGAAAGCATCCGCATCGGTTGTGGCCGGAATCCAGCCCGAACGTAAATGCAAATCTACAACCTTGCGATAGTCCCGATTGAAGAATGCCAGGATGTTCTGCGCGAGATAGTCGATGTCCTGTCGTTCCAGCGATCCAACGATTGCGCAATCCAGCGCGATATAACTTGGATTCGCGGGGTTGGTTATGTCGACCTGGATATTCCCAGGGTGCATGTCGGCATGGAAAAAATTGTGCTCAAACACTTGGGTAAAGAATGTTTCGACACCTTTGTGTGCCAGCACTTGAAAATCTACATCGGCGGCTCGCAGGGTCTCAACTTGGCCTATCGGTACGCCGTAGACGCGTTCCATGACTAACAGGTCGCGGCGGGTATGTTCGCTGTAAACCCGTGGCACATATAACAAATCTGAGTCGGCAAAATTGCGCCGTAGCTGTATTTGATTGCGGCCTTCCGCAAACATATCTAATTCACGGTTAAGCACAGTGCGATGGTCGCGCATGATGCGAGTTAAATGCAGCCTGCGAGCGATGGCTGAGTTGCGGCAAAGAAATTCAGCTAATGCGTCTAAGTTGTCCATATCCGCGTTGATGCGCTGGGCAATGCCGGGGCGCACTAACTTGATCACAACCTCTAAGCCGTTGTGCAAAGTCGCGGCGTGTACTTGGGCGATAGAGGCACTGGCCAGCGGCTCAGGGTCGACGGCTCGAAATACCTCGTCAAACGGTCGTCCTAGACGATCGCTCACTGCCTCGGTAACGAAAAAAGCCTCGATGGGTTCGACCTGATCTTGCAGTTTAGTCAATGCCTGAACGATCGCCGGGGGTAATAAGTCGGGGCGTGTTGATAAGAGCTGCCCTAACTTAATATAAACCGGTCCCAGAGATTCTACGGTTGCGCACAGCCGAGCGGCTTGGTCATTTGCCGGAGCGGCAAAGAGCCTTTGCAGGACTGACAGCAGGCGTTTACCAAAGCTGTTTGGAAGTTCGTTGACGTCGATAAAGTGGTGCAGACCGAGCTTTAGAGCGTGCCGCCCTAACTTCGCCAAAGCGATCCACTGTTGGATTGTCATTGCTCTGAGCTACTTTGTGTGGATTGCTCGAGCTGCTGGACGCGGGCTGCGGCACGGTCAATACGAAGACGCATATCATCCAGTTGATTTTGCAGCGCGTCTGCAAGGCTGCGAGCTGTGAAATGACGTTGTATGCCCCCGGTGCTTTGCTGCATTAGATCGTGGATTCCGCTTTCGACCAGTCCCATTGCGGTTTGCGTCCCTAATTCGAGGGCCGCGCTAATGGTCTGTGCTGGATCATTACCTATCAGCTTGGCGAGCACAGGCGTCGGATCCGGCCGATAGCTGCGTAGCATTTCAAGCAATTGTAAAAGCAGAGTTTCGTCGCCGTTCACCTCAACGGCGGCATTACCTTCGATAGATAGCACGCGGCCAAGCAATGCTGGTGCAGTGCCCCGCAATTGCACGTTGGGCGCAGCCGCTGGGCCACGGCGCAACTCTAGGCTCGGGCCCAGGACAGTGACTTGGACGGTAAGTTCGGGCTGTGTGCATTCGATTTCAATTACTTGCCCGTCCAAGTGTTGGAGCCTTTGGTGCACTAGCGGGTCCAATGCTAACCAGTATCTCGATAGCTGATTTACCCAATCCTGCAGAAGCTCGAATAAGTCCGACGAATTCATTGTCGTTAATCGGCTGGACCGTCAGTCATAGGCTTGCAACCGCGGTGGATAGCGGCGATGCCGCCGAGCAAGTTGTGGTATTCGGCGTCGACAAATCCAGCATCAGAGAACATCTGGCGTAATGCTTTCTGATCGGGATGCACGCGAATGGAATCCACCAGATATTGGTAGGGCTGTGCATCGCCGACTAGGGCTTTGCCAATAGGTGGCCAGAGTGTTTGGAAGGCTTTGTATGCGCCCTCGAGCAGCGGGTCGGTAGGTTTTGAAAACTCGAGGACTAATAATGCTGCACCGGGTTTGAGTACGCGTAGCAGTTCGCGCAGCGCTTGGTCTTTGTCGGTAAAGTTACGCAGGCCAAAGCTGATACAGGCACAGTCAAATTGTTGGTCGGCAAAAGGCAGAGCCTCGGCGGGTGCGCGACAAAAACTAATTTGTGTAAGGCCACCATCCAGCAGTCGATCCCGCCCAACGCGCATCATGTCCTCGTTCAAATCTGCGAGCACTACTTCGCCCTCAGGACCTACAGCGTCTGCAAACAGCGCCGCCATATCGCCGGTGCCGCCAGCAAGATCCAAAACCCTATGGCCTTGGCGTAGCCCTGACATATGCAGCACCATGCGCTTAAAGATACGGTGGGTACCCAAAGACATAACGTCGTTCATAACATCGTAGCGCTTCGCAACCGCGCGAAAAACCGCACCAACGCGCTCGGTTTTTTCTGCTGCCGAGACCTTTTGGTAGCCGAAATTCACTTCTGCTGATGGGTCCGATTGTTGTTGCTTAGAAGACATAGGTTATCTCTGGTTAAATTTATGCCGAGGATCGTACATCTCAAGACTTGTTTGGCTGCCACTGACCCACCGGGATAGTGGGCAGCCTTGAAGCATTTGCTTGCTTCAGGTCGCTCAGGTAGTCCTGCCAGTGTTGATCCTGATTGTTGCCCAGTTCATACAGATAGTCCCAAGCATAAATGCCACTGTCATGGCCATCATCAAAGGTGATGCGGATGGCGTAGTTGCCGATCGCTTCGATGGCTTTGATACCAACATTTTTCTTACCGGTCTGCAGTACCCGCTCTTGTTCTGAGTGGCCGCGCACCTCTGCTGACGGTGAATAAACGCGTAATAGCTCCGCCGGTAAATCAAAGTGCGCGTCGGGCCAGGCGATTTCTAGGGTATGGCCGATCTTGTGATAGACGATCTCTTCCGGGGCGTTTTTATTCATTCAAGCGCTCTCGATAGTTACAAAATGAAGCGCGACAAATCATTGTTACTGACTAAGCCTGCCAGATGTTGGTCGACGTAGGCTTGATCTACGCTGACGACCTTGGTCTCGAGATCGCTGGCGTTGAAGGATAGGTCTTCTAATAGTCGCTCCATCACAGTGTGCAGCCGCCGCGCGCCGATGTTCTCGGTACCTTCGTTAACCTGCCAAGCTAACTCCGCTATCCGTGCAATGCCATCGTCAGTAAAGACGATTTCTATACCTTCTATACCGAGCAAGGCTTGGTACTGTTCACACAAGCTAGCCTTCGGCTCGCTGAGTATGCGTTTAAAGTCATCTGGCGATAGTGCATTGAGTTCTACTCGAATAGGCAGTCTACCCTGCAACTCGGGAATCAGGTCCGAAGGCTTTGCAAGATGGAAGGCGCCCGAAGCGACGAACAAAATATGGTCGGTGCGCACAGAGCCATATTTCGTAGAGACTGTACATCCTTCGATCAGTGGCAACAGATCCCGCTGTACGCCCTCGCGAGAGACGTCGGCACCTGTGCCTTCAGTGCGTTTTGCGACCTTGTCTAGTTCATCAATAAAGACAATGCCCGTTTCCTCCACAGCAACCACTGCGGCACTGCGAATTTCGTCCTCGTTGACTAATTTTGCGGCCTCTTCGTCGCGCGCACGCCGGTATGCTTCACGAATGCTCAAGCGTTGGTGGTCGCGTTTACCCTGGCTTAAATTACTGAACATACTCTGTAGCTGACTGGTCATTTCCTCCATGCCGGGAGGTGCCATGATTTCGACGCCCACACTGAGTTGCTCTAGGTCGATTTCGATTTCCTTTTCGTCCAGTTCGCCCTGCCGCAACTTTTTGCGAAACATTTGCCGAGTACTGGATTCTTTGGAGTCGTCGTCACCCTCTCGCGGCGCAGGCAATAGGGCATCAAGAATGCGCTCCTCGGCCCGATCCTCAGCTTGCTGCTGTACCTGTTGAATTTGTTCTTCGCGCAACATGTTAATCGCCACGTCCACAAGATCGCGAACAATGGAATCCACGTCGCGGCCAACATAACCAACCTCGGTAAATTTGGTGGCTTCGATTTTTATGAACGGCGCTTTAGCAAGCCTCGCCAAGCGGCGCGCGATTTCCGTTTTGCCCACCCCGGTGGGGCCGATCATCAAAATGTTTTTAGGGCTGACCTCATCGCGTAATTCCTCCGCCAATTGCATGCGCCGCCAGCGGTTTCGCAGGGCAATGGCCACTGCTCGTTTTGCATCGTCCTGGCCGATGATATGCCGATCCAGCTCGGCAACGATTTGTTTCGGGGTCAGCTGTTCCAGCTCTGGGGCAGAGATTTCAGACATAATGCTCTTTCGTTAAGAAGGTTTAGACCGCTGCAGCGGCCAAGTCTAAGGTTTCAATTGTTAGCGAACTGTTTGTGTAGACGCAGATGCTTGCCGCGATCATTAGCGACTTGCGCACCACATCTGCCGCCCCCAACTCGGTATTTTCTACTAATGCAGTTGCCGCTGCGTGGGCATAATGGCCGCCTGAGCCAATGGCCAGAACGCCGTGTTCTGGTTCTATTACGTCGCCGTTACCACTGATCAACAAGGTGGCCTCGGTATCGGCAACGATGAGCATTGCTTCGAGCTTGCGCAAGGCGCGGTCAGACCGCCATTCTTTTGCAAGTTCTACTGCGGCGCGTGTCAGTTGACCATGGTATTTCTCCAGTGCCGCCTCAAATTTTTCGAACAAGGTAAATGCATCTGCTGTGCTGCCTGCGAAGCCCGCCAGCACTTTGTCTTGGTAAAGCTTACGTACTTTGACTGCGTTGCCTTTCATTACCGTATCGCCAAGGGATACTTGGCCGTCGCCGCCTAGAGCGACACTGTGGGCGTCGCGAACGCTGATAATCGTCGTGCCATGAAACTGTTGCATGAAGGCTCTCTTAGTTGTGCTCGTCGCATATGGCAGAGCACGGTGGATTCAGTTTAGCTTTTGTCGCGCATTAAGATCGCTGGCAGATCTTGCTCACGCAGTTTGGTTCGGGCGCGCTCGGCATCGAGTTTGCGTGTGAATGGACCGACCACCACGCGATGCCAGAGTTGGCCCTTAACGTTAGAGGATGACAACTCTACCGGAAGATTTTGTAACAGTAAGACAGCGCGCAATTGCTGGGCGTCATTAGCATCGCGAAAAGATGCCGCTTGCACCCGATAGATGACTTCTTCACCAGGCACAGTGGGCTTTGGCACGCTGTAAGACGTCGGGTCACCCTGTACCGTGGTATTGCGCAACAGCTTGGGGAATTCAAATTGCACCGCTGGTTGTTGCTCAGAACTAGCCTCTGTACCGCTGGTGAGTTCGGTACTGCGCAAAAATTCTGGCGCATAGGCTGCAGTTAAAACAATCGCTGCGCCGATGAGCGCGCCTGAAGAAAAGCTCGGCCCATGAAACGACACGGACTTTTGCTTTACCGGCGACGTTCTAGGTGCGGGCTTCCGGCGCGGTGCAGGTTTATTTTTGGCGGTACGCGATCGCGAAGCGAAATCTTTCGGCATCGGGTTTAGCCAGTAAGCTGTTGAATGCCGGTAATGATACAGGTCTGTTCGGCGCTTTGGGACTGGCTACATTGCATCATATGGGTCGACGTCGATAGACCAACGTAACTTACTCGGAGCGCTGGTCTGATTTAAGGCTTTGAGGCAGTGATGTAGTGCGCTGCGGCGGGTTGCAATTAGCATCAATTGGAAGCGATGTCGCTTTGCCATTCGACCGATCGGCGCTGGTACAGGCCCCATAATGCTGATGTCGGTCTCCATGCCCAGTGACTCGCTCTGGACTTTGCACCGGAGTAAAAAATTCTTGGCTAGTTGCGGATTTTCAGACTCTGCGCGGATCAATGCCATAGGTGTTGTGGGTGGTAATTGCGCAGTCTCCCGACTTGCCAGCTCGGCGTTGGCGAAGCCGCTGTAGCCGGATTCGATCAAGGTCGTTAGTAACGGATTATCCGGTTGATAAGACTGAATCCATACCTCACCCGGTCGATCAGCACGTCCAGCACGTCCGGCGACTTGGACGATGAGTTGCGCTGTCCGCTCCGGGGCGCGGAAGTCTGGACTGAGTAAGCCGGCGTCGGCGTTAATCACTGCTACCAGTGTGACATTGGGAAAATGATGACCTTTTGCGAGCATTTGGGTGCCCACGAGGACGCATGGCTCACCGCGATTTATCTGCTCGAGTTGGGCATTCAGTTGCTTATTGCTGCGAGTGGTGTCGCGATCAATGCGATATACCGGTGTGTCTTTGAACAATTGCCGCGCACTCTCTTCTGCGCGCTGGGTCCCCAGCCCAATGGGCAGTAGCGCGGTGTGGCCGCAATTGTCGCATTGTTGGGGAACTGGGAATCGCAGGTTGCAGTGATGGCAGATCATCTGTGGAGGCGATTGGTGCAGCGTCAGTTTGGCGTCGCAGTCTGAGCAATGACTCTGCCAGCCACAGCTTTGGCACAGTAGCGTTGGCGCAAAGCCGCGCCGATTCAGATAAATCAGTACCTGACCCGCGGCGTCAAGGTGGCGGCGAATTACGTTGATCAACTGATGGGATAAGCCGTGCAGAACATTTTCATTGCGCATGTCGATCACGTGATAGTCCGGCATTTGCGCGCCGCCCGCTCGATTCAATAGCCGGAGATGCTGGTAGCGCCCGCGCTTGGCGTTGTACAAAGATTCAAGAGACGGGGTAGCGGAACCTAAGAGCAGTGGAATTGACAGAGCCTGAGCGCGTTTAGCAGCGAGGTCGCGGGCGGAGTAGCGCAGGCCATCTTGTTGTTTATACGAGCTGTCGTGCTCCTCATCGACAATAATGAGCCGTAGATTTTTGCACGGCGTAAAAATCGCTGATCGAGTGCCTAAGATAATGTCGAAATCGCCCTGGCGGCTCTTCAACCATGTTTGCAGCCGTTCGTTATCCGTCAGTGCCGAATGCAGCATGCCTGTTTTTGGGAAACGGCGCTGGAAACGTGCCAGTGTTTGGGGTGTTAACGCTATTTCTGGCACTAGTACTAGTGCCTGACCGCCTTGAGTGAGCACGTTTGCAATACTCTGTAGATAGATTTCGGTCTTGCCGCTGCCAGTAACGCCTTCGAGTAGCAGTGTCTGAAAACGACCCAGGGCATGACTAATTTGTTCGATGGCGAGTTTTTGTTCCGCACTGGCGGGCAGATGGGACTCTTTCGCATCGGCCGCCGCAAGCGGATCGCTGCGAACTACTACGGATAAATCAACGAGCTTGTTGAGCAAGGCGCGACTAAAACCCGCGGCTATAATGTCGGCGCCGGTGCAGTGCGGATTGGTCATCAAGAAATCCAGTAGCTGCTGCTGCCGGGGTGCTCGTGGGTTAGCGTATTCAGTCTTCGAGACTTGCCAACTATCTGCTGGAGTAATAGCAAACTCTGCACCGCGCCGGGCAGCGGCCGGCAAAACAGTCGCCAGCACCTCACCCAAGGGGTGGTGGTAGTACGCGCTCATCCACTTGGCTAAATCCAATAGCTCTGCTGATACGGCCGGTTCTGAGTTCTCAGCATCAACTAAGGCTTGAATAGGCTTTAGACGACTGTGCGGGTTAGCCACTTCGTTGTTGACGCAAATACCTAAGGTTGTAGTGCGCCCAAAAGGTACATGAACCCTACAGCCTACTGATGGCAATGGCATATCTGTCGGCACCGAGTAGTCGTACACGGAGTGTAGTGGCCGTGGTACAGCGACTTGAATGACTCGGTTATGGTTGGACATGGGTCATTCTAAGAAGCTTTCATCGTGACTGGGAATCTCTTTTTAAGGCAGGCTCGAAGCCAGTTCGACCTTACCGCTCCGGAACGTTTATTGTTAGCAAATCAAAGCATTTACGGAGCTCTGGCGCCACCGGCTATGCTGTATTTACTCCAGAGCCGGACAGTTTAAGCCCCGCAATACCGATGACAATTAGCGCGATGCAAACAATACGAAAAAGCGTTGCGGGTTCGCTAAACCACACCATACCAATCATCGCGATGCCCACGGCACCGATGCCGGTCCAAACGGCGTAGGCACTGCCCATAGGAATGTGTTTTAACGCCAAAGATAAACATACAAAACTTAACCAAGCCGCAATAATAAAAATCACGGAAGGCCACAATTTTGAGAATCTTTCCGAGTATTTCATCGCGATTGCCCAAATGACCTCGAAAATCCCCGCGACGATTAATATAGCCCAAGCCATTTGCACCCCTCGTATAGCGCTGCGGATCTTCGCCGAATTAAACAAAATATTGTTTCTGAATGCGATTAGGTTTTTAGCCTAGAGATCGCTTTAAAGCTCATCTCGGCGTTATCACTATAAGTTGGGAAGGGCTTGGCGACTTGTTAGCGAACTTTGATTGATCTGATGCCGAATCAATTCCGCACGAAGCCCAAGGCTTCGGGTTGTCATCGCTTAGCCTTCTGTTAAACTGCGCGCCCTCTATTTTTCAGACAGCAGAATAGTACGCGATGAAAGCAAACATACATCCGGAATACTACACAATCAAAGCCACGTGCAGTTGTGGCAACGTGCTTGAAATTTCATCAACAGTTGCCGAAGACATCCACGTAGACGTGTGCTCAAGCTGTCACCCGTTTTATACGGGCAAGCAAAAGACCATCGACTCGGGTGGTCGTGTGGAACGATTCCGCAAGCGCTTCGGTAACCGCACCAGTACGGGTAGCTAAGCATAAATCCGCAGGTGTGGGCTGTGTCTAACATCTGCGCTTTTTCATATTCGGATATTGCGTCTATTCTATAGGTCTCTCAGACGCGAGGCCGTCTCGATGCCAACCTTCTTTACAGTCGCAAAGCAATTCGCCCTGATCTTAAAAGTGCGCCTTGGTCTGCTTTGCAGAGGATGTGGTGTGGCATTGTGCACCTTGTTGTCCCCATCCGCCTATGCAGGGCCTGGTGCAGAGATGTACAACGAATTCCTTGAAAAGGGCATTATTTATCCTGACCAAGCCTGGCAAGACTACGTTACTGAAGTCGGCGAACGGCTGTTGGCGCAGTCGCCTCACGCTGGACGAACTTATACCTTTGTTGTCGTTGATCAGCCCGTTGTTAATGCCTGGGCGACGCCAGACGCTTACATCTTCGTAACCCGGGGCATACTTGCATTCTTTAACAGCGAAGACGAGCTTGCAGCGGTGCTCGGGCATGAGATCGGGCATGTAGTCGGGGCGCACTCGCGCAATGCTGTCAGCAAACAACGTTTGGGTAAGGCGCTTGGTATTGTCGGTGCTTTGGCAACGGGTTCTTCTTCAACCATAGGCTTGGCGAATGCTGTAACGCAAACAGCCATTGCGGGTTACGGGCGCAAGCAAGAACTTGAGGCAGACAGATTCGGTGCCGAGGTTGTACTTAAAACCGGTTATAACCCGACAGCGTTGCTGGACAGCATTCAGATGTTGCGCGACCACGACAATTATCAGAAAGCGGTCAACAACAGCCCAACGGTCTACCACGGTATGCTTGGCAGCCACCCGGCGCACCAGAAGCGATTACATGAACTGGTTCGGCAATCTCAGCACTTGGCACCCAAGCAACTCAATGAACCGCTGCGCGATTTTCATCAGATGCTGAATGGCCTGCGCTTCGGTGATGACAGTGCGACAGGCGTCGTTAAAGACGGCGTTTATTACCATGGCGCACTGCGCTTGAGTATCGCGTTTCCTAAAGACTGGGATATTCGTGCTACCCCAACAGAGGTTTTTGCCCGCAGCGATAAAGATGCTGCGCGTATGAGTGCCCGCAGAACCGCGCTGCCTACCGAAGAACAAACGCCGCAAGAGTATCTAACAGAGACGCTGAAGCGCGACGACCTTGATGATGGTGAGGCGATACAGGTTGGGGCTTATTCCGGCTACATCGCGTCGATTAAGGTGACGGATGAGAAGAAAGCATTGCGCAAGATTGCCGTGCTGTACAAAGATGGTGGGGTCTACGTATTCAACGGAGAAATCGACAAGCCTGGGTCGCCAGATCAGTTTGCTAAGGAATTCGAGGCCATGGTGAGGTCCACTCGTGCCATGACGGCAGATGATTTAAGGCTTATAAACAAACAGCAACTGCACTTAGTTATGGCAAACCCCGGCGATACCTACGCTAAATTATCGCGCTCTGTGCCGATTCGGCAGAACGCCGAGCAACTGTTGCGGGTAATGAATGGACATTATCCCAATGGTGAGCCCAGAGCCGGTGATTTGATTAAACTAGTACGCTAGGTTCGCCATCTAAAACAAATCTACCGCCTTGATTGTCTCGTCGCTGGGACTGCTGCCATCGGCATTGCTCGGTAGTTTAGGCGCCTGCTCAGCAAAAAAGAACTCGAAGACGGCATTTCGGTCATCTGGGGGGGCTGCTAGTCCTGTTTGCGGATCAATCTTCATGGTTGTGATACCCGGCGGTTGATAAACATTAGCGGGTTCTTTTCCAGCCAAGGCTGCGCGCATGAAGTCGATCCAGATCGGCAGCGGGGTGTTGGATCCATAGGCATTGGCACCGAGAGGTGCCTGGTTACTGAAGCCGACCCATACGCTTGCCACCAGGTCTTGGTTGTAGCCGTTAAACCAGGTGTCCTCCGCGTCATTCGTTGTGCCAGTCTTACCGGCTAGGTCGTCGCGTCCTAGACTTCTGGCGCGCCGCCCCGTGCCGCGCTTAATCACGTCTCGAAGCATGGAATCCATTATGAACGCATTGCGCTCATCGATAACCTGAGGCGCGGGGATGATTTCCCTCAGCTCTTCCTCGGCTACTTGAGGCCCAGCGAATTCACCCAAGTCGGCAGCGAAGGTATCTACTGGGTTTACAGCGGTCTCAGACGCCGCCACCGGTTGCGGTTGTGCTGAACAGTCTCGGCATACTTCAACCAGCGCTGGCTGATAGATTGTGTTGCCTTGTTGATCGACAATGCGATCGATGACATTTGTCTCGATCAGGTGGCCACCATTTGCCAGTACAGCATAGGCTCGAGCCATATCCAGTGGCGCTACCGTCATTGTGCCGCCGCCAATTGCTAATTGGGTATTGCGTGGAAAACTGCGGGTATCGAAGCCGAAATTCCCCACATGATCGAGCATTTTGCCGGCGCCGACTTTTAGCAGCACCCGCATGGAGACCAGATTAATAGAGCGATACAAAGCCTCGCGCAACCGGGTTGGGCCGTTGTAGCGATTGTTATCGTTCTCCGGGCGATATTGGGATTCTAGGTTGACGTCATCAAAGACCAAAGGCGCGTCGAGGAAAACGTCGGCAGCATTTACGCCGTTAGCGAGGGCTGCAGAATAAATGAAAGGTTTGAATCCGGAGCCTGGTTGCCTAGCGGATTGGAGGGCGTGATTGTACTGATTGCGATAGAAGTCAAAGCCTCCGACAAGGGCTTTGATACTGCCAGTCTGTGGCTGCATGGCCACTAAAGCTCCCTGAATGGCAGGCAACTGTGCCAACCGCCACATGGGCTCGTCATTTTCACTTATGGACTCGATGCGTACTACATCGCCAACAGTCAGCAAGCTAGAAAAGTCACTGATAGCTGGGCCGCGGGTATCTACATCGATATAGGCCCTGGCCCAGCGGGCATCTTTGCGGGTCAGAGTATGCTGTTGCGCATCTGCGGTGACGACTGTTGCGGTTTCTGTGTCAACAGCAATAACAAAGGCCGGCAGTAGTTGTCCGTAAGAGCGGGTGCCGTTCAAGGCCGTTTTGGCAACATCTTCGGGTACCGTAATCTCCACCACAGTTTCGCCGCTGTCTGGGTCTAAGTCTTCGCTCAGAGTGATTTGATTCAGTAATTGCGCGTCAATGCGGCCTTCAACACCCCGATAACCGTGGCTTCGATCATAGTTCTTGAGCCCGCGTTGCAGCGCTGCGATCGCTGCCCGCTGCAAGGTACTGTCGATGGTGGTGTGTACTTCATAGCCGCCTGTATACAGATCATCGACCAGAGTAACCGCCTGTTGACGTATCCACTCACCCACATAGGGACTGGGTACGTCGACGCTGCGCGCGAATACCTGTGCGGTGATCGGTTGTTGCCTCGCCTCTTGGTATTGGCTTTGCGTAATTGAACCCTGGTCACGCATTCGTGCAAGCACGACATTACGCCGGCGCAGCGCCCACTCTGGCCCGTTAATCGGGTTACCAGCCTCGGGTCTCTGAGGGATACCGGCAAGCATGGCGAGCTGCGCCAGATTTAACTGATCTAACGATTTCCCATAGTAAGTTAGGGCGGCAGCTTCGGCTCCATAGGCTCTTTTGCCAAATGGCACCAGATTAATATATAGCTCGAGGATGTCGTCTTTACTTAGCTCGCGTTCAATTTTGAGCGCTAACAGCATCTCTTTAAATTTTCTTAGAAAACGCCGCTCTAGCGTAAAAGATACGTTGCGCGCTAGTTGCATTGTGATGGTGCTGGCGCCGCCGACCGAATTGTCTTGGCCCATGAGGCTGCCAAGCAGTTGCAGGATGTCGTTACTCAATGATATGAAATCGATGCCTTGGTGTTCGTAAAAGCGCTTATCCTCGGTATCGAGTAACGCATTTATGAAATGGTCCGGCACTTGGGCAAGTTTTATGGGTATCAGCCGACGTTCGCCGAATTCAGCGATTAGCGCGCCATCTGCTGAATAAATCCTGAGTGGTTGTTGCAACTTGACATTGCGGTACGTCGCAGCAGCCGGAATTTGCGGATCCAGATAAAGATAGATGCCTGCTAAGCCAATAGTGATCGCGCACAGCGATGCTACTAAAAAGCTTGTAATAGCAAGAAAAGGCCTGCGGCGGCGTTTGATCACCCTTCTGTCCAAAACAACAATTTGCGCATCATATCCCACCGAACTGCGCCCGCAAGCAGGATTGCGGTAATGGCTGACCGCAAAAACGGATTTTTGCCCATGGTTGTTATATATCAGCTTGGCACTATCGGACAGATCGGTGCAAAGAGGCTAGGTTAATGCGCAAAACTGACAATGCAATAACGGCTTTAGATGTACAGCCGAATTCGTTAAGCCTTGTTTCATTAGTCTTGCAGGGCCGATCGTTGCATCTAAGTGGCGCCGCCTGCCAGCTGTTGCCGGCAGGTGTGATTGAGAGCGGTAATTGGTGCAATCCCGCGCGTATGTGTGAGGTGTTGCAGCAAGGTTGTGTGGCGTTAGGTACTCCGGTGAAAAAGGTAGTGCTGAGCATAGCGACTGATGCAGTCATCACCAGTGAGCTTATGCTCCCGCGGTCGGTATTTGTGCATCAGCAGTGTGCGGAAGTTCGCGCAGCGGTAAAGCGGCTATCGCCATGGCCACTAGCGGATACTGTTGCAGACTGGCGGCGTTACGACAGCGAGCGAGTGTTGCTCGCCATGTGTCGTGCCGAAGTTATTGATACGGCGCGTCGGTGTTTGCTCGATATGGGTGTGCAACTGCGACACGCTGAGCCGGAGTGTCAAAGTCACTGGCGTCTATTGAAAAGGCTTCAGCGTAAGCAAATGCTAGATCAGTCGGTGGCGATGCTGGTCATCGTGCAAACAGATCTTCTGAGTATGAGTATTTTTTGTGCTGGAGTCTTGCATTTCAGCCACAGCGTTAGCTATGACCTGCAGCACCTTGGTCTATCACGCCAACTTTTCGTGCTCCAAGAAGTACAAAAGGCGTTACAGCAGACAGAGTTTGATGCGGCCTCGGGAGGCCTTATCGCTGTTACGGGTGAGTCCGCGGACCAGCCGCTCTGCGACGCTTTACGCAGCGCTCTTGCGGTTACGGCCTTATTGCTGTCCCCCCTCATCAGTATGCTCGGGATCACCAAGGAATCTAGGCTGGACGGGACGGATATAGAGTCGTGTCTTGGCGTTGCCTTGGGTTGCGGGTTGTGGGGGCTCAATGACTGATTTAGATCTTCTGCATACCCCGCTGGCAAAGCTCCAACGCCTAAGAATAATAGTCAACATATGCTTCGTGGTTGTTACCTGTCTCGGAAGTTACTTTGTTGTTGAAAGATCCAGCGCATATCGTAATTTAATCATTGAGCTCAAACAGCAGCATGCGCTTGCTGGAAGCGAGCAGAGGCTGCGTGGACAGCATATTGAAGAGGCGCATCGAGTTTTGCGGCAACAAGCGATACTGCACAGGCGACAGCAGCAGCTGATCCAGTCTCTGCGTGCTATTGGCCTTTCGCGAACGCCAACAACCTACTACACGGAAGCGAGAACAGACGGCGATAATTGGCGACTTTATGGCAGCGCTCGTGAACAGAGTGATGTTATTTTGCTGATGTCACAGTTGCGTCGGCTATTACCGGATAGTGTTTTGACGCTTCAGCACATTTCCGGCAGCGCTACAGAAGCCTCAGGTTCGGCTGCAGTCAGTTTCGAAATTTTTGCCCGGCAGGCAACCGGTTGAGCCCAAGTGAACGTCAATAAAGCATTTGTTCAGGGTTTAGTTACCCACCCGCTGGCGCCGTTGTTCGTTTGCCCCCTGATTTTAGGCGCGCTGTACACGTGGTTGGTGAAGCCATTAGTGAGTGAGCATCGGCTTTTAACAGAGCAAGTGAAAATTGACGCGGCCACAAGCGAGTCGCCGCAATCATCTGAAGCAGAGGAAATTTATATCTTCGATATGCTGTCGGATGCGATTCCTTGGTTAATGGAGAATGCGGGCCTTGCTGGCGTGCGCGTTGCGGCAATAACACAAACCCCAGAGCAGGAAGTTTTGCTCCTCGACCTCCACGGGGTTTTCCCCAAGGCCGCTGCCTTTATTGAGCGTGTACTGCATGGCACCAATCTAATGGTGCAGTCACCGTTGCTAATCGCACCGGCAGCCGTAAAGACAGAGGACTTGCGGGTATCCTTACAACTGACCTTGGTGCCGTTAGTTTGTTTAAAGCGCTGTAAAGAACGGCCACCCATCGTGCAAGACATACGCCCCTTCAATGACGGATTTGGTACCACGAAGCAGTTAAAGCCGGTAGCGGTCGGGCATGTTTTAAAAAACGTATCTGTTCAGCAAATGTTTTGGGTTGGGCATTTAGCGCTAATGGCAGATAACTACGAACTGGTGCAGATGCAGCACGATGATGTAGTGCTGGTACCCTCAGGCAATCGCTTTGGTGTTGAGAAGGTAACTGTCGAACATTTGCCGGGCTGGGGTGATGGTTAATAGGGTGAGACTTAAGCCTAGCGGCTGGCTGTTGATTTTCATTGCCGTGATGTCGGTACAGGACGTTTTTTCGCAGTCGTTGTCACTGCAATTTCAAGACATAGACGTGCGCCGCGCGTTACAGATTTTGGCCACAAAAACCGACCAGAACATTGTGATCAGCGATGCAGTTTCGGGCCGATTGTCTGTGAATTTGCAGGGCGTCAGTTGGCGGCAAGCCATGGATCTGGTTTTGCGCGCGCATAATCTCGGAGAGCAGCGCATTGGTGAGGTTCTTTTAATCGCACCAACTGCAGACATTGCCGCATCGAAACAGGCGGAACTCCAGCATCTAAAGGATCTACAGCAAGTGGAACCCCTGAGTACTGCGTTACTGCAGGTACGTTATGCGCAAGCAAATGCGCTGGCCAAACTGATCGCTGGGAAGGGTAATCGTTTGTTGACCAAGCGCGGTGGGGTCAGCGTAGATGAGAGGACAAATACCCTTGTGGTCACGGATGTCTCTGAGCGCTTGGCGTGGGTTCGAAAAACCCTTGAGCAAATTGATGTGCCGTTGCGTCAGGTACAGATTGAAGCGCGTATTGCCATCGTTAACAGCGGCTTATCAGAGCAGTTTGGAGTGCGTTGGCGTATGCAAGGATCAAAGGTTGATGCGGCTACGGTCCAAACCGAGGTAAAGCTTGGGGCGGGCGCATTGGCACAGGGTGTGGGGTTAACAACGCTTGAACTCAAGCGTGCTAACGGCAGTGCTTGGTTAGATGCTCAGTTGTCGGCGCTCGTCGCAAAGGGTCAGGCTAGGGTGCTGGCACGGCCAGGAATTATGACATTGGACAACGCCACCGCGCTTATACAGTCAGGTGTAGAAATTGCCTATCAGGAAGTCAGCACCAGTGGCTCCACGTCCACCTCATTTAAAGAAGCGACTCTAAGTTTAGCGGTGGTGCCGCAGATTACCCCAGACGATCAAGTAATTATGGGGCTGCAGATAAAACAAGATACCGTCGGCCAAGTGCTCAACGGTGTGCCTTCAATAAATACCAACCGAATGGAAACACGCATTACCGTTGCCGATGGTCAGACGCTGGTGCTCGGTGGCATTTTACAAACGGATTATAATCAGAGTACGACGCGCACACCGTTTGTGAGTTCATTGCCGTTCGTAGGGCGATTGTTTCGGCATCGCATTGTGCGAGACGACCAGCAAGAATTGTTGGTATTTGTTACTCCAGTAATAGTGCAGACCCCTGCAGCAACACTGCCGACTGTGAACCCAGCGGCCGGTGCCTTATTTAACCGCGGGGTTGAGCAATAAGTCGCAAGGACACCAAGCCAGAAGCTCGCAACTGCTTCAAGCAAATCCGTGGCGACGATTTTCTGCCAATTGCTATGAACTAACCTTGCAAAGCAGTCTGCTTCAAGCAAATCCGTGGCGACGATTTTCTGCCAATTGCTATGAACTAACCTTGCAAAGCAGTACTGTTACCCCCCACATGAGCACGCAAAATATATTTTTGATTGGTTTAATGGCGGTGGGTAAAAGCACCGTAGGGCGGCGATTGGCCAATGTTTTAGACTGTCCGTTTTTCGATTCCGACGAAGAAATTGAACGGCGCGCAGGTGCCGCGATATCCTGGATATTCGATGTTGAGGGCGAGGCGGGTTTTCGCGACCGTGAGCAACAAGTTATTGATGACCTTAGCCAGCGCGAGGGTATAGTTCTGGCTACGGGGGGTGGTGCGGTGCTGCGTAATGCCAATCGTCAGCGGCTTGCCCAGCGAGGCTTCGTCGTGCATTTACACAGTCCGTTAGATCGACTGGTGGCGCGGACGCGCAGCGATCGAAATCGCCCGTTATTACAAGCGGATGATCCACGCAGGGTGCTCGAAGAATTGTATGCTCAGCGTGAGCCGCTGTATGCGGAGATTGCCGACCTCAAAATCATCACTGCCCAGCAGAGTGTTAACGGCTTGGTCAGTCAGTTGGCCAAAAAAATCAAGTCTCAGAGGTCTTCGGGCTAGTACAAGGCACGCAATGCAAGAGTTAATGGTAGAAATCCCGCAACGCAGTTATCCAATATTGGTGGCTGACGGTTTGCTTGCTGATGCGCAGACGTTGCGGGCCCAGCTGCGCCCACATATTCGTGGCAGCCAGGTGGCGATTATTACCAACGATGTTGTTGGGCCGTTGTACCTAGATCAGGTAGTGGCGGCGTTAGATGGTTTACAGGTTGATGTGTTACATATGCGCGACGGTGAGAGCGCTAAAACATTGGCGACCTATGAACAAGCGATGGATTTTTTGCTTGGTGCACGGCATAACCGCTCAACGTCGCTGATTGCGCTGGGCGGCGGTGTTGTCGGTGACTTATGTGGCTTTGTGGCGGCGACGTTCCAGCGCGGCGTTGACTTCATTCAAATTCCAACGACTTTGCTTGCCCAAGTGGATTCGTCGGTGGGAGGTAAGACCGCAGTCAATCATCCGCAGGGCAAAAACTTGATTGGCGCCTTCTACCAGCCGGTGGTGGTGCTTTCGGACCCTGCAACATTGTCGACTTTGCCGCCGCGAGAATATGCTGCAGGGCTAGCAGAGGTCGTAAAGTATGGGGTAATCGATGACCCAGAGCTTTTTGTTTTTCTTGAAGATCGTTGTGACGCTTTGTTGGCTAAAGATGGGGCGGTATTAACTGAGGTGATTGTTCGCTGTTGTGCAATCAAGGCCAAAGTGGTGAGTGCCGATGAGCGTGAAAGCGGACGTCGCGCCATTTTGAACTTCGGCCACACGTTTGGACACGCAATTGAAAAGCTCAGTGGTTATGGACATTGGTTGCATGGCGAGGCGGTAGCGATTGGCATGGTCATGGCTGCACAGTTGTCCCAGCGAGTCGCAGGTTTTGCGCCGGACAAGGTAGAGCGGTTAACTGCTTTATTGGCCAAGCTTGGGCTTCCTACCGAGTTGGATCAGCAGAGCTTAAAGGTCATCACGGTGGCGGGAATGATGGATGCAATGGGCTTGGATAAGAAGGTTGTCGACGGACGACTGCGCTTTATTGTCGCGAGTGAATTGGGTCAGGTTGCAGTGCGGGATGATATCGAAGGCGCGGTTGTAAGAGACGTATTGAGCCAATGTTGTTGAGTCGAGCCGGGTTAATTTTTTTGCTTTGGTGCCTGATCGGGTTGACCCATGCCCAGACCGTGCGCGATGCTGAATGGCTACTGCGTCAAGACCCCAAGGCCTTTACCCTACAACTTGTTACGCTATCGAATGCAGACCAAGTCAGCCGCATGGCACAACAGCATAAACTTCCCGATGAATTCGCGCGTTTTCGTGTCCAAGGACAAAATCAGCTGTTATATGTCCTCACCTATGGGGTGTTTAAGGAAGCAGCCCGGGCAGAACGTCGGCGTGCAGCAATAGCGGTGCTTTTGGGATTGCCACCAGAGCAACTATGGGTGCGGCGGATGGAATCAGTACAGCGCGCGATACGCACGACCCTTCAGCAATAAGCATTACCAATCTACTAAGCGTGGAGTGGTCAGGGCAGTTCTGTAGTGCCTATAAGAAAGCGATCAATCTCTCGTGCCGCCTCGCGACCTTCATTAATGGCGCGTACCACGAGAGACTGGCCTCGACGGCAGTCTCCGGCAGCGAAGACTTTCTCCACGTTGGTGGTATAACGCCCATACTCGGCTTGATAGTTCGACCGCTCGTCGTAATCTAGCCCCAACGGGTCGCTGACTGCGTGTTCCGGTCCAAGAAACCCCATGGCTAAAAATACTAAGTCCGCAGGCCAGTCTTTCTCTGTTCCTGGGACGTTTTCAAATTTGCCATCTTGCATAACCACTTCGACCGTTCTCACACCGGTGAGTTGGCCCGTGTCATCGCCGATAAAGCACAATGACGAAACGGAATAGACCCGGGGGTCTGCGCCCTGACGCGCGCGCGCTTCTTCGTGGCCATAGTCGACGCGGAAGATCTTTGGCCAAGTTGGCCATGGGTTATTGGCCGCCCGGTCTTTGGGAGGCTGAGGGAACAGTTCGAAGTTAACCAGTGACTTGCAGCCATGGCGCAGTGATGTGCCAATGCAATCAGTGCCGGTATCGCCGCCGCCGATAACGATGACGTTTTTATCTTTGGCAGAAATGTGTGCTTGGTCCGCAAGATTTGAGTCAAGCAAGCTCTTGGTATTTGCCGATAGGAAATCCATGGCAAAGTGCACGCCGCTTAGCTCCCGACCTGGAATCGGCAGATCTCTTGGTACTGTTGCCCCAGTAGTCAGCAACACAGCGTCATTTGTCGATTTCAACGCGTCCACGGCGATGCTGCCATTGTCACCGTCAGCGACTTCAGTGTTGGTCACAAACTCAATGCCAGCGTCGCGCATCAGTTGCACACGCCGCTCTACCACGTCGTCTTTCGCCAGCTTCATGTTCGGTATGCCGTACATAAGCAATCCGCCCACGCGGTCGGCGCGTTCGTAAACGGTTACTGTGTGGCCGGCCTTATTTAACTGATCCGCCGCGGCGAGACCGGCTGGGCCGGAGCCGACGATCGCAATCTTTTTGTCGCTGCGCACGCTGGGCGTATTTGGCGTCACCCAACCTTCTGCGAAGCCGCGATCAATGATCGCCATCTCAATATTCTTGATGGTTACTGCAGGGTCGGTAATGCCCAGTACACAAGCACCTTCGCATGGCGCTGGGCATACACGGCCGGTAAACTCGGGAAAGTTATTGGTCTTATGCAATCGATCCAGCGCATCGCGCCACTGATCCCGGAACACCAAATCATTCCATTCAGGGATTAGATTGTGGATAGGGCAGCCTTCTTCCGATTGGCAAAAAGGAATACCGCAATCCATGCAGCGGGCGCCCTGAGTGTTGAGGCGCTCGACGTCGTGATCCGTATAGATTTCGTTGAAATCCAGTAGCCGCTCCTGAGGCTGCCGGTACGGGGCTGCGTCGCGTGGAAATTCTATGAAGCCGGTTGGTTTACCCATATTGTTATTCTTTATACCTATCTAAATCTGTGCTTTTTTTAGCCAGCGCTGAAACGTTGCTCACGCTGAGCCAGCACGCGCTTGTAGTCTTTGGGCATGACCTTGACGAAACACGCCATTTGTTTGTCCCAGTCATTAAGCACTGCAGTAGCAACGGTGGAGCCAGTGAACTCAGCGTGGTTGCTGATGAGTTGCTTCAGTTCGGCAATATCCTCGTCGGCCACCAAGGGGTCGAGGTCGACCATTTCGGCGTTGCAATTGTCTGCAAATGCACCTGCAGGATCCCAGATGTAGGCGATACCGCCGCTCATGCCCGCGGCAAAGTTACGGCCTGTATTGCCTAATACCACAACGCGGCCGCCGGTCATGTACTCACAACCATGGTCGCCAACCCCCTCAACGACCGCGCTGGCACCGCTATTGCGCACGCAAAAGCGCTCAGCAGCTATCCCTCGAAAGTAAGCCTCGCCGGAGGTGGCACCGTAGAGTGCTACGTTGCCGACCACGATGTTGTCTTCTGGGGCGAAGGAACTGTTTTTCGGCGGATAAACGATGACCCGGCCGCCAGACAAACCCTTACCGATAAAGTCATTGGCGTCGCCCTCAACTTCCAAGGTAATGCCCTTGGCCAGCCAGCATCCAAAACTCTGACCGGCGCTGCCGTCGAACTTGAAGTGGATGGTGTCATCAGCAAGCATCTGTGGCCCGACGTCGGTTATCACCTTATTGGAGAGCATGGCGCCGACAACTCGATTGGTATTAACAATCGGCAACTGCGCGCGCACGGCTTCGCCACGGGTGAGGGCCGGCTCTGCTAATGCAATCAGCTGGTTATCCAAAGCCTTGTCGAGTTCATGATCTTGCTCATGAATTGCATAGCTGCCGAGAAATTCCTCGGGTTCTTGCGCCTTGGTAATAATGGCGCTGAGGTCTAATCCCTTGGCTTTCCAGTGTGCGAGCGCTTTATCAGTTTGCAACAGATCTACCCGGCCGATCATTTCATCGATGCTTCTTAGACCCAGCGTCGCCATGATCTGGCGCAATTCCTCTGCCACCATAAACAGATAGTTAACGACATGTTCCGGCGAACCGGTGAATTTTTTACGCAGCTCTGGATCCTGGGTCGCGATACCTACCGGGCAGGTATTAAGATGACATTTGCGCATCATAATGCAGCCCAGTGCGATAAGGGGCGCAGTAGCAAAGCCGAACTCTTCTGCCCCTAATAATGCGGCAATGGCGACATCGCGGCCGGTCTTTATCTGGCCGTCGGTCTGTAGCACTACGCGCGAGCGCAGATTATTCATAATCAGGGTTTGATGAGTTTCGGCAATGCCTAATTCCCAGGGTACCCCAGCATGCTTTATTGAGGTCAGCGGCGATGCGCCGGTGCCGCCCGAATCGCCGGCGATGACTAGGTGGTCGGCGCGGGCTTTTACAACACCCGCGGCAACGGTGCCTACGCCAATTTCGGCACCCAGTTTTACGCTAATACGCGCTTTTGGATTGGCGTTCTTCAGGTCGTGGATTAATTGCGCCATGTCTTCGATGGAATAAATGTCATGGTGCGGGGGTGGGCTAATAAGCCCAACACCGGGGGTTGAGTGGCGCAGACTGGCAATATAGTCATCAACTTTGCCGCCGGGCAGCTCACCGCCCTCGCCGGGCTTGGCGCCCTGAATGATTTTGATCTGCAGTTCGTCGGCGTTGGTTAGATAGTTGATGGTTACACCAAAGCGACCGCTGGCAACCTGTTTAATGGCCGAGCGCTTAGAATCGCCGTTGGCAAGAGGAATAAAACGTTTGGCGTCCTCACCCCCCTCACCGGTATTGGACTTGCCGCCTAACCGATTCATTGCAACGGCTAATGACTCGTGTGCTTCCGCACTGATTGAGCCAAAGCTCATGGCCCCGGTGGCAAAGCGTTTAACAATTTCTGCAGCGGCCTCGACCTCACTTAAGTCGATGCCGGAGTCCTTAGGCGCAAATTCCAGCAGTCCGCGCAATGTTGCTTTGCGGGTATTCTCTTCATTGACCTGTTTGGCGAAGGCCCAGTACGCGTCCTCGCTATTAGCGCGTGCGGCAGATTGCAGGTTGGCGATGGATTGTGGATCCCATAGATGGATATCGCCGGTGCGTCGCCAATGGAAATCACCGGGATTAGGCAGCACTGCAACCGCACTCGCCGCTCGGTTTGGAAAGCCAAGCTGGTGCCGGCGAACCATTTCGTCGGCGAGTGCCGCTAAGTCGATACCCGACACTCGGCTGGCGGTGCCTTTGAACGCCAGTTCGACCACGTCCTCAGCCAAGCCTACGGCTTCAAAGATTTGTGCGCCTTTATAGGAGTGCAGGGTAGAAATACCCATTTTCGCCATGACTTTAAGCATGCCCTTGGCGACGGCCTTACGGTATCTGGTAACGACATCACTAGTGTTTCGGATGTCAGTAACGTCGTTGAATTTACCCCTATCCAGACTGTCCCATAACGCTTCAAAAGCGAGGTAGGGATTGATCGCGTCGGCGCCATAGCCGACAAGCAAGCAGTGGTGGTGAACTTCCCGGGCTTCGCCTGTCTCGATCACTAGACCGATTTGACTGCGCATATGGGCCGCAACAAGGGCGTGATGCACGGTGCCAACGGCAAGTAGCGCGCTCATCGCGCCACGATCCGCGGCAATGGCTCGATCCGATAGGATTACTAAGCTGTAGCCGTCTGCGATGGCTTGTTTTGCTTCATCGCCAATGCGTTGCAACGCGTCCTGCAGTGACACTAGGCTGTCATCAGCCGTTAGCGGGTAGGTAATATCGATCGTTTTGCTGCGCCAGCCGCGGTAGTCCATGTCAGACAGCGCCGCTAACTCGTCGTTACTTATGATCGGATGAGGGAGACGTAAGCGTTGTGCGTGCTGTGGTGTCGACTCCAACAAGTTGCGCTCGGGACCGATATAGCACTCGAGCGCCATAATGACTTCTTCGCGAATCGAATCGATGGGCGGATTAGTAACCTGAGCGAACCGCTGCTTGAAGTAGTCATAGAGCATGCGCGGTTTTTCTGACATCACCGCCAGCGCCGCGTCGTTGCCCATTGATCCCAGTGGATCGCGTAACTCGCGCAACATCGGCTCGAGCATGAACTGCATGGTTTCTTGGGTGTAGCCAAAGGCCTGCATACGCTGAGTGAGCGTGGCTGAATCAACACCCAAGCCGGCTTGCTTGGGGATCTCATCGAGTTCAATGCGGTTTTGTGCCACCCATTCTTGATAGGGGTGGGCGGCGGCAAGACCATTTTTGAGTTCGTCGTCCGGAATCATCCTGCCTTCGTTGAAATCGATCAAGAAGATACGCCCAGGCTGCAATCGGCCTTTTTTGACAACTCGTGCTGGGTCTACTTCCACTACGCCGACTTCCGAGGCCATGATGCATTTGTCATCGTCGGTGATGTAATAACGCGATGGTCGTAGGCCATTGCGGTCGAGGACAGCGCCAATGCAGGTGCCGTCGCTGAATGCGATTGATGCAGGGCCGTCCCAAGGTTCGATCAAGCATGAATGGTATTCGTAAAATGCGCGTTTAGCGTCACTCATATCGCGGTGCTGCTGCCACGCTTCTGGAATCATCATCAGTAATGCTTCGGGTAAGCTGCGGCCAGACATCAACAGAAATTCCAGTACATTGTCGAAGCTGCCGGAGTCTGAACAGTCGGGCTCGACAACTGGGAAGAGTTTTTTGATGTCTTCGCCAAAGTACGGGCTTGCCGCAATACCTTCTCTGGCGTTCATAGCATTTTGGTTGCCCAGCAAGGTATTAATTTCGCCATTGTGGCTCATAAATCGATTGGGCTGAGCGCGATCCCAAGACGGGAAGGTATTGGTGCTGAAACGAGAATGCACCATCGCCAGGTGGCTTTCGTAGAGCGGGTTCTGCAGATCGCTATAAAAAGGGAACAACTGGTCCGGCGTCAGCATGCCTTTGTAAATAATAACGTTTGCAGACAACGAGCAAACGTAGAAGAGATGGCGCTGGCTCAGTTTTTCGTCACCGCGTAAACGGTGAGTTGAGAGTTTACGAATTAGGTAAAGAGTGCGCTCGAAAGCTTGGGCGTCGCGATCGTCACCGCGGGCGATAAATAGCTGCTCGAAATGGGGCATTTTGGCGCGTGCAGCCTTGCCGACGTCCGCACCATCAGCATTGGTTGGCAGGGTACGCCAGCCAATTAGGGTTTGTCCGGCCGCTGCGATTTCATCGGCAATAACTTGTTTGCAGTGATCGCGTTCTGCTGGATCGGTAGGCAGGAAAATATTGCCTACACCGTAACCACCAATCTCTGGGAGTTGTTGCCCGAAGGTTTCTTGCGCGAGGTTTTGCAACAGCGCGTGAGGTAGCCCGGTAAGGATGCCTGCGCCGTCGCCACTGTTTTTCTCATAGCCGACACCGCCACGGTGCTCCATGCAGCAATTCATTGCCGCTGCATCTGCCACGATCTGGTGACTGGGTCTGCCTTTTATGTCGCAAATAAAACCAACGCCACAGCCGTCCTTTTCGTTAGCCGGGTCGTATAAGCCGTGTTTGGCGGGCAAGTTACCTTGGTAGATTAAGGTCATATGTAAGCTCTAATTCATATTTTCTAGCGATTCCGCACCGGTAAAAACGCCAGTTCGAGGGCGCGGAATCCCGTCTGCTTAACGGGTAAGCGGACTTCGCAATTTGGTAAATTGGCTTGCTCAAAAGGAGGCAAGAGACTGTTCAATCAACGCCGGCTCGGTGATGTATGGCTCGTTAAGGTCGCAGTCTTCGCTGCTTGCCATTTAGCCCTGCCAAACCGGCCGGAAAAGATCTCAAAAATCGCCTTTTTTTTCAAGTTGGGCTTAGCGGCTTTTGCACCATTGTGGTGCAAAACGGGGTTGAATTGGCGGAAAATTGTGGTTTTCAAGTCCTGTACAAGTCACTTAGTTAATGCGCCTGAGTTCTTGGCCTGTTTTTGATCGAAAATAAAGCACAAAGGGGATACCACTAGTCGCCGCCGTTTAGCTCCACTGGCGAGCATTAGATTTTCGCAGTCTTAATCGATTGAATGCGCTGGAATGCAGAATTTATTGTTAAATCGAACTAGAATGCGCCGCTGCTTTTTGCCTTAACTGAAATCAAGAGAGAGAAAATGAAAGATCCCGTTCGCGTAACTATCACCGGTGCTGCAGGCCAAATTGGCTACGCGCTATTGTTCCGAGTCGCCTCAGGAGCCATGTTAGGAAAAGACCAGCCTGTGATTCTGCAACTGTTGGAAATTACTCCTGCGCTTGGTGCTGTGGCCGGGGTCGTGATGGAACTCGACGATTGCGCGTTTCCGTTGTTGCAGGAGATCATCTATACAGATGACCCAAATGTCGCGTTCAAGGACACAGACTATGCGTTACTCGTTGGTTCTCGGCCTCGAGGCCCGGGTATGGAACGCAAAGATTTGCTTGAAGCGAACGCAGCGATCTTTTCTGTCCAAGGTAAGGCGCTTAACGACAATGCGTCGCGTGGCGTAAAAGTACTGGTAGTTGGTAACCCTGCAAACACCAACAGCTTGATCGCCCAGCGTAATGCACCGGACTTAGATCCGCGTAACTTTACTGCCATGACTCGGCTTGACCACAATCGTGCAATGGCGCAGCTGGCGCAAAAGACCGGCAAGCACGTTAGCGATGTGGATGGTTTGTGCATTTGGGGTAACCACTCAGCCACTCAATATCCGGACATTCATCGAGCAACCGTCGGCGGCGCTGATGCTATGTCGTTGGTTGACATGGATTGGTATACCGGTGACTTCATCCCAACCGTGCAACAGCGTGGGGCCGCCATTATCGAAGCTCGTGGGGCTTCCAGTGCGGCGTCAGCGGCCAATGCTGCAATTGATCATATGCATGATTGGGCGTTAGGCAGCGATAGCATTGTCAGCATGGGTGTTTATTCGGATGGCAGCTATGGCATCGCGGCAGGGCTGATCTATTCCTTCCCAGTGCGCTGTTCTGGCGGCGATTGGGAAATTGTTCAGGGTATTGAGGTTGGCGATTTTAGCCAAGAGAAAATGACGGCAACCGAAACCGAACTGGCAGAGGAACGCGACGCGGTCGCACACTTACTGCCGTAACGACCGAATGGCGGGGTGTTTGGCTGATCACGCGAACACCTCGCTGACCTTCAATCGGCGCAACAAGCGCCGATATCCTGCATTCTTGGCGCGCAAATCCGGAATTCCGTACCTCACTCCCGTCTTTACAACTATTCAGTTAACTCTTGCCCGCAGCCCTATCCTTTAGCTATGGTTTGGATACATTTTTGGGGAGCGATTTAATGGCGATTGAACTGACGATTAATGGTAAAGCTGTGGCATTAGATGTGCCCGGTGATACGCCACTATTGTGGGCGGTGCGCGACGAACTCGATTTAAAAGGCACTAAGTTTGGATGCGGCATTGGATTGTGTGGCGCTTGTACGGTCCATATCGACGGGGTTGCGCAACGCTCATGTATAACCACGGTGGCTGCGGTAAGCGGTAAAGAGATTACAACCATCGAGGGACTAAGCGAAACCGGCGAGCATCCGCTGCAACAAGCCTGGGTCGCTGTACAAACACCGCAATGCGGTTACTGTCAGTCTGGTCAAATTATGCAGGCGGCCAGTTTGCTTGCGACCAACGCTGCGCCAACGGATGCGGACATTGATGAGGCTATGAACGGTAATTTATGCCGGTGCATGGCATATGCGCGAATCAAAAAAGCGATCAAACTCGCAGCAGCTGGGGAGGTTGAAGCTAATGTTTAAAACATCACAGCAAGAAATGACTAGCCGACCCGAAAACGCCAAGGGCGTCTCGCGTCGCGGCTTTATGATCGGCGCTACCAGTGCGGGTTTTACCCTGGCCTTTGTGCCCTCAGCACTGCTGACTGCTGCGCCAGCTCAAGCAATAGCGCAAAAACTTTTCGAGCCGACCATTTGGTACGCCATTGCACCTAACGGTGAGATTTCGGTAAATATCACAAAGGCTGAAATGGGCCAGCATGTGGGCACGGCTCTGGCACGAATTGTTGCTGAAGAGCTGGAGGCTAATTGGGCTGATGTGCGCATTAATCATGTGGATACAGAAGCCAAATACGGTCTCTTTGTTACCGGCGGCAGTTGGTCGGTATGGCAAAATTTCGACCTGTTAAGCCGTGCGGGTGCAGCGGGTCGTGCCTCGCTGATTGCGGAGGGGGCAAAGTTGTTAGGCGAAAAGCCTAGCGCCTGTGTGGCTGAGAACAGTTATGTGGTGTGCAAGGGCAAACGCATAAGCTATGGCGATATTGTTGCCAAAGGTGACCTCACCCGTACTTTTTCCGATGAGCAACTAGCGGCCTTACCAATCAAGGCGCCTAAAGAGCGCAAGCTTGTGGGTATGCAGACCGTAGCCAACGATATACCGGCTAAGACCGATGGCACTGCTGTTTACGGTATCGATGCGACCTATCCTGGGATGGTTTACGCCAAACCAATGATGCCGCCCACGCGTCACGGTTCTGTGGTCAAGAGCGTTGATGACAGTACCGCGAAATCCATAGCGGGATATCAGCAAACCTTGGTGCTCGACGATCCGTCTAATACGGTCCCTGGTTGGGCGCTGGTTATTGCGGATTCTTATCACGCCGCCCAGCGCGCGGCGCGAGTGGTTAAGATCGACTGGCAAGCCGGTCCCGGTGCCCAAGTATCAGAAGCCGATTTATTAAAACGCGGTGCTGAGTTGTTGGAGGGCACCGGCGGCTCGTTGGTGATCGATAATGAGCACGTAGATCATATGTTTCAGGCCGCCGAATCGGTTTTGCAGGCCAGCTATACCACCAACACGGTTCTGCATTTTCAGTTAGAGCCAGTGAATGCAATTGGTCTACAGAAAAACGGGCGCTGGGAATTGCATACGGGTAACCAATGGCAGTCGTTAATTTTGCCGACGTTGGGTCAGGCTCTTGGTGTGGCGCCAGAGAAGGTGGTAATGCGCACATATATGCTGGGTGGTGGCTTTGGCCGACGACTTAATGGCGACTATGGTGTGCCTGCGTTGCTCGCAGCAAAAGCGCTTGGTAAGCCTGTGAAAGTGGTCTTTAGTCGCGAAGACGACTCGCGCTTTGACTCCCCACGTTCAGCTTCGGTGCAAAATATAAGTATGGCATTTGACGCCAACGATAACGTTACGGGTATGCAGCATGCCGCAGCGGCGGGTTGGCCTACAGCGGCTATGGCACCGTTCTTTTTGGGACCAGGAGCCAACGGCGAAAAGTTTGATCCGTTCTCTATTAACGGTGCAAACCATTGGTATGACGTCGGTGCTCACCGTGTACGCGCGGTCATGAATGACCTAGCAAATGAAACCTTTAGACCCGGCTGGTTGCGCTCTGTCGGCCCAGGCTGGACTAATTGGGCGCTGGAAAGCTTCATGGATGAAGCAGCTGATAAAGTAGGTGTAGATCCAGTTGAATTCCGCATGCGGCACCTTACGGCTGAAGGCGCTAATGCCGGCAGCGCACCGAATTCGGTTGGCGGCGCGAAGCGCATGGCAGCGGTGTTAAAGCGGGTTGCGGAGAAGGCGGGTTGGGGAACTGATATGCCCAAGGACGAGGGCTTAGGTGTTGCGGTGACCTTCGGTCAGGAGCGTGACATGCCTACTTGGACCGGCGTGATTGCGCATGTGCATGTGGATCGCGACAGCGGCAAAGTCACCTTGAAGAAACTCAATGTGGTTATTGATGCCGGTACCATCGTGCATCCGGACGGCGCGCTGGCGCAGACTGAGGGAGCGGCATTATGGGGCGCTAGCATGGCGCTGCATGAGGGCACCGAGTTTGTGAATGGTCAGGTCAAGGATGTGAACCTGAACAGTTACACCCCTATGCGGATGGCCGATGTGCCGGAGATGGACATTGAGTTTTTGGACAATGGTCATCAGGCCGTCGGGTTAGGCGAGCCGGCAACGACTGCGGTAGGACCGGCGATTGGCAATGCGGTTTTTCATGCGGTGGGAGCGCGGGTACGACATCTGCCCATTACTGCAGACGCCGTAAAAGCTGCGCTGTCCTAAGCGTGGATTAGCGACCCTTAAATTCAGGGGTACGCTTTTCAGCGAAGGCGCGCCGACCTTCGGCGCCGTCTTCGCTGTTGCGCACGGCCAACAATTGATCCCGCGCAATGGCGCCAGCTTCGGCTGGGCTTTTGTTCAGCGTTTCCAGTGCAAAACGTTTAATGGTATCCACTACTAATGGCGCAGAATTCGCAAGAATCTTAGCCCACTCGGTGGCGGCAGCGAGTTCTTCCCCAGCGGCAACGATTTTGTTCACCATCCCTGCATCCAGCGCCCGCTTAACATCGAAGTCCTCACCAAGGAGCATAAATTCCATTGCAATTTTATGCGGGATGCGGGCGACAGCACTGCTGATTAAGCCGCCAGTAAATCCAAGTTGGGCCTCTGGGTATTTGAATTTCGTGTTATCGGCAGCGATCACCATATCGCACATTTGTACGATCACGTAGGCACCGCCTATACACCAGCCATGGACAGCGGCGACGACGGGTTTGCTGGTGGTTGCGCCGATGCTGGGCACCCCCTGCCACATCTCTTTCGGCGGATCTTTGACGTCTGCGCCCACGGAAAAGGCTCTGTCGCCGGCAGCATGCAGAACCGCTACGCGGTCATCGCTTTGTTCCAGATGTTGCCAAGCTTGCTGAAGGCCAAGAATCACGTCCTCGTTTAGGGCGTTCAGTCGATCAGCGCGGTTGATCGTAATTGTGGCGATGTGGTCGACGGATTCGTAAGTCACTAGATCATTTATTTCAACGTCCATTTGGGTAATTTCTCCTCGTGAAGTTGTAAAAGCGCTAACCGCCCATGATGGTTTTCCACGTATCTATGTCGTCGATACGCAGATAGGTATTCATCTGCTTGGTTTCACCCATGGTGGCGTTGGGCACGTGCGCATAATTGTGGCCGGGTAGCAACAGTGTGTCGTCGGGCAGGCCGCACAGCTTGCACATGCTGTGATACATGTCCTCGGAGTTTGAGCCGGGAAGATCTACCCGACCGCAGCCATTGATAAACAGGGTATCGCCGCTAATAAGGGTGTTTTTCACGCGAAAACACTGGCTGCCCGGGGTGTGTCCGGGCGTGTGTAGGAACTCTATTTCAATGTCGCCGACCTTGAGGGTATCGCCGGATTCGACGCTGACGATGTCCGAGTCCGATAATTCAGTGACCTTTTTCAATCCTGGTACTTCGAGCTTGTGGGCGTGCACTTTTACAGGATTGATCTCCATAAGTTTCGCCACACCCTCCACCTCGTTGTTGCCGAAAGAGCCACCGACGTGATCTGGGTGATAATGGGTAGCCAGCGCGGCGGTTAAGTTATAGCCCTTGTTATTGATGTGCTCTACTAGGTTAGTGACGTCCCAGGCTGGATCGACGATGACCACCTCATGAGTGCGACGGCAACCTATGACATAGGTAAAATTTTGCATCGGACCAATCTCTATTTGTTCAACAATGAGATTGCTTGGTTCAGTCCACTTATCTTCGGTCATAAGCCCTCCTTAATTCCTGATTAGGGTACATGAGGTGAGAAAATCCCACCATTGCGTGGGCAAGGTGGGATTTTGATCAATGTCTGGTTTCGCGCAGTTTTTTTGCAGCTTTTGGCTATAGTGAAGCTATGAAAAACAGCAAAGCTTGCATTGACGCAGAAGCGAATGCCGAGCAGGTCGATGGCTATGCGGCGCTGCCGTCGGTGGCTGTATGCAAAAATGCCCGGCTCAGCCGCGATCCCCGATTCGACGGACGTTTTGTTGTGGCGGTATTGAGTACCGGTATCTTCTGTCGCCCGACCTGCCCTGCGCGTATACCTGCAGAGCACAATGTCCGCTATTTTGTTACTGCAGCGGCGGCGGCAGAGGGGGGCTATCGGCCCTGCAAGCGCTGCCGTCCGGAGCTCACTGTGTCGATGCCGGAATGGGTGTTAGGCAGTCTTCATGTGGCTCGGGGATTAAGGCTTATCGAAGAGGGTTTTCTTAATGATCAGTCGGTAGCGGCGCTCGCAAGTCGCCTAGGCCTAAGTGAGCGGCATTTGGGCCGGATGTTTGAACAACGCCTAGGGGTGTCGCCGCTAGCGATAGCGCGATTTAAACGCCTGCAGATGGCGCGCCAGTTGCTGACGACAGAACTGCCATTAGTTCAGGTTGCCGCCCATGCCGGTTACGGTAGCGTTAGCCAATTCAATCGTGAAATACGCAAGTTTTATCAATGTACGCCCAGTGCATTGCGTCGAGGCCGGGGATCTTCTCGAGCTTCGCAGGTTATGACCCTGACCTTACCGGTGCGCCAACCCTACAACTTTGATTGGGTCTTCGATTACCTAAGCACACGCGCTATGGAAGGAATTGAAGCCGTACAAGGGCATCGTTATGTGCGACAGCTGCCTGATCAGCAGGGCTCTGTGGTGGTGGCGCGGGAGGGTCAGCAGCTGCGGGTGCAATTGCCATCGGGCGTGAAATCGATCTACACGCTATTGCGCCGGGTAGTGCGTATGTTTGACCTGAATGCGGACAGCGCAACCATTGATGCGCATTTGCGGCGGGATGGGCAGCTGGCGCCCTGGGTCAAGAAGGCTGGTGGTTTGCGTGTGCCAGGGGCGTGGGATGGTTTTGAAACCGCGGTAAGGGCGATTCTGGGTCAGCAGGTGAGCGTTGTGCGAGCCACGGAATTGGCGAACGCTTTGATCCAGCGCTATGGCCAAGGTAGCTTCCCTACCCCTGCGCAGTTGTGTGGTAAAGAAATAGCTGAGATCGGTATGCCAGGTCGTCGCGGCCGGGCGATCAGTAGGTTGGCCCAGGCGGTGGTTGATCGCGAGATAGATTTCTCTGATGCCTGTGACCAAGATCAGCTCACCGCGGCATTGATGGCTATTCCGGGCATTGGTCCTTGGACCGTTAACTACATCAAGCTGCGTGTTTGTAAGAATCCAAACGCATTTGTGCACAACGATTGGGTGGTATTGAAGCAACTGGCCACGACGCCAGCCCAAGCGTTGGCACGGGCTGATGCATGGCAACCTTGGCGCAGTTATGCGCTGATGTATTTATGGTTCGCTGCCGCTCAAAGACGCTCGAGGCAAGATTAGCTATGACCTACTTCATTACCGTACCAAGCCCAATTGGTGATCTTACTTTGACCGGCGACGGTGAGGCGCTGACAGGCCTGTATTTTTCTACGGGTCCTAAAGCTCGGACAGCTGATCCAGTATGGCTGCCTGATAAGGGCACGTTAGCTGGGGCGGTAACGCAATTGCACGCCTATTTTGCGGGGGAATTACGTATGTTCGACTTGCCTTTGCGGCCGCGCGCAACGCCCTTCCAAAGTCGGGTGTTAAGGGCCTTGGGCGAAATCCCCTACGGCGCGTTGCGCAGTTACAAGGATATTGCCGAGGAGATAGGTCAGCCCAAGGCGGTCCGCGCGGTGGGCACCGCCAATGGTAATAACCCCATTGCAATTGTTATTCCGTGTCATCGTGTGGTGGGCAGCAATGGCACCTTAACGGGGTTTGGTGGTGGGCTGGCCGCTAAGCGTTTCCTGTTGGATTTAGAATCCCGCAACCTAGGGTTACGCTTAAGTAACTAAATAGTTACATTAGTGTAGGTTGGCGGCCCTTTGCTGTTGTTGGTATGCTATAAAGTAACTATACAGTTACTACTGGTTGGTTGAAATACAATTGTGCGGAATGCAGACCACACTCAACAGCGTCTTATTGAAACTGCGGCAGCCATCATTGCAGTGCAGGGCGTTGCTGGGTTGCGCGTAGATGAGGTTGCCAAGCAGGCACGAATTAACAAGCGCATGATCTACCACTACTTCGGCAGTAAGAATGGGCTGTGGTTAAGAGTATTAGATCAGTCCGTTGTGGATTTGTGTGCGTCTGTGCCTGAACTGAGTGATGCAGCAAAAGCTTTTCTGCGTGCAGAACTCTTGATGAATTCGCCAGCGCCTAAGTCTATTAACGAATCGCCAGTAACTGCGCCAAGGCTGCAAAGGGCGGCCCAGATTATCCTACGTCGATTCTTGGACGGCCCAGTGGTTAGTTCGGAGCTGCAAGCCCACGATTGGCAGTTTTTATATTTGTTACTGTGTCGGCTGGCTTTTGGTCGCACCAACCAGGAGGGGGATTTAGACGTAAGTAAATACTCACTTACAGTTCCGTCAAGTGAACCCGCTGCCATGCTAAGCTCGAAGCCTCGGTATCAGCTTCGGCCCAGTTTTCGAATCGAATAAGCAAGTGCTTAAATCTCTTGAAGGGGTTGTTTAAGTCGTCTCGGAGGCCCATCTCCGTGGTGTCTGGGGGCGTGTAATTCAGGCAAACCCTGAGGCGATCGTCGCCGGGTGTTTTGTTTCTGTAGATGGCGCGCCAGTAGCTTGCGCTCCCCAGCACGCAACGCGCTGACAAAATTTATTAAATCTTCGTGACTGGCATTTTGACTCGCAACCAACTGAGTCCTCAATTGTGCCAAGCTATCTATAAGTTCTGTTTTGCTAAACTCTTCCGCACCAATATCAGCGTGTACAGCGGCATAGGCGCGGCGAATTTCACGGGTTTGGGCACGGGCATTTAAGCGCTGTTGCCGCAACATAGGTTGCAGTGCGCTGCGTCTCTGCTCGGACAAATCGTTTGTCCAGCGTGGTAGTTTATGCGTAACAGGTGGACCGAAGCTTTCTTGATCGCGAACGTTTTTGCCTATCACGAATCCGACAAAACCAAGATTCATTGCCAGCGATAAGGCCAGTAGGCCAAGCACCAATTTATTCCCTTTCAAGGCTTTACTCCTCTTCTATGCGTGTCCCGCTGCTATCAATTTCAATATTGATTTGCTCTAGGCCGTCCCCGACGATCCAAAGGCTATCGACATCATTGTCTGTTGCCGATCCGCTCTCTTGGGATGTGAAACCGAAAGCGAATCCCAGTAAGAGCGGCAATGCTGCTGTAGCTGCCCGAGTCCAACGACCCTGTAATGGCAGTAGTGTGGCGATTTCTTGCCAAATATAGGTTCGCGGCTCCGAAATTTGCGCCATGATCCGCTGCTTTAGGGCCTCTGGGGCCACATGGGAACCCTCCTGCAGTGCCTGTTCGATGGCGACGACCGTTGCCAATAATGTTCGAGCTTCAACAGACTCTAATAACAGCTTTTCTGCTGATTCAGGATCCGGCCAGGCTTGGAGTTGCGCGCCGTATTGGTCCAGTGACCATCTAAACTGTTCGACGTCCACGTTGTTCACTCCTCGGTTTGGTACAGCGGCCCGTGGGTACGGCGCAGCGTTTTTCGCGCCCGCGCTAGCAACGACTCGGTTGCCGGTACGCTCAAAAATAAGATTTGTGCCACCTCGCGCGTGCTGAACCCCTGCTGATGGAACAACAACAGAGCCGCGCGCTGACTCTCTGGCAATTGTGCTAACAGTCGATCTAGCTGGACTTTTGTTTGCGATTCCGACTGAGCTTGCCATGGTTGATCGCTAGCGGATTCGTCTATTGGATCCGGTCTTGGTCGTTGAGCGCGGCGTACTTCATCGATAAACAGGTTGTATAAAATCCTGTGCAGCCAAGTGCTGAAGCTGGCTTTTTTTGGCTGATAACTGCCAGCGTTAGACCATACCCGGAGCCATGATTCTTGCACTAGATCTTCGGCGCTGGCCGCATGCCTGGTTAAACCTATAGCGTAGCTATACAGGCGATCTAAGTGCCGGCGCATAAGTGTTGCATAGGCATTTTGATCTTGTCGCTGGACAGCGCTCATTAGCTCGTCATCGTGGATATCGGCCACAATTCAGTGCAACTATTTTAAGAATCGTCCGCTCTGCGCTGGGCGCGCATGCCTTTACGCATTTCGCGTTTGCTGACTTGCCCATCCCCATCAGTATCCAACCGTTGTAGACGAAGCACTGGGCTGGGCATTTCGCTCGGCGCCAGAAAGCCGTCATTATTAACATCAAGCTGTGCGAAAGCGACTCGCTTGTGCGCTTGATGTCTGAGTTTCCGGCTATCCGCGCGAGTGTACTCGTCAGCGTCGATAACTCCGTCGGCGTTAGTGTCTAATAATCTAAACATCTCCTTTGCCGCTGCTGCTCTTATCTGTTTCTGTTCTGCAGCCCGTTGCCGATTTATTGGGCCGCGCTTGCCTGCTTTGCCGTTACGTTTTTCCAGCGGACCTCTGGATTTTGCGCCGGGCCGTTCAAGCCTCAATTGTGCAAATTCCTCGCTTGATAGTAGGCCGTCCATATTGCTGTCGGCCCCTGTAAACTTGGCGTTTGTGCGGGCTTCAACGTCGGCAATGCTGATGGGAGATCGAACTTGTCGTTCCTCTGCTGCGCTTACGCTGCTCATTATCATTGCGGTGATTGCTACGACTATTGCGATAATTATGGGCTTGGTCATTGTTATCTCGTAAAGATTAATATTGAGGTTATACGTATTACTGAGGCAAATCCGTCGCACTAATGGTTTTTGTTGCTCGACACAGCTGGGTCGCTACAATTCGATTTTAATCCACTGGAGCGGCGGCATGAGTGAACTGGGTTTGCAGAGGGCCGCAGGCGCATTGGGCGCCTTTGTAAGCGGTGTTGGGTTGGCTGATGTTGCTGGGTCGGACCGGGTCTATGCACAGGTACGGGATGCCTTAAATGAGCATGAAGTACTGTTTTTTCGTGACCAAAATACGGCTCCTGAGGTTTTTGCTGCGTTTGCCAAATGTTTTGGTGAAATCCTTGATCACCCGGCCTACACCAAGACTGAGCAAAGCGCTGCGGTGCAGATTTTAGAAAGTACGCCGGAACGTCCGTCGAAGATCGAGTTGTGGCACTCAGACATGACCTTTATGGCGCAACCGCCGAGTTATACGCTGCTGCAGGGCCAGATTATTCCTGCAATTGGCGGCGATACGCTCTGGGCCAGTGCTACCGTTGCTTTTGCGAATTTGTCAAAAAACATACAAGAACTGCTAGCACCTCTCACTGCGGTGCATGATTTCGCTCACGGCTTTGCTGAGTCTCTTGCCGAGCCTGGCGGAGCGGAACGCTTGGCACCAGCTATTGCAGCAAACCCACCGGTCGAACACCCGTTAGTGCGGACCCATCCGGAAACCGGTGCTCGGAGCATTTATGTGAATCGTTTGTTTACCACGCGGATAAAGGAGTTGTCGGCTCTGGAAAGTCAGCATCTGCTTGAGTTTCTATATCATCATGTGGTGACTGATGAGCACACCGTGCGTCTGTCGTGGGCGCCTGGGACGGTAGCAATATGGGATAACCGATCTACCCAGCACAAGCCGGTAAACGACTTTTTCCCCCAGCATCGCAAAATGCATCGAGTCACTCTGTGCGGCGATAAACCTCGATAGCAATTGCTTGGCTAGGTTTGCGAGTTCCGCCACTCTATGAACGCGCCGTCGGTGTCATTTAGCGGTAATTCCCGTTCAGTCAGCCAAATGTCGATGGCCGCCAGCAGTTCATTTGCAAGGTCCGGTTCGTTGCGTGCCAGTACTGTATATGATTTTTGTACATCACTTACCAGCCCCATATCCAGTAAGACTTTCGCGCGTGACAACCAAGCATCAAAGTACTTAGGGCTAAGCTTTAGTGCGAAGTTAAATGCGCCAATGGCTTTGCGCAGTTCTCCCTGCATTGCTAAGACTTCGCCTAATAGCGCGAAGGCGCGAACGTTTTTTTGATCTTTCTTTGCCGCCTGACGCAAATACTTGTGCGCCTTTTTTAGCGCGGTTTTGGATTTGGCTGCGTCGTTAGGGGTGCCCAAAGACTGGTAGTAGAGCGCTTGTTGGTAACTGCGATAACCTTTATTCGCAAGTTTGTGCGACTCCTGTTCTGGGGCATAGCCGCTGCCAAAAGGTGGTTCCATATCTTCGATACTGGATCCAGCGGCGAGACCGTGTGGATGGCCAAGAGTCAGCGCAAAGAAAACGACCGCCGTCTGCGATAATAGTTGCCGGTTCATACATCTCCCCCAATAATGTTGGTTATAGGGCGCTAGCAGCGCTGGCGCACGAAAACCGTCAACCAAAAGATTACAAGGAGTTCAGAGTAATGCAAATACTCAGTGCGGGTTTGTTAATGCTTGTTAGTGTGTGGTGTTCTAGTGCAGTTGCACAGCCCGACATGCGGATCAGCGCTGATCTAGGCGCGCTGACGTCAGGGCAAAGGAGTGCAATTGCTGCGGCGTCGGGGGTAATGCGCGAATTCATGTTGACCTTTAATGCACAAGATCCTGATGGTTGGTCTAAAACCTTATTGTTTCCGCACGTGCGCATTAGTAGTGGTGGTGTCGTAGTGCATCCGTCACGCGATGAATTTGTCGCGCAAATGGATTTCCAAGCATTTGCACGAAATTACAATTGGCAGCGTAGCGCTTGGGATAGTCTCGAGGTGATTCAGGTGGGTCCAAGCAAGGTGCACATAGCTGTGCAATTCACCCGCTACGACGCAGAGCAAAACCCACAGGCGAGCTTTGATTCACTTTATATTTTGCAGCCGAATGCCGCGGGGCGGTGGGGTATTCGTGCACGTTCGAGTTTTGCACCCTAATGCGTCTTGCCAGCGTCGACAGTTATCTCCCTGATGCTGGCGATCTGAGCCAAGCCTGTATTCCTTTGGGTTTTTTCACTGCGTTTTGTTTGCAGCACCAACTGCTTAGCCCGGAGGTCGAGCAAATGCATAGGGATACGGTAATTCAGTGTCGGCTTCAGGAAGGGCCAGTAAGCGCGCTGTTTGTTGCTCTTGGTGCAGAATTAGAGGACCGACATCTGAGTCCTGCGGGCCAAGCCTTTGCCCACCGAGTGTTGCCCACTTACTCTGATTGTTACTGTGAACTCTTTGGCGAAGACAGCTGGCAGATCAAAGACGATTGGGAGAACTATCAACGTATGGCGGATGTTCTAGTGCGTGACTTATATGGGCAGCCGTCAAAGCCGGTAACATCGTGGTTTGATACTGTGATAAAGAAAGTTGTGGGCTTATGGCGATAAATCATCGGCAAATAGAAATGTTTCGAGCGGATGAGGCTGACCTACCCAAAGTTTTGGCCGAGCTGCATAAGAAATATGGAGGCCAACCGGATCTGCTGCGGATCGCTAAAATCAACGAACAAATCGTAGCTGGTTATGCCTTAGTGAGCCCAACTGAGCGGCAAGGCTACTTTGATCTGAAATGGATTAGCGTGCTGCCGGAATTTCGCCGCCAGGGCGTTGGGCGCTGGATGGCCGGCCATGCCATGGGGGTCGCTGAAAGTAAGAGCGGCCGTGGATTGAGAACTAGGCATGGAGAGCCGGAGCAATTTTTCCAAGAGCTCGGATTTGCGCATACGCCAGCCGACTGGTTTACGATGGAGTTTCTTCCGGAATAATGGCGCGACGGCTATTTTTTTCTCGCAGCCTTGCCCAAGTAGCCGCCGTGATGACGCAGCCCATAGTCTTCTCGGGTCACGCCTTTTTGCTCCATCAATGCCAAAGCGATGGCATCACTGATTGCCAGCATCACCGCCATGGACGCGCTTGGCGTGAGGCCAAGCGGGCAAGGTTCGGTAATAATTCCCATGTCTAGTACCAGATCTGAGTAGTCCCGCAACTCGGAATCTGGGTGCGACGTAACCCCGATAATAGTGGTGACACCCAGATGCCTGGACATTTCAAGAATCTCAATCACCTCGCGACTCTTGCCGCTGGTTGAAAAGGCAATCATCACGTCATTGGCGCCTACCAAGCCCAAGTCGCCATGGGCGGCTTCGGCAGGGTGAATAAAGTCAGCAGGCGTTGCGGTTGAGCACAGCGTTGCGGCGAACTTTTTTGCAATGTGTCCCGCCTTACCGATACCGGTGGTTAGGATTTTGCCTTCACAGCTGAGCATGACCTCAACGGCGGTTATAAAATCGTTGCTGACATTGATGGCACTTATAGCGTCTGCTTCAGCGCTTAGCACTGCTTGCATGCGTTGTTTGATGTCCAAGGTTTGGGTTCCTGATCTTAAGTTAGGCGCGCGGCGCATATTACGTGACCGCGTCGATGCACGAAACTCCCAATCGGAAGAGCTGCCACACGCCTCGACGCGCATAGCAGCTACTTTACTCGAGCGGGATACGTTAAATTTCAAGACTCGGTAAATGCTCGAGTGTCAAAATGATTAGCCCCCAAAATACAGCCGCAACCCTGTTGCCCAAGCCTTTTAGAGTGGTCGGGCAGGATGCTCCGGCACAGTCCCGAGGCGCGACTAAGATTATTTGGGTTGGCGATGCTGATGCGCGTACTGAGGCCTATGCGGTAAGCATACTAAGCAAGTTGCCATGTGGCTCAGTTGTGATTCAGATTGCTCTTATCGATGATGTCAGCGCGCCGCAAGAAGATATGGACGAAGCCTATGAGTTGGGCGTCACGGCTGAGCAGATCTTGCTCAAAGCGCATAGTACGTGGGGTGCCTTGCACGGTATAACCACCCTTCGACAGTTGATGTCGGCGGGAGGGGTGTCTGATGGTTTACACATTACTGATAGCCCGCGATTTTCCTGGCGCGGCTGCATGTTGGATGTAACAAGGCACTTTATTCCGTTGGCTCAGCTGTATCAGGTAGTGGATGGTCTGCAGCTGTTAAAGCTCAATGTCTTACATCTGCATTTGTCTGACGATCAGGGGTTTCGTTTTGGCAGTCGGATATGGCCGAAGCTGGTGAGTGAAGAGCACTACACCATGGAGCAGCTTTCTGAGTTAGTCGCGTATGCGGCCGATCGCGGTATTCGATTGATTCCAGAGCTCGATGTGCCTGGGCATGTGACGCACTGGTTACTGGCTTATCCGCAATGGGGCAGTGAGGAGGTATATGCCAGCCAGCGTTTTGGCGTGCATCCTGGTTGTTTGGATCCTACTCGCGAAGAGGTATACGCCGCCCTATCTAGTCTGTTTGCTGAAATCGCAGAAGTATTCCCAGATCAATATGTGCATGTTGGTGGTGACGAGGTAAATCCAAAGTGGTGGCAACGCTCGGCGGCGGTGCAGGCTTTTATTGTTGAGCATGGTCTAGCAGACGAGCGCGGGTTACAGAATTACTTTCTACACTGCGTGCAGCAAATATTGGCGTCTCTGGGTAGGCAGATTATCGGTTGGGATGAAGTGTTGCATGAGCAGATGCCTGAGTGCGTAGTACAGAATTGGCGTGGTGCTACGACCCGCGATCGAGCGTTAGCAGTAGCACGATCGTGTATTGTTTCTGCCCCCTATTACTTAGATCTGCACTTCCCTGCGGACATTCATTATCAGTTTGATCCGGAAGCCTCTCAGCAAAGCTGGCTGGCCATGGAGAATGCGTTGGCTGAGGATCGGCGTCTTCGGCATATTGCCCCAGCGCTCAGCTGGACCCATCAATGGCGCGCCGGAGCGATTGAGCTTGAGCACGAACCAGTGGCCAATGTGCTTGGGGGTGAGGCGTGTTTGTGGGCCGAACTCGTGGATGGTCCGACGTTGCCCATGCGATTGTGGAGTCGCCTTCCTGCCATAGCCGAGAGGTTGTGGTCGTCAGCAGATTGCCACGACTCGGAGGATTTTTATCGCAGGTTGCTGACGCTGCTGGAATTTCCAGAATTGTCGTGGGACGCGCATCAAAATCAGTGTCTGCAGGACTTAGGTTTAAGCGCTATTCAAATTGAAGTTGTGCGTTGGCTCGAGCCGACCAAGTGGTACAGCCGGTTGTTGGGAGCGCAAGCCATGCAAGCCCGGTTACAAGGAAGTGAAATGCCCCAGGCTAGGCCTTATCAAGTGCATACGCCGCTTAATCGAGTAGTAGATTTTTTGGCGCCAGAAAGCTTAAGTGTCAGAAACTTAGTGCGTGAGGAGAACCTGCAAGAGCTAACGGAAAAATGTGACCGTGCTCTCGCTCAGTTGTGGTCGGGCGTTGATGGAGAGGTAGTAACTGCGTTAACGGCGACCCGCGACGCATTGCAATTAACTCAGGATGCGAGCGCAGGGCGGCGAGCCAAAGACCAAGTGTTATCGGTGCTTGAAGAGCGTTATCAGCCCTACGGTGAATACCTACCCGCGCTGATTCCGCATTTGATCGACTGGTTGACGGAAGCAGGGTGAGTTTAAAGGCCCGGACAAAACTGGCAGTTCAAGCAGCTTCGGCCTGGTGGGGTGAGACGGAGATCAGCCCCCTGGGTGATGGCCACATACATCAGACCTTTTTAGTCCATGTAGCAAAAACCGACGAACGTTGCGTATTGCAATCGGTTAATCAAACAGTATTTGCAGATGTGCAGCAGATGGCTCAGCAAATGCCCGTGCTGCTTCAGCATCTTGCTGCGGATCGTGAATACGCAAACGCCTTTGTTGTGGCCGATGCGCTGCCCACCCGGCTTGGGAATATCGTGCATTCGGTCGGTGGCGAAACTTGGCGCGCTTGGCGATACGTAGAGCGTAGCCGTGTAGTAGATCCGTTTACAAATATGCAGCAAGTGGAGTCTGCAGCCCATGCCTTTGGTTCGTTTCAGCGTAGTTTGGCGGGCTTTCAGCCGCGCTCTTGGCGGCCGCCTATTCCCGGCTTTTTGGAATTGTCCGGCTATATAGAAAGTTATCGGCGGTGCGTGCAAGCAAACCCAACCGACGCAGTACCTGCCGATCTAACTGCAGTTATTGAGTCGAATCTGGATTTGGTCGCCGCGCTCGGTCCGGGCCGTAGTTTCATTCATGGCGACTGTAAAATTAATAATGTGCTCTTTAGAGATGATAAAGACCAGGCGCTGGCGGTGATAGATTTAGATACCGTGGGTCCCGGGCATTGGGCTTGGGACTTTGGCGACCTAGTACGCTCAGTGGCGTTTAGTCATGGCAGCGTGGACCTAGGGTTGTTCCAAGCCTGTGTAAAGGGTTTCAGTTTTGGTCGTGGAACGTTTGCGCAATCGCCTCAAATAACGGCCCAACAAATGAGCATCGCACCTGCGTATATCGCGTTCACTCTAGGGGTGCGGTTCATAATCGACCACCTGCGTGGTGATGAGTATTTTCGAGTTTCCCAGCGGGGCGACAATCTGCGCCGTGCGGCTGAGCAATTTACCCTGCTGCAGCAATTTAATGGGCTGCGGGTGCAGCTGCATGAATGCGCGCTGGCGCATTTATCCAAGCATGTTAATTCAGGTCAGCTGAGATAAAAGCAGCTTCACGACCAGTACTATCGTAACCACGAAGGCGGCGGTAAAACCGATACCCATCAGGATAAAGTGCCCGGGTTTGCCGCGGCTGAAGTCGCGCTCGCGGTTGCGCTGGGATTGCACGCCGAATGCCGCAGAAAAAGTGCTGCCGAGCATTTCGAAAAAAGTTAATGGCGGCAACTCTTCGATTTCCTGCTCAGTTTCCTGACTAGAGGATTGGTCAGATTTGGTCATGATTTTACACTCAAGGATCGCCAATGCTGAGTTGGATTATATGCCGTCCTAGTGTCATGCTTAAAACATGAAGTTGCATCCATTAAACCAAGAATTTTCTTGGCAGAGAGCGCCTGGACCGCTGCGTTATTTAACCCAAGAGCAGGCGGACGCCTACGCGGAAATAGGTGGCTTTGTGCTGCCAGATGTATTCTCGCCCACCGAGGTTGCTGATTTGTTGGCAGAGCTAGACCCGCTGGAGGCGCAGCGCAATGCCGACTTACAGGACATAGATCCGAGTCAGCCGACCATTGCTCGACCCGATGCAATAGTCTTTCGGGAACACGCGGTAATGGTTTCAGAGCAAGCACGTCGCTTTGCGCAGCATCCTGTTATGCGCGATTTGGTGCAAGATCTTATTGGCCCGGAGGTGCGCTTGTACTGGGATCAGTTGGTATACAAGCGGCCAGGCACCCGAGAAGATTTTCCGTGGCACCAAGATAATGGCTACAACTATGTGCGGCCGCAACAGTATTTGACTTGTTGGATCGCGCTTACCGACGCAACGATAGGTAACGGCTGCCCATGGATCGCACCGGGTCAGCATGTCAACGGCACACTGCATCACGACTGGACCTCGATTGGTTTTCAGTGTTTGGCCGAGCATCCCAAGGACGCCTTGCCGCTGGAGGTGAAAGCCGGTTCAGTGGCGGTTTTTTCAAGCCTGACACCGCATCGTACAGGCCCGAATCTAACCCAAGGCATTCGCAAGACCTACATTCTGCAATATGCGCCGGATGGCGCGATGATTCATCCACGCGGTGGTGCGGCGCAACCGGCAAATGATCCACGGCGGCAATTTTTGGTGACCTAGGTGCATAAGACTTTAGGGCTCGTCCTCTTGTGGTTCGGTCTATGTGGCTGTGCAACACCTAACCGCCCGCCCATGCTGCTTGTTGCCGAAGGGCCCGTTTACCCCGAATTAGCGCGGGTTCAGCAGCTTGATGGTTTCGTCACCCTCGCTTACGACGTTACGGTTAGCGGTAATGTGGTCAACGTGCGTGTGATCAATTCCGAACCGGTGGGTGTATTTGATAATGCGGCTATAGCGGCTGTGCGCGATTGGCAATTTTCGCCCATGCAGCTTAACGGCACGCCCGTTCCAGCCGATAGGCAAGTCAGCACGTTGACCTTTAAATTATCAGCGGACGAGCAAGATGCTGCTGAGACGAGCGCAAGCAACACAGACAGGTAATCTAGCCTCATTCGATGGTTGGTGGATTGTCCTGACCAGCGGGATGCTGATGATGGTCCTGTTGTGGCTGGGTCCGGATGGAAGCCTAGCTGATGAATGCCCTACGTGTCAGTGCGCGACTTGCGTTTATCGCTTTTCTACTGGCGTATGTAGCACGCCCATGGCACAAGCTCACCGGTAGAGGGCGATGGTTGATTTTATACCGGCGTTACTTCGGCCTCGCAGCCGCACTAGTACACACAGTGCACTTTGCTTACATCGTCGCGTTATTTGCACTACCTGTGTATTTGGGTCATGGCCTTGAGTAGTAATCGAGCTGCGCAGCAACGTCTAGGGCGCTGGTGGTCGCGACTGCATCGATTCGGCATGCACTATCTGTGGTTGGTCTTCATGCAAGCTTTTGTCGGCATTGCCCTAACCGCTGGCGATCCAATCTACGTTGCTTTGACGGTGGCAGGGGTGCTGGCGTTCATGCTCAGAGCGGTGGCTGCAATGCGTCATCGGTTAAGGCGCACCGCATAAAGGCCGGAGAAACTTCCAGCGTGCGAGCCGTCACTGAGTTGCACTTCGCTGGTGAGTTGAAAGCGCCCCTTGCCCGACTTTTGCAGAGTATCCATTGCTGCCTCTTGGCCGCCAAAAGAACAACTCACCATAATCTCCTCGGCCACGGGTTTAGCGTAATCAATCTGGCCGTTGGCAATGACAATGGATGCATCAAGCTCGTGCAACCGTAGCTGCAAATGCATCATGCCCCAGCCGGTTAGAGCCTGGACGGCGTATAGACTGCCGGCGAAAGCTGTGCCATGTACATTGACGTTAGGTGCCAAACTGGCGGAGCAAGTCAGCGTATTATCGGCAAAGTCCACAATGCGCATGTCCATGGCTTTGGACAGTGGAATTTGTTGGTACCAGATGGCCTGCAAATCTGTGCAAAGTTCTTGGAGTTCGGTCATAGTTTTGGCTCGCGAGCATTAGGGAGGTTAGACACCATGATCAGTGTGAATATGGTTGAGGCAGATGTCTATGAAGTGGTGGTCGGGCAGCGTGTAAGCAGTGAGTTACAGCGTGGTGAGATCAACATTACCGACGAAACGGTACATCGCGTGCACATGGCTCAAGCCTATTACCGCAAGCTATGTGGTGCGACCACGACCCATGAATGGGTATTGTTAAATGCGTTCCAGTTTCTCCTAGAGCGCGAGCCGAATACGGCGATACTCAAGACCTTTGACCTGCCGGACATAGCGCGTTACTTCCCTGAGTTTGAAGCCGAGATGCAGCAACGGCTGGGCTACCACGGTAGTTAAATACTCAAAGCGCCCGCGGCTACTAATGTTATCAAAAAGTTGACAATTTAATTTGGTCTAGGGAAGCGCCCGCGCTGGTGCTAAGCTCCATCTCACGACTACTAACCTTTTAGATTTACCTTCATATTTTAGATTTTTCGTCGATTGCAAAGCCGACGCTTTGCAGGGATCGGGTTATCTGGGATTAAAAATCCATAATCCCTCCGGCGTTATATGTTAATCAAAAATTAACTAATCAAGCAGGTGCGGAGTCGTGCAGTTTCGAACAGGAGGCTCAGAGATCTTTTACGGAGTGCGGCTATGAAATTCCTTGGCTTAGTAGTTGCTGTGATAGCGACCTGGTTTTCACTCTCAAGCGCAACCGCTAATGCGAATACAGAGATTAAGCGCGAAGTAGATGCTGTGATTGACGACGTCATCAGTTGGCGTCGAGATTTCCATGAATATGCTGAACTGTCGAATCGCGAGTTTCGCACGGCCAAGGTTATTGCCGAACACCTACGCGATTTAGGTATGGAGGTGACAACGGGTGTGGCTAAGACCGGTGTGGTTGGCCTGCTAAAAGGCGGCTTACCAGGACCCGTAGTAGCGCTCCGCGCAGATATGGATGGTTTGCCCGTGGTCGAAAGGACCGGTCTGCCTTATGCCTCAACTCAGCGCAGTGAATACGAAGGGCGCGAAGTGGGCGTTATGCATGCCTGTGGTCATGACACCCACATGGCCATACTCATGGGCGCTGCGGAAATTCTCGCGGGTATGCGTAAACAGCTTCCGGGTACGGTGAAATTTATTTTCCAACCAGCTGAAGAAGGTGCTCCCAAGGGTGAGGAAGGTGGTGCGAAACTTATGATTGCCGAGGGCGTGTTGAAAAATCCCGATGTGGACGCGGTGATGGGTTTACATATCTCCCAAGGCAGCGAAGTCGGCACAGCAAGTTATCGATCCCTAGGGTTTATGGCCAGTGCCCAGCGTTTTGATGTGCAGATACAAGGCAAGCAAACCCATGGCGCTCGACCTTGGGCTGGTGTTGACCCTATTGTGGTAGGCGCACAGATCATTAACGGCTTACAAACCATCGTCAGTCGGCAAATTGATATCACCCAGCACCCAGCTGTGGTTACGGTAGGCTCATTTACCGCTGGTGTGCGGAATAACATTGTTCCTGAAACGGCGACGCTGAGCGGCACGATTCGCACATTCGATGCTGGGGTGCGTAGTTCAATACACGCAAAGATTCGTGCCATTGCTGAGCAAACTGCCACAGGTATGGGGGCGGTGGCCACGGTTGAGATTGACCCTGGAGTGCCGGTTACGTTTAACGATCCGCTGCTGACCCGACAAATGGTGCCGACGCTAGAGCGAGTGTATGGCGAGCAGTCAGTTTTTGAATCACCCCGCGTGACTGGGGCCGAAGACTTTTCCTTTTATCAAGAGCGAGTGCCCGGATTTTTCTTCTTTATTGGTGGACGGCCACCAGAGCTGAGCGCTGCCCAAGCGATTCCTAACCACTCACCGTTTTTCTATGTCGATGAAGCTGCGTTCGCGCCAGCAGTACAGGCTATGACTCAATTAGCCATAGACTACCTTAACGCCGGGGCACCCTAGAGTCCCCAGCATTCGCCGTCATTAGCGAACAGCACGCTGCCCCGGTAGGAGTCTTCGATTGCTGCACGGGTTAGGCTCTCGCGGCCGCGTGTGCGATTGGTGCGATGGGCGAGGATCAGCATGCGAGCATTAGCCGCAGCGGCAACCTTGCCCAGTTCTGAAGGCAGCGCAAAGGCATCTCTCAAGGCGCCGCGACTGACTTCTGGGATCGCATGGCTCGCAACAAGAGCATCTGCGTCGGCTGCAAATATGCCGATAATGTTTTTGTCGTTATTGAAGTCCCCCGCGAAGACGGCCACTTCGCCGCCTATTTCCACCCGCCAGGCGATGGTAGGAACATTACTGTGCTGTACTGGCACAGCCATCAACCGAACATTTGGACTTCGGTAGCGTGACCACTTGCGAGAGCCGATAGCAGGGACATTGCTTACTTTCACCCTGAAACCGTCCGGAGCCGATGGTCGTAACAAGCCGGACAGATGGGGGAACGCGCCCTGATTACCGATTAGGCGTTGGACGAATGTTTCGGTGTCGACGAATTCATCCGTATTGCTGTCGGGACCGAGGACGGTCAAGGTGCTGCTGCGGTCTGCGGCTAATGCACCAGCAAGATAGGCTGGTAGATCGACGCTATTATCTGCATGGACTTGGGTGAGGGCGATCACCTCGATATCGTTAATGTCCGCGCCGGAGCGATCAAATCCTACAGAGGAGCCGGATCCGGTATCGATAAGCAAGCGTGCCACATTGTCTTGCCAGATCAGAAAACTAGGTGGGCCTTGGCCATCGGAGAGTTCGCCGCTGCCTGCACCGAGGATTTCGATCCAGATGCCTTCGTCGCCGCAGTGCGCACTGTCGCTAAAGGCTGCGGGCGCTGTGAAAAGGCAAGACAGAAATAACAGCAGCTTGGATCTCATACACTGGTCTCTTTGGGTTGGATTTGGTCGATTTCATCCAGCCATGCCTTGGCCGTGGCTTCATCGGGCATACGCCAATCGCCACGAGGCGAAAGGCTAACGCTGCCAACCTTTGGCCCAGGGGGCAGGGTTGACCGCTTGAATTGTTGGCTTATGAAGCGCTGGAAAAACTGCCTTAACCAATGGCTAATTTCGTGTTCGTTATAAACCCCGGCAAAACTGCGTTGCGCAAGATCGAAAATTTTCTTTGGCCGGCTGCCATGGCGTAGAAAGTGAAATAGGAAAAAATCGTGCAGTTCATAAGGTCCTACTAACGATTCCGTCAACTGGCTGATTTCGTCATCCTGAGGCGGAATCAACTCGGGGCTAATCGGAGTGTCCAGAACTCGGTTAAGAACGTTAGCTAATTCGGGCTGCGCCGAGGCTCGATGCTGGGCGTACCAACGCACTAAATAAGCAATCAAGGTTTTTGGCACGCTGGCGTTGACGTTGTAGTTCGCCATATGGTCTGCATTGAAGGTGCACCAGCCCAGTGCCAATTCACTGAGGTCGCCGGTTCCAACGACTATGCCACTCTCTTTATTCGCGTAATTAAACAAGATTTGGGTGCGCTCTCGCGCCTGAGCATTTTCAAATACCACATCAAAGTCACCGCCGTGACGCAGGTCGGTAAGGTGCTGCTCCACCGCAGCATGAATGGGCACCTCTAAAAATTCAGCGCCTACAGTTGCGGCTAAATCCTGGGCATTACTGAAGGTGCCAGTGCTTGTGCCCGGCCCTGGCATGGTGATGGCGTGCAAGTGGCTCATATCTAGGTTGAGCTTGTGCAGTGCGTCTACCGCCACGAGAAACGCAAGTGTTGAGTCGAGACCGCCAGACAAGCCGATTACCAGCGTGCTGCTGCGCGCGGCCTGAAAACGGCGCGCTAATCCAGTGGCTTGAATTTGCATGATCTCCGCTGCCCGGGCTTCTAGTTCATGCTCATCTGCCGGTACAAAGGGTTGTCGTGGGTACTCGCGTTGCAGTTGCGGTAACGGTGGCAAAGTAGCAGCGCTAGAAGCGATGCGATAAGCACTGGGTCGCTCTGCTTGGGCAAAGGTCGTATTCTGGGCACGGTCGTGTTGCAACCACTGGGTATCAATGTCTGCGATCAGCGTGGCTGCCTGCAAGCTAAAGCGCTGGCTGTCTGCGATCAGCTGGCCGGCCTCGGCAATTATGCGATGACCGCCGAATACCAGATCTTTGCTGGATTCGTTGGCCCCGGCGCTTGCATAGACATAACCGCATAAATTCTTGGCGCTGGTCATGCGCACCAATTCGCGGCGATAGTCGGCTTTGCTGATGAGCTCGTTACTGGCCGAGAGATTCAGAATCACTTGGGCGCCAGCCAGAGCCGCCAAGCTGCCCGGATTGATTGGCGCCCATAAGTCTTCGCAGATCTCTACGCCAACCAAATGGCCGCCTACGTTAAATAGTTGATCTCGGCGTATCTGAAAGCTGCCAAGGTCAGCTGTAACCTCTGTTTCGTTGATCCCATGGCCTGATACGAACCATCGCTGATCGTAAAACTCACCGTAATTCGGTTGCACAGACTTTGGCACCATGCCCAATACTTTGCCGTTGCCGATGAGGGCCGCGCAGTTAAGTAGTCGTCCATCGGTTAGACGCCAAGGAATGCCTACAGCACATAGCGGCAGTGGTGAGCGTTGTGCCAGCAGTACCAGGGCTTGGCGGCAATCGCCGAGTAAATTTTCAGCAAAAAACAAGTCCTCTGCGGAATAGCCGCTGAGGCAGAGTTCCGGAAAAACGGCGACGGCGACGTTTTGCTCTGATAGATCTTGTAGTTCTACGAGTATTGCTTCCGCATTCGTCATTGGGTCAGCAATGCTGACCACAGGAGTGGCTGCGGCGACACGCAAGAAACCATGGGTGTTAAAGTCTGGCGATTGCATGTAGCGATTCTAGAGCGATTAGGCGCAGATAAAAACGGCAACCCAGCTAAATTTAATTCAATCAACTATTGCTATTGCTATTGCTATTGCTATTGCATGCAGCTTTGCATGACTGAGTTTTTGTAATGTTCGTGCTTGGGTGATGTGCGATGCAAATGAGACAAGCGCCCGGGCGCTAACAACTGCGTAGTCAATGCTCGCAAGGTTTTGTTAGACTTTTGCGCCTGGTCGAGGGACTTGCGCGAGGCGAAGTCAGCGAAAACAATTGGAGAAGGCGATTATGGATTTTGAATTTTCTGACGAACAAGAGCTTCTGCGTGAACAGGCACGCGGATTTTTAGCGGACAACTGTCCGCCAACGTTAGTCCGTAAAGTATTGGATGGCGATGCTGAATACGATGCGGAGTTGTGGCAAAAAGTTGTCGAGATGGGGTGGACCGCTACGGTGATTCCCGAAGAATTTGGCGGCCTAGGACTGTCCTACCTCGAATTAGTGGTTATTGCTGAGGAACTGGGCCGGTCAGCTGCGCCGATTCCCTTTAGCTCTTCGGTTTATTTGGCCACTGAAGCGCTGCTGATGCTGGGTAGCCAAGAGCAGAAAGAAAAGTGGTTGCCAATGCTGGCCAGTGGTGAGGCTATCGGCACCTTTGCCTTGGCCGAAGGCAATGGCCGGCCAGCTGCCAGCAATCTTAAGACCTCCGCATCTGGTGGCTCGGTCACGGGTCGCAAAATACCTGTCGCAGATGGCGGTATTGCGAACTTTGCTGTAGTCGTTGCCGCTAGCGATCAAGGCGATGGCGCGAGCTTGCACTTAGTTGAACTGGATCAAGCTGGCGTAAGCCGAGAAGCGGTGCGTACGCTGGACTTCACTCGTGGTCATGTAGCCATTGAATTTGCTAATGCTCAGTCTGAATTGCTCGGTGGCGAAGGGTCCGGATGGACAGCAATGGAAAGTTTGCTGGATCGAGCAGCAGTGCTGTTTGCTTGGGAACAGGTTGGTCTAGCTGATGCAGCACTTGAGCAAGCACGCGATTACGCCATGGGCCGTTATGCCTTTGGCCGCTCGATCGCATCCTATCAGGCAATTAAGCACAAGCTGGCGGGCATGTATGTGAAGAATACTCTGGCGCGCAGCAACTGTTATTACGGCGCGTGGGCGCTGGACAGTGGCAGTGCTGAACTGGCGCTGGCGGCAGCGACCGCTCGGGTAGGTGCTATTCAGGCGGCGGTGCACGCCGCGGAAGAAAATGTTCAAACCCATGGCGGTATGGGTTTTACCTGGGAATTTGATTGTCAGTTTTATTATCGCCGGGCGAAATTGCTCAGCGTCAACATAGGTAGCGAGGGCTACTGGCAGGACAAGTTGATCACAGCCTACGAACAGACCAACGCTGCGTAGAGAGCACGTATCACTCAGCGAAAGAGACAAATTAAGGACGAATACAATGGATTTTAATGACTCAAAAGACGAAGCAGCGTTTCGCGCCGAAGCGGCGGCATGGTTAAAAGACAACATACCGAGTAAAGACGAACTCGCGGGCTTAGACGAACTTGCTGCAGCGAAGTTGTGGCAAAAGCGCAAGTGTGATGCGGGATGGGCATGCATTCGCTGGGACAAGGAGTTCGGTGGACGCGGCGCCAGCGCGATAGAGCAGGTGATTTGGAATCAAGAAGAGGCCAAATACAATGTTCCAGCTGGCTTCTTTGTGATTGGACAGGGGATGGCAGCACCGACATTGATGACTTGGGGTCAGCCTGAGCACCACGCGCGGTATCTGCCGAAACTCGCCAGCGGCGAAGAAATTTGGTGCCAATTATTCTCCGAACCTGCAGGTGGATCGGATCTCGCAGCTCTTCGTACAAAGGCAGAACGTGATGGAGACGACTGGGTTATCAACGGACAAAAAATCTGGACCTCTGGCGCGCACTACTCTGATTATGGAATTTTGGTTGTGCGCACGGATCCCAACGTGCCAAAGCATAAAGGCCTGAGCTACTTCTTCTTAGACATGAAGTCGCCGGGTGTGGAGATCAAGCCAATTAAGCAGTTGACCGGTGGTGCGAACTTTAATGAGGTGTACTTCACCGATGTGCGTATTCCAGACAGTCAGCGCCTTGGTGAGGTAGGGCAGGGCTGGCAAGTGGCTCTGACTACGCTGATGAATGAGCGTGCAGCCATTGGCGGTGGTGGCGCTGGCGTTAATGTCGAAATGGCTTATCGCATTGCCAACGAAGTCATGATCGACGACAAGCCAGCAATTGCCGACAGCGCTGTGCGCGCTAAGCTCGCCAATTGGTACGTGCAAGAATCGGGTTTGCGGTTCACTGGTTATCGCTCCATGACTGCGATGTCACGGGGCGAAATCCCAGGACCAGAAAACTCTATCGGTAAACTTGTGGGTGCACCGAAGACACAGGAAATGGCGTCTTTTTGTATGGACCTTTTGGAAATGAGCGGAGCAATCTGGGACGAAAAGTTATCCAAAGAAGCGGGTATGTTGCAGCTCACATACATGGGGGCACCAGGCGGACGCATCGCCGGTGGTACCGATGAAATCATGGCCAACATCATTGCGGAACGGGTATTGGGAATGCCTCAGGAGCCACGTATGGATAAAGGCATGCCGTTTACCGAGGTACCAACGGGCAGCAATTGATAGATGCAGACTACTGTGGCGCCATTGGCGCTCGGTAGATGAATCGGAAGGGGCACACAGTGCCCCTTTTTTGTGCAGTAGTGAGGAGGACCTGCTTAACCTGCTGTTGCAGACGAGTCCGAGGACAGCCATTCAACGTTATCGCCCAACTTGATGTCACCGGGCTTTTCAACACTCGCATAAACGCCTAAGTTGCCGTCGTTTTGCTGCACCAGATGGCGCATGACCTTTGGGTCTTTGGGTAAATCTGCAAAGCCGTGGGTCGTCATAACGCAACGTGGGCAGATGGCATTGATCAATAGCACAGCGCTACCAAGCTGCAAACGTTTGCCCACCCATTCGTTTTCGACAAAACCGTCGGCATCAGTATCGAGCACGATATTTGGGCGAAAACGCCGTACGTCGAAATTACTTTCGCTACTCGCCGCGGACATTGCGTGCAAGGATGCCGTGGTCATGATCAGTAGTGGAAAAGCGTCAAAGTAAGTTCCCGGAGAAGATTCATAAATGAACAATTCTTTCGGAAAAGTCGATAGATCTGGTAGCGGCTCGTCCTCTGCGCGTGCAAACAACTCACGAAAGTAAGCCATTTGATCGAAATTTTCTGGATTTGGCGGGCGCTTGTAATGCTCGAGCTGATCCGCAGGCAGTAGCGGCCATAGACTCACTGGCGACCCGATTGCCTTAGAAAGGGCCTGATTTACGTTAGGATCTTTTGAATGAGTACTACTTTGATCTGGGAGCCTTATTGTAACCGGTGGCGATGGTGTTAGCGCATCGGGTTCATGCTCTAGTTCAGCGTGCATGCCCATGAGTTGGGGAAATCTTTTACCGCCTTTAATCCCGCCCCGCTCTTCGTCCTTTACGGTCCAGCAACGGTCGCCGGGAATGCCCTTTGCATTTAAGGCAGTGCTATTGAGGGTATCCCCACCCATGCTTTTGACGGGGTAGCGATACAGGGAATGGATAGTTGCTTGCATGGTCACTCAGTGGCGGATTTGGTCGATGCCGTTAATCTGACGATTCAGGCTCATTGATTTGCTCAAAATGCGGGTCACCAGAGCGTCGGCGGTATTGGAAAACTCAAAGCCTATCGCATGGGCCGCAGATAAATCGAAGATGGGTCGTGCCAGTTCCCAATCGCTATTAGCGCGGATGAGGCGGGTACGAATTCGGGTAAAGTGTGCTCGGTAGGTCAGTTGGCCTTCGTCTTCCAACTGCACGATAAGTCGATCCAGCAGCGGTGCGAGTTCGTTTCGAATCAGGGTTCCCTTTTTCATAACGCAATCTCCATAGAGCCTAGTCGTAGTTTGCCGCGAGAACGTTGGAAAGCCAATGCGTTAAATCAATATCTCGTGCAGGGAAATACAGTTCGCTAGTACCTGATTTGCCCCGGCCTTTTGCAGTGCCGCAGAGTCATTGCTGCCGGTAAGGACGCCAATACAGTGCATGTTTAACGCCTTGCCCGCCTGCATATCCAGCGCACCATCTCCTACCATAATACTGCTGTCTGGGCGTGCTTTTAAGGCCTGCAGATTAGCCAGTAGGTGACGCGGATCGGGTTTTATATGAGCCACATCATCCCGTGCGTGAAGGGCGTCCACGAACAGCTCTCGATCAGGAAAAATGGTCTCGATAGCGGCTCTGCAATTGCGGGTGACAATGCCAATTTTGATGTCACTGTTGCGCAACTGGGTGAGCATATTTTTGATGCCTGGGAAGACCTGTGTAGAGCGCGCTGCGTTTAGTTCTATGTCCAGAATCAGCTGATGTGCGCGCTGTTGGTAAAGAGTTGCTTCCGCGCTGTTCTGTGTGGCGAGCCATGCAGCACCGGCTTCGATAACTTCCACAATGTACAGACCGGCATAAACATCCTCTGGAATACCAGCGGCAACTGTCAGCTCAACAACTTGGCGGCGCATGTCCGCTAAGTCTAGGTTTGGTGCCAGCGTGCCATCGAAGTCAAATAATACCGCATCGGTGGATTCCAGGCTCATCACGGGTTGTCTTTATTTGCGTTGCGACGCTGTGCCCAACGGGCTTCATGGGTGGCCGCGATGCGTTGGCGAAAGCGCCCTATAAGCGTCATGGCGATGACCGCGACACTTACCAAAACGATGATTGGATAGGCTGTGGATTCAACCCAGAAGGGCGATGCACTATTGATGTGAATATAGGCCAAAGTGCCGCAAGCGATGGCGACTGCCATCAGCGACTGAGTCATAAAGTAGGCGCCCGCCGCCAACAGCAGAGGCAACCAAAGCTGATGCACCGGGGTCATCTGATTTAGGTCAATGATAAAGATACTGCCCAGCGTTAGCGCCACGCCAATGCATCTCTCGGGTAGTGCGGTCATGTCAAAATGTCCAGCTGGCCGCCATCAATGCGCAAATTTTGGCCGTGAATAGCGTTGCTCTGTTCGCTGCACAAGAAAGCAACCAGAGCTGCGACTTCGTCACGTCGAGTAATGCGTCGAGTAGGAATGTCTGCTGCCACTTTAGCCTCGATCTCCGACCAGTCATCCCCCCAACCCTTAGCTTGGCCGCGTTTAAGATAAGCGGCTTTGACCTCTGGGGTTAGGATGATGCCGGGTGATACGAGATTCACACGGATGGCGCTGCCGGCGACCTCTTTTGCCAGGCTCATCGTCATAGTCGCTAAGGCGCCCTTGGCCGCATAGTAGGCAGGCATTCGCGAATTAGGCCGGGTAGAGCCAACTGTACCTATGTTGATTATGCGTGCCCACGAGCTTGCTAACAGACTGGGCAGCAAGGCCTGGGTTAACCTCTGTGCCGACAATACATTTTTCTCGAAAGCGCTGTGCCAATCATCAGCATTGCTCTCCAACCAGGTACTCTGGTCGGCACCGCCGTAGTTGTTGATAAGAATTTGGATTGAGTGTTCGGCACAGGCCTCGAGCAAACTTTGGCAGCCTGCTGGGTCGCTGATGTCTCCAGACACGGGTATGCCGCCAGCTAACTCGGATACAGCGGCGGCGGCTTGCTCGTCAGTTATTCCATGCACTAATACGTTAGCCCCCTCGGCCAACAGCGTCTTAGCAATCGCGAAGCCCGTGCCGCGATAGCTGCCTGTCACAAGAGCGGTTTTGTCTGTAAGAGAAAAATCCATATCATGCGTACTCCAATAACAGTGCGCAGGAACAATAGCAGACCCAGTGTGGTGGGTGTGTGAGCGTTGCTTGCCAGCAGCTGTGGCACAATGGGTCCGTGGACGTTCCTGCTCTCATTATTTTCTTGCTGATCACTCTGCTCGGTAGCTATATCCAGGCGGTCGCTGGATTTGCGATGGGCATGCTTATTGTTGCGGTAGTCGGCGGGTTGCGGTTGCTCGAAATCGAAACCCTAGCAGCGGTGGTGAGTATTCTCAGTCTTACCAACTCGGCATTATCGCTGTGGGGACAGAGCCAACACGTGCATTGGCGGCTTTTCGGCTGGCTGGCTGCGGGGCAACTCCCAGCCCTAGTCTTGGGTCTGTATTTTCTTGACCAACTTGGTGCCAATGCGCGCTGGCTGTTAGAGCTTTGCTTGGGCTTTTTTTTGACCCTAGGGGCGTTGGGAATGTTGCTAAAACCAAAACCTCTGCAACGGGTGTCGCCGTCTTGGGTGACGTGGCTTACTGGATTATGCGGTGGAACCTTGGGCGGTATGTTTTCTGCCAGTGGCCCAGTGCTTGGGCTTTTTGGTTTCAGTCAGCCGCTGCCACTGCACGTAATCAGAGCCACGCTATTATCGAGTTTTTTGCTGGTTACCAGTTCCCGCACAGTGATGGTCGGTTGGCGCGGTGAACTCACTGAAGCGGTCCTGGGTATTACCCTACTGGCCCTGCCTGTGGTTTTGGTGGGCACGTGGCTTGGTCATGTGCTTGCACCACCGGTCAGCGACGCAGCGTTAAAACGAGCGGCGTTCTGGTTGATTCTAGTTATGGGTATCTGGGTAGGGGTTACCGCCGCAATGAGTGGTACGCTGGCGCTTTAGCAAAAGGTTCCAGAGCCCTATGGTGACCACCTCGACGCAAAAGATAGACGTAATGGATTTTGATCCAATCCGGCCGTATCAGGACCACGAAGTTCCCGAGGTGTTGGCGCGGATCAGTCAGTCGTCACAGCTTGCCGCGGCGGCGAAGCAATTGGTTTTACCGAATTTCTTGGCACAGCGTTTTTTTGCCCCGTGGCTGACCAAATTGGTTTTGCAGTTCAGCGTGCGCAACCTGCGCAACGTCGACGATGTTCAGCGGCTGGTCTCAAAATATTTTGAACAGCTGGTAGATAACTCCACAGACGCTCTGACGGTTTCGGGTTTGGAGCATTTAGATCTGACCCGACAGTATCTCTTTATCTCGAATCATCGCGATATTGTCATGGACTCGAGTTTGATCAATCTGCTCATATTTCGGGCGGGTAACGAAACCTGCCGCATGGCGGTAGGCGATAATCTATTAAATAACCCATTAGCTGCGGATCTGATGCGGTTAAACAAAAGTTTCGTCGTTGAACGAGATTTCGCCAGTGCTCGCGCGGGTTATCGCGCCATGACACGCACAAGCCAGTACATCCGCCATAGTCTGCAGGAACATGTCTCGGTTTGGATCGCGCAACGCCAGGGTCGAGCGAAAGATGGCTTTGATCGCACTGATCCGGCGCTGTTAAAAATGTTATTACTGGCCTATCGCAAACAACCCGATCCCATGGCCAGTCTGCTGAATAACGGCGCGCTAGTGCCGGTATCTTTGTCTTACGAAATCGATCCTTGTGGACCGGCAAAAGCGCGTGAGTTGGCTGCAATTGATCGCGTTGGGCACTACGCAAAGGGCGAACAAGAAGATCTGCACAGCATGATTCAAGGGCTAGTGGGTGAAAAAGGCCGGGTGCACGTGCATTTCAATGGGCCGATCAGTGATGATTGCAATAACGTTGAGGATCTCGTTAAGCGCCTCGATCAGGCCATCGTCGGGGGTATTCGAGTATTTTCCACCAACCGCTACGCCGATTCAGTATTGACGGGGCGAGCCTCGGAGAACTCGGTGGATTCAAAAGCGATGAATATTCTGCAGTCCCAGTTAAGTAACTGCGCTGATTCCGAGCGTACATTTCTATTACAGCAATACGCCAATATTTGCGTTAATCGGCGCGAACTTGGTCTTGATGGTTAATCGCTGATGCGGGTGCGGCGCGCTGCCTAAAGCTATAGATAGGTTAATGGCGGTTCGTCTAATAAGGCGAGTTGCTCGCGTAATTCCAAAACATGCTTAGACCAATAATTGGCGCTGTCGAAGGTTGGAAATGCTGGCGGAAACGCAGGGTCGTTCCAGCGCCGTGCGATCCAAGCGGCGTGATGCATGATGCGTAGTGTGCGTAGTGGCTCGATTAAATTCAGCGTATTCACGGCGAAGGGGTAAAAATCGTTGTAGGCATCCAAAATGATTGCGAGTTGCGCGGTTTGGTCGTGGCGCTCGCCGCTTAGGAGCATCCACAGATCCTGAATTGGCGGCCCCATCATGCAGTCGTCAAAGTCGACGAAATGCGGGATTTCATCCCGCCACAAAATATTACCCATGTGACAGTCGCCATGGATGCGAATATTTGGCGCGTCAGCCATCAACGGATCAATGCGTTGCAGCAGGTGTTCGCTTATGGACGCATAAGCTGATTCCATCTCAGCGGGTAAAAAGTTGTTTGCAAGAAGAAAGTCGCGGCTATCGTGGCCGAAACGCTGCGCGTTTATTTGCGGCCGGTGTTGAAACGACAGTTGTGCACCGACGGCGTGCATCCGCGCGATGGTACGGCTGAGGACTTCAAGATCATCAAGATTCTCGAGGTTGGGGGGATGCCCACCCTGGCGTGGAAACACAGCAAAGCGGAATTCCAGGTGCTTAAACACAGTTCGAGGTTGAGTAGCTCTTGCCCCCATGGTCATAGGGTTTACAACGGACAATTCGGCATCTGCCAACTGCTGTGTGAAGTCGTGCTCTTCGGCGATGGCTTCATCACTCCAGCGCTGGGGTCTATAGAATTTAGCAATAACAAAGCCCTGATCTTCCAACCCTGCCTGATAGACCCGGTTTTCATAGCTGTTGAGCGCTAGCAAGCTGCCATTGGGTTGCAGGCCGATACTCTCTAGGGCATCGAGAATGGCGTCTGGGGTAAGGTTTTCGTACGGCGTCGGTGCTGATTGGTGCATAACTGCACTTTAGCAGCATCTAACACATGGGTCAGATCTACTGTTAGGCGCGCGTTGCGCACCACACGTCGACTCGCACAGCGCCGGCTCGACGCAGGGTTCGAGCGAGTACTGCTACCGTGGCACCGGTAGTGAGCACATCATCGATAATGGCGACATGCTGGAAATCCAGTGCTCTGGGTGCGACCTTGCGCTTTAGCGCGAAGGTGTTTTTCGCCAAGCGCAGACGTTGCTGCCGTGTCAGCGTGCGTTGGGACGGCCCACCCCTGCGCGTCAATAGATCGTTGGCGACAGTAACGTTAAGCTGTTTATGCAACGTGTCCGCTAACCAGTCAGAGGGGTTGTAGCCACGCCGCAATTGGGTCCAAGGAGCGATGGGCACCGGAATAAGAAGATCTGGCAGAGCGTTTGTATCGGGGTAGTGTTGGTGAACAGCAGTGAGCAGAAAGCTCGCCAACGCCAGTGCCTCGCGTTCGCCGCGACTAAATTTTAATTGATGAACTAAATAGGCGCCGCAGTGCTGGTGCAGTACTGGGGCCAAGGCCATATCGACAAGAGGTGCTGTAATGCAGCGACCGCAGATGCGCTGACCATTAGGCAAAGGCAGCGCACAGTGCTGGCAGGAATTGGGATTTAGCGCCACGACAGTTCTGCAGTAGGGGCACATATGACCGTTTAGAGTAAGTGGGTCGCGCCATTGATGGGGGGTTATTGGCAATTGGCATAGCACGCAGACGTCGCCAACGACACAGTCAATCGCTAATCGAGCAGCACGCTGAATAACACTTTTACGCATGGGTGCTGTATTGGCTCGCATTTTATGCTGGTCATGCGCAGATAGGCTAAATGAGCGTGAGTACGATGCTATCGGTTATTGCTGAAAGTAGGGTGAGCCGCATAGCCGAAACATCCACCACAATTAGACATGGTTAATCTGGTGCGCATAAAATTAGAACAACCCTCGAGCTATGGTTAGAATTTCACACTCGAACGCTCAACGACTTTGAACGCTATAAGACGGCTTAGGCCAACAGGGAAAATCTGTGGAATACCAAGTACAACAGCAGGACATTGAATTCTTACTGGATGACGTTTTTGATGTGCAAAGCGCCTGGAGCGAGATAGAAGCGTTTGCTGATTTGTCGCCAGACGTGGTCAAAGCCATTGTCGCTGAGGGTGGGCGTGTTGCCGCTGAAGTTATGGCACCGCTAAATCAGTCTGGCGATGCAGAGGGTTGTCAGTGGCAGGACGGTGAAGTCACTACCCCCACTGGTTTTGCCGCGGCGTTTGCTGAGCTGGCCCAAGGCGGCTGGCTGGGTCTATCTGGCAACCCTCAGTTTGGTGGCCAGGGCATGCCGAAAAGCCTTGGTTGCTTGATAGAAGAAATGTTTTGGTCGGCGAACAGCAGCCTCTATTTGTACGGCACGCTGACTGTGGGGGCATGTTTATGTATAGACGCCCACGGCTCGCCAGAGCAAAAGAGCGTATACCTGCCAAAGTTATATTCCGGTGAGTGGACTGGCGCTATGGCATTGACTGAGTCTCATGCTGGCACTGACCTTGGGATCATGCGCACCAAGGCAGAGGCGCAAAGCGATGGCAGCTACGCAATTACCGGGCAGAAAATTTTTATAACCAGCGGTGAGCACGATATGGCGGAAAATATCGTGCATTTAACCCTTGCTAGATTGCCGGACGCGCCACTCGGCAGTAAGGGAATATCGTTGTTTATCGTACCGAAGTACCTGCCGAACGACGACGGCAGTGTTGGCGAGCGCAATGGCTGGTCCAGTGGTTCGTTGGAACACAAAATGGGCATAAAGGGCAGTGCCACGTCAGTAATTAATTACGATGGCGCTAAAGGGTTTTTGCTCGGTGAAGAAAATCAGGGTCTTGCGGCCATGTTCACAATGATGAACTACGAGCGGCTTAGCGTCGGCCTGCAGGGGCTCGGTGCTGCGCAATTGGCCTACCAGCATTCCGCCAACTACGCGCGGGAGCGTCTGCAGGGGCGCGCACCTAGCGGTCCGCAGACCCCTGATGCAGTAGCGGATTCGTTATTAGTGCACCCGGACGTAAGGCGCATGTTATTGACCCAGCGGGCCTATGCAGAGGGTTGTCGTGCTATGGGCTTATACGTGGGCATGCAACTGGACTTGGAGAAGTATGCGGGTGATCAGCGGGCCGGGCGTATTGGCCAGTTGCTTACACCAGTGGTCAAAGCCTTTTTGACTGACCGCGGATTGGATTGTGCTGTGCTTGGCCAGCAGGTACTTGGTGGCCATGGCTACATCAAAGAGTGGGGCATGGAACAGATTGTCCGCGATGCGCGGATCGGTCAGATTTATGAAGGTGCGAATGGTGTCCAGGCCATTGATTTAGTGGGTCGCAAGGTCGTGCGCGATGGTGGCAAAACGCTACAGGACCTGCTCAGCGACATCACCGCCACTGCGGTTGCGCCTGAATTTTTAGAGCCGTTAGCCGACGTTTGCCAGCGCTTAGATGCGGTGACTCAATCCGTGGTCGCGCGCGCCAAGCAAGATCCCAACCTGGCGGGAGCAGTCTCTGTAGATTTCTTGGATTTCGTTGGGCTTACGCTATGTGCCTGGCTGTGGGCGCGTATGGCCAGTTGTGCGCCGCAGAATGAATTTGGCGACGCCAAACGCGCAACCGCCCGATACTTTTTTGCCCGGCTGTTGCCCCAGACCTTGGGTCTGGAGCAAAGCATCGAGGCAGAGTCTTCGGCGGTTATGGCGATGCCAGAGGCGCTGTTTTAGGTTCTCGGAAAGACCCAGGGATGGGAAGCTGACAAACCACCATCAACAGGCAGCGCCTGACCGTTTACATAAGATGCGCGGTCACTCAGTAAAAAGCACGCAGCTTCGCTGATTTCACTGGGCTGGCCATAGCGTTTTGCAGGATTGATCTGACCAATTCGGTCTTCTTTGCCACGTTCTCGCGCGAGATCGAACGTTGGCTTGGTCATCCCTGTTTCAATAAGACCTGGGCAGATGGCGTTTATTCTTACGCCAGTGCCGTAAAGTTGATAGGCGGTTGTTTGAACTATGCTGATGACCCCAGCCTTACTGGCGGAATAATCCACACCGCCTGCGTTCGCACGCAGGCCAGCAACTGACGCGGTGCAGACTATCGCGCCTTGTTTCTGGTTTACGAAATGCGGCACGCTGTGTTTGATCGCCAAGAATACGCCAACGGTATTCACGGCTAGAGTGCGTTGCCAGTCCTCTACGGTTAATTCGGTCAGGCTTTTGCGTCCCCCAGATACCCCAGCGTTGGCGTAAATGCCGTCGATACCGCCATAGAGCGCCACACATTGTGCAATAAAGTCTG
>NYVG01000016.1 GCA_002684495.1 Gammaproteobacteria bacterium | reverse complement strand
TACCGCGGCCTGACCATCTTCAATCCATAAAAATTGGACAAGTTCATTCTTGGTTAACGAAACCCGAGCATCGAAACTCTGCTTTTGTTTTGGGTCATGCCCTATAAGGCGAATCACACGCTCAAACGGCTTACCTGCTTTAAAACCAAGAACCACTTCTTTGTCAGGCTCATCGGCAAAACCATTGGCGAAATAAGCCTCTTCGCTCAGGTTCCCAGATTGCTTTAACAGCGCGACGGCCGCTTCAAGCTCAGCACCGCTGCAGCGGTCCAATGGATGAGAATTGGTTTCAGTGCTCACATTTATATTCATATTAATCCTCCGACTGACAAGAGTCCCAGATGCATGTGATTCATCCACTCCTCAAAATCAAAAACGTTTCGTCCGCGTGAATTAGTTAATCAGTATCATTCTGCATTTAGTCGTTCGCAATGGATACTCACTCGGCCTAAATTCCTTCACCTTGAAGCCTGATCCTTTTACTACCTTTTTCCGAACCACTTAACGAGAAGTGAACTCCCTCTTTGAGTCCAGAAAACGCTGCAGGATCCAAAAAATCACCCATGCCTTCGACGGGCAGCGGTTTATATATACAGTCGTCACCAAAAAAGCCAAGGATCAGGGTATTTCGTTCTGGGTGGCGCGCGTCAACCGGGGCATTGCCATGTAGTGAGGCAAGATGGAAAGCCACCGCGTCTCCAGGATCCAAATCCCAGGATAAAACATCGTAGGCCTCAGGGTCAGCCAGGATATCCGGCACACGGGGCATAGCGCGTAGCTCCTCTTCCGTATCGAAGTAGGGCGTCGTGTCATTCACACCCTCTGCCCGGTGGGTAGAGGGGTCGCTCATGAGTATTTTATTAGGATTAAACAATGGGCCACGGTGGGAGCCGCCGATCACTTCAAGGCAATGCGACTTCGGCGTGTGTTCAAACGGTATCCATAACCGTAATAGATGCTTGCCGTGGAACGGCGCAAAAGAGGCATCCTGGTGGAATGGCGTGTGCCGTCCCGCGCCCCCGCGTTTGTGAAAAACCTCGTAACCAAGGAACCAGATATTTTGGTTATCGGCTCCAAAGAGCGATTGGACCGTTTCGCGTATGCTAGGACACGCGTCAAATAGAGATTCAGCGCGGGGGTAATAGCCAGCCGCCTGGCCAACATCATTAAAAAAGCTATCGGCTTCCCCTTCGAAGAATTGGGTCGCGACAGGACTAGGGTTTGCCAGGATCCAATCATAAAACTCGCGACAGGCGGTAAGCTCAGCAGAGTCTAGTAACTGCGGAATCATGACAGCGCCTTTTTCCTGCCACTCAGTAGCTATGGATTCGGCCAGTCCCTCTATTTTCATTTCTTTCTCCTACTTCAACCCTTAACTGTTAGCACGACGACCCACCAGCAGGCCTCCGTCTACGGGTATTGTGGAACCGGTCACATAGGAGCCTGCTCGACTGGATAAGTAAACACAAGCTGCTCCTATATCGATAGGATCACCGACTCGTCCTGAGACCGTTACTGCACCAACGGCCGCTCGCCCTTCCTCGGTCTCTAAATAATGATCCAGCATTCCAGGGAAGGGCCCTGGCGCGATCGCGTTGAAGGTAATATTCCGACCATCTTCCTTTCCGTGATTATTACCCTGAGTGGCAGCCCACTGGCGCGTCAATTGAATCAGGGCGGCCTTGCCGGCCCCGTAAGCCCAGTCGTTATCCATAGCTACCCTTATTCCATCTACAGACACGATATTCACGACGCTCGCGTGGGCATCCGAATTAGCAGCCGTTGCCAACAAACCCAGAGCTTCCTTGACTAACAAAAAAGGGCCCCTAACGTTCGCGTTCATCATCTGATCCCAGTCATCAGTAGGGAATTTTTCGAAGGCATGTATAAACCCGCCCAGGGCAGCATTGTTAACGAGAACATCTAACTTACCCTCAAGCTCTTGCAAGTTAGACACCAGTTTTTTTATGGATTCTTCGCTGGACATGTCCACGGACAGGGCTAAACACTCACCCGGACCCTCTTCCGAAATTTCGGTGGCCACATCAGAAAGATCGCTTCTCGATGCGATGTATACCTTTGCACCTCCAGAGACGAACGTTCGGGCAATGCCACGTCCTATACCGCCCCCTCCTCCAGTAACACAGACCACCTTCTCTGATACGCTAAACAAATCTTCGAAATTCATGACCAGTCCTCTATTTTTTACCATTCGTTACATTACGCGCCCTGGCACCCCGCCTAGCCCATTGTCTTTACCAGAGCAGCGAGATCTTCCTCCCCTACGCCCTGGTCCTCGCCGTTTCTTAAGATTTCGCCGATGCCCGATAATAATTCGGTATTAAAATTTGACCCTTTGCCCTCTTCTAATATTCGGTCCAGCGCTTCCTTCCAAGTCCGAATACTTGCCTGAACCTGAGAAAAATCACCGTCGATAATCGCTCTAGTGTGTCTCTCCTGGTCGGCTTTCAGAGAAATCGGCAAACCAGAAATCATCTTCGAGTAATATTCGAGATCAACCCCCGCTTTCTTTGCCATGTGCATGCCCTGAATGACCGCCATCTGCATGATCAAAGATGGCGCAATCAAAGCATGATCGAGATGCGACGGCGCACCCACCTCCTCTCCCAGATATTGTGATTTTCCTCCCAGCGCTAAAATTAACGCCTCGCATTCTTTCCAAGCTAGAGAATTCCCCGCCACGAGTATAGAACAGCGCGGATCACCAATGTTACTGGGGTAAGCTAGGATGGCTCCGTCTAGGTAGCGACCGCGCTTCTGCTCCACCAGATTCTCAAATGAACTTGCATCGCCAGCGGTCCCGGTCGAAAGCTGTATCAAGGCTTTGTTATCGAGATCAGAACATTTGGATAGCAGTTCAGCGCAATTAGCGTAATTACTCAGACACATAACGACATAATCCACATAGCCCACAGCCGCCCATACGTCCTCACTCCATCGAGCCCCCTTTTCTAAAAGCGTGCCGGCTTTTTCTTTAGTGCGATTCCAGACCCAAGTTTCATAACCCGCATCGAGTAAAGTCCCAGCCAGGGCAGCCCCCATATTACCGAGCCCAATGAGCAACACCGTCTTGTTCAATTTCAAATCTCTTTCCGTCTGTGATTGATCTATCAGAACACGTTACCGTGTATACAATCACTACCTTTGCAAATCTTTGCGTCAAATTTTTTCTAAGCTGGCAGGAGCCGCGTTACACGTCTTTTTGACTTCCCTTTGGTGTTTAATAGAACATGGATTACAGAAGGCCGAGCACCGTGGTATGTTTCAATGATTCAAACATTCTGGGGAGGGAGGTCTTTTGAATTATCTAACCTCATTTACCGAAAAAGACAGTACCGAAGACATCGTCAAAACCCTTAAATCCGATGGTGGAGTCATCATCGAGCGTCTCGTCCCCGAAGAAGTCATGGACGAGGCCTATCAAGACGTGCAAAACAACGTATCTCAGGCCCAACAATCCTCTTCGACCTCCCTATGGCCAGAAGGAAATCGCACAGTGGGAGGTCTCGCGGCAGTTAGCCCAACCTACACAGAAAAGCTCGTAATCCACCCCAAAACGCTGGAAATTGTTGATGCGATGTTAATGCCGGTCGAGCCTATGTCGGGCAGAATTTCGGCCACCGAGGCCAATCCAGAAGTGGTGGAAATCGGAGACGGCGGCACCCAAGTCGTCTTTAAAGCGCCTCTTGAGACTGACCCGAACTGTCACCACTACAACATCGGGGCGGCCGTGATGCTCGAGGTTCGAGGCAGCCCTAACTCAAAGCATCAAGTTCTACACCGAGAGAACGCTATCTACCAACCGTTCATCGAGCACCTCCCAAACATTCGAGAGTTTCTGGTGTCAGCAATGTGGGCAGGCAGCGACTTCACACGCGACAACGGCGCGACTCGAGTAGTACCGGGCAGTCACCGATGGCCAGAGGATCGCATCGCACAAGAAAACGAAATCGTTCAAGCCGAGATGCCGAAGGGCTCGTTGGTTCTGTGGTTATCTAGAACCTTGCACGGAAGCGCCAAGTCAAGTATCAACCAGAGGCGAACCGGCTTCTTCAACTCCTACCTGGTGGATTGGATTCGACAAGAAGAGAACCAGTTCATTACTGTTCCACCAGAAATTGCCGGAAAACTCTCTGATAAAGCCAAAAAGGTGGTCGGATATTCCGCGAGCCCTAACCTCGGCTGGGTTAAAGGGCGAGATAAAGACAACTTGTTGGTAGAGGGAAAGAGTTCTCCTCTTTAAGTTCAGGTATACAATTAAAAGGCTCGAGCACCGCCAAGAGGACGATACCGAAAGCGCTCGTCCAGCGATTGCTGGTCATTTACGTTTGGAGTTTATGGGCTGGCGCCACAATTCAGATAGTGAGTAATCTCGTCCATATTCTTGTGCTTAAAGAGCAAAAAAAGCCCGAGGTGAAATTAAATGGCGAAAATCAAAGCCCTGTATGAGGGGGCATATATGGGGGCATTTGAAGCAAAAATTTTCAATTAAATCATTATTATTCAGTAGGTTAGAAGATATCGCTAATCCCTGTCCCTCCGCCATTCCGCACCTCTTAATGGCATTTACTCGGAACCACAAGAGTCGTAAAGCCATCTATTCCGTTAAGCAACGATAACAGCCCGATTAGTAGCTCTTATACCCTGATCTAGCTGACACATTTGCTGGTTGGGCAATGCTAGTATTCGACTACTGCACTCTCCAATGATTAGGACTAAGTCATGCAATCACCACAGTTAAACTCTGGCGACCAGCAAAACGAAATCGGCGGCTTTCTGGGCTGGATCGAAAAAAGCGGCAACAAGCTACCGGATCCGGTTTTTCTTTTTCTCTGGTTGATTCTGGGCCTAGTCGTAATCTCCGTGGTTGCCAGTCTTACTGGACTGTCTGCGGCGCATCCCACCGCGATTGATCCTGCTACTGGCAATAATGTCGTTATTGTTGCATCGAGTCTGCTGTCTCCTGACAACATCGCTCGTTTGTGGATTGATATGCCCACAACGTTCACCCACTTTCACCCTCTTGGTTATGTTCTGGTGGTTATGCTGGGTGCTGGGGTTGCTGAGCGCGCGGGGCTTTTCGGTACCGGTATGCGCGCGGCTGCGCGAAATCGTCCTAAGGCGGTGCTGACGCCTATTGTTGTTCTGGCTGGCATGATGGGTAACTTGGCTGCTGACGCGGCCTATGTGGTTCTGATTCCGCTTGCGGGCATTGTTTTTAATGCGGCAGGCCGCCATCCAATTGCGGGGATCGCGGCTGCGTTCGCTGGGGTTTCCGGCGGTTTCTCGGCGAATCTATTACCCGGCCAGCTCGATGCTCTACTGTTCGGCATTACCGAGGCCAGCGTGGAAACGGTATTTGGCGATTTTTCCGTGAATATTGCCGGTAACTGGTTTTTCATCGCGGCAATGACGTTTATCTTTTTGCCGGTTATTTGGTTTGTAACAGACAAAATCATTGAACCGCGCTTAGGGTCATTTGACCCCTCTCTTGCTGCGGCAACCGGCGCTGGTGACGAGAGCGATCAGCCTCTTAGTGACAGTGAGAGAAAAGGTTTGGCCTATGCTGGATGGGCTGGACTGGCCGTGGTGGGTTTATGGATATTCTTTGCTTTTGGGCCGGGTACGCCACTTATCGATGAAAGCGCTGCTGCAGAGGCGCAGTTCGCGCCCTTTTATAAAAGTTTAGTCGCGGGCTTTTTCCTGCTGTTTCTGCTGGCGGGCTGGGCCTATGGTAAGGGTGCCGGCACGATTTCCGATCATCGAGATTTGGTGGGCATGATGACTGGCGCCATGGAAGATCTTGCTTACTACTTAGTGCTTGCCTTTACTGCAGCGCACTTTGTAGCGATGTTTGCTTGGTCGGATCTGGGTTTGATTCTGGCCGTCCACGGCGCGAATTTTCTTAGCAGTACCGATCTACCTGCATCGGTTTTGCTCGCCTTAATTATTTTGGTTTCTGCTCTACTCAATTTATTCGTCGGTTCAGCGAGCGCGAAGTGGGCGTTAATTGCCCCGGTTATGGTGCCAATGCTTATGCTGCTGGGTATCTCACCGGAAATGGCTACTGCGGCCTACCGAGTGGGCGACAGTGCAACGAATATTATTACGCCGCTTATGGTCTATTTTCCGTTGATTTTGATTTTCTGTCAGCGCTGGCAAAACACCTTTGGTCTGGGCAGTTTGGTCGCTACCATGCTGCCCTACTCACTGGCTCTTATGATTGCAGGTTTAGCTATGACTATAGGCTGGGTGATCTTGGACCTACCATTGGGGCCAGGGGCAAGCGTCTTCTTGGATTCTGCTGCCACAGGCATAGGTAGCACACCCCGGGGCTGAACTTCGTCAGCCCCTATCTATTTTCCCGCTTAGGATATTTCTTCGACCTGAAAGCCTAGGCGCGGAAAATGTACGGCCACAGGACCCGCGCGCTGGTCTGCACGTTGCACTACGATTTCCTCACTGGACGCCAGTAACAGCTCACCCTGGGTGGGCTGGAATCCATAGTCGATAGGCATAACCTGCACGGAAGATCCGACCTGAAGTTGGGAACCCACAAAGTCGGTGGCTTTTGCTGCAGTGCTAATCTCACTGGCTTGAGCGACTGCCACGGCTGCTTCGCCGGACATCGGCTTTGCTTCACCATGACCAAAGGCCGCCATGCGTGACATCCATGCCGTAATGGCGGGAAAAGGCTCTAGATCAGGTTTTAATGGATCGTTTTTGTAAACAAACCAACAACAATGGTAGGTAGAAAAATCCAGAATATTTGGCGTAGCACCGCCAAGAAATTCGGAGCTGGATAATTGGGTATCCAAACGGCGCATGTGCAGTAGCCAATGAGGCATTGCAATAGCTAGATCGATACTGAGTTCAGTAGAGCCTTTGGTAAGTTCTGCTCTATCCGCCATAAACGCCGCAGCCACAGACGGATCGCTGAACGTTTCGTTACCGGCGAGGACCTTGGGCTGAAACGCCACAGCAACACTGACTTTAAATAAAAACGTATCGGTCCAGTGCACTGCTGCACCCAGCGCTGCCGCTTGGTCGGCTGGATAGACAGAATCCGCTGGATACACGCGATCAATTAGGCGGCAAATTAGCGCCGAATCACAATAAATGTCCGCACCCACCTGCAGTACCGGGGTTTTTCTATAGCCACCCGTGAGTGCCATCAAATCCGGTTTAGGCATAATCACCGGGATTTCTACTGTTTGATAGCTGGCTTTTTTGTAGCCTAGTAAGCATCGGACTTTTTCCGAAAACGGTGACGAGGCGTACTGATGAAGAATAAGGTCGGTCACGATTTCTTGCTCAATAATAAAACCCACAGCCTACCAAGCAACGGTGAGCGAAAACACACTTGGATAGGGTTTGCTTTGGTAAAACGGCTCGCAGCTAAAACAAGTTAGGGGTCAGCACCCTAACCCTTTGCGCAACGCTGCCAATAAGTCTGCTCTATAGCGTTTACTCAGGCCGGCTTGTTCTATTCTTTGAAAGGCATGGCAAGCTCCTGGATAGACGGATAGCTCGCAGGGCACACCGGCGGCCATAAGCTGCTGCGCATACTTAATGTTCTCATCGCGAAATAGATCAAGGGTGGCCGTGAACATCCAGGTCGGCGGCAAGCCCTCAAAGGACTGTAATCGTGCGGGCACTTGTGGCGCCTCTGGCGCTGCCTGCCCCAAATAGCTTTGCCAGCCGTATTGGTTCAACTCGCGAGTCCAAACAAATTCGCCTACTAAAGGATCGCCAGGATATGTCTCGCTGCCGGTGCGGTTATCTAACATGGGATAAGTTAATGCTTGCCAGCAGATCGCATACTCACCCGCATCTCGGGCTTTGATGGCTAATGCTGCGGCCAAGCCGCCACCCGCGCTCTCGCCACCAATGCCAATACGCTGTGGATCTACGCCAAGGTCCGCGGCATTTGCATGCAGCCAGCTTAAGGCGGCGTAGCAGTCATCCAGCGGTGCGGGTATTGGATGTTCCGGGGCTAAGCGGTAATCAACTGACAACACCGTGATACCCAATTCCCTGGCGATATACCTGTTCATTGGATCTGATCCTTCAGGGCTACCGAATAGGTAGCCGCCCCCATGCACGTGCAGGTAGGCCGCAGTTGAGGTTGCATTTTCGCGCTCAGCGGGGCCATAAAGTAGACACCGCACCGCCGGCCCACTGTCTTGTGGGGCGAGGATTTCTTTTCGATATAACCCGTGGGGCTGCGGATCAGCCAGCGCTGGAACCTGATCTGCCATCGCCTCTCGGACCCGGGCAACTTTGGCGTCATTCAAATTTTGCAAGAACGGCCCGTCTGCCATGGCCCGTAATTCCGGGTCTAATAAATGTTTGGTGCTGCTCATATCAACCTCTAACCAATGCTTATCTCAAAATTTTATCGAACGGGTTGTGCAACCATTCTAGTGAATCACCACGCAGCGAACTTCAATACTCCAGCGATCCGGTGCGTCGGCCGGGGTCTGGGATTGATGAAAGGCGCTATGAAAACTGAAGGTACAAATTCCTTCGCCCTGATGATCCGACTTCGCGCCACCGCTTTGTGCCAGAGCTCCGGCGGAGTCCCATTGTTTGATCAGCAGCGCTTCATCGCGTGTCATTTCGGGATAGCTGTAAAACCTTTGCTTGGAGTTGTATTTAGACCAATAGTTCTCACCAATACGGTCTGGCATGTGAATCTCAAACACCACTAGGTCTTTAGGTTCAACAGTTAGCGCGTCGCAAAGCGCCAGCGGGTGGGTTAACACCGGCTGCGGCTGAATATTGCGCCAGACATTAATAATCGAAAAACGCCCACCCGCAGATAACGCGTGCAGGGCTAAATCGTTGGGGATCAGGCCTTGCTTGGCCCTTGGGTCAGCTTTAAGGGTGTCGTTTACGTTAGGAGCTTGAGTGAGCTGCAGCAATCGCTCCGGTGCAGAACGCAGAGTGTAGTCACCGTGAACAATATGCGCTGGTGCTTGCACATCCTGCCCGCCTTTTTCCTGGCGCTTCTCAGCTTGCCCACTTGCTGATCGTATATTGTGGTCGAAGGCCCAGACCCGCCCTCCTGTCTGCGCGGCAACAAGATCCTCGCAATCGCGATAATAGTGGCCGGTAATGCGCTCATGATCTAAATAGTCGTAGCTTGCAACTGGGGCATCGACCAGTTCGAAACCGTTTTTCTCTAACACCATGCGCGCAGCCGGCGCTAATTGTCTGGCATCGGCGATCTGGAGCTCGTGTGGTTCTGTGGCAACACCTTGGCTCTCGACAAAATTGCCGCGATGGTCCCTAACCATGCACACAAGATCGTTGCGATAAAGCGATGATTGAGTCTCAGGTTTTAAGAACTTTAAGCGGCCAAGTATATTTGCCGTGGCGGTCATAGTTTTTTTACACCTTAAAGACGTAGTCGACAGGCATTGTCTGCCGAGCAAAAGATACCGCACATTTAGCCGTGGGACATCCATATGTTTTCTGCCGTGGCCGAGCCTCTAGAGTTTTTTTGTCAAAACATTTAGCTCTGCCAACACAGTACACTTTTCGATATGCTGCTTATTTCGCGCGCTAAAATAGAGAAACAAGGAGCCCAACTTTGCAGCTCATCAGTGACGAAATCCTAATCGACTCGGGGCAACAGCGCCCCACGTACCCGGCACGCTATCCATCTTTCAACAATTTTGACTTTGGTGACCCAGCGTCATGGACCAAGGGGCACCCTTTCGACGTTTACAAACAGATGCGCGAGCAGGCGCCAGTAATGTGGTCGCCTGGACAAAAGGAAATCTCTGGGTTTTGGTCTCTTACCCGTTTTGAAGACATCAAAGCAGCGGAGCTTGCGCATGATGTTTTCTCATCGCAGCGCGGTGGCATCAATATGGCGGTGCCCGAGCGCAAGCATTGGCGACCGAAAAAGCTTATGCCTGCTGCGCTGAATTCGCTGATTAATATGGACGAGCCGTTGCATCGTGAGATGCGTATGCAGCAGAACGATTTTTTCTTTCCAGCCTATATCGCAACAATTCGTGACCGAGTCGGCGCCAGAATTGATGAACTGCTGGATGAGATGGAGCGCAAGGGACCGGTAGTGGATTTCGTCAAAATGTTCTCCGAAGAATTGCCGCTATTTACCCTGTGCGAGATGCTCGGCGTTGACGAAGACGACCGGCCCAAGGTCAAGGTATGGATGCATCACCTTGAGCTGGCGGCGCAGTTTTTGGCCAACCCCTGGCAGACCTTTTTCTCTGAACCCATGTTCCCCTTTCGGTTTAATTCCGTAGTAGAGGACATGTTTGCCTATGGTGAGCGGGTTATGGCCGATCGGCGCGCTCAGCCGCGGGAGGATCTGTTAACGGTTATTGCCCGCTCCAAACTCGGCGGAGAACTGTTGCCCCAGGAGTTTCTTGATGGCTCTTGGCTACTCATTATCTTCGCCGGCAACGATACGTCGAGAAACTCTCTCTCGGGCACCATACGCCTAATGGATGAGTTTCCAGATCAGCGCGCAATGGTGCTGGAAGACCCGACCCTGATTCCGAATATGTCCGAAGAAGCCCTGCGCATGGTATCGCCAGTGATTCATATGCGCCGCACCGCAACGGAGGACACCGAGCTCAATGGGCAACAAATCGCCAAAGACGAGAAGTTAGTGCTGTGGTACGGAGCGGCTAACCGCGATCCGGATATTTTTCCGAATCCCGATACATTTGATATGCACCGAAAGAATGTCGATAAGCACATTGCCTTTGGTCACGGGGTACACAAATGTCTGGGCTCGCGAATAGCCAAGATGCAACTGCGGCTTGCCTTTGAGCGTATTTTCGAGCGTTTTCCACAGATTAGCTGGACTGGCAAGCAAACCATCGCGCCTAACGCCTTGGTGCATGCGATCTCAAGCTTGCAGGTCAACCTCTATGGGCCAAATGGTCAAAGACCAACCCAAGTCGCGGTTAACGGCAACAAGATCGCTTAAAGCGCTTTAATGGCCGATATTCGGCGGTCACAGCGGAGTTTGTGGGCGCTTGGGGAAATCACGAAGCTGCCCTTCTACTGTTTCTTCACCTCAAGCGCGGTACCTTCGCACTCCCCAATTACCCATCGGTATCAATGTCGTCACAGCAGATCCGTATCGCCGTATGGTTTGATAGCCATTGCCCTCTATGCATTCGCGAAATTGCGCTGATGCGGCGGCTGGATTGGTTTAATCGGGTCGCTTTTGTCGATATCTATGCAGCCCAGTCCTGCCCTTTGGAGCCGCAGTTACTTTTGCAACGTTTCCACGCTCAGGAGACCGATGGGCCAATCATTAGTGGCGCAGCGGCATTCGCGGCGTTATGGCGACACCTGCCCTTAGTGCGACCAATCGGGGAGTTGGCACGCATACCCACTGTACTGAAACTACTTGAATGGGCTTACATCAAATTTCTAGCTTATCGACCAAAACTGCAAAGGCTGCTCAGCTCGTAGCTCTCCGAGCAGTTAAGTAGTGATCTGGGATGGTTGATGATTTCGGTGACTTGGTAGAGCGCTTAGTCATCGTAAAAAATTAACACTCCTTAAAAGACATTTGCTGTATCCCGCGGTTGTGTCACGCCCTAAGGTTTAGCACAGTTAGCTATACGCCCGTGGAGTGATCGTCAGCAATGCAAGACCAAGCAAACTTTTTCAGCCGCCTACGCCAGCGCAACGTATTTCGCATAGGCACTATGTACGTTGTGGGATCCTGGCTGTTACTACAGTTTGGCGAAATTATGATCGAGATCATGGAACTGCCACTGTGGATTGGCAGGGCCCTGGTCGTCATTCTAGCGCTTGGTTTCCCATTCGTATTGTTGCTCGCCTGGGTTTTTGACGCCTCTAATCAAGGCACGATCACTGCTAACGGTGGTGACAGTCCTGTAGAAAACTCCGGAAAACGGATAGACACGGCAATCATTATTGTTTTAGCAACCGCTCTGGGCACAACCTTTATATTCTATGACCGGGATTCGCCAAACACTAACGCCGCCCGCGGCGATGCGGAGGTCGCTCAGCAACAACCAAAGCGTCAACCGGCAATGGCACCGAGCGCTGCCTCTAATTACCTGCTTATTGGCAACCTAGTAGACTTTACCGGTGCCACGGGTCGCAGCGGCCAGGCCTGGGGGCAAGCCATTATTGATAGCGCGAACTGGGTTAATGAAAACGGCGGTGTGGCGGGTAAACTTTTCGATCTGGACACAATAGAAACATCGTACATAGTGCGAAGAGCGTTACCTGCTTATGAAAAATGGCTGACTCAAGACGTACTGGCGATCCAGGGCTTTGGTACCAATATCGGACTGGCGTTACGAGATAAAGTTGCAGCCAATGAAATCCCATACTTTTCCTCTGCGATGGCTGCTTCATTCACCGCCCCCAATGGCAGCCCCGGAGTCGCCACACCAGCGCCCTACAGTTTCTTCTACGGCCCGTCCTACTCCGACGCCTGTCGCGGTCTGCTTGAATGGGCGAAGGATGATTGGCAGAGCAAAGACCGGTCAGGTGCGCCGTCGTACGTGCACATGGGTGACAAGCACCCCTATCCTGATTCTCCTAAAGCCGCTTGCGAAGAATACGCCCAAGAGCTTGGTTTTGAGATAGGTTCGCCGATTGTATTTTCTCTTATTCCAAAAGATTTCAGCCGGCAATGCCGAGCACTGGAAGAGCGACAAATCGACTATGCGTTTCTAGCGAATTTGGATAAGTCCGTGACCGCCCTGCTGAAGCAATGCGCCCAGAACAATCTTGCAACGCGCTTCATGGTCAATGTATGGGGCTTTGACGAGAATGTAATGCGCGAAGCAGGAACTGCAGCCGATGGAGTTGTCTGGGTTATGGGAGCTACTCATTGGAACGCCAGCGGGCCCGGTATGTATACCATCAGGCAGGTGTCGATGATGTCTGACCCAGAACAAACAAAATACCGATCTGTACATTACATTCGAGGTGTTTGCTCGATGTTCTATCTTAAAGAAGCCATTGAAATCGCAGCCCAGCAAGGAGAAATCTCCGGGCCTTCCATAAAAGCCGCCATGTACGCAAAAGAAAATTGGGTCCCCTTGGGCCTAGAGGGCGTTTGTCGCCCCGCAACTTGGCAAGCTGAAGACCACAGAGGTGTGACCGAGGTACTCATTTATCAAGCTGAGGTATCAGACCTCAATAAAGCGCACAGTTTGGAAAACCTATTTGCAGACGGCAAGATGTCTATGAAGCAAGTATTCTCTACCAACATTCCAAGGCGAGCGGAATGGCTGGGCCTTTAGTTGTTGGGTTTAGTTACGTCGCTCTGATCGGTTCATATTGCCGAGTGTCTGTATGAACCATTCTGGCGGTGGTTCCAACCACAAGGCGAAACGGGGGAACAGGATGCGCCTACACATCAATTTAAAATGCGGTCAGCGCTCTCACGCCGCCTGGAATCAGCTCAGAAAATCTTGCCGCAGGCCCCACTTACGAATTCTGACTGTAGGCCTGCTGTGTTGGCCACTGATGATCGGCTGCCTAGGAAATCCAATAGCACCTGAGCAACAACAAGCGGATGCTCAAGCCTGTTTCATGCGCGCAATGAGTTATTGCCGAGAGGTTGGCCCAAGCTGCATAGATGCAGAGTTACGGGCCTGTGATGAGGCATTAGCACGCAACGCCCCGCCAATTACCGAAGGGCTGAGCGCAAAACTTATTGCTTGCTTTGAGGAAAGTCAGGGTCCCACAGAACAATCGCCGTCAAGGGATTGGCGTCGCTGCCTGCATATGCTTGAAGCAGAGTGAGTACGCCCATTTACGCGCCCTACAGGATTTCGATGTATATTCTATGTACCTTCAGTAATTATCTGTTTTTATTGAAAAATTTAAATATATGCGCGCTTGTGTCAAAGCTTCTGTGCTCGCCAAAACCCATGGCATATACGCTTAATAAGCGGCGCAAATCCCACCAAGCAAAACGTGCCCCAGGCCAGTCATGACCGCCACCTTCAACTTGATACAGAATGATCTCAGGAGACGTGGCTTCGGCCGAGTACTCAACCACGGTTATGCTCTGATCGCTGGGGTAATTTAGGACCTCGGGAGGCTGTGCTTGTGCTCCCGCGTGACGGACCCATAAGTCAATCACGTCACTCACACTGATATAGGCTCCCCATCCTTCCTCATTGGCATAATCGCCAGCATAGCGGGTAACGTTATCCGCAGTGCCATTTAAAGCCAATACAGGCATTGCACTGCTTGGAGCGCAATTATCCGCTGTTGCCACCATCATCGTTCCCGCCACTGGCGCAACGGCACGAAACGCGTCAGCGGCTTTGCAGGCCAGTAGATAGCTCATATCGCCTCCGTTGGACATTCCTGTAGCGTAGACCCGATTTGGATCTATTTGGTGACTTTCAACAAGCCGCGCGACCAACGCGCGTATATAGCCGACGTCGTCCACTGTGGAATCGCTATGGAACGCGTAGCCTACATTGAAAAAGGCGTTACCTTGTTGGTCTTGGGTACCCTGAGGGTAGGCCACAACATAGCCATACTCGTCGGCTAGGGCATTAAACCCAGAATAGGCCATTATATTTTCAGCCGAACTGCCGTAACCATGCATAGCAATGACCAGGCCAGCGTCGCGCGGAGGCAAATTCTGCGGCACGTATGCGATGAACTCGCGCTCTAAGCCCCCGTGGTTTATCGCCTCACGCAATGGCTCTTGAGCAACTACAACGCTACTGACTAGGATGCCCAACCAAAGCAATGACGCCTGAATCGGTCTAATGGGCTTTAAGGCGCTCATTAGCAGTGCTTGTTTGGTCTACTGTCCTGCTGAAGATTGACCCGCTGCACCTGCTCGCCACTCGCGCTCGAGAAGTCGCGCCCCGCGCAAAATATTCCCCATGGAGTAATTGCCTTCATGGCACGCATACTCGTACACCTTGCCTTGGCTCTTAGTCCAAATATATTTTCCGCTCCAAGACGCCTCCCACACGGTTTCGTCAACCACTGTGAAGTCGTAGAGCAGATTACCGTCCTCGGCGACGCTAAAGCGCTCTTCAACCACAAGGTTTTCATCAGCGCCATTTAGACCACTAATGGCCTTAAAATTTCGAGTCGTGACCACTAAGGTATCGCCGTCCCAGCGACCAATAGAATCACCGAGCCAAGATTTATTCTCTGGGTTAGAGTGCTCGCCATCTATTTTGATGATCCGAGCGTCATGCACCATTTCCTGCAGGATCATGACATAGTCATCTGTCTGCACGATACGCTTGTAGTTGTTGTAGAGGCTCGGCAACGTCGGCACCGTCGCCGCAAAGCTAATGAGGCAACGCTCCGAAGGCGCCAAACTTTCCGGCCCATCAAACGGCCCAGGACCTTCTTTTTCTAGCCAGGTTGCGGTGCCAGTATTCGTATGAATAAAGCTTTGGTAAATGTCCCCCATTCGTGCGTTAACCCCTTCTAAAGTAGCCGGACGCCGACCGTTTGGTGGGTCGTACAATATTGACGTAGGTACTTTCCCATCAATTTGCGATGCGGTTTGTCCAATATCAATGTAAAACGCGTTATACCCGCCGACGCCACCAGCACCGGCGGTATTGTTACCGTCTCCACCCGCTGGTGGAGCTCCTCGATCAGCGTCGCTAACATCATCTTGGAAATAGTCATAAGCTGTCTGGGCTGCCCAATTGAATATCTCAGCAACCCACGGATAGAGGTAGGTTACTTCGCCAAGAAACTCTGGTCGCTGCTCAGGGGTGAGCGTCCCGGAATCGTAAACACCCGACAGATCGGGCTTACCTGAGGGTGTACGTTTGATCTCTGCCTGAGCAGTGCCCACAAGCAAAAATACCATCGCAAAAGCTAACTTTTTCACGGATTAATCCTTACGCTGCGTTCTCTAATAGTCTGGCCGGTATATCGGATTTTCGCAACCTTGTGATCCCAGCTGATTAGTCAACTATTCACTAACACTTATGGCCACGCTAACTTACTATTACCAACAATTTAGGATCTATGCCTGAGCTCGAATCCACCGAGAAAAACTATGAACAACGCTCTGAAATTGGCCTTTGCTATTCCCGCACTGGCGCACACTGCCTCCGGTATGGCCGATATCGAGTTTTCTCGGCCTCTTAACAACCCAGGCCAACAGCAGGTTTCGGCCCAGGTAGAATTTTCCTACTTCGATTTGTCCTTCGACCTCTTGGATTACGCGGAAAAAATTCAGAGTCGATCCAAACCTGAGCAAGTCCAAGGCCTGAGTTTGAGTTTGCATATGCCCGTAAGCCAACGCTTCAGCTTCAATTATCAGTATACCGATACGTTTTCGCGAGTAAGCCGGAGCGCCCAGCCTTATGAACTTGAAACCAACGGATTCGAGCATCAGTTACAGCTGAATTATTGGCTCAACAGAACCCCACGCTTTTCCACGTTTTTACATGCGGGCCTAAGTTACGGGAAACAAAAGCCTGTTGAGATTGACTGTTATGACTACAGCGATCTCGTCCTCGGTGGAACCTGTGAGGAAGCGGATGTGCAACTGCTGGATGGAAAGGCGCTGATCAATGAAGGTAAGAGAATTTACTATCCAGCATTAACCACCGACGCTAATACCCTTGGGTTTTCGTTGGGGGCCACCCTGACAAATAAGTGGATAGGCGATATAGAAGCGTACCAGCGCCTCAGCTACGAGCAAACTGAAGTCAATGTAGGCTATCAATCTGAGATATTGAATGTCACCGACCCCTTTGCCCTGGGAATAAGCTACAAAGGCTACAAGCTCGGTGATGTCATCACAGAACTGCGCGGCGAATTACCCCAAGACACACCATGGACAGAGCGCGCATGGAGCATGGAAATCGGCGCGAAACGCAACTTTGGCACCCACTTTTTCGTTACCGGGGCCCTACGACATTACGCAGTAAGTCGAGCTGACTATGTGCCTAATCCCGAAAATGAAGACTTTACCCGCAATACAGTTTTAAATTTGGCGCTCTGGTTTGTGCCGACAAAAAGCCTGAAAGTTTATCTTCGCGGCGAGGCCACGACGAATAACGTGTTGGGCTTGGAACCTATCGCCTACAACCGTAAAAGCAATAAGTTCTTTGCCCACCCCTTTGGACAATTATCCTTAGGATTTATTATTTCACCATTTGATTGATTCGGTAGCGTGTAACAGGTCATCAAAAAAGGGGCCATAGGCCCCTTTTTAGTTTGCCGAAGCATGCTAAGGCGTTCAGGGCGTTGGATCGTAGATAATCTCACCATGGACCACGGCGGTTTCTCCGTTATTTACAGTAGGTGTCGGCTCGTCGCCGATATAGCGGTCATTGTCATTCGCGCCGTCGCCGTCCCAATCTTCAAAACCGATACTACGCAGGTTCCGCCGCTTAACTAAGTCAGTTTCATCGCCGTCGTATAGTGTCGTGTAGTTGCCTCTTAGATCAGCAACACCGGTGATGGTACCGTCCGCCGGCGTGAGCCATTCTTCACCATCCAGGGCTTTAACCTTGTACTTTATGCTGGAATCAACACCGTCCTCGATTTCCGAGCCATCTGGCATTACGAACCGGCTGATGTAACGATAAGTTTCTTTCCAGTTGTTTACGAACTCGCCCAGGTCTTCACCTGTCGCTGTGTCATAAACAAATCCTGGAATACCCCAGAGGTTGCCGTGACCGTTGTACTCTAAACGTACACGCTTACCTGCGTCCTTGCCGAACAGGTTATCGCCGTTGGCATCCACCGTCTCGGGCACCTCAAAGTACATAGTCTTCGGCTCGTCAATTTCCACCACTTCGCCAATAACGGCATTGGTATCCACCGCGTTTGCATAGACAACCTCATAGTTAGGTCGCGTCTCTAACATAATGTTGTACTTAACATTCACGTCTTCCCACAACTTGTAGCTGCAGTAGCGTTTAACATCACTGCTGCGCCCATAGACCGGGTGATTATCGTATTCTTGCGCAAGTCCGTTCTTACGGCACTCAAGGTTTGCAAGTTCGCTCGCTGGTGCAAGCTCGCCGGTGCGAATACCCCAGGATACTGATCGCGAATCCCACTCGTTATCTGGCATTTTAAAACGAGCGTTGCGTAATTGATCTTCAGGATTTTCAAGCTTTGCTAACGCGGCGTTCGCCGTAGCGCCCTTACCCAACGCAACCCCATTTTGATCAAGCATCTGTCCGCCAGATTGGGTGTAAGAGCCCATATCAGCCAGCTGCAGACCTTCGCGATACTCACCCTTTCGGTATGTCTCTTCCCGCGTCACATTAGCATCGTCATAGGTACGGAATTTAAATCGAAGTTTTTGCAATCCAACCGTGTTGATCTGGCCGCCTTTTACCTCTTGAACATTGCCATTTTCATCAATGCCACTGTACTCAAAACGATCATCCATTGACCAAGTAAGTGAGTCGCCTGACACAGTAGATATATCTACACTTGCGGTGTATTCCCGCTCAGCTTCAAAGAATGCGCCCAATCCGCCGGCATAAAGGCTATCGAGATTGTGGTGGCCTCCAAAAATTCGCCACATCTTGTAGGTTATTCCAGTACCGCCCGCGGTGCCGGTCATAATCTGACCACCAGCGTAACCATAGGAATCCGCGTTGGAGTTACCGTAGGTGCCCGAAAAAGCAACATTGTCCCGAGTAACTAAGGTCATAGTGGTACTCGCAGTTTCAGGCACGGTTACGGTGAACGTTGAACCATCTGAGCTCCAGTTTAAGTTAGCTTCCGAGCTAACAGCCCTCTCACCAGTATCCAAATTGCTGTTGTTGCCTTCAACCACCGTTACGATCATTTTAATTACGCCAGATGATCCTGCAGCTGGGATCTCACGCAAATCCAAATGTACAGCAGGTACTACCCCGTAGTCGGAGGGATCTGAAGATTTACTTAATAACTTGTTCAGATTGTTGGCGCTGAAGCCGTCCCATGAATAAAACCTAAGTTTTCCATCACCGGTCTTACCGTCGCTACTCACTTCACCGCTGTCTTGATGGCCGTCCGCTCTCGAATACAGCGGCAAACTTGGATCACCGTTCACATAGTCTGCGATAGCCATTTGACGACCGAGTAACACACGGGTGTCGCTATTTGTTCCTATGGTAGAGGCGAAATCCTCAGCAGCCTCAGCGAAGTTCCAAAAGCCACGCTCGACCTTGGTCATCGTCATGTCTTCTTTTAGGTACTCCCCGATATCGAAGTACGGCGACGTGACGTAACCGTACTCATCGTAATTTTCGCTAAGGGCGTCCTCAAAAGTGGTCGGCACTTTCGAACCATCCAAGCATTCCCGAAGGCAATACAACGTTTCAGTTACATCACCTGGGCTTACAAACTCGGTAGTTTCAGTGCGGATACCCGCAGACTTCACTGCAGAAGTAGGCGCATCCATGGCCTCGGCGGTGATTTCGTACCACTGCCGAGTGTCGTGAGACCAAACACCTAAGTTCCGCACTTCTTTATGATACCAATCTTCTTTGATCTTGGTCGTAGTGCCGTCTTCATTATTCTGAGTGGTTACACCCCACTCCTTGAACATGGCATCCTGCCATTCAGTTGTAGTGAACGTGATATTTTCTAAGCCCACGTCGGGGTCAGTGAGAGTCTTCTTCTGATACCCACCATCGAAGTTAATTCCATCTGTAAATGTGAACGTGGAGGTGGCGGCGTCGTAGCTGCCTTCAAATTCTCGGAACTGGTCGAGGTAAGTAGCCTTGTCGCCTAAAAGATTTCTGAACTCGGTGCTCCACCAATCATCACCTGCCCAGAACGCAAGTGAAATTCCATCAATATCATTGAGCGCAAGGTAGGATGTGGTGCGTTTTTCGATACGGATATCCGTAGATCGCAATTTGTACTGCTGTCGAACCGTGTCCGAGGATTCAACGAACCCATGGGTTTCCTTCTCGAAAACTGTATCGGAGGTAATCAGCGGCCGGCCTCGCGGGTCAACGTGTACACCCCAGTAGTCTGCCCATGCGTGAACACGTTCCGGCACCTCAGTGCCATCCTCCAGCGTTCTAGTTACTTCAGCTAACATCGGGAAACCGGGATTATTATTCGCAAGTCGGCTGCCATCTGCGTTGTAAACGCCATAGCGGTGCACGTTACGTTGGGCCTTAGTACGATCCACGGTGAAGCATTCTTCACCAACCACCAATCCAGCCTCGGCATATGCGCCAGTCGTTTCGTTTACGATCTCGGATCCAGCGTCATCTACTTGATAAACGGGGGTTAGTACAGGAGAGTGAATTGAATCCCAGTCAATTTCATAAGTGGTGCCGGCGTCGCGGGCCGCCTCTTCTTTCGCAAATTCCGCTTGTTCGCGCTCCATAATTTGCTCTTGCGTAGGCCATTCCATCCGATTTGCCTTGGACAAACGGCGACAATAACCCTTGTCTGCAGCACTTAGGTAAAATTGATAAATCGCCTGAATCTGAACGTAATAACTGTTGGCTTCTTCTCGTTGTTCGTCAGTAGCAGAATCCCACCAGCCCGGCTCATCCCAATAGGGCCGACCCTGAGTTTCAAAATCCCAGTTCAGGAACCCAGCAAACTCTTTATAAACGCCCCGCTTATCACCATTGGCAAGGAAAACTGCTGCGATATCGTTTTCTTGGCCGTTTCCGAACTCTTTGAACTTTAAAGATCCACCGCTGGCCTCAATATAGCCCTCGCCCATCCATTGCCCATCGCGAAGATACTCTGTCGCGCCGTCAACGTGCGTAGAAAAATTCATTTCAAAATCGCCGTTAGGTGAAGTATCTGTCACCCCTCCGGTTTGTTTCACATCGGCATAGATCTTCATGTCTACATCATAGGGGTCGTCACTTGATTGAGCNGGCGCAGACACCCACGCTAAAGCTCTTACAGGCGATATCGAGTTCAATCGAGACACCTGAAGTACAGCCGTATTAGCGGTCTTGCCCTCGCCGGTAGTAGTGGTTGTTGAAGAGGCCGTAGAAGACGATGATGAACTCGTCGCCGTCGCTGAAGACTGCTCCGAGCTGGCATCAGCAGCGCCCGTTTTACAGTCCTCTTCATATATGGTGGCCGCATAAGCACCGTCATTAACGAATGCATCCGGTCGCATCGCACCGATATAGCAGATGATATTGTTAACCGTGCCTAGAGCCTCATTAATGGACTGGCCATCTACGTAGAAGTTTTGTGGATCGGTTTCATACTGCGTTGCGCTTTGAGCAGCATGCGCGAACAGGAGCGCGACTATGGTTGATATGATTTTTAGATTACCCATGATCTTACTCCACTGTTTCCAATACGCTGATCGTTTCAGGCAGCGAATATCCGGTGTTAGTTAGCTTTGCAGCATCTGCTGCGGCATCGTCGGAGCTACTTGTTACCGCTGTAGCAACGGTCGCAACAACATCGGCTTCGACAGCAGTTACCGAAGCCGCAATGCTTGACGACGACGAGCCAGCAGCGTACGAGGCAAGCTCAGTGGCATCCGCCGCCACTACCGCTGTTGATATCGTGTCAACCGCATCCTCGGCACTCTCTTTGGCTGCCAAAATGACGGTCACCGTGCTTACATCCGTAATATCAGTAAAATTCAGCTGATCTGTGACTTGAGTAACAATCTCAGTGATGTCAGAAGCGAATACGGTAAGTGCGTCGGAATCCNCTGCAAGCGTATCGAGACTCGTGTCAGTAACCGTCGTGTCAGCCGCATAGGTCTGCACTGCAGTTACCAGCGCGTCAGACACAACAGTCTCAACAACCTTAATAGTGACGGTGCCGTCCAAAGCCGTTTCAGTGTTCATGATTTTTGCACCGGAAGCGGCTTGAGCAACCAGCCCCGCTGCAAAGGATTTCGTCATCGCTACTGCCCGGCTGGCCGCCGAGGTGGCGTCTGACGTATCGGCAACGTTCACTGCCGAAACAAGAACCTCGGTCATCTGCACGTTTTTAGTTTGAATCGACTGCGCCACCGGATCCCCGGCCACCGACTCAGCCCATACATCTTTGGCGATAAAAGCTTCGATGATAGCCGCCGCATCCGAGGCGTCAGCGCCCACATCTGCTGCTGAGATTCCCAGTGAGGTGAGGACCTCAACTTTCGCGGCAGGCGTTGCCGCTGCCGCGATAATTGTGGAGATCGGTGTAATGTTTGCTGACGCCGAAGCTGTTGTTGGAACGTCCGAAACAAGAGCAAGATCGGGTAATGCCTTGTTGGTTGTGGTGTCCGTACCACCAACCGAGATCAACTTAGATGCGGAGCTGATTGTTACGTCGCCCTTCCCTACGAAGAACAGACCGCTGACGTCAGTGGTGCCACTGGGTTCATCGGCATCTTGCACATAATCGCCGTCCACATCGACGTACACCGTCGCGCCAGAGACCGGCCCGTCAATAACACGTCCCTCAAAGGCATCAAGAACGGTAATAGCGAGATCTAACGTGGCTGTTTCCGAACCTGACGTCGCAGTGAGGGTAACGTTGTAAACATTGTCAGCACCACTATCCAGGGGTGTTTCATAGTCCGTTGCCACGTTAAAGGTAAGCGCATTTTCAGATGACAGAGTGAATTTTGATAAATCCGCACCGCCTGTCATGGTAATCGTACCCGTTCCTTGGACCGTCACCGCGGCTGTTCCGCCCTCCAAAATACTGAGCGTACCTGCCGTAGTGAAGGATGGCGTTACTCCAGAGCCNCCTCCACCGGAACCTCCCCCACCAGTGCTGCCACCGCCNGAGCTACCTCCACCAGTGCTGCCACCGCCAGAACTGCCTCCGCCAGTGCTACCACCGCCTGAGCTACCTCCACCAGTGCTACCACCGCCGGTAGATGAATCAACTCCAAGATCTGTTTTCAGTGTATTTACCGCCACAACAATCGACGAAGTCGNCCCTCCCGCCGCATAGATCACTAAATCGGCAGTGTCGGCAGCGGTAACCGCACTTACTATCGTCGTAACGGCCTGATCCGCCGAGCTTTTCGCGGATGTGATTGCTCCTTCCGCTGCGGTGCCTGTGATATCCGAAAAGTTCAGTTGGTCGGTAAGATGTGTGACAAGCACCGTCACATCCGTCGCAAATGCTTTCAGCGCATCCGTTTCCGCCGCCAGAGTATCAAGACTGGTATCGACAATCGCCGCATCAGTTGTATAAGCCTGAACTGCACTCACGAGCGCATCTGCTACCACCGCATCAACTAGGGTAAAAGTAACCGTCCCGTTTTGCGCTGTTGCAGACTCTATAATTGTCTTACCCGAGGCGGCTTGGGTGACCAGCCCTGCCGCTACCGACTTAGTCATGGTCACTGCTCGGCTGACCGAGGTGGCAGCGTCCGATGTNTCGGCAACACTTACCGCCGATACAAAAACTTCTGCCATTTGCACGTTTTTGGTTTGAATGGCCTGCGCCACCGCATTACCGGCTACGGCTTGCGCCCAAACATCTTTGGTTACAAATGCCTGCACTACCGCTGCCGCATTAGTAGCGTCTGCGCCCAGATCCGTTGCNGAAATACCCAAGGCTGTCAGCACCTCAACTTTTGCCTCGGGTGTCGCTGCCGCTGCAACGATAGTGGATAAAGGCGTAATAAAGGCCGATGCAGTAGCAGCCGTAGGTANGTCAGAGACCAGGGCTAAATCGGGCAAAGTCGTATTTGTTGTGGTGTCAGTACCGCCAATTGAGATCAATTTAGANGCAGAGCTGATGCTTACATCGCCCTTCTCGATGAAGAACAGGCCGTTGCTGTCTGTGGTTGCAGTGGGTTCACTGGAGTCCGCTACGTAGTCGCCATCCACATCAACGAAGACCGTTGCACCAGAAACCGGTCCGTCAATAACGCGCCCTTCAAAGGCATCGAGAACCGTAATTGACAAGGTTTGGGTAACGCTATCCGTACCATCATCCACTGTAACGACAACGCTGTACACATTATCCGCGCCCGCATCACCTGGCACTTCAAAGTCAGGTGCCGCAAGGAAAGCCAGTTGATTGCTGTCACTGAGCGAAAACAGTGCCGCATCGTCCCCGGACAGCGTATAGGTCAGGGTGTCAGAATCCTCATCAGAGGCTTCAACCGTTACAACAGCCGTCTGCCCTTCAAGTACCGAGGCCGCATCAGAGCTTGAGAATGCCGGTGCATTATTTGCCGGCGTAGTGCCACCACCACCGCCACCACCAGAACCTCCAGAGTCGCTGGAACCACCGCCTCCGCCTCCGCAGGCTGTAAGAACCGTAGCGATAAACGCACCATAGAGTATTTTGAATTTCACGGACTGTTCCTCCTTGATTCAAGGGGTTATACGACTTCTAACTCTAGAATATAGGCCCATGTATATCAAAAGTATACTAGGCGTGAAATTATCGTCGCGTCCGGGATCCGATTTAACGTGTCTTACTTTACAGAAAGATGAAGGTGTATAGCCGAATCAACCAANCGGCTCTCAGGCCTCAAAGGCTCGATTAACCCCTAGTCGCAAAGGACGGTGGCCCGCCCCAGTTAATCAGAACCNTTTAGCATCAGTTGCTCAGCTTGGCCTGTTCAGTAATTACGCCAAGAGTATGGGGCTTTTGATCAGAGTCGCTGTCAGGCAGGGCCCGAACCCGCTTGTATGCGCCAGCATCTTGAGCTTGGCGGAATGGGCGAATATCGCCCCAAGGCTCGCCTTCACGACCCCGTGCGCCCAGGCCAAAGCCTTCAACCGTTGCACCATAAGTTAACGCCTGAAAACCAAGCCGGTGGCAGAGCTTCGGGCTTGCCGAAGCGAGCACGTCGGGTGCTACTGACAAAACCCAGTTTTCCTGAGTGCGCATCCATGGCTTGACGTTGCTCATAGTGGCAACAAACCTCGGTTTACTTGATTGGTTAACACCGGTGCCGTGCAGCAGGCGGCCATCGAATAGCATAATCGTGCCAGCTTTGGCTTCTAGGTTAATGGTTGGTGGCAGTTCACTAATGCTTCCGCCGCTCCCAGCTTCAATCAGCGCTCGATGAGAGCCTGGAATAATAAGAGTGCCGCCATTTTCCTCGTTCACATCTTGAGGGATGTACATGGTGTTGACCAAGGCTGGGGCTTCCGTCGTCATCCAAGGCAGCAGCGGGCCTTGATCAATATGTAAACCTTGTGGGTAGCGCCCAGGATCGGCGCCATTGGCGAGAAAACTATGACAGATCCAGCCTTTTCCGAGACTTTCATCNAGCAATTGCTCAATAAGTGGCCCAGCCTGAACAAACTGCGGGTCTTGCTCGATGCATCCGGCAAACATTGGCCCTTTGTTGATCAGGGTATTAATGTACTGACCTGTTGGGGTTTGTTGATCGATGCCCGCTTGGCNCTCTCCCTCTGCTTGTTCCAACAGGCGGGCCAGAAAGGCCTGACATTGTTCAGTAGAAAAAGCGTCCTCGATTAGGCAGTAACCCCACTGCATAAAATCGGCACGCAATTGCATGATGCTCTTGGTTGGTTGAGGTAAGGCCACATCTTTCCAGTACGGATGCTTACGCGCGACCGTCGTATCCCAGTACCGTCCCTGCCCCCATTGCAATGGGCGCTTTAAATCCGGCGGCTCGAGCCAAGGGTTATTCGCCAGCATAGATTTAAACGGTTCGCCGCTGCGCAAGAACTCGCGAAACAACTGCTCTGAAGCATCGGCATTTGCTTGTATGTGCGCCGCCGTAAACTCTGTAGGAATCGTCATTGCCTTCCCCAACTACAGATTTTTGTAAACAATAAATTATCGCTTTGGCTGTTTTGCTGNAAACCCCTATGTGGGCTTTTGATCACCAACTAAGCCTGATATTCTGCTCCGCTTTTGCGGGAGCACAGCGCAATTGAAGGATCTTTTGTTAGTCGTCTTTAATTCGGTTCAGCATTTCCGAACACTCATATGTTGTTCGGTTTTTCTATTGCTCTCTGCGCTTACCCTACCCTCTGCTGCCCAAGCTAACTTATCCGTATTTCTCGATTGCCAAAGGGGCAGTTGTGACCGCGACTTTATAAAGAGAGAGNTGCCATTCATTGATTTCGTGCGCGACCGCAAAGACAGCCAAGTACATGTGCTTATTACCCGGCAACGTACCGCAGGTGGCCGCCAACATGAGCTCATGTTTTATGGCTCTGGCAAATTCGAGGCTNATGANTATCAGCTTAGATCNGCTTCGTTAAACACCGATACCCANGACCAAATTCGCCGCAATGTTTTGGCGAAATTGAAACTTGGGCTAACACCCTACCTCTTACAAACGGACCTCGCTGATTCCGTCTCAGTCTCCTTTGCTGATATCGAAGAGCCTAACGCTCCGCAAACCCGCATCGAAAAAGACCCCTGGAATGGCTGGGTATTTCGTAGCGAGATCGGCGGCAAAATGGAGAAGGAGGATAGCCGCGAAGAAGAGGAACATTGGGGTAGTTTTTCCACGAGCCGGGTAACCGACGACTGGCGATTGGGTTTTGGAGTTGGGCAGCGCCAAAAAACTCGCACCTTTGAACTGGACGACGGTTCTACTCTTGTTGATGAAACCGTCAATCAATATCTCAGCTCTCAGGTCATAAAATCTCTGAGCCCGAAGTGGAGTGTCGGTGTTGCCTTTACCAGCGGACAATCCAGTTTCAATAACATTGATCGTGGTAACCGCTTAGCCATCGCTACCGAATACAACCTATTNCCCTATTCTCTATCTGCTGAAAAAGCGCTGACCTTCGGCTATTACGTCGGCATTAATCAGTTTCAATACGATCAAGTAACGATTTTCGGCCTTGAGGAAGAAACTTTGGGTAATCATGGCGCCTTTGCGGACTTTGACTTCGATCAACCATGGGGCAATCTATCGGTGGGTTTGTACAGCGCGATGATGTTTGATGACCCATCACTCTACCGCGTCACCCTAGATGCCTATTTGCGCTATCGACTCGCCAGAGGCCTGTCAGTCAAACTCTGGGGCGAAAGTGCCCTGGTTAAGGATCAAATCTATTTGGCGAACACCAATGCATCAACGTCAGATATTCTCCTAGGGTCATCGGCACTGGACACAGACTCGAAAACCAAATTCGGCCTGAGTTTAGAGTACACTTTCGGTTCCGCCTTTAGCAGCATCGTAAATACCCGCCTGCAAGACTCTGGCTTTGGTCGTTTCCCATTCGACTAAGACTTTATCTAGCACGAAGTTCAAACAAACAGATTATCCGGCACCGGTTGCAGTTGCCGTTGGCGTATCTGCCAGCCGTAAAATATTCCGCTTATCGGTGTGACAATACACAGTTAATGAAATTCAGCTATTTAACTCCGCGCCACCAATATCGTAGGCTGTAACGGGTCAGTTTATGGCGAGGAGGAAGAGACTGTGCTCACCCGAACAGGTAACAAATACAANATTGGTTTATCGGGATTGCGCTTAACCCTCCTGCTGGCTTGGCTGGTTTTGCATGGATGCGCCCAACCCAGCGAAGAAGCAACTGCACCGACCATAACGCCGGCCGATTTGGTTCTACACAACGGCATCATTATTAGCGTCGATGCGGATAACACCCAATACGAGGCTATTGCCGTGCATCAAGGAGTGATTCAGGCCCTTGGTAGCACTAAGGCGCTGCAAAGCCGCATCGGACCCGACACCCGAGCAATCGACCTTCAGGGTCGCACAGTGATTCCCGGTCTTATTGAAGGACACGGACACTTTCTGAGCCTAGGTCGCGCGCAACAGATTCTCGACCTGACCCAAGCACAGACCTTCAGTNAAATAGTCAGTCAAGTGGCCGCAGCAGCGGACAGCGCTGAACCGGGCGCATGGATTTTCGGGCGCGGCTGGCATCAAGATAAATGGTTGCCTGAAGATCTGGCCGCGGTTGATGGCGTGCCGATTAATAGCCCGCTCAATGCGGTTGCGCCCGATAATCCGGTTTATCTGGGACACGCCAGCGGCCATGCCGCTTTTGCCAATGAAGCGGCTTTAGCTGCTGCGAAAATTGTCGACAGCACGCCTGATCCAGAGGGCGGCACCATTGTGCGCGCTGCGGACGGTAGGGCCACCGGCCTGCTGCGAGAAAATGCTCAAGATCTCGTTGAGCGCAGCATCGCAGATTATATGGCTCTGCAAACACCAGAAAAAATTCAGCAAAACCTGCTGGAACAGNTCCAACTNGCCGGCAATCTTGCGTTAGCTCACGGCATCACNTCTTTTCACGACGCGGGCGCAAGTTTTGAGGAAATCGACTTTCTCCGCAGTTTAGANGCGAACCAACAGCTGCCCGTTCGCCTATATGTAATGGTACGAGGCGAAAGCAACGAGGCACTCGCCAATCGCCTACCGGACTATTACATGCCGTCAGAAGCTAACGACTTCCTTACCGTGCGCTCAATTAAGCGGCAGATCGATGGCGCCCTAGGGGCACATGGCGCCTGGTTACTGGAACCCTACGAAGACTTACCCAACAGTCGCGGCTTGGTGCTCGAAACAGTTGNGGAGATCGAGACCACTGCGGCAATTGCTATTGCAAACGGCTTCCAAGTGAATACCCATGCCATCGGCACCCGTGCGAATCGCGAGGTCTTAGATTTATATGAACGGGTTTGGCTAAGCGCAAATACTAATGGCCCTGACCTAAGATGGCGTATCGAACACGCTCAGCACATTCATCCCGGCGACATTCAGCGCTTCGCTAATCTTGGCGTCATTGCCGCGATTCAAGGTGTGCACTGCACATCTGACGGCCCATGGATCAGCACCCGTCTTGGACCCAAGCGGACTGCTCGGACCAGTTATCGATGGCGCGATCTGCTGGATGCTGGGGTAAGAATCAACAACGGTACTGACGCACCGGTAGAGGACATAGACCCGTTCGCTTCCTATGCCGCTTCAGTGACGCGGATCATGAACAACNGCAAAGCATTTTTCCCGGAGCAAGGCATGACCCGACTAGAGGCTTTACGCAGCTATACTCTTGACAATGCCTACTCTGCCTTCGAGGAGAACATCAAAGGTTCGCTGGAGATTGGCAAACTGGCTGATCTTGCTGTTCTTTCCGATAATCTGCTTACCGCACCAGACGCGGAACTGGAGAATATTCAGGTGGACTACACCCTCGTTGGCGGAGAGATCCGCTACATGCGCGAACAGTAATTCTGCAGCTATGAAAGACAGCTTTTCCACGGTACCTGAACGTGACCCAGCCTATGGATGGGTCATGGTGTTCGCCGTTTTCGTATTAAGCGCCTTGTCCTTTGGTGCCCTTGGATCGATATCAGTATTTTTAAAGCCGCTATCCACTGAGTTCGGTTGGAGCCGCGGCGAGACCGCCTTTGGCTATACCGTCATTTCTTTTTCCTCTGCGCTGTTTGGCATGCTTTGGGGGCAGATTGCTGATCGCCACGGCAGCCGCTATTTCGGCTTTATTGGTGCCATCGCCATGACCCTGAGCCTGTTTTTTCTNAGTAAGAGTCAGAACATTTATCAATTCTATGGGCTGTATTTTTTGTTCGGCGCATTTGGTAATGCAATTTTAACCTCACCGCTTTATGCCAACGTAGGGTTCTGGTTTCGACAACAGCCGGGCCTAGCGTTGGGCATTACCGCCGCCGGCGGCGCGGTTGGTCAGGGCATCATGCCGCTGTGTGCCGGTCTCGCCATCGGCGCCTATGGCTGGCAGTCCGCTTATCTAATGATTGCGGCAGCATATTTCTGCGTTGCCTTTCCCGTCGCATTTTTAATTCGCGAGTCGCCTACTCGGAAAAACCTCGGCACAGAGGTCGGAGGCGAGCAGGGTTTTATAGTGGATGAAAAAGTCGCAGTGGCCTGGATCAGTGCCGCGATTATTTTCTGTTGTATCTGTATGTCTGTACCTATCGTCCACCTGGTGCCACTACTCACCGACCGCGGCATCAGCCTCAACTCCGCAACTCAGGTATTGATGGTACTGATGTTCAGCGGCGCATTCGGAAGAGTACTTGGCGGTAAGCTCGGCGACACCATTGGCGCGCTACCGGCTTATATGCTCATGTCACTGGGACAAACTATTTCAGTGGTTTGGTTCCCTCATGTGGCATACGGACCTGGGCTTTATGTATTAGCGATCTTTTTCGGGTTTACCTACTCCGGAGTAATGTCAGCGATACTGGTCTGCACCAGAACTATGGTATCCGCAGGATTTGCAGCCCGGGCTATGAGCATCACCGCATTTTTTGGCTGGCTGGGCATGGGCCTTGGAGGATATCTTGGCGGCGTATTTTTCGACTTGCGCGGTGACTACGAATGGTCTTTCGCGTTCGCAATGATTGTGGGTTGGGTCAACCTGATTATTCTAAGCTTGTTTGTTTTGTACACTAGCAAGGCGAGACGGCGACAACTTTCATCAATTGAGTAGGAGGACGCGTGGAACTTAACGATAAAGTGGCGATTATTACTGGTGGTAGTGGCGGCATCGGTAAGGCTATGGGTGCCGCCTTTTTGCGCGAAGGCGCCAAGGCGGTAGTGCTGGCAGACTTGGATGAACAGGCGGTTACTGAAGCTGCCTCGAGTATCGACCCTAGCGGGCANCGTTGCTCAGGTCAGGCCTGCGACGTAANCAGCGAAGCAGCCATCAGCGCTTTAACCGAAAGTACCATCGCAAAATATGGTCAGGTGGACGTATTTTGCTCGAATGCGGGCGCTGGTGCCGCTGGTGTGCTCACAGACGCCGCCAACGATGTATGGCAAAAGCAGTGGGAGTTGCATGTTATGTCCCATATGTATGCAGCACGGGCGGCATTACCCGGCATGCTTGAGCGCGGATCCGGTTACTTGTTAAACACCGCATCAGCAGCGGGCTTGCTGGCGGCAATTAATTCCGGCCCCTACACAGTGACCAAGGCCGCTGCCGTAAAGTTAGCTGAGTTCCTGGCAATCACCCATGGCGACGACGGCATAAAGGTCTCGGTGCTGTGCCCTCAAGGTGTTAATACCGCCATGGGGCCGAAAAATTTAGGTGATGGCATGACAGACGGAATCATAGAAGCTGAGCAATTAGCTGAGGTCGTAGTGGAAACCATGCGCGAAGAGCGATTTTACGTGCTCCCCCACCCAGAGGTGGAGGAATATGTCCGGCGCAAAGGCGACGACGTTGATCGATGGCTGATCGGTATGCGCCGGTTGCGCCGCAAGTCTCTGGATGCCAATCCTTAATTTGAGTTTGTTACCGACTCGTAGTCGCTGTAGGTAGCGCTCATTGCTCGATCAACGGCCATGACACCGAAAGCCCGCATGGATATTTCAAACTGCATGGCCGTTGGCAATATCCGCCCGCAGCGATCAGCGCCCTGAGCTATAGGGGCAAATTCAAAGCGGCTGAGAAAGCGCTCTACCTTCACGCCAATTTGCGGTTTGATAGGGCCTGGGCTGGCAATTTCCAGTAGCTCAACGCATAACTGGGGCTTACTGATACGCAGTGCCCCGCGCATTTTCGACATCATTTTCTCACTCTGGCCGGTACCCCTGGGCTGGAATGAGATATCCCAACCGCTGGGGCTTTCAGTCACCAGCTGTAACGACGTCATGTCTATGGAGTCCAGGGGATCGGCGACCTCATCACCATTACGCTCGGCCTCGCGCTCGCGCTGTTCACGCTTTTGTTTACGAAACTCTGCTTGTTGCTCGGGGCTTGGCGCCTCGCCATCAATGGCGAGCAGTTGCCAATGCTCGGATTCGGGGCGTGTCGGGTCAAAGTTGGCAACTCGATCCACCTCCCCATCGTTGGAAACCTCGGCAAAACGCCAGTGCCGCTGGACATCCGATTCCACATTGGCAAAGGCNCTGCGAACGATTTGTTGCAGGTCTGAGACCGGTGCTGCGGCATAGACTGGAGCCACTGCCAAAAAAACTGCTACATAAGCGAGAATTCGCCTAAGCACACAAACCTCCATCAATAATGAGTTCGGTGCCGGTCATATAGCTGGATTCATCACTGGCCAGAAATACCACACCATTCGCAATATCCAGTGGCTTGCCCAACTGACCTGTGGGCACCGCTTGTTCGGCCATAGTTTCTAAATCCATAGTATTCATACCCGACTCTAGGAGTTCGGGATTCATCTTGTCCCAAATTGGTGTTTCGATTACCCCGGGGTGCACTGAGTTAACGCGCACCGGCCAGCGGTTTGCCGCACATTCTCGGGCAACCCCCTTGGTTAGCAGTCGTACGCCGCCCTTGGTGGCGTTATAGGCGGCGAGATTAGCCGACCCTTTAATCCCCGCTACAGAGGAAATATTAATCACCGAGCCGTTGCCGCTGTCGATCATGGCAGGAATGCCGTGTTTAATACCAAGAAAGACCCCATCTAGATTAATCGCTTGTTGACGCTGCCAGTCCTCGAGACTCATAGTCAAAATACTGCCGCCTACAGCAATACCGGCATTATTTACCAAAATGTTTAAACCGCCGTAACTCGCTTGGGTAGCGGCTATACAAGCCCGCCACTGCTCTTCATCTGTCACATCAAGAGTATGAAAAGTGGCCTCGCCCCCCATGCTCTCTATGTCGCTGCAAGTTTGCAGCCCTAAGTCACTGTCGATATCCGCGACAACAACCCGTGCGCCCTCTGCGGCCAAACCCATCGCACTGGCCCGGCCAATGCCTGAAGCGCCACCGCTGACAATAGCCACTCTTCCCTCTAATCTGCTCATAAATCCCCCAAAAGATAACTACTTGCGGCCTCTTTACCGTCGATTATGGTTTAGTGTCTAAAATTCGACTCAAAACTTTGAAATTACGGTTGCCGGAATTCCGCGTCCTTGTTACAAACTTTCGCAGCTTTGAAGCATCGGCTCAACAACAAACAGGGGGAATTATGTCTGCAACGGATAGCGATCTTTACGAACTGGCGATGTCCGACGAAGCTCAACCATTAATGGCAGCGGTGAAAAACCACGTTGCCAAAAATGTTGAGCCCATCATCGAAGAGTTCTATGCCCTAGATACAGAAAAAACCGACCGCTGGTCTTGGCATCCTAGACAACTAGAACTTCTTGACGGCGCAAAAAACGCAGCAAAGGATGCTGGCCTATGGAACTTTTTCCTCCCAGATGCAGAAACTGGCGAAGGCTTAACCAACCTTGATTACGCTTACATCGCTGCAGAACTGGGCAAATCGCCACTAGCCTCAGAGTCACTGAACTGCAGTGCGCCGGATACTGGCAATATGGAAGTGCTGGAACGGGTCGGCACGCCAGAACAGAAAAAACAGTGGCTAGAGCCGCTATTAAACGGGGAAATTCGCTCAGCATACGCCATGACGGAGCCGGCGTTGCCCTCGTCCGATGCAAAAAACATCAGCACTCAAGCCGTTCTCGATGGCGACGAGTGGGTGATTAACGGCGAAAAGTACTACATCTCGGGCGCCGGAGACCCGCGCTGCAAGGTCATGATCACCATGGTCAAAACCAGCCCTGACGCTGCGCCAAATCGCCAGCAATCGCAAATATTGGTCCCCACCAACACGCCGGGAGTAGAAATTCTCGAGGGCATGCAGGTATTTGGTCAGGATCATGCACCACGCGGGCATATGCACATCAAATTTACCGATGTCCGAGTGCCCAAAGAAAACATCCTACTTGGCGAAGGCCGGGGCTTTGAGATCTCCCAAGTGCGCTTGGGACCAGGGCGCATCCATCACTGCATGCGCTCTATTGGTAAAGCTGAAAAGGCTCTAGAACTTATGGTTAAACGTGCAGGGACCCGGGTCGCATTCGGCAAACCCATCGCAAAATTAGGCAAAAACGTTGAGGTGATCTCACGAGCGCGCATCGAAATAAATGCCATGCGCCTTGCAGTGCTACAAGCAGCAAAAGCCATGGATGTGCTCGGTAACAAAGAGGCTCGCGTATATGTCAGTGCGGTTAAAGCCATGGTGCCGGAGAAGGTCTGTCAGATTATTGATCAGGCGATCCAGATCCACGGAGCCACAGGCATCTCCCAATGGACGCCTCTGGCCTCTATGTACACGGATCTCAGGCATCTGCGATTCGCAGACGGACCCGACGAAGTTCACCACATGGTTGTTGGACGGGCAGAGCTGCAGAAATACGATCTGTGGTAATGGTCCTAGGCCGCGGGCTAGCCGCCAGCAAGCTTAACGGTTAGCCCTCGGGCCTCCAGTAGGGTTTTAATAACCTCGCGGTGGTCGCCCTGAATCTCTATTCGCTGTCCTTTGATGGCGCCACCGCTACCACAACGCGCTTTCAGCAATTTACAGATAGGCTTAAGTTCGTCTGTGGCAATACCACTGATTACACAAACCGCCTTGCCACCGCGACCCTTAGTNTCGCGTTGAATCCTTACCACGCCATCAGCCGGTGGCGATGCTGCGACCGTTTTGTCGGTGGGCTTAATCCGACCATGTTCGGTGGAATAGACGAGTCTCGAATTGCGTTTTGTCATGCTTACGACTTTGCCATAACTGTCGACGGCGGCAGCGGCACCTTACCTAAAATATGATCCGAGATTTTTTCCGCCAACATAATCGTCGGCGCATTGGTGTTGCCAGCAATCAACGTTGGCATCAACGACGCATCAACAACCCTTAGCCCCTGCACACCATGCACCTGACCGTGCTCATTGGTCACGGCCAGCGGGTCACTGCCCATTTTGCAGGTGCCTACCGGATGATACAGAGTCTCGCCAGTTGCCTTAATCCACTCATCAAGTTCGGCATCATCGTCCACGGTTACATCCGGCCCGGGCTTTAACTGCGCGCCACGATAAGCGTCGAAAGCCGGCTGCTGGAATACCCGACGGGTTTCTCTGAAACCGTTGCGAGTGTCAATCAGGTCTTGCTCAACGGAGAAGTAATTGGGATAAATCGCCGGTGCATCTGTTACCGCCGCACTGCGTAAACCAATACGTCCACGGCTTTGCGGCCGACACGCGTAAACGATACTAGAGAAACCGTGATCACTGAGCACGCCCTCGCGCCCATGAACATCCTGCATCGCAACAGAAACGTAATGAATCTGCATATCCGGCAGGGGCTTATCTGGATGAGAGCGAAAAAATGCGCCACCAGCCGTCGGCGGAAACGATGCATCCCCCCGCCCCTGAAACAAATACTGTACGCCGGCAAGCAACGTACGCAGCGGACTCGCAGAACGATGCAAGGTTATGGGTTGAGTGCAGGCAAATTGGCTCACCACACCAATATGATCCTGTAAGTTCTCGCCAACCCCAGGCAACTCGTGCACAACATCGATACCATGAGACTGCAGTTCAGTAACCGGACCAACGCCGCTACGTAAAAGTATCTGGGGAGAATTAAGCGCACCGGCGCTAAGAATAATTTCTTTTTTTGCCCTAAGGATCTGCCGTTGACCTTTCACCAAAACTTCCACCGCTGTAGCCCGGCGCCCATCAAAAATCACCCTATCTACAGTAACTTCGGTTAACGCCGAGAGGTTCGGTCGCTCAAGTACCGGGTGCAGATAGGCTTGAGCTGCACTGCAGCGACGAGTACCTTTCAGGGTATGTTCGTAGCGGGAAAAGCCCTCCTGTTGCTTGCCGTTGAAATCATCGGTGAGCGGAAACCCTGCCTGCTGCCCGGCTTCCACAAATACATCTAATAACGGATCGTCAGTGCGATTAGATTTGGTTACCGACAACGGCCCTTCCGTACCGTGATACTCCAGATCTCCATCACCATTGAAATTTTCTGCTCGTTTGAAATACGGGAGCACTTCCTCGTAGGACCAGCCGTGGTTGCCGGCCTGACTCCACTGATCGTAGTCGGCCGCATGACCACGGATATAGACCATGGCATTAATCGACGACGAGCCACCCCAGCCCCGACCTCGGGGCCAATAAAACGAGCGTCCGTTAAGGCGATCATCCGACTCTGTGGTGAAGCCATAATTTTGCGCATTGGCCTTGGGCACTAGTTGGGAGTACCCCGCAGGCATATGAATAAAGAAATTTTTGTCACGCCCCCCGGCTTCCAAAAGCATGACGGTCTGCCCGGGCTCAGCCGACAAGCGATTAGCCAATACACAGCCCGCGCTCCCCGCCCCTATTACGATGTAGTCATAGTCCTGCATTCGATCTGTCCTTTGTTGCTGCCAAGGAGGAACCACGGCCTTGCTTTACCTAGGTTATAGCCCTTACGTCTTAGAGTACGCTCTTGCACAACTTATAGTTTTCTTGTTGCAATACAAACCAACCTTCGCGCACTTGTTAAACGGATAAATCATGCCAAGTTTTCCTCGCTACTACTCCCCAAAAATTGTTTTTTTTAGCCTGCTGATAGGCCTCTTCTGTATTACCAGCGCGGCCGCAGAACCTCCAGGCAGCGGTGCCCGCGCGTTTGCGCAATTAGAGCAGGCGCTACCTACACCAAATGTTTATCGCACCGCATCTGGCGCGCCAGGCAATCGTTATTGGCAGCAGCAGGCAAATTATAAGATCGATGTGACCCTCGATGCCGAGAAACGCGCGATTCGCGCCCAACAAAGTATCCGCTATACCAATAATTCGCCGGATCGATTGGACTATCTCTGGTTACAACTGGACCAGAATCGTTTCGCTGAAGATTCGTTGGATCGACGCTCTCGCACCGTAAATTCAAGCACGGACCGAGTAAGTTTCGATCGNATGCGTGCTGCACAGTCTTTCGACGATAACCAACATGGCCATACAGATCTGGCGGTCACCAACAGCGCCGGTGAGCCNTTGCCGTTTACCGTTATCGATACCACAATGCGGATCGATCTGCCCAAGCCCCTTGAATCAAAAAAATCCATAACCTTCAACGTCTCCTGGCGCTTTAACATCATTGAAGAAGTCGCAATCGGTGGACGCGGCGGTTACGAGCACTTTATAGACAACGATACCGATATCTTTTTTCTTGCCCAATGGTTCCCGCGCATGGTCGCCTATACCGATTATGCAGGCTGGCAACATAAGGCGTTTCTGGGGCGCGGTGAGTTCACCCTTGAATTCGGTGACTACGACGTAGCAATCACAGTGCCCAAGGGCCACATCGTCTCCGCCACCGGCCAATTAACGAACCCGAAACAGGTGCTCACCGCTAAGCAACGGCAACGTTTGGAAAACGCAAACAGCGCAAAGCCCACCTTCATTGTCACGCCTGCGGAAGCACTGGCGAACGAGACGCGACAACAAGCGGGCCAGCGTACCTGGCGCTTTAGTGCCAAGAATGTGCGCGATTTCGCTTGGGCCTCTTCTAGAAAATTTATTTGGGATGCCATGCTGCATGAACAACCCGGCGCGGAGTACGAGCAGGTTCTGGCCATGTCGTTTTATCCTAACGAGGCAGAGCCAATTTGGTCTGATTACTCTACCCAAGCGGTGATCCATACCATGGAGGTGTACTCGCGCTTCGCCTTCGATTACCCCTACCCCACAGCACAGTCAGTGAATACCTGGGAACGCGGCGGTATGGAATACCCCATGATTACCTTTAACGGTTACCGACCTACGCCGCCGGAAACAAGCCAAGATCCGACCAACGCTGACAGCGCAGCAGACAAGGTTGAGGACGACACGCCCCAAGAGCCCACTTATTCCCGCCGCATTAAGTACGGCCTAATTGGAGTCATCATTCATGAAATTGGACACATTTATTTTCCGATGATCGTCAACTCGGACGAGCGGCAATGGACCTGGATGGATGAAGGCATCAATACGTTTTTAGAGTATGTCGCCGAACTAGAATGGGAAGAACAGTACCCGGCCTTTGCGGGTAAACCGAATATTCTCGACTACATCCCTGACTATATGACCTCGACCAACCAAGTCCCGATCATGACCCAATCCGATTCGATTTTGCAGTTCGGCCCTAACGCCTACTCTAAGCCTGCTGCGGCACTGACGGTGTTGCGGGAAACCGTAATGGGCAGGAACGCATTCGACTTCGCTTTTCGCACCTACGCGCAACGTTGGAAATTTAAACGGCCTACACCCGCAGACTTCTTTCGCACCATGGAGGATGCCTCTGGGGTTGATCTGGACTGGTTCTGGCGCGGCTGGTTTTACTCTACCGACCACGTCGACATCGCCATCGCCGATGTTCGCGAGTACCGCATAGAAAGCTTGGACCCGGAAATAGATTTCCCACTCGACCGCAAAGAAAACGCGCGACTGGAGCCACAGCCGATTATGCAGCAACGCAATGCTGATGCGGGCCTAGTGACGAGAGTCGAACGCTTTCCCGAACTCAGAGACCTGTACAACGACAACGACCAGTTCACCGTGTCGAACCAAGATCGTAATGACTATCAAAAAGAACTTGAAAGCTTAGAGGATTGGCAGCGCCAAGTACTGGATCGTGCGCTTGCGGAAAATCCATATCTATATTTCTTAGACTTTGAAAATATTGGCGGCGTGGTGTCACCGCTGCCGCTAAAAATCTACTACAAAAATGGCGACAACCGCGAACTTATGCTGCCAGCGGAACTGTGGCGGCGCGATGCTAACTACGTCACTTATCTATTAATTGAGCCCGCCGCGATCGAGCAAGTAACTCTCGACGAGCAACACCAGACCGCAGACGCCAACTTCGCCAACAACATATTTCCACCGCAAATCCGCGCATCGCGACTTGAGCTATATAAGCGCAAGCGCAACGAGCGCAATCTCATGGCTGACATGTTGGTGAAATTAAAGAATGCCAAGGACAACGATTCTGAGAGTGGCTCAGAACTGCCTCTCACGCCGCAACACGCAATATCGAATTAATCGAGTGTTTGGGTCAACTCATCTTCGATTGGGCTGTGTGCTAATGCTCTGCCTGAGCGCGTTACCCAGTGCCTATTCACATCGTCAACCTATTAGTTGGGGCGATGTGGAACTCAGCTCCGATCAGCGTCAGGCAAATATTACTCATCGCTTACATTACCACGATGCCATCGCATGGCTGCGCCAACAGGGAGAGCTTCAGCCTAACCTGGAAGACCTGCGGCAACGTGCGTTGATCGCCCTGCATGCAGCTGAAAATACCCGGCTCTGGCAACAAGATCAGAGTCCTGTGGCGGTACAGGTACTTGGTGCTGAATCTGAGGGCAACTATGTTTTCATTTATTTGGAATCTGCAGAGGCATCACTGCCCATCACGAACCTGCAAACATCGCTCTTAATGGCGTTTAAGTCGACCCAACGAAATCGAATTAACGTCACTACAGACGCTACTCGAGAGTCTTTTGAGTTCTTTGCGAAAACTCCGCCTCAGCGCATAACAAAACAATAACTGCAGGCAAAAAAAAGCGCCGCAGAGCGGCGCTTTTCCCATTGATCAATACCAATATCTAACCCTAACCGTCTCCGAGGGTGTAACGCAAACCAATCTGGAATACGCGACCCAGAGGGTTGTGAGTGTATGCATCGTAACCCTGCTCGTGAGGCGCTAGCGGTGCTCTCTCGTCAGTTAAGTTCATTACTGATCCGGTGATCTTAAGTGCACTGTCCATCAAATCAATGCTGTAATGAGCGTCAAACGACAACATAGAATCAATATCAGTGATTCCCGCTACACCGTATGAGGTAGAGGACTCAGCAACATCCATCGCATCGATATAGCGTGCGTAGATTCGTGCATTCTGGGTATCATTCGACCAGCCAATCCAGCCATTGATCTTGAACTTTGGCATTGAACGAACTTCGATCGGTAATGCCGTAGCTCGCACGTTGTACTTGCCAACAGCATCATACAATCCGCCAGTTTGCGTACCATCAGACGCCAGCTCACCCGCAACATCATAAGATAGGATGTAATTTGCGTTTGCACCAGTGCTGATCATGCCGAAGTCCATCGGGATCTGGTAGTCGATTTCAACATCAATGCCGTCGGTATCGATGTCTTCGCCGTTAATCAGTTCCGTGACGATCTTGTTAACCTGGCCTAAATCGTTCGTGATCAAGTCCGCGCATGCACAGGTCGCCGACTCCCGACCGAAAGGACCAGCCAGTGACATGTTGTAGTAGTCGATGGTCATTGTGAGACCTTCCACCGGCGCAAGAATTGCACCAATATTGAAGTTATTAGACTCCTCAGGGGCCAAAGCTGTGGGCACAGGTGTCTCGATTGACAAGTACTCTCCTAACGGCGCGTAGAGCTCCAACGAAATCGTTGGATTGTTTGGCAATACGGGCACACGGAATACCTGCTCATAGGAGGCGCGGATCGCTATCGTATCGCTTATATCCCAGCGACCTGCAAGCTTGGGCTTAGTCACTGCGTCCAAATCGTAATCCTCGTAACGCACGCCAACTTCTATATCGAGTGAGTCAGTAAGCGGTATTGCAGCCTCTGCAAAAACCGCCCAGTTCACTGTTTCCAAGTAGTTGTATAGAGATACGCCAAGGAAGTGGAATGGCGAAGGCTGAGCGCCGTCAACACGGTTATCACCCGTAGGGTTGTACTCACTTTCGTAATAACGATGTTGTCCGCCTACCGCAAACGCAACAGTACCTGCACCGGTATCAATCGGCAGATCGCCACTGATTACCAAGTCAGTCACTAAGTAGCTGTTTTCAGTGATACCAGCGGAGCGGCCAGTGAACCAGTCTCTGAGACTTTGGTCGTTGTATAAGAGACTACCCGGTGCAGCAGTAGCACCAGTACCTGCGGGGTTAAACCAGTAGCACCCTGCACTCGCATCTCCTCGGATTGCATCGTTGTCCGCAGAGGTAGCTGTTTCGCTCACGCGAGGACAGTCCGGTCCGCCAACGCCGTTTACCGCCTGGTCAAACCGCTCAGTCAGAATGTCAGTACCACCAACATCTGAGTCTGCCTCCGAATAGGTTACCGAAAGGTCGTAGCTGAGACCGCCTGTAGGAGCAAAGGGTAGCTCACCTCGGACCCCCCCCACCAAACGCATTGAGTGATGTTCACGCGGAAACTGGACCGCAGGGCCTTGGCCTGCAAGTGAACGACCCCACCATAACGCACCGCCAGCAGCAGTGAAGGCGGCGGACTGAGTGTCTGTCATTCCATTTGCCATCAGATCCGCTAAGCCAGGATTAGACAACGGAACAAACGTGAAGTAGTTCGCGCCAGGATTAGTTGGCGGATAACTTGGAGAGCCCTCATAAATCGTCTCTAACTTAGACCACAAGAATTCTCCATAGACCTCCATGGTGTCGGAGACTTCGAATTTAGTCTGCGCGAGAAATTTAAGGCGTTTTTGCGGATCGATAATATTCGCAAACGGTACGTACGTGTATCCGCAGCCGCTCCAGGTGTTTATCCGACGTTGAATAGCCGTTCCACCGTTGCCCCAGTCTTTACCACACTCCGGATCAACAACCTGATTAGAGGTGTCGTAGTTTGCCGGCGTAAAGGTTCCAGGATTACCGAAAGAGGAGATACCTAAGGGCCATGCACCAAATTTGTGGTCAACTTGCCCGTGTTGAAAGGTATTCAGGCGATCACGGTTTTCATATTCGAACGAAACAACCAAATTAGCATTATCGCTAGCAGTACCCCAAATCACACCAAAGTTTTGATCGCCACCTTCGCTGTTATTGATGAATCCGCTATTGGCCGCTATTTCTAAACCCTCGAACTCGCTACGGCTAATGAAGTTCCATACCCCTGCCATCGCGTCAGTACCGTAGTTAACAGAGCCCCCATTCTTCAGCAGTTCAACCCGCTCCATCGCGATAGTCGGAAAAGCACCGATGTCAACGACATACTGACCGCCTTTACCCACGCTGGCGCCGGTAACTACCATGCGCTTACCGTTCATAAGTACTAAGGATCTCTCGGCACCTAGACCTCGGATATTTATATTCTTAAGGCCAGTAGCCACGCCTGAACCGGCGTACTGCTCCGACTGATTGAGCGTGCCGGACATGGCAGGAGTATTTCGAATAATCTCCACCATCTGCGGGCTTCCCTGCTCCTCCCATTCTGCCCGATCATATACGTCGACCGGATTAGATTGCTCTTCGACTGCCTTAGCAATGTAAGAACCGGTTACTACTACCTCCTCGATCATGCCGTCGTCTTCGGCCTGAGCGGAAATCGGCAGCGCCATAGCCGCTGCAAGAGCAAACGGTGCTAACGTCAAGCGTGAACTTGAGTTATCCATAGCCTTCCCTCCTGTTATGAATTTATTCTCAACTTTGACGTCAATCAAAAGATGACCTCGAGCGTAAATCTATCACAAAAGATTCATATCAAAAGCCTCTATGTATATAACATTTTGTTGCGCGCCACAATTTACGCACCAATTTAGCGCGCAAAGCCAATTTCGAACCAAAACCAAAACCAAAACAGAGCGGAAAATCCTGCGGGCATTACCACAATAGCGCCGAAGCGAATATGATATGTCTGCGAAACCCGCAAATAGACATTTATGCCCAGCAAAATTCTGACATTCATCAGCCTCCTGCTACTGACAGTTACAACCCAACTGAATATTGCCAGCGACCAAGCGAATGGAGCCTCTAGTCAACGAACCCAGGCGCCAGTGGTTATGCTTTCATTAGACGGCTTTCGCCACGATTATCTTGCCCGCGGCCACAGTCCAAGCCTGCAACGGTTTGCAGCCAACGGCCTGCAAGCCGAGGGACTTATTCCTGCGTTTCCAACCAGCACATTTCCAAACCATTACTCGATCGTCACCGGTATGTACCCGGGGAGCCACGGAATTATCGGCAACACGTTTTACGACCGCTCGCGTGCTGCCACCTACCGCATGAGTAATCGCAAAGCGGTGGAGGATGGCCGGTGGTATTTCGGCGAGCCGTTGTGGGTTGCCGTGGAAAAGTCCGGTGCCGTTGCCGCAAGTTTCTTCTGGGTGGGCAGCGAAGCGGACATTCAAGGTATACGCCCCACTCATTACAAAATTTACGACGGTCGGGTTGCCAACAAAACCAGAGTTCAGCAAGTTCTAGACTGGCTGCAATTGCCAGAGCAGGATCGGCCCAGACTCATCACAATGTATTTTTCCGACGTTGACAGTGCTGGCCACAACCATGGCCCTGACAGTCCACAGGTAAATACTGCCATAGCAAAAGTCGATGGCGAGTTGGCCCTGCTGCTGAAGGGTTTAGCTGCCCTGTCCTTTGAGGTGAATCTGATCATTACCTCGGATCATGGCATGGCCAGCGTGGACGATCGCTCAATACTGTTTCTCGAAGATTGGCTCGACATTGCAGCCTGGAACGATAATTCGGAGATCATCAGTGGTGGCGCCTATACTTATTTTTATAGCAAAAACAGTAATTTATTAGACTCTTCTAAAGTTATTTTGAACAAAATTCCAGGGTTGGAAGTGTATTCTCGGGGCCAATTTCCGCAGCACATGCAACTGGCCGATAACGCACGAACACCTGACTTTATAGCGACTGTCGATGCACCCGCGTATTTAATGATTAGACGCCCTAAGCTCAACTTCAATCCACCCGCAGGCGCACACGGTTACAGAGCAGACCGTGACAGCAATATGCACGGTATCTTTTACGCTGCCGGCCCTGGCATCAAACCAGGACGTGAATCCGCCTTCGAACTGGTACACGTGTATCCATTCGTAATGGCGCTGCTGGATTTACCGATTACCACCAAAATTGATGGGAATCCGGCCGTGTTGTCCGAGCATCTACGTTGACCCAACGTTCAGCCTGTTATCCCTTGGCTAACCCTGCGGTTACGGCACCAATAAAGGCCATTAATTCCGCCTCTAAATCCGGCCCCCAGGCCGCAGGCCATGCACTGTGTAATGCGATTACCAAGTTATGACGACGGTCAATCCAAATGATCTGGCCAAACACGCCTTCAGCGGCAAAAACGTCTGGCTGCATAAGCCACCAGGAATATCCGTATCCTGCGAAACTGGCAGATCCAGTTGTGGACTGTTGCAACCAATTATCGGGCAATACTTTTTTGCCGCCCTCGGAATGCTCAGGGTTTAGGGCGAACAAACCGATGCGTGCATAGTCCCGCAATGTAGCACTGATGCAACAACCACCTACTTCTGCACCATGGGGTTGATCAAGCAACCAGCTCGCATCGCTTTCCATGCCGAATGGCTGCCAAATTTTAGCCGCAAGGTAGGTGCTTAGATTGTTGCCGATCGCCGCGCGCAGCATTGCGCCAACCAAGTTCGTTTCGCCAGTGCTGTAGTTAAAAACAGAGCCTGGTTTATCTACCCGGGGCAACTGATTCATATAACGAAATAATGCAGTGCCACCGAGAGGCGCAACCGCTACATCTGCATTCGGGTCGGTGTAGTCCTCATTCCAACCGACACCCGAGGACATTTGTAACAATTGGCCAACACTCACACCGTCGTACACCCCGCCCTTCAAGCGCGGTAAATAATCCGTAACCGGGTCGTCGACTGAGCTGATGTAGCCGTCTTTGATCGCCGCACCCACCAGCATGGCGACAACAGATTTTGTTACTGAGAACGACACCCAAGGTCTGCGTGCATGGTGGCCGAGTGCATAACGCTCAACCTGTACGACGCCGTCTTTCACGACAATAAGGCCAGCTGTATTCATGCGCTGCATGAAACTGCCAACGCCCGTAACCGTTGTTGCAACGCCATCCCCAATGACAAAGGAATAACTGAGCCCAGCTTCATCAAATGCCTTATTCGGCGCAACACTCGGTAACGACGAGGCTATTCCGCTGGCTGTAATAGGCCGTGTAGGGAAAATACTGGCCATACTGCCGTAGCCCTGAAGCTGTTGCTCCGGTGACCACGAGAGAATGCTTTTGCCGACAGGGGCCTGTAATTCCAGCTCCAGATCCGCACAGAGCACAGACGGCCAAATCAGGCTAACGCCTAAGAGCCATGCTGGGGTACATAACTTCAGTCTTTTCATCTAAGCCACCTTGGTTAGCGTTTGCAATATGTGCATACCTATCGCTGCCTCTACCCTTATGCGATGGGTAATCCGTCTTGCACGCTATGATCTGGTGCTAGCAACGTCACAATCCCATTGGAATCCATCGTACCAACGACCAAACACTCGCTCATAAACGGGCCGATTTGTTTGGCTTCAAAGTTAACAACCGCTACGACTTGTCGGCCAATTAACTGCTCGGGCGAGTAGCGGTCGGTAATTTGCGCACTGGTTTTAAGCTCGCCAATGTCGCTGCCAAAATCGATCCATAACTTAATCGCTGGTTTGCGCGCTTCGGAGAACGACTCAGCTCTCATCACTGTGCCCACACGTAAATCAACTTTTGCAAAATCAGCAAAACTAATGGTTGGTTTTCGCGACATCTCGCAGACCCTTAACTTTAGCGGCTATGTACGCAACACACCAACACTGCGCCCTGGGCTTATCATACCCGCGAATTTCACGAATCATTCATCGAATTGAAGCCATGATTTGGTCAGGCTTTAGTGAACTTTCGATCCACCGAGAGCAAGATGATCGAATATACAGGGTTTTAATATGGCGCAAATATTCCACTTCGGACTCCGCATAATTGCGCTGTTTCGTTTTTATCGGAGCCAGCCGGGCGGCATCGTGGCCCAGCAATCCGCGTCCCAACGCAAACCCCTAAACCCGTTCGCTAATAAAGCAAAATCGCAACCGACCACAATAAAACCAAAAGACGCGAGCGGAGCAAAAAATAAGCTCGTGGGATTACTACAGATTATCGGTATCGTCGGTGTTATCGCGCTGGCGGTGGTGGTCTCTAGAGCACCTAATACACCTGCTACGGGCACCCCCGCCATCGTCCGGCCTGCGGCCACCAATCAGGTAACCCAGGTCAAAGTTGTACAACCCATTGCTACCACCCATCAGGTTTCGGTTAACGCCAACGGCAGTATCAGCGTACGCAACTACATTGATCTAACGCCTCAGGTCTCTGGGCGTATTGAGACAATTGCAGCAGCGCTGCGCGTCGGCGGCACCTTTGCAGCAGGCGAGACGTTATTGGTTCTCGACCAAAGAGACTTCAAACTCCGGGTAGCCCAAGCCCAAGCTGACGTGGCTTCTGCTCGATCGAATCTGCTGCTACAGCAGGCTAAGAGCGATGCAGCAGTAGCGAACTACGCGTTGCTTAATCCAGGTACGACAGCACCGCCACTGGTTGCGCTGACGCCCCAGATCGCCCAAGCGGAAGCCCAACTCGCCGCCGCCCTAGCCAGGGCCGAGGTTGCCCAACTAGAGCTATCGCGCACGCGGTTCAGCTTACCGTTCGCGGGTAAAGTGACCGAAAGCAATGCTGAAATCGGCCAGCTGTTGAACTCCGGTAAATCATTCGGCCGGGTGTTTGCCATCGACGCCGCAGAACTTGTCCTGCCAATACCCGCCGACGATCTAGCCCTCATCCAGCCCGCTCAAGGGCGCTCTGTGATTTTTGGTGACCGAGGTAACTCCTTCAGCGGACTGATTGAGCGGGTAAGCGCAGAGCTCGACGCGCGAAGCCGCTTCGCCGAAGTATTCATTCCGGTCACCCTGACTGCAGATCTACAGCCTGGCACCTTTGTTGATGCACAAATCCAAGGGCCTAAGCTAATGGATGCCCTGCAGGTGCCGGCGGCGGCAACTCAGGCCAATGGCAGCCTGTGGTATGTGAGTAATGATCAACTGACCCGCCACGATCCGGTAATCTTGGGCCGCAACGAAAAGGGTCCAATCATCAAGCGCTTCGACTATGGCCAAGGGATTGTTGTGGGAGCAGTACCTGGCGGCACCATCGGCCAAGAGGTCAGCGTCCTCGGCAATGCCAGCTAATCCATCATGGCCATTGACTCCAATACCAGCGCACCGGTAACTCCCAGCTCGGGCATGATTGAATACTTTAGCCGCAACTCAGTGGCAGCGAATTTGACCATGGCGTTACTTTTGCTCGGCGGCTTAATCGCCGGTGGCGGACTTACATCCCAGGTCTTCCCAACTATCGACCCGGGTATTGTGACCGTCACCGTTCCCTATCCTGGCGCAACACCAAGCGAGGTAGAAGAAAGCATCACGCGTCGCGTTGAAGAATCTGTTTTTGGCATCGATGGTGTGCAACGTGTGACATCAAGAGCCTCGGAAAACGTTGGTGTTGTGACGGTCGAATTAAAGGATTTTGTCGATCCCGCCAAGGTGCGTGACGATGTGGAAGCAGCCGTAGAACGCCTAGCAGACTTTCCACCTGAAGAGGCAGAACAGCCAGAAATAGAACGCGCAGATACCGTCACGGATGTGCTTACCCTAGTGGTTGCATCTGAACTTGATGAGCGATCGCTACGCAATGCCGCACAGCAACTTGAGGCAGAGCTACTCGAGTTGCCAGAAGTAACTCTGGTTTCACTGGTAGGCGCACGCCCCTATGAAATTTCTATAGAGGTGCGTGAGGAAACTCTGCGGCGGTACAATCTGAGCATTGCTGACGTCGCCGCAGCAGTGCGCTCGTCTTCAGTGAATTTGTCTTCAGGAGAAATCCGCACTGCCAGCGGCGACTTGCTTTTACGCACCAATAACAAGGGCGATCGCGGTGAGGATTTTGCAAACATTGTCCTGCGATCGGACTCTAACGGCAGGATTCTGCGCCTAGGAGATGTAGCGCAAATCCGCGACGGCTTTGCAGACGTCGATTTAATTCAGCAGTTCAATGGGCGCCAAAGTCTATTTGTAAAAGTACAAAAATCTGAAGCCGAAGACGCCCTGACCATTGCTGCTGCAGTAAAAAGCCGCCTCCAGAGTTATCAGACCGACAGCAAACTGGATATCTCAATCTGGGATGATCAGACCGATATCTTAGAGCAGCGCCTGGGCTTGCTTATTCGTAACGGCATACTTGGATTCGCCCTGGTGTTTTTGTTCCTGGCAATAATGCTAGACCTGCGCCTGGCTACTTGGGTCGCCATGGGTGTGCCGATATCATTCTTAGGCGCGGTAATATTTTTCGCGCCATTCGATGTCAACATCAATATGATTTCTCTATTCGGGCTAATCATCGTACTAGGGCTTGTAGTAGATGACGCCGTGGTCGTGGGCGAAAATATCATCTCAGAGCAAGAAAAAGCGGGCCCCGGCAACGCCTCGTCACTCAGAGGCGTGCGCGGTGTATTTGGACCTGTACTGGTCGGAGTTCTCACCACCATGGCCGCATTTGCGCCACTGTTATTCGTTACCGGCGAATTCGGGCAGATCCTCGGATCTGTGCCCATTGTGGTAATCCTTGTGCTTACTATGTCACTGCTGGAAGTGTTTCTTATTTTGCCGGCACATTTATCCCATGGCCGTCCGTGGAGCCGCGGCGCATTAAAAGTATTTCAAGATGGCGTTGCTGCCCGTGTCACAGCTTTTCGCGACAACCTTCTGGTACCGGCTGTCCAATACGCCGTGCGGCGCAGCTACCTTACATTGAGCGCCGGCATAGGCATGTTATTTCTCGCGGCAGTACTGGTCAGCAGCGGCTCTGTGCGTTTTATATTTTTCCCTGAACTTGAGGCCACGAGCATCCGTGCCTCACTAGAATTTCCGGTAGGTACGCCGTTCAACACAACCAAAGCTGCAGCAGAACGCATTGCCGACGCGGCCTACACCGTGAACGAGCAAGTCGGTGGAACATCCTTCCGTGCGGTAAGCGTCACCATCGGCGGAAGGTCTCGTACCAGCGGCGGCCCCGGTGGCGGTGGTCGATTCACTGCCGCCAGCAATCTAGCGTCGATCGAGATACAGCTGAACTCCGAACCCTTGCGCACCCTTACCGCCCAAGAATTGGAACGCCTGTGGCGTGCTGAGGTAGGACCAATAGCAGGCGTTGAGCGCCTCTCATTCGTTGCTGATTTTTTCAGCTCAGGCGCAGACATTGAATTTGAGTTGGCACACGAAAACGAAAACATACTCTTCCAAGCTGTAGACGCAATGAAAGAGGGATACGGGAGTATCCCAGGCGTCTACGACATCCAAGACTCGTTTAGTTTAGGTAAGCGCCAATTCGACGTCACACTTACCGCAGCGGGTGAAGCGGCCGGGCTAACGCCCGCGGCGATCGCTCGACAACTGCGGGGTAATTTCTTTGGCCAAGAGGTCCAGCGCATCCAGCGCGGACGCGAAGAGCTTAAAGTTATGGTGCGCTACCCCGACGCACAGCGCCGCAACGTGCAAAATTTATACGACGCCCGAATCCGCCTCAACGACGGGACTCAGACCCCCCTGAGCACGGTAGCCACACTCACTGAAACCCGGAGCTTTTCCAGCATTGATCGAGTGGATGGCCTGCGCATAGTCACCGTATCGGGCGAAGTCGATACAGCAGTCTCTACCCCCACCGAGAGTAATGCGCAAATCGTCAATCAACTGGCCCCGGAGATAAAATCACGCTTTCCCGGCTTACAAGTAAGGCTGGCTGGGGCCGGCCTTGAGCAAACCCGAGATTTACAATCTCTGGGGCAGATGATGGCAATATCAATGCTGGTAATTTTCCTACTGCTGGCTTCGCAATTGCGCACCTATACCCTGCCATTCGTGGTTCTGGCCGGGGTGCCTTTTGGTGCTGCCGGTGCGGTAATCGGCCACTTTATTCTTGGTTACAACATTTCGTTTATTTCTATTTTTGGTGTGGTCGCCTTAAGCGGCGTTGTCATTAATGACTCCCTGGTCCTCGTCGACCAGTACAACCGATTGCGCGCAGAAACCAATATGGCACCGGCCGAGGCCATCGTTGAAGCTTCACGCCGCCGTTTTCGGGCGATTTTTCTAACTACTGCCACTACCGCCCTAGGACTTACTCCAATGCTGTTTGAGTCCAATACTCAAGCGCAATTTCTGGTGCCCATGGCAGTAAGTCTGGCCACCGGCATTGTCTTTGCCAGCGTTATTATTTTGTTCTTAGTGCCCGCATTGGTAATGATTCGGCATAACCTCGGGCAAAAAGTAAAACGCCTCTTCGGCACGAACCCCCAAGCAATGGTGCAGTAACGATTTGGTCCAAGCGCGCCAAACAACGTAGTGTCCGCACCACAGTTATTGCTACTATGAAACCATGAACTTCGTTCTTGCAGTGCACGGCGCACCACACTCTAGCAACAGTGGCGAGCACGCTATCGGCTTCGCAAAAGCCGCAATGGCTCAGGGTCACCACATTGAGCGGGTGTTCTTTTACCATGATGGGGTTTTGCATGGCCTTAATAGTCAGGTTACCCCTCAAAGCGAAAACGACCTTTGCAAAGCGTGGAGCGAACTCGCCGATCAAGGCATCGAACTCGCGGTCTGCATTGCCAGCGCCATAAAACGTGGCGTGATAAACGCCGAAGAGCAAGCTCGTTATGAAAAAACCAGCCCTACCCTGGCACCGGGATTTGAACTGGTTGGATTGGGACAATTGATTGCCGGCATCCAACACGCCGATCGCTACATCGAATTTCCACGATAAGCTAATGAAGAAATTACTTTTCGTCATCAGCGCGCCACCCTATAGCAGTAAGCGCGGTACCGCTCAGCTAGAGGCCGCCATGGTCGCTGCAGCCTTTGATGCTGAGGTCAGCCTGATATTTCGCGGCGATGGCATTTGGTCGTTACTACCCGATCAGCAAGCGCAACATGTAGGCCAACGCTCTTTCGCTAAAATCTTACAGGCCCTCGCGGACTATGAGGTCGATCAGCTTTATGTCTGCCTCGACTCCCTGGCGAGGCGAAATGTGGAGCCGACTGATGTGGTGCCGGCACAGGGGTTGGACCTAGCCGCGCAACAGCAATTGATAGCGGATCAAGACGCAGTAATCGGTGCAGCGCTATGACCCTACACCTTATCTTTAACCCCCAAGGACTTGTGAGTTGTTTGCAGCGCAGAGATCCTGCAGACCCCATGGTATTGCTAGGCGACGGCACCTATGCCTTAACCCAAAGCGACATCGAATGCTTTGTCCTCAGCGAAGATGCCGCTGCTCGCGGTGTTACCGGCAATAGCAAAAATATCCGTAGCATCGACTATGCAGAACTAGTCGAACTCAGCATGAACCATAGCCCCGTAGTGAGTTGGGCAGATTAGTGTCTACTGAATCAATCGCAAATCGCCCCCTCGACCAACGTCTGGACCCCGACGGCTACCTGCGGGACCACACGGAATGGAGCAGGCCGATTGCCCAACAACTTGCTGCGCGCGCGCGTATTGATCTCACCCAGGAGCATTGGCGCATTATTGATCTATTAAGAACCTATTACGCACGCACAGAGACAGCACCAGCAATGCGACCACTGGTAAAGCTGGTACAAACCGAAGTCGACAGCGCCCTAGGCAGCTCTTACCTAATGCAATTGTTTGGTGGTAGCCCGGCGAAAATGGCCGCAAAGCTCGCAGGGCTGCCGAGACCAACTAACTGTATCTAGGTCTACAGTTCACTGCCTTCAGCAGCTTGAGATGCATCGGCATAAGCCGGCGCAAGCGCGACCACTTCACCGACAATAATGATAGAAGGGCCGGTGATGCCCCTGCTTGCTGTTATAGCCGCGAGTTTATTCAGCGGTGCAAAAACCTCTCGCTGCTCCGGCAGCGTTGCATTCTCAACCAAGGCCGCAGGTGTTGCGCCATCTCGACCGGCGCTCATTAAGTGACCAAGTATGGTTTCCAGACCAACCAAACCCATGTAAATCACTAGGGTTTGATCGGTGCGCGCAAACCCTTGCCAGTCATGCTCGTTACTGTGTTGGACTTTGTGCCCCGTAATAAAACTCACCGACTGACTCAAACCTCGATGAGTCAATGGAATACCACAATAACTCGCCGCACCCATGGCTGCGGTCACACCAGGAATCACCTCGAACTCGACATTGGCTAATTGCGCAATTTCTTGCTCCTCCCCACCCCGACCAAAAATATACGGATCACCGCCTTTTAGCCGCACGACTGCCCTGCCGGCAGAGGCATGCTCGAGCATTAGCGCGTTTATTTGTTGCTGTTGCTGGGCGCTACTTTCAAGGCTATTGCCGGCACTTTGTTCCCGGGGTCCCTGCTTACCCACATATATAAGCTCTACATCGCGCCGCGCATAGTTCAAAAGCTCTGGATTCGCTAGCTTGTCGTAAAGCAAAACATCTGCAGTCTGAATCGCGCGCAGACCCCGTAGCGTGATCAAATCTGCATCCCCAGGCCCGGCGCCCACCAAGACAATTCGCCCATTCTCTGTAGCGCCCTCCATCTCAGCAAGCGCTATAGCCTCAGCCTTTGCAAAATCATTCGCCATCGCGGCTGCTGCAGCGGGACCAGAAAATACTCGATCCCAGAAGCCCTTACGCGCGTCCACATCCTGCAGCTTTTGCTTAGTGACATCCCGAAGACGGCCGGCTAAATCAGCTAGGCGCCCAAGCGCAAGCGGTAGACGTAGCTCTAACCAGCCGCGCACCGTGCGCGCTAGTGTTGGAGACTGCCCCATACTGGAGACCGCAACCAAAATCGGCCAGCGATCAATAATGGCTGGAAAAATAACCGTGCACAGTTCGGTTCGATCCACGCAATTAATCCATTGCCGGCGCTTTGCGGCAATCGCATAAGCCTCCTCACTCACCCCCTCGGCATTGGTTGCACAAATCACTAACGCTAAATCTGGGTGCAGCGCTTCTGCATAAAAGGCCTTTTGCTCGATCTGCAATTTCTCGGAATTAGCTAGCTCAGCGATCTCAGGCAAGATCTCTGGTGCCACAACTTTGATCTGTGCATCAGTACGCAGCAGCCAGCGCAACTTTCGCAGTGCGGTTTGACCACCGCCAATAACCAAACATTCACGCCCATCAAACCGATGGAATAAGGGCAGATAAAACATGCTCTATCCCGCAGGCGATATAACGTCCAGACCGCCCATATAAGGCTGCAAGGCGTTTGGAACGGATATCGTTCCGTCATCGTTTTGGTAGTTTTCTAATACCGCCACCAGAGTACGACCTACGGCGAGACCCGATCCATTGAGTGTATGCAAAAACTCTATCTTGCCGTCGCTGGTACGAAACCGCGCCTGCATTCTGCGCGCCTGAAAATCAAGAAAATTGGAGCAGGAAGAAATTTCGCGATATTGCTGCTGACTCGGTAGCCAAACCTCCAGATCGATAGTCCGTGCTGCAGAGAACCCTAAATCACCGCCACATAGCAACATGGCCCGATACGGCAGATTTAACGCCTGCAAAATAGCCTCAGCATGACCAGTCAGCGCCTCCAACACCTGCCAAGACTGGTCGGGGTGCACTAACTGCACCATTTCAACTTTTTCAAATTGATGTTGCCGTATCATGCCTCTGGTATCACGCCCATAGCTGCCGGCCTCACTGCGAAAACACGGTGTATGACAGACATGACGAATCGGCAATACCGACTCATCCAAAATCTCCCCACGATATATATTGGTTACCGGCACCTCTGCCGTGGGAATTAAGTAGGTCTCTTGCTCTTGATCAATGCGAAATTGATCTTCCGCAAATTTAGGTAACTGACCCGTGCCAAACAAACTCTCCGCATTAACGATATACGGCACATATACTTCTTGATACCCATGCTGTTGTGCATGGGTATCCAACATGAATTGGGTCAGCGCACGATGTAGGCGCGCGATCCCACCATGCATCACAACATAGCGCGAACCACTAATTTTCGCCGCAGTTTCAAAGTCCAGCCCACTTCCGGCACCCAGGTCTACGTGATCTTGGGGCTCAAACGCAAAGGTACGCGGCTCACCCCATATGCGCAGTTGCTGGTTATCAGCTTCGTCCTTGCCCGCCGGCACAAGCTCGTCTGGCAAATTCGGTATGGCATGAAGAAATGCCTGCAGTTGCGCCTGTATATCAGCAAAAGCCTCTTTCGCCACCTCTAAGCGCTCACCAAGGCCACTAACCTCGGCCAACAACGGGGCTATGTCTTGGCCTTGGGCTTTCGCTTGTCCAATGCCCTTTGACTTTACGTTGCGCTCGTTTTGCAATTGTTCGGTTTGCTCCTGCAAACGCCGGCGCTCGCCTTCGAGCCGCTCAAACAACGCAACATCCAATTCGAAGCCTTTAATATTTAGGCGCGTAGCCACCCCTTGGGGGTCGGCACGTAACAACTTTATATCTAACATTTTGTAACTTTCTCTAACTTATAAGTGTGCAATAGCACACTGCTACGCAATCCTGGATCCCAGCCATACACTCAACAGACATAAGCACACCGACGCTATGACATAACTTGCCGCGACAACAATACGGCCATTGTTGATAAGCAACAAAGCTTCCAGAGAAAACGCGGAAAAGGTAGTAAAACCACCGAGCACGCCTACCAATAGGAATCCCCGACCCCAGCTTAAAAACCAGTCTTGGTCGCCACACAGACTCCACAGGGCACCGATGATAAACGAGCCGGCAACATTAATTGTCAACGTCCCCCAGGGGAATGTTTGGCCAGCAAACAAAAGCCCGAGGCTGTAACGGCCAATTGCGCCAATAGCGCCACCGAGCCCAACCCAAATGAACATCCACATCAGTCCGTACGCCGTCTGTTGGCCGCCGCCGCATCTAGCTGCGCTAGCTTGTCTAGGCGCTTTTTAATTTTACCTTCAAGTCCAGCCGTTTGTGGAAAATAAAACTGTTGCGGCGACATCTGTTCGGGAAAGTAGTCCTCTCCCGGAGCGTAGGCGCCCATATCGGTCTGCTCGCCATGCGCATGTCGATAGCCTTCGGCAAAGCCCAAATCGCGCATTAGCGCGGTTGGCGCGTTAGCCAAATGCTTTGGCACCTCGCGAGATGGCTGGTTCGCCACATAGTCCCGTGCGGCAGAAAAAGCCCGATAAACCGCATCACTCTTCGGTACGCTGGCCAGATACAAAACCGCTTGCGCCAGTGCCAGTTCCCCCTCTGGTGAACCCAGACGCTCGAAACTTTGCAAAGCAGCCAGGGTAATTTCAACGGCCCGAGGATCCGCGTTACCCACATCTTCGCTTGCTAAGCGCAACAAACGTCGTCCGATGTACCGAGGATCAGCGCCACCATCCAACATACGACAAAACCAATACAAAGCTGCATCTGGCGCACTGCCGCGAATAGATTTGTGCAGAGCTGAAATTTGCTCATAGAAAACATCGCCGCCCTTATCGAAGCGCCGCATCTGACTGCCTGCCGCGCGATTGACATGCTCGGCCTCTAGCTGCTGGGTACCAAGCTGTGCGGCGACCTCAAGCACATTTAACATGCGTCGAGCATCGCCATCTGCAAGGGCGACTAATTCCCGTTGTGCTGCTTCGCTCAAGCGACGTTCAAGCACCGCGGCTGCACGCTCGAGAACCTGCCCTAGCGCCTCATCGTCGAGAGGCTTCAGCACATACACTCGCGCCCGCGATAGCAGCGCCGAATTCACTTCAAAAGATGGGTTCTCGGTGGTCGCGCCGATAAAGGTCAGCGTCCCGTCCTCAACATGGGGCAAAAATGCATCCTGCTGAGCCTTATTGAAACGATGCACTTCATCCACGAATAATACTGTGCGCCGACCCTGCCCTTTGTGCATTTGCGCCTCTGCAACGGCTTGGCGGATATCTTTAACACCTGCAAGCACCGCCGAGAGATTAATCCAATAACAATCAGCGCTTACCGCGAGCAAACGCGCTAACGTGGTCTTACCCGTTCCCGGCGGTCCCCACAAAATCATTGAGTGGATAGCCTCCCCTGCAGCCAAGCGCTGCAAAGGTTCCCCCTGAGCTAGGAGGTGCCTTTGGCCCACATACTCAGCCAAAGACAGAGGACGTAAACGCTCAGCCAGCGGCTGACCAGCACGGTCATTCTGATCGAATAAATCACCCACGGATCACATCGGTGCCTGCTGGCAATGTCAGCTCGAATTGCTCCGCATCAATGGGTTGGTCGAGCTGCATCTCACTGAACTGAATACGCGTTAATTGGCCGGCACCATCCCAAATTGAAAGCGCCTCAAGCAACTGGCCTTGAAAAACCAGTTCGACCTGCAGAAACAGCGCGGACTCAGATCGGGGGCGTAATATAAAATTTTGTCTAGTGCCCTCGACAGTAAGGCTCACTGCAAACTCTGCCGCCAGCGTCCCCGTATCGCCTAAAAGAATCGTAAGGGGAGTGGGTCCTAAACGTTGATCGATATCGTGAACGGTCACCTGAACCAGGTCGGGATCGTAAATTTGCATCTGTGCGCCATCCGCAACGATCAATTGCGCAAATGGCATATCCACCTGCCACCTAAATTTTGGGCGCTGCAAAGCCAGCCTGCCTGAGGACTCTTCAAGGGTCTGCAGCGAAGCGTCAACTACGGTCTGTACAAAACGAGCGGAAACGCCGTCAAAAGCGTCTATCAGCGCTATCAGCCCAGCTGAGGCCAAATTATCCGCTTCAGCCTGAGGCTCCTCGCTCGCAATCACAGCCCCCGCAGCCAGAATGACCAGCCAACTCAGCCAAAATTTATTTACGGTCAGGAACAAGGATTTCTCGACTGCCATTAGAGTTCATTGGCGAGACCACGCCTGCGGCTTCCATCGCCTCGATCAGTCGCGCGGCGCGGTTATAACCCACTCGCAACTTACGCTGTACGGAGGAAATTGATGCGCGCCTGGACTCCAAAACAAATTGTACTGCTTCATCGTACAGGGCATCGTCCTGTTCGGTGTCGCCATCACCCTCAAGTTGCAGGAAGGGTTCTTCAGCACCGCCACCACTGATAATGTCTGTCAAATACTCGGGCTGACCGCGTTGTTTCCAGTCATTCACGACTCGGTGCACCTCATCATCCGACACGAAGGCGCCATGTACGCGCTGTGGCAGCGCTGTGCCGGGGGGCAGATAAAGCATGTCGCCATGTCCTAGCAATTGCTCTGCACCGCCTTGATCGAGTACCGTGCGCGAGTCAATTTTCGATGACACCTGAAAGCTGATACGACTTGGAATATTCGCCTTAATCAAGCCCGTTATCACGTCCACCGAGGGCCGCTGGGTCGCTAGTACCAAATGAATTCCCGCAGCGCGCGCTTTTTGGGCGATACGCGCGATCAATTGCTCCACCTTCTTGCCCACCACCATCATCATGTCGGCAAATTCATCGATCACGACAACGATAGCAGGCAGTGCTTGCAAGTCAGGGGCGGGCTCGACCTCATCCTTCCACAATGGATCCTTTAATGGTTCGCCCTTTTGCGCCGCGTCTTTAACTTGACGATTAAAACCCGCCAGATTGCGCACACCCAAGGCCGCCATCAAGCGGTAGCGGCGTTCCATTTCTGCAACACACCAATTCAAGGCATGGGCGGCTTCTTTCATGTCCGTTACTACCGGGGTCAGCAGGTGTGGTACTCCCTCATAGACAGACAGCTCCAACATCTTCGGGTCAACTAGGATCATGCGGACCTGATCCGGAGTGCTTTTGAGCAACAAGCTCAAAAGCATGGCATTCACCCCAACGGATTTACCGGATCCCGTTGTTCCAGCCACTAACAGGTGGGGCATTTTTGCCAAGTCGGCAACAATCGATGCACCGGAAATGTCCTTACCCAGCGCCAGCGTCAACACCGACGAGGCGTCCTGGAATGCCGCAGAGCGAATGACTTCCTGCAACTGCACGATTTCGCGATGCTCGTTGGGTATTTCAATGCCGACAAAAGACTTACCTGGAATAACCTCCACGATGCGCACGCTGATAACTGCTAAGGAGCGCGCCAAGTCCTTCGCCAAAGCACTAATTTTTTGTACCTTAACGCCGGCCGCTGGTTGCACCTCAAATCGGGTAACAACAGGACCCGGAAGTACCGATACCACCTCGGCTTCAACACCGAAATCCGCCAGCTTCAACTCAAGCTGCTTGGACATGGCCGCAAGGACATCAGCGGAAAAGCCCAAACCCAGATCTTTTGCTTGGGCATCTAGCAGATCAATGTCGGGCAGTTCCCCCACCCCCTTACTGTCAAAGAGGCGCTTTTGGCTGACTTTGGTGACCGGCTGCTGCTCTTTGGCCTTCGGTATAATTTCGATTTCGGGCTTGGTCTCTTGTTGTTGACTAACCTTTTTCAAAGTGGCTTGCCGATGCTCGATGCGCAATTTTGTCTCTTTACGCGCAGCAACCCGCTGCACCCGACGGGCCTTGTAGCGGTCGTACTGACCGTCAAAAAATATCAAGCTCTGACGCCACAGCCCAGCGATTAATCTAACGATCAACCGCGCCACATCGAGCCAGGAAAACCCCACCGCTGCCTGCAATCCGATCAACACACCGGCACTGGACAACACCGTCAGGCCTACCCGCCCAAACAAAGCAACGCCAGCCTGGCCAAGCCATATGCCTAAAAATCCGCCGCTACCCGAGGGTAATTCTGGCGCCTGAGAACTGTGCAATTCGAACAAAATACACGAACACACCACTAACCCAAGCCATCCGCTAGCACGCACACACCAGAGTATGAGCGACCATGGAGATCGATCTCGCTGCAGTAAACGTATACCGAATAGGGTCAATAACAGTGGTATCGAGTACGCCACCCAACCGAATACGAGCAAGGCCAAATCAGCGAAGAACGCACCACTGGCACCAACCAAATTGCGTACTTCGTCTCCCGTTCCTGTGAAGTTAAAGGATGGGTCGTCTGGCGAATAAGAGGCGATCGCTAAGAACAAAAACAGCGCACTCGTGCCCAGCACAACCAGTGCCATTTCCTTGAACGGAATCGATCGATTAGGTGCTGAATCTGGCAACAAAGGGCTCCGATAGCGTATGGCCGTCAGTGTACGCATTCACCGAAATACGCACAAATCATCAACTCAGCCAGATTCGTCGAAAACCGGGACAGAACAAGGCTCGCCACCGTACAATGCTCAGCTCAAAGTTACTCGGAAGATTGATGCGCGCAGACAAAGCTAAAGTTACTGATGAGATATGGGACGAGCAACGTATCCAAAGCTTTCTCAATAAACCGGCCATGGGACAAGAGCCCGAGCACTACAGCCAACTGCTGTTTGCTTATCGAAGTATGCGACCAGAGGATTTTGAACGCTTCATCAAGGCATTCACTGCGAGCGGCGGCGACGTTAACGCGAAGAGCAAAGACGGCTTAACCCTTGCCCAAGTGATAAAAAGCCATCAAAAGTCAGCCGCATTCACGAGTATTCTGCAACAGCACAGCTAAATAGCACGTGGCTGGAATTCCTTTCCTCAACAAATCCACGGTCCAGTTTCCAGATCCAAACCAGGCTTTGGACGAACCCGACGGACTGCTCGCTGCTGGCGGCGATCTGACTGTCGAGTGGTTACTGACGGCATATAGCTTTGGCATATTCCCGTGGTTTAACAGCGACGAAGAACCCATTTACTGGTGGAGCCCTAAGACTCGCGGTGTCATAAAGCCCGGCCAGATGCGCATAACTCGGAGTTTACGCAAGCGTATCCGCAACGCTTCGTTTCGGATAAGTGCAGATGAAAACTTCGATAAAGTAATCGAGTGCTGCGCTAGCACACCGAGAAATGATCAGACTGGAACCTGGATAACCCAGCGCATGCAATCGGCATATCACGCGCTGTTCCAAAGAGGTGTCGCGCACAGTGTTGAAGTTTGGCAGGACGATAAACTCGTCGGCGGCTTATATGGCATCGCTCTTGGCCAGATGTTTTTTGGCGAATCAATGTTCAGCCAAACGCCGGATGCGTCTAAAGTCGCCTTCTACCACCTTCAGAAATACCTGCTGGCAGAGAACTACAGCCTTATCGATTGCCAAATGATGAACCCGCATCTTGAGACATTAGGCGTACGCCCAATGGCACGAGCGGAATTTTTAGCGCAACTGCGGACTAACCGGGATAAACCGACTAAAGTTGGCACCTGGTCGTGGCGGCCAGCAGCAACGGCGAATCCTGATAACGGGCGATAAAGGTCAATAATGCAAGACGATCATCGGGAACAGATTCAGTTTTTTTTGACGCCGCCGCATCCCTGTTCATATCTACCGCGCAATGATGCCCAAACATTATTTGTCGATCCGCGACGTATTATCAGTTCGGATCTTTATCAGACCCTAACCGATCGTGGCTTTCGTCGCAGCGGCAGCCATCTGTATCAACCCCGCTGCAACCATTGCAATGCCTGCGTAGCAACAAGAATCCCGGTTGCGGAGTTCCAACCGCGACGTACCCAACGCCGTGTGATGAAAAATAACCAAGATTTGCGTCTAGAGATTGAGGATGCCCGCTTTAGCCGCAGACACTACAACCTGTATGCGCGCTACATCAGCCTGCGCCACGCGGACGGTGACATGTATCCAGCCAGCGAAGACCAGTTCCGCTCCTTTCTTCTAAGTCCATGGTCGGCAAGCTTTTTTGTCTGTCTATATCAGGGGCAAAGACTTATCAGCGTGGCAGTAACCGACCAGCAACCCAATGGCTTATCCGCAATCTATACCTTTTTCGAACCTGACGAGGAACGCCGCAGCCTCGGCGTGCTGAGCATATTGCAGCAGATCGAGGTATGCCGATCATTGGGACTGCCCTATCTTTATCTTGGATACTGGGTTCAGGACTGCGCGAAAATGTCCTATAAGACCAATTTTCGCCCCGCCGAGTTATTCCAAAACAATCAATGGACGCGTTTGGAATAACGATAGTCACACTTCTAATTGCCTAACCGATACGGCACAATGCGCCCCTTCAAAAATACGGCTTAACTTTGAATGCCAAAAGAAGAACAAATTGAGATGGACGGCACCGTCGTCGACACCTTACCGAATACCATGTTTCGGGTTGAACTTGAGAACGGTCACACAGTAACCGCTCACATTTCCGGAAAGATGCGCAAGAACTACATTCGTATTCTTACTGGTGACCAGGTTAAGGTTGAGCTGACGCCCTACGATCTCTCCAAAGGACGCATCACTTTTAGGAACTAAACTCCTTTTGCAGTACAGCTTAGATGCATTGACATCTAGGCTTCCACTGGCGAATCGACCTCTACTGACAGCTCTCCGTCGGCCACGCTAACGCGTACGATGCCGCCGCCGTTGGCTAGCTCGCCAAACAAGAGATCCTCAGCCAACTGGCGTTTAATCTTCTCTTGTATCAAGCGCTGCATGGGGCGAGCCCCCATTTTTTCATCATAACCCTCACGCGCCAGCCACTCGCCGGCGGCGGCATCGACCTCTAGGGTTACGCGTTTTTCGTCCAACTGCGCCTGTAGCTCGGTAAGAAATTTATCCACTACCGTCTTAACTACCTCTATGCTGAGCGCGCTGAATTGCACAATGGCATCTAGGCGGTTACGGAATTCAGGCGTAAACATACGCTTGATGACTTCCATTCCATCGGTCGAATTATCTTGCTCAGCGAAACCAATCGACGCCCGATTCATTTCTTGCGCTCCGGCGTTAGTGGTCATCACCAAAACGACGTTACGGAAATCAGCTTTACGCCCGTTGTTATCGGTCAGCGTGCCATGATCCATTACCTGCAAGAGCAAGTTGAAGACCTCAGGGTGGGCTTTTTCGATTTCATCCAGCAACACAATACTGTGCGGGTGCTTAGTTACCGCCTCGGTTAACAAACCGCCCTGATCAAAACCCACATACCCTGGTGGCGCCCCGATAAGTCGCGATACCGTATGCCGCTCCATATATTCCGACATGTCATAGCGCAGCAACTCTACGCCCATGGTATGCGCAAGTTGCTTGCACACTTCTGTCTTACCCACCCCTGTGGGGCCAGCAAATAGAAACGAGCCAATGGGTTTTTCGCCGCTTTTTAAGCCCGCTCTGGACAGTTTAATCGCTGTGGCGAGCTGCTCGATCGCTTCATTTTGACCAAACACTGCCATCTTCAAGTTCGTGTCTAGATCGCGGAGCGAGGCTTTGTCCGAAGCTGTGACTTGACTGGACGGAATCCGCGCAATCTTCGCGACCACCTGCTCCACATCCGTAACCCCAATGCTCTTTTTACGTCGGCTCGGCGGTTGTAGCTGCTGTGCAGCTCCCGCTTCGTCTATTACATCAATGGCTTTATCCGGCATAAACCGGTCATTAATGTAACGGGCCGCCAATTCCGAAGCGGTGCGCAAGGCCTTATCCGTATAGCGGAGGTTATAATGATCCTCAAAGCGGCTTTTCAGCCCCTTAAGAATTCGATAGGTATCATCGACATCTGGCTCGATTACATCGATCTTTTGAAAGCGCCGCGACAATGCGCGGTCCTTATCAAAGATGCCGCGGAACTCTTGATAGGTTGTGGAACCCATACAACGCAACTGCCCGGAGGTAAGCAGAGGCTTGAGCAAATTGGAGGCATCCATTACCCCGCCAGATGCCGCTCCAGCACCGATAATGGTATGAATTTCATCGATAAAGAGAATTGAGCCCTCTTGCTTTTTCAGCTCACCCAGCACTGCTTTGAAACGCTTCTCAAAATCTCCACGATATTTGGTTCCGGCGACCAAGGCACCGAGATCCAGTGCATAAATCGTGCTGTCAGCAACAACATCAGGCACCTGAGCATCAACGATACGCTTTGCTAGTCCCTCGGCTATTGCCGTTTTTCCGACCCCTGATTCACCAACAAGCAATGGATTATTCTTACGCCGACGACAAAGAATTTGGATCGCTCGTTCAACCTCTTCGTCGCGACCCACCAACGGATCAATTCGGCCAGCTTTGGCTTCTTCGTTTAGATTGGTTGCAAAAGAATCCAGCGCACTCGATCGTTGCTCTCCTTCGCCCTCTTCGGCACCAGTTACTTCGGCGTCTTCTTCGGCGTCGCTGGAATCTTCGATCTTGCTGATTCCATGGGAGATATAATTCACCACATCGATTCGCGATACCTCTTGGGATTTCAAAAGATAAACAGCCTGGCTCTCTTGCTCACTAAAGATTGCGACCAAGACATTCGCGCCTGTAACTTCCTTACGCCCGGATGATTGGACATGAAATAACGCTCTAGATACCACCCTTTGAAACCCCAAGGTGGTCTGGGTGCCACGTTCATCATCACCGGTTTCCAGCGTTGGCGTCGTATCGTCGATGTATTTTTCAACTTCGGCACGCAGTACATCGACATCCGCACCAACGTTGACCAAGACTTTAACGGCCTGATCATTGGCGAGCAGAGCCAGCAGCAAGTGCTCCACAGTTACAAACTCATGACGCTTGATGCTTGCTTCCTGGGCGACGCCATTCAGTGATTTTTCTAGGTCTTTGCTCAGCATGTTTTACTCGTCGTTTTTTGGGCTTTAACACCCTTTATTTGATTAGTTTGAGCCGTCCAATTCACGGTCAAGTCTGCAATATGACAGCTGTTTGGTCTTTCTTTGGTCTTACTTTGGTCTTTTTATGACCTCTTTATCACCTTTCATCCTCACTCTAGCAGTAACTTTGTGCTCGAATGTTTAAACAATGTGTCCTCGAGATGAATTTTCAATCTGTCATTTCAACAGTCGACATCAACGGATGATTATTCTCTTGCGCGTAATTGTTGACCTGCTCTGATTTGGTTTCCGCAATATCCCGGGGGAAAATTCCGACCACCGCAGCGCCCTCAGAATGGACTACGAGCATTATTTGCGTGGCCTTTTCCCGGTTCATAGAAAAAAAGCTCTCCAAGATGTGCACAACGAACTCCATTGGCGTGTAGTCGTCGTTTAACAAAATAACCTTATACATCGGCGGCCGCTTTAATTCGGGCTCGGCTACTTCCGCAATCGTACCCAGGTCATGATCGCCCTCAACCTCATCATCGCCAGCGCTGGCGCGGCAAATCAAGCCTGCTGACTTGTGATTTATGTCCACGTCTAATATTCGTCCATTGTCTGTGCCAAGAGTAACAATCATAGCGTGTAATTTGTGTGCAGTACGCATTCAACACAAGCAACATTTCCCAGCCAAAATACGAACAGCCACCCAACCACAACACCAGCAACAGTCGCTTGACTCTGCGTCACTTATGCAACACAGTTTGCATTCGTTTGGAGGATCTACATGCCTAAGGGTTCAGTTAAGTGGTTTAATAGCGCAAAGGGTTACGGCTTCATTGTCAATGAGGAAAATCCTCAAGAGCTTTTTGCCCACTACTCTGCAATCAGCATGCCCGGCTACAAAGCCCTAGTAGATGGTGAAGCCGTAGAGTTCGACATTGAGCAAAGCGACAAAGGACTGCAAGCGAAAAACATCCGCCGCTTGCACGCTGCTGAGGAACCAACAACACACGCGGCGCCGCTCGACACTGTTGCATCCGAGCGACCGTGCGCTGCTGTTGAAAACAAGCCCCTCTAGACCCACGCAAAAGTAAGAGTAGTCCGCGCTATGCCCAACACTCTCTAGAGATAATAGTCGGTTCTGGATCCACAAAAAATGTGCAGATAATTTCTACAGAGACGCCAGGATTCGGTTGAAGGTGGCCGACGGGCGCATAGCCATGCTTGCCCGCTCGCCATCCGGTGCATAATAACCACCCACATCTACTGCAGCACCCTGTGCGGCGATCAGTTCATTACTGATCGCCCCATCGTTGTCTTGCAACTGTGCATGCATACGGGCAAAGCGCTCGCTCAAACCCGGATCCTCTTGCTGCGCAGCCATGGCCTCAGCCCAATACATTGCTAGGTAGAAATGGCTGCCCCGATTATCTATCTCATTCACTTTGCGTGACGGCGATTTGTTGCTCTCCAGGAATTTAGCTATCGCTTCATCAAGGGTAGAGGCTAGCAGTTGCGCCGCCGAGTTATCATAAGTGTGTGCCAGATGTTCGAGGGAGGCCGCCAAAGCAAGAAACTCCCCCAAGCTATCCCAACGCAGATGACCCTCTGCCTCAAATTGCTGCACATGTTTTGGCGCTGAGCCACCAGCGCCGGTTTCAAACAAACCCCCACCGTTTATCAGTGGTACTACCGACAACATTTTGGCGCTGGTTCCCAGTTCCATAATCGGGAAAAGATCGGTCAGGTAATCACGTAACACATTCCCCGTAACCGATATCGTATCGTCACCCTGACGCATGCGTTGCAACGAAAATTTCGTTGCCTCGGTGGGCGCTAAAACGCTGTGCTCGACGCCCGTTAGATCATGATCTGGCAAATACGCTTGCACTTTCTTGATCAACTCAGCGTCGTGGGCGCGCTCCGCATCGAGCCAAAACACTATGGGCTCGCCGGTAATCCGCGCGCGGGTAACAGCGAGCTTAACCCAATCGCGAATTGGCTCATCTTTCACTCTGCACAGGCGCCAGATGTCGCCTTCTGCAACCGTATGCTCCATTAGCACATCGCCATCGCTGTTAACCACAGCGATCGATCCCGCCCCTGGGGCTTCAAAAGTTGTATCGTGAGAGCCGTATTCTTCCGCTTTCTGCGCCATCAGCCCTACATTGGGCACCGAACCAAGTGTGGTCGGATCAAACGCCCCAAAACGCTTGCAGTCATCGACTACAGCCGCATACACACCGGCGTAGCAACGATCTGGAATAACCGCCTTCATGTCATGCAGATCGCCATCAGGCCCCCACATCTTGCCAGACTCTCTAATTGCTGCTGGCATCGATGCGTCAATGATAATGTCGCTAGGGATATGCAGATTTGTAATGCCCTTATCGGAATTCACCATAGCCATATCTGGGCCGTTTACTAAACAGGCGTCTAGGTCGGCGCGAATACGCTCACACTGCTCAGCAGGCAGACTTAGAATCTTTTCATACGCGTCGCCGATGCCATTATTTGGGTCTACACCCAGCTCAGCGAATACCTCTTCATGAACCGCAAATGCTGCTTGGTAATAGGCCCTGACGGCATGCCCGAATATGATGGGATCCGAAACCTTCATCATGGTGGCTTTAAGATGCAGGGAAAACAGCACCCCATCTTCGGTATCAGCAATCTGTTGGTGGAAAAATTCACACAGCTTTTGTTTGCTCAGTGTGGCCGCGTCCACCACCTCACCGGCGGTAACTACGACACCAGCAGCCAGAGACTGGGTTGTACCGTTGTCAGCCCGGAACACCACATTCAACGTATCATCAGCAGCCATGGTTGTAGATTGCTCTGAGCTGTAGAAATCACCATCTTGCATATGCGAGACATGGGATTTTGAATCACTCGCCCAAGCGCCCATAGAATGCGGATGCTTTTTCGCAAACATTTTAACAGAAGCCGGTGCGCGACGATCTGAATTGCCCTCACGCAATACCGGATTTACGGCACTGCCTTTTACACCGTCGTAGCGCGCTTTGATATCGTGTTCAGCATCGCTCACCGGTTCTTCTGGATAATCCGGCAGATCGTAACCTTGACTCTGCAACTCCTTAATCGCTGCATGCATCTGCGGATTCGAGGCGCTGATATTAGGCAACTTAATGATATTCGCGCCCGGATCTTGGGTCAGCCGGCCCAGTTCAGCCAAATCATCAGGGATGCGTTGGGCATCTGTTAAGCGCTCTGGGAATGCGGCCAGAATTCTCCCTGCTAGGGAGATATCACGGGTTTCTACCTGTACGCCCGCCGCGTCTGTAAACGCCTTGATGATGGGCAACAATGAAAAGGTTGCTAATCTAGGGGCTTCGTCTGTTTCCGTGTAAATGATCTTTTGCTGATCGCTCATAAATAGGCTCTCGTTGTAGTGGAATTGCTCGGCGAATATGCCGCCCACCCGTCAACACGGTGGGTGTGTGCACTTTGAATCCAGCGAAAGCCCCCCCTTCCGCAGAAGCCGTGGAATATAAAGCTCCCAATCCCGCTCTGCAACTTTCAACGTCTCCAGCAAGCTGCTGCTGGGTCGCTCTATGCGCCTGGTTGCCGCCATTTTTTTGCTCGAACGGCATCTTGTGCTGTGGACTTTAGCCAAGTCTGCCCGAGGTGCGTGCGTTCGCGCTTCCACAGCACTGCATCGGTCTTCAGATCATCCATAATGAACTCTGCTGCGGCAAACGCAGCCTCTCGGTGCGCTGAACCCACCATAACTAGGACTATTTGTTCGCTCGGTGTCAGTTCGCCAACTCGGTGCACAACCCGGATCCAAGGCACCGGCCAGCGACTTTGTGCCTGCTCTAAAATCGCCTCAATACTGCGCTCCGTCATCCCCGGGTAATGCTCTAGTGTCAGAGTATCGACCGCGGCGCCATCACCGGCGATTTCATTTCGGTCTCGCACCAGTCCAACAAAAGTAACAATGGCACCTGCCTGGCCTGCAGATTCCTCGCGCAATTCCTGATAAATGCGGGCGACATCAAACTCTGCAACTTGAATCTGAACTCTCGAATCCATCTCAGCCTCCGGTAACCGGCGGCAACAAAGCCACTTCATCACCAGCAGTAAGGGCTGGATTACCATTAACCAGTTCTTGGTTCACGGCAATGCGTACGTTGTCCCCACGCAGTTGCGCAAGTACATCCTCTGGATACCGCTTCGCTAGCTCATCAAACACGGCATTGAGGTCTGCTGCGTTGATTTGCAAAGCCTCAATTCCCGTCACATCCCTTAGTTGGGCAAAAAATTTAACGCTCACCATGATTACTTTATCGTGCCCCCGAAAGTGTTTGAGTTTTGCTCGTCGCGCAACCAAGCACCACTCTTACCGCCGGTTTTCTCTAACAACCGGATATTTTCAATGAACATACCTTTGTCGATTGCTTTACACATATCATAAACCGTAAGAGCTGCCACGCTGACCGCGCTTAAAGCTTCCATCTCCACACCGGTTTGGCCTGTAACCTTACACAGAGCACGCACTTCGAGTTCGGTATCGGATAATTCAGCGAACTCAATTTGCACCTTGGTTAACGCCAGCGGATGACATAGCGGAATTAAATCTGCGCAGCGTTTAGCCGCCTGTATGCCAGCAACGCGGGCCACCGCTAGCACCTCACCCTTGGCCAACTGATTGCCCTTTATGGCCGCCATAGTAGCCCCTTGCATAACGAGCACCCCTGCGGCAACGGCAACCCGCTGACTCCGGTCTTTATCGCCTACATCCACCATATTGGCTTCGCCAGCCGCATTAATGTGACTTAATCGTGTGGTCATGATTGATTCCCAATTTGCTCCACTGTATCACGCGCCCCAATCTTAGACTGACCCGCTCGACTGAGTGATGTAAAATTCCGCCCTTGTTATTGCCGGTTCAATATTGCCGAAATGCACAGCGCTGCGAATCATCAAAAAGACCTATCCAATATCTCCGTCATCGTCGGCATGTCCGGCGGCGTAGACTCCTCTGTGGCCGCCTATCTGCTCAAACAGCAGGGCTATGCTGTTGCAGGTTTGTTCATGAAAAATTGGGACGAAGACGATGGCAGCGAATATTGTACGGCAATTGCCGATCTAGCCGATGCCCAAGCAACTTGCGACGCACTTAATATACCGTTGCATTGCGCCAATTTTGCCGCCGAATATTGGGACAATGTCTTTGAGTATTTTCTTGCCGAGTATCGTCGGCTAAGAACTCCAAATCCCGACATTCTGTGTAATCGCGAAATTAAATTTCGCCAGTTCGTCGACTACGCGCAGACGCTTGGCGCTGACTACATAGCCACAGGCCACTATGTAAAACGCATTGATCAGCCTGGTCGCGTCATTATCGAAAAAGGTGTTGATGCCAATAAGGATCAAACTTACTTTTTACAGGCTGTACCGAAACCGCAGTTAGAAAAATGCCTGTTTCCGCTCGGTGACTGGCTCAAATCAGACGTGCGCAAACTTGCTGCAGATCTGGGATTACAAAACCACCGCAAGAAAGACAGTACCGGCATCTGTTTTATCGGTGAGCGCCGCTTTGCAGACTTTTTACGCGCCTATATCACTGATCAACCCGGTCCGATTACCGATCCTGAGGGTCGGGTTTTAGGCACTCACCGCGGCCTTCACTACTACACTATTGGTCAGCGTCAGGGCATCAATATCGGCGGCAAAGCCGGCAGACGCGAATCACCCTGGTATGTCGCCACCAAACACCCAGCGGATAATCGCCTTGAGGTGACACAGGACGAACGCACTTTGCAAAGCGCATGGCTGCATGCAGTTGATGTCAATTGGCTTGAAGACATCGCCCTACCCTTACGTTGTCAGGCGAAAGTCCGTTATCGACAACAGGATCAGCACTGTCGGGTAGAACGCGCCTGTAATCATCGCCTGCTTGTGCACTTTGATGAACCACAACGGGCAGTTGCAGAAGGACAGTACATAGCTTTCTACGACAACAAACGACTGCTGGGCGGAGGCTGTATTGACCTTTGCCCGCGCACCCAAACTACAACGTCTTTTTCGGAGTCTACGGCCTATGTCTGAATCGAGTCACATAAACGCTATTTCTGCCATTGATGGTCGATATCGCAGCAAAGTAGAACCACTCGCGCATATCTGCAGTGAGCTGGGGCTGATGAAATTTCGCACCCAGGTAGAGTGTCGCTGGGTGCAATTTCTCAGCGATCTGCCGGGGGTGCCGGAGCTTGCAACGCTCAGCGCTGAAGACAGCGCATTCATTGATGCGGTCGCTACCAAATTTGACGAGGCGGCGGCGTTGCGCATTAAACACTTCGAGGCCACAACCAATCATGATGTTAAGGCAGTGGAATATTATGTGAAGGAACGTTTCAGCGAGCGCCCAACACTACAGCCGATCAGCGAATGGATTCATTTCGCTTGCACCTCCGAGGACATCAACAACACGGCTTACGGCTTGATGATAAAAACGGCCGTCGACTCCGTGCTGTTACCACAAATGGACATACTCATAGCCGCGATTGACAACCTTGCCATGGGTCAAGCAGAGCGACCCATGCTGTCGCGCACACATGGACAAACCGCGTCGCCAACCACCCTCGGCAAAGAAATGAAGAACGTTTCGGTGCGTCTGCAACGCCAGCGCAACCAAGTAGCCGGCGTCGAGATCTTGGGCAAATTCAATGGTGCTGTCGGCAACTTTAATGCCCACTTAAGTGCCTATCCGGATGTCGATTGGCCCAATGTCTCGGCAGATTTCATCGCTTCAATTGGGCTTACAAATAATCCCTGGACCACCCAAATAGAACCCCATGACTACATCGCAGAGCTGTTTCATTGTCTTATGCGCTTTAATCAGGTGTTGTTGGATTTTGACCGAGACATTTGGGCTTACATATCCAATGATTACTTCAAACAGCGCAAAGTCGAAGGCGAAACCGGATCTTCGACCATGCCACACAAAATCAATCCGATAGATTTTGAAAACTCCGAGGGCAATGTGGGCATGGCCAACGCCATGCTTGCGCATATGGCCGACAAGCTGCCCGTCTCACGCTGGCAGCGGGATCTTTCGGACTCTACCGTGTTGCGTAATATTGGCGCTTGTTTGGGGCACTGTAGTATTGCCTATCAGGCGACCGTGAAGGGTCTGTCACGACTTGAGGTTAACGCTGAGGTGATTGCCGAAGATCTGGCACAAAGCTGGGAGGTTTTAGCAGAGCCTGTGCAGACAGTAATGCGCAAGCATGGAATCGCCGAGCCTTATGAAAAGTTGAAGGCCGCAACTCGTGGCAGACGTCTATCAGCAGATTTATTTTCCCAACTCCTGACGGAACTGGAGCTACCGGAATCTGCGGTGCAAGAACTATGCGATCTCACACCAGAACTTTATATTGGTATGGCAGCTGAGCTTGCGCGCAAACCGTATAGCTAATAATGAGCAAAGAATATTCGGTAACCGAGGTCTCTTGGGCCACGCATCAGCAGCAACTAATGGCGCTGCGGTTTGCGGTATTTGTAGGCGAACAGGGTATCGCAGCAACGGATGAGCGGGACCCAAAGGACCCGGAATGCCGACACTTTGTGGCGCTGTGCGGCGACGATACCGTTATTGGTTGTGGCCGTTTAACCCCAGAGGGGCAGATTGGCCGCATGGCCGTGCAAGCAGTATTGCGCCAGACTGGTATCGGTTCCGCGATACTGCAGCATATCCTTCAGTGCGCCCGACATAGCGGCAGCAACGCCGTGTTTTTACACGCACAAACAGACGCTGCGGAGTTCTACGCGCGACACGGATTCATCAGCAATGGTGAGACATTTATCGAGGCCGGCATACCGCACATTGGTATGCAGCGCCATCTCGCTCAATAAGGGATCAGGACGGAACTATGAATACAGATTATCGCAAACCACTTGGCGACAGCGGTCTCGATTATTTCGACGCAGAAGCAGCGGTTAACAGCCTAGAGGATGGCGCCTATGCGCGGCTTCCCTACACCTCAAAGGTGCTGGCAGAGAACCTAGTACGACGTTGTGAGCCTGAGCAATTGAATGCCGCGCTACAGCAGATCATTGAGCGCAAACGCGATCTTGATTTTCCCTGGTATCCGGCCCGTGTGGTTTGTCATGACATTCTCGGTCAAACCGCGCTAGTAGACCTAGCGGGACTGCGCGACGCCATAGCGGCAAAAGGCGGCGATCCAGCCCAAGTAAATCCGGTAGTACCCACCCAACTGATCGTTGACCACTCATTAGCGGTAGAACACGCGGGCTTCGAGCAAGATGCATTCGAAAAAAACAGGGCCATTGAAGACCGCCGCAACGACGATCGCTTTCACTTCATTAACTGGACCAAAACTGCGTTCAAAAACGTCGACGTAATTCCACCGGGCAACGGTATCATGCACCAGATCAATCTAGAGCGCATGTCACCGGTTGTGCATGCCCAAGATGGTATTGCTTTCCCGGACACCCTAGTGGGCACCGATAGCCACACTCCCCATGTGGACGCCCTAGGCGTCATCGCCATTGGTGTCGGCGGCCTAGAGGCCGAGAGCGTGATGCTCGGCAGAGCCTCCTACATGCGACTGCCCGACATCGTTGGTGTGGAACTGATCGGCGAACGGCAACCAGGCATAACCGCCACCGATATCGTACTGGCCATAACCGAATTCCTGCGCGCGCAGCGGGTGGTCTCAACCTACTTAGAATTTTTTGGCCCAGGTGCGGCTGCGCTAACACTTGGGGATCGCGCAACCATTTCCAATATGACCCCAGAATTTGGCGCCACCGCAGCCATGTTTTACATCGACCAGCATACTCTGGACTACTTACGCTTGACCGGGCGCCAGGAGCAGCAAGTGCAGTTGGTCGAGCACTACGCCAAGACAACAGGCCTGTGGGCAGACGCTATGGCCAAGGCAGATTACGAACGCGTGTTGCAGTTTGACCTTTCTACAGTGTGTCGCAACATCGCAGGTCCCTCAAATCCGCACCGCCGAGTAGCAACCAGCGATCTATCAGCTCAGGGCATCAGTGGCACTGTAGAGACTAATGAGGGCGAAATGCCCGATGGCGCGGTAATTATTGCGGCAATCACCAGTTGCACCAATACCAGTAATCCACGCAACGTTATCGCTGCAGCACTGTTGGCACGCAATGCCAACGCCCGGGGCCTGACCCGCAAGCCTTGGGTTAAATCCTCTTTGGCGCCAGGCTCTAAAGCCGTGCAACTGTATCTGGAAGAGGCGAATCTACTCGGCGAGTTGGAACAACTTGGCTTCGGCATCGTCGCCTTCGCCTGCACAACCTGTAACGGCATGAGTGGCGCCTTAGACCCAAAGATACAAGACGAGATAATCACTCGTGATCTCTACGCCACGGCGGTGCTTTCCGGCAACCGAAACTTCGACGGGCGGATCCACCCTCACGCCAAGCAGGCATTTCTCGCCTCACCACCTCTGGTTGTCGCCTACGCCATCGCCGGCACTATTCGCTTTGATATCGAACAGGACATTCTTGGCTTGGATGCCGAGGGCCAACCGGTGCGCCTAGCGGATATTTGGCCCAGTGACACAGAGATCGATGCCATCGTCGAGCAAGCGGTAAAACCAGAACAATTCAGCGCGGTCTATGACCCCATGTTTGTCTCGCTCAAGGACGTTACCGATCACACAGATCCCCTATATCAGTGGCGCGAACAGAGCACCTATATTCGTCGCCCACCCTATTGGGAAGGCGCGTTAGCCGGCGAGCGCAGCTTGAGCGGCATGCGGCCGTTGGCAGTTTTGGGTGACAACATCACCACAGACCATTTATCGCCATCCAATGCCATCCTGCGCGACAGTGCGGCGGGCGAATACCTGCACAAAATGGGCTTACCCGAGGAGGACTTTAACTCTTATGCAACTCACCGCGGGGATCATCTAACAGCCCAGCGCGCGACGTTCGCGAACCCGAAATTGCTTAACGAGATGGTTCAGCAAAACAATGAGGTGCAACAAGGCTCACTGGCCCGCATAGAACCCGAGGGCGAGGTAGTACGCATGTGGGAGGCTATCGAAACCTATATGCAAAGAGCGCAGCCGTTGATCATCATTGCTGGCAAAGATTATGGCCAAGGCTCCTCGCGCGACTGGGCAGCCAAGGGCGTTCGACTAGCCGGCGTAGAAGCCATCGTGGCCGAAGGTTTTGAACGCATACACCGAACTAATCTTGTTGGCATGGGCGTTCTACCTCTGGAATTTATGCCGGGTAACGACCGCAAAACTTACGCCATAGATGGCAGTGAGCGCTTTGATGTTCTAGGTACTGTGAGTCCCGGAGCCGAACTTGAATTAATAATGACCCGCGCCGACGACAGCACCATAGCTATTCCGGTGCGCTGCCGCCTAGATACTGCCGAGGAGGTCTCCATTTACAGCGCCGGCGGTGTCTTACAGCGCTTTGCTGAAGATTTCCTGCAAGCTAAGTCTGGCTGAGTAATACGCATAAAAGGATAAACCGCTGTCATGAGTAACGCCCCATTTTTTGCCCCACAGATTTCCGTTCCTGCCACCTACATGCGTGGCGGCACAAGTAAGGGGGTGTTTTTTAATCACGCTGACCTGCCCGACGCGGTAAAACAACCCGGCGCGGCGCGGGACGCACTGCTGCAACGGGTTATTGGCAGCCCCGATCCCTACGAAAAACAGATCGACGGCATGGGCGGAGCCACTTCCAGCACCAGTAAAACCGTTATCGTTCAAGCCAGCGAGAAGCCTGATCATGACGTTGACTATCTGTTCGGCCAGGTAGCAATCGACCAGAATTTTGTCGACTGGAGCGGCAACTGCGGCAATCTGTCGGCTGCGGTTGGCCCTTTCGCAATAGAACGGGGGCTGGTGGATCCTACACGTATACCCACCAATGGCATCGCGGAAATTCGCATATGGCAGGCCAACATTCATAAAACCATTGTCGCCCACGTGCCAATCAGCGGCGGCCGAGTTCAGGAAACCGGCGATTTCGAATTGGACGGCGTGACCTTTGCTGCCGCTGAGGTGCGCTTGGACTTTATGCAACCAGTCGACACCCAAAATGAAGCGCTCTTCCCCACCGGTAATGTGGTCGACACGTTGCAGGTTCCCGGAGTCGGTGAGCTTGATGCAAGTATGATCAATGCGGGCATTCCGACCATTTTCATCAATGCTGATGCTCTAGGCTACAGTGGCACGGAATTGCAGGCGGATATCAATGCTGACAGTGAGGCCTTGGCGCGGTTTGAAAAAATCAGAACCGCAGGGGCGCTGGCAATGGGTTTGATCGACACAGCCGCAGAAGCTGTTTCCCGTCAACACACCCCCAAGGTAGCGTTTGTAAATGAGGCCAAGGGCTATACCGCATCCAGCGGTAAACCAGTCCAAGAGCAAGACATTGATTTACTTGTGCGCGCCCTGTCCATGGGCAAGTTGCATCATGCCATGATGGGCACCGCGGCAGTGGCCATCGGCGCCGCCGCAGCTATTCCTGGCACCTTAGTCAACCTCGCGGCCGGCGGCGGCGATCGCGACCATGTTGTCTTCGGGCATCCATCCGGCACCCTTGGTGTAGGGGCAATCGCCGAACAAACCAGCGATGGGTGGACCATTCGTCAGGCCAGCATGAGCCGCAGCGCCAGAATCCTTATGGAAGGCGCTGTTCGCGTGCCAGCTATCGCCTAGCGTTCGGCGATCGGCACCACCTTGCGCGGCTCTGGCCCTACGTAGTCTGCACTAGGCCGAATAATCCGGTTATTTTCCCGCTGTTCCATTACGTGTGCGGTCCAACCAGAGACTCTTGAGCAGACGAAAATCGGTGTAAATAACTTGGTCGGAATGCCCATGGCGTTATAGGCCGAAGCATGGAAGAAGTCTGCATTCGCAAACAGTTCCTTTTCGTCCCACAGCAACTTTTCAATGGCACAGGACACCGGATACAGAACCTTGTCACCAACATCATCAGCAAGCTTTTCTGCCCACTGCTTAATGATCACATTGCGCGGATCGCTGGTACGATAGATGGCATGACCAAAGCCCATTATCTTGTCTTTACGCTCTAACATGCCGCGCACGCCTTCGGTGGCCGCATCCGGCGTGGTGAACTTCTCAATTAGCTCCATAGCAGCTTCGTTCGCACCACCGTGTAGCGGCCCGCGCAGCGAACCAATAGCGCCAGTTACGCAGGAATGCATATCTGAAAGGGTCGACGCGCATACGCGTGCGGTAAAGGTCGAAGCATTAAATTCGTGCTCAGCATAAAGAATCAACGACGTATCCATTACCCGCTGGTGCAACTCATTAGGCGACTCGCCACTGAGAGTACGCAAAAAGTGCGCAGCTAAGGTTGGCTCGTCAGTCGCGGTATCTATGCGCACACCATCGTGACTGAAGCGATACCAGTAATTGATAATGCCCGGCAACGCTCCTAACAGTCGATCTGCGGTGCGCTGCTGGTTCTCAAAATCACCCTCAGGCTCTAGATTGCCCAACATGGAGCAGCCCGTGCGCATGACATCCATGGGATGGGCGCTGGCAGGAATACGTTCGAGGACCTCTAACAAGGTGGACGGTAACTCCCTGTTTGCCATAAGCACCTCGCGATAGGCATCCAACTCCTGCTGGTTCGGCAAATGACCATGGAAAATCAAATACGCGACTTCCTCAAAACACGTGTTTTCTGCCAAATCTGTGATGTCGTAGCCGCGATAGGTTAGTCCCGTACCGGATACTCCCACGGTACACAATGCTGTGCTGCCCGCGCTTTGCCCACGCAAGCCTGCGCCCCCAAGTTTTTTATCAACCATTAGTTCCTCCCGTTTGCTCAGCACAGCAGCCGAGCTTACCTATTTTCGCCACTACGCAACCTAGCCTGCTTGTTCTGCAAACAACTGGTCGAGCTTTTTCTCGTATTCGTGGTAGCCAAGAAAATCATAAAGTTCCATGCGGGTTTGCATCGTATCTACAACCGCCGCTTGGGTCCCTTGTTCACGAATTTCCTTATACACGTTGAGTGCCGCTTTATTCATCGCGCGAAACGCCGATAAGGGATACAGCGCCATAGCAATACCGACTCCAGCCAGTTCTTTGTTGGTATATAGAGGCGTTTGCCCGAACTCAGTAAGATTGGCCAGCACCGGTATACCCGCTGCACTGACAATGGATTGATACATGTCAATCTCGGTCATAGCCTCTGCAAAAATCGCGTCGGCCCCCGCCTCTGCGAACGCGCCAGCGCGATCTACTGCAGCATTAAAACCGTCTACTGATAGCGCGTCGGTTCGTGCCATAACCACGAAGTCGGCATCGGTCTTAGCATCCACAGCTGCTTTAATGCGATCAACCATTTCGGCGATCGACACAATAGCTTTATTTGGCCGGTGGCCACAGCGCTTTTGCGCAACCTGATCTTCAATATGCACGGCAGCCGCACCCGCAGCCGTCATATCTCGAATCGTCCGCGCAATATTGAACGCACCACCCCAACCGGTGTCGATGTCTACCAGTAACGGCACTTCAGTAGCAGCGGTAATGCGGCGAACATCCTCCAATACGTCATTAAGTGAGGTCATTCCCAAGTCAGGCAGCCCGTAAGACGCATTGGCCACTCCCCCACCAGACAGGTAGATTGCTTTATAGCCTACTTGCTCGGCCATAAGCGCGGTATATGCGTTGATGGTGCCCGGAATTTGTAACGGCGATTCGTCCGTATAAGCCGCACGAAATTTCGCTCCTTGACTCATAATTTATTCCTGTGTTCGAAATTCAGCGACGATCATTCTACCTTGAACCGACCGGTTACGGAGATAACCAATGATCGAAATTAAATTTATGAACTAAGGCGCGGTGATCAGCGCCTGCAATTCTGCATAATCATTAGCCAGCGGGTACTGCGGGTATAGTTCCCGCACATTGTCCGGTGCCTGAAAAAAGATCCCGCGATCAGCTTCTTCCAACATTGATACATCATTGAACGAATCTCCCGCCGCAATGACGCGAAGATCCAATGATTTGAACGCTTTTACCGAGCATCGCTTCGGATCCGTCTGGCGCAATTTGAATCCGACAATCCTATCTTGCTCTACCACCAACTTGTGACAAAGCAAAAACGGCTGCTGCAGTTGCGCCATCAACGGCGCGGCAAACTCGTAGAAGGTATCGGAGATAATTGCGACCTGATAATGCAATCGTGCCCACTGTAAAAATTCGAAGGCACCCGGCAGCGGCTGCAGCTTGGCTATTTGCGCCTGGACATCAGACAAAGTGATGTCGTGCTCATCAAGCAATTCCAAACGATAGTTCATCAGGTCTTCGTATACCGGGATATCTCGGGTTGTTTTCAACAATCCGTCCACTTTAGTCGCCCGCGCGACCGCCTGCCAAACTTCAGGTACTAGTACCCCTTCGAGATCTAAACACAGTAGGTCCACAATCGTCCTTATTCCTTGTCTAAGGTGTAAGCATATAGCAACAGATTCTTTTTTATTCACCAAAACCGTTGTTAACCTGCGCGCCAATCAACCCAGAGACAGGTTCAAACCGTCATGACCACCCTCTCCCTGCACCAACAACAACTCGTCAACAACAGTACTAAATTGATCCAGTCAGCATTCGAGCGCCACCCGGCCGAGAGCATTGCTATCTCCTTCAGCGGTGCCGAAGACGTTATTTTGATCGACCTAATGAGTCAATTGGGACAGCACTGTGAGGTTTTCAGCCTCGACACCGGGCGTTTGCACCCGCAAACCTACAGCTTTATTGAAACCGTAAGAGACCACTACAACTTACCCATCAAAGTCGTTATGCCGGATCCCAACGACGTCGCGGAACTCGTACAGCAAAAAGGTCTCTTCAGTTTTCGCAATGATGGCCACGAAGAGTGTTGTGGCGCACGTAAGATCAAGCCGTTGCGCAGCAAACTGGCACAGTTGGATGCTTGGATTACCGGTCAGCGTATCGACCAAAGTGTTACCCGAACCGAACTCGCCGAAGTACATATCGATAGCGTATTTACTGGCCGCAATGGGGATCTGGAAAAGTTTAACCCTTTGGCCAATTGGCGCTCAGCAGATGTGTGGGATTACATTCGCGCCCGCCACGTACCCTTCAATCCTCTACATGAGCAAGGCTTTATCTCTATTGGCTGCGAGCCATGTACACGTGCTGTCGCACCCCATGAACACGAGCGCGCAGGACGCTGGTGGTGGGAAAGCGCTACCCACAAAGAATGCGGGTTACATCGCCAGAATCTGATCGCACAAGGTTAGCTATTTGTGCGGTAACGATGTCTTGGCAAACAGCTCTACACGCTCTTTGCGGGTCTTACACGCCAGTGCATCTTGCACCGTCCATTCATCTAAATGCGGTGCAAACAATTTGATAAAACTGAGCATGTAGCGCCGCAAAAAGGTGCCACGCCGAAAACCGATATAGGCCACACTAGGCTCGAACAAATGGCTGGCATCGATGCGCACAAGATCTTGGTCTAGGGCTTCGTCGAAAGCCATACTGGCGATAATGCCCACTCCTAGGCCAAGCCGAACATAGGTTTTGATGACATCCGTATCTGTAGCAGTGAAGACCACGTTGGGCGTGATATTCGCCGAACCAAAGGCATCGTCCAACTTCGAACGCCCGGTAAAACCAAATACATAGGTCACAATCGGTAGATCCGCTAGATCTTCTAATGTTAGTCGCGAGACCAGTGCCAGCGGGTGATCCTTGGGCACCACCACACACCGGTTCCAGCTGTAGCAGGGCATCATTACAAGGTCGTGAAACAAGTCCATGCCTTCCGTTGCAATCGCAAAATCAGCAGTACCCGCATCTGCGAGCTGGGCAATTTGCTCTGGCGAACCCTGATTCATATGCAAACTCACATCTGGATAGGCCTGACGAAAAGACTGAATCACTGGCGGTAAGGCGTAGAGCGCTTGGGTATGGGTGGTGGCGATACTCAGAGCCCCCTGAGTCTCATCTGAGCACTCTTGGGCCATTTGTTTAATCGTTTGCGTCTGGCGCAGAATGTCCCCAGCCATGGCAATAATTTGCTGCCCTACCGTGGTAATTTCTGAAAGGTGTTTGCCATTACGGGCAAAGATCTCTACGCCTAATTCATGCTCCAAAAGGCGAATCTGCTTGCTGACGCCGGGCTGAGAGGTATACAGAGATTCGGCGGCCGCAGAAACGTTTAAACCGTTATTAGCTACTTCCCAGATGTATCGAAGCTGCTGCAGTTTCATGGCGTTAACCTTTGGTAAAATTGGCAAGATACCAATTTTAATATACTTTTTTAATATTAAAAATATTTTTTATATTATCAAAAGCCTGTTTTACGCCTATTCACCTTAATCTTTACGATTAACAACGCCATGAGGCACATGGCCGGTAGCCAAATGACCCGCCGCGCGATTGCAATGCAACTCGTGGTCGTCAAAAAAGATATCTGCCGCGAAACCGCGTAAAAACTCGGTCTTGTCCATGCCGCCTAAAAACAGGGACTCGTCCAGTCTTATATCCCACTCGCGCAAGGTACGAATCACGCGCTCGTGGGCAGGCGCCCCCCGCGCGGTGACCAGGGCCGTGCGAATGGGACTTTGACCCTCTGGAAACTCCTGCTGCAGGCTCTGAAGGGCTGCCAGAAAAGCTTTGAATGGGCCACCGCCAAGCACATCTGACGCTTTTGCCTGTTCATGTTGGCTAAATGCATCAAGTCCATGCCGTTGGTAGACCTGTTCAGCCTCATCAGAAAAGAGCACCGAGTCACCATCGAACGCTAACCGCAGTGCCGAATCGGCTGCATCCGTGGCGCCCCCGCCACCGCCCAACAAGGTGGCCGCGGCAACGTTTTCCTCAAGGGCCAGCCGCACATCATCACCATGAGTCGACAGAAATAAGTCGCAGCCAAATCCATTGATATAGCGATACGGTGATGCGCCAGAGCAGAATGCTGCACGAGTTATTCCCAGATCGTGGGCCCGTATAGAGTTGAAAACCCGTAAACCAGTATCTGCAGAATTTCGCGACAGTAGTATTACTTCGACTCTAGGTTTGTCGAGTAATTTATTGATATTTAGTATTTTTTTTACCAGATAGTAGCCATCGCCGGGCTCTAGAACCACATCTTCCTGATCAATCTGATAACGTCGATAGGCCTCTAGACCCTGGCTTTCATAAATTTCATTTGAAGTAGATAAGTCGAATAAGGCGGTAGACGAGATCGCCACTGTTAACGGCTTGGCTGGTATGGTTTCAGGCATCTAGATCAGGGATCAGTTCGCTTTCTAGGCGATGGATCATGTCTTTGATTTTAAGCTTGCGTCGTTTCAAACGCTGAATACGCATGGTGTCGTGATGGCGCGCTTCAAGAAGATGGTTTATGACTACGTCTAGGTCACTGTGCTCGACCCGCAGCCCTTCTAACCACTCAAGTATCTTCTTTTGTTCATCTGCCTGGGTCAAAACTGGCCTCGTCGTAAGCGCTCATTGGTGCGTACACCGAGCACGCTAACCTGTTTTTTGAGTCAATTGAAGAAAGCTTGAGCCTCTTCTTCAAGTGCGGACAATCTGCGCACCCAGTTATCGAGGAGCAAAAAGTCGTTGTCGGAAATGTCGAAGCTACGAGCAATCTCTTTCAGCAAACACTCTTCTTCAATTTCAAACGCGCCGTCGACATAACTCAACTTGATTAAGTTAATGACCACAACCATGCGCGAACGCTTGTCTTGGAAAACGTATTGAATCCCTTCCAGCTCGAGATATTCAAGTTCCTGTACTTCGCTGAGACCCATTTCCTGCTTGAGTTCAAGCAACATTCCTTCTTCATTAGGGTCCAGTAGGCCATCAGATACAATAACATTGTGGGCAAGACCCAACATCACATGACGTTGATCGGTGCTGAACGAGGATAGCCACATAGCCGCTTATACCTATGCTGAGGATTAGGAGAGAAGCTGCTGACCGAGGCTAAAGATCATAATGATCACAGCCAACCAACCAACGCCAATCAATCCTTTCATTACCAGACCTTGGTCAAAGAAATCTTCGATCAAATGCCACATTGCAGGGCTCCGTTAAATTTCGCCTCTATTTTAGCTGTTCTCGCCACCTACTGGATAGCAAAACCGCAAAGTCTTTGTATTTTTTCGCCTTAGCCATAATGCCCCACCACCGGGATTACTATTTACGGCTGTTCCAGGGCACCGCCAAAGTGATAGACCTCTTTCCTGCTACGCTTGAGTTACACTCTCAAGGTGGTTAATGCGTTCGTAAAAATTTCTGCCGCGCTGCTCGATGCGAGTCGCGATTTCACCATCGTCACGCCCAACGAGCGGCTTGCGCGTGAGCTGCGCCGCGGCCTCAATCAGGCACACCAAGCGCGCGGACTCGAGGCATGGCCGAGCCCCCACTGCTTGAGTTTGAATCAATTGCTACAGCAACACTTTGCTACCTGGCAGGACTACACCGACACAGCGATGCGCCTACTCACCAATAGCCAGCTATTGTCGCGATTTTATCAATGTGCCAATCCGAGCAACCGGCACCTGAGCCCAAGTGCTGCACAAGCCCTAGATTTACTGTACCGATACGATATTGAAATCGATGCCTTGGCTGATGGCAGCGAGGGTGGAGAATTGTTTGTACCCTGGGCGCGAGCGGTACTTGAGCTTTCTCAGCCTGACGAAATTTATGTCGGCCAGCTGGCAAAAACATTATTGCAGCAGGCCAAACCACCAACAAAACCACTGCTTCTATTGGCATTTGACCACCTAAGCGTGACAGAACGGCGCTACCTCGAAGCGTGCAATGACGCGAGCGGCGTAAAATGGCTTAAGGATTCAGAACACATTCTTGATTTCGCCACGATCGAGTTGGGGCAACACCCCCCTCAACCGCGCACACCACGCCAGCAACCACGCCTTTTTGCTTTCGATTCCATCGCCACTGAGCTAGCAGCAGCCGCTCGTTGGTCAGCGGACGTATGCCGGCAACAACCGAACGCCAGAGTGGCGGTAGTGGTGCCTAAGTTGGCGCAGATATACCACCGAGTACAGCGCCAGTTTTCGGTAACCTTTGACCCTGAGGCGGGAAGCGCTACGCGCTGTTTCGACTTATCTGGTGGCAGTCCATTGGCGGATCAACCGGCATGGCTGCACGCCAGCGTACTACTTAACTGGTGCCATACCCCGATCACGAAAGAAGCTCTAGAGAGCTTGTCGTTTTCGCCGTTCGTTACTGCACCGTGGTGTATAACCTCATTGCACAGCTGGCCATCCGAGCAGCGTGTTATCGACATAAGCTCTGTTGCTGACGATAGTACCGCCAATACCCTGCTGCAACATCTAGAGCATGCGCCTACAAGCGAACGCTTCACCTATTGGCTGACCTTTATCGACGAGTTATTGCGCCAGGTAAACTGGCCTAACTTGAGCGAGCTTGAATCCGGGCAGTTTCAAGCGGTTACGCAAATTCAACAATCCATGACAGAGCTTGGTCGGGAACAAATGGCAGATGATCAATTCATCTCTTTCGAAGCCGCCCTAGAACTCCTGACACTGCATCTGCAATCCAAAATGTTCGCACCCCAGAGGCCCGCCTCCCAGGTTCAGGTGCTAGGCTTACTTGAAACCACCGGATTCGATTACTCGCATCTCTGGGTGTGCGGTATGGATGCCAACAGCTTCCCTCAGACCGCATCGCTCAATCCGTTTATTCCAACTGCAGTTGCACGGCAGCATAAACTCCCACGAGTCACCCCTGATCAAGAATTGGAGTTTGCACAACGCACGCTCAACCAATGGCTCAACAGTGACGCTGAATTGAACTTCAGTTATGTCAGCCAACTCGACGGTTATGAGCTGCTGCCGAGCCAGGCCATTGCCGATATCGCGGCTGAAGCAACCGTGGCGATGCTGCCGAAACCCGAGATATACCACCCTTTCTATCGTCGCGACGGCGTGCAATTAATCAGAACCGAGGATTTCAAAGGCTTGCCTGTACAAGATCAGCGCATGCTTGGTGGCACTAGTGCACTGCAAGATCAATTAGAGTGTCCGTTCCGGGCCTTTGCCCACCAGCGGCTTGGACTCAGGCAAGAACGAGATCCATCCGAATTCCCAGATGCTCTGGAGCGCGGGTTAACCTTGCACGCTGTTATGCAGCATCTAGCCGAACACTGCAAAACCAGCACTCACCTCACCGAGCTTACCGAAGCGCAGATTTATCAGGCCTGCACCGAGGTACTGCAACGACGTGCGCCCTTGCCTGAGGCATTCTTCGACAATGAATGTACAAGGCTCGCCAATTTAGTCAGGCAATGGTTGGATATCGAGGGCCAGCGGCTGCCATTCACTATCGACGCCGTTGAACGCGAGTTTCAGCTAGAACTCGCGGGACTAACCTTTGCGCTACGCGTAGACCGCATAGACAATGTCAATAATCGTGCTGTGGTTATCGACTATAAATCATCCAGCAAATCCGCGAGCGGCGCGACAAAGTCACCGCCCACAGATCTGCAATTACCGATCTACAGCCTGCTTGATGAGCAAATTGCCAGCGTTGCCTATGCATGCATAAGCGACAAGGCAGTGAAAGCCGTAGGTATCGGCGAGCAAGCATTGTCCGAGGCCGCCTCAGGCACGCTACAGATTAAGCCAACGCCCGAGCCTTGGACTGAACAGCGTCAGCAATGGCAGCTTGCGCTCGTCGACCTAGCCCAAGCACTTCGCGACGGTGACGCTACCGTTACCCCGCGCAAGGGCGCATGTCGTTATTGTCATCTCCAGGGGCTGTGTCGAATCAATACAGCGAACGACGAGGATTCAGTCCATGAATTCGACTGATCTATCGCCACCTGTGGATCAGTCTGCTCGCGCCAAAGCCATGGACCCCAGTCGCTCGTGTATCGTTCAGGCGCCTGCTGGCTCAGGCAAGACTACCCTGCTGGTACAACGCTATTTGAACCTACTGGAGCGAGTTAGTCGGCCAGAGGAAATCCTCGCGATTACCTTTACACGCAAGGCCGCCACTGAGATGAAACAGCGCATTCTCAGTGCATTGGAAACCGATAGTCCTATCGCCATGAGGATTCGCCGACGCGATGCCGAAGCAGGCTGGGGACTGCGCCTGAACCCTAATCGACTGAAAGTACAAACCATTGACAGTTTTGCAATGGAACTGGCTACCAGAATTCCGAAACAGAGCAGTGTTACGGGCCTGACATTATTAGAATCAGCCGATCATTTGTATCAGCAGGCCAGCGAGGCATTACTACAACAACTCACAAACGGCGCGGCTACAGCGCCCGTGATTGCCGAATTTTTAGCGTTTCTGAATAACAATGCCGCCAACGCAATTACCCTACTGAACAATATGCTGGCTCGCCGTGACCAGTGGCTGGATATCAACAACCAACTGGCACTGCAAACTGCCGGGGCATCAGAAGAGATGCAAAGCGTACTGCAACATGCCTTAACTGAATTACGCGCTCAGGTTCTGGAGGCTGCAAAGGAAAGTTTATCGGCTAGGGACCAACACAGAATTGAGTCTATTTATGCAGCCCTTTTTCCCGAAACGGATCCTGAAACCTTTGACCTAGCTCTGAGTGCCGTAGCACCGTTATTACTGACCTCGCAAAATAGTCTGCGTAAAACCGTCGATCGTCGCACCCACCCGGCGTTTGCCGACAAAAATCTACGCGACGAGGTCAAAGCTTGGCTACCGGAGCTGGCAGCAACATCCGCAGCAGAGCATTTCAGACACATAAAGCATCTACCCCCCGCACAAGCGACGGAGGCACAATCGCAAACCCTTACCACCATGAGTATTTGCCTAGCCCTCAGCGCAATCGCTCTGAACAACGTATTTGTTAGCGAGGGCGCAATCGACTTCACCGAGTTACAACTGCGCGCCAGCGCCGGCCTACGAGATGAATCCGGGCCGACGGACCTAGCACTGCACTTCGACTACAGAATCTGCCATTTGCTCGTTGACGAATTTCAAGACACCTCCCACAGCCAGATGCACTTTTTTAAATTGCTCACTGAGGGTTGGCAGGCGGACGACAACAACACTTTTTTCGCTGTTGGCGATCCAATGCAATCTATCTATCGTTTTCGCGACGCTGATGTATCACTATTCGCTAAGTGTCGAGCCCAAGGCCTAGCCGGCCTGCCGCTTGAGGCCCTTGATCTAGTCGCCAATTTTCGCTCGGTGCCCGATTTGGTGAGTTGGTGCAATGATCTATTCCGTAGTCTGCTGCCACCGCACGGCAATCCGCGCCTCGGCGCCGTGAACTTTGCCCAATCCCAAGCCGCCAGCACGGCAAGGCCAATGCACGACCCCGTAGTCTGCAATGCCTACGTTGATGGCAATCAAGAGATACGGGGCATCGTCGCGCACCTGCGCAATATCGGTGATGGCAGTGTTGGCATTCTATGCCGCTCGCGCAGCCACCTTTTGCCACTGGTTAGCGAATTGAGCGCCGCCGGTATTCCATGGCGGTCAACGGACATCGACCTACTGGCCGAGGTTCCGGTCATTCAGGATCTTATGAACGCGCATCGAATTCTGCAAAATCCTGAGAACAAACTCGCGTGGTTCAGCATCTTACGCAGCCCTCTCGTTGGCTTACGACTTAGCGAGCTGCAGCTGCTTAACGATGTGGAAAATTTCGTCATAGAACTGCCGGCGCTACAACACCGGCTTCCCGCACTGGAGCGTTTCACCAAGGGTCTGGATTGGGCTAAACGCCATCTCTATGAATTTCCATTACGCGAAATCATTGAGGGTCTATGGCTGCGACTAGGTGGCCTTAATGCTTATGACGAGGTAGCGTGCGAGCATGCTCTGCACTGGTTCGAGCTGGTCGAGGAACTTGGACGCGACGCCTACCACCTGCCTTCCCTCGAGCGCGGTGTTGCGCGGTTATTTGCTAATCGTACCGGCACAGAGCAGGTCGAAGTAATGACCATTCATAAATCTAAGGGGTTAGAGTTTGATCACGTCATCGTACCGTTCCTGCAGCGCGGCACTCGCCATGATCAAGCGCCACTTATGCTGTGGCAACGGGGTGAAAGCAGTCTATTAATTGGCGCGAAGGAGGACCCAATTCACGCATGGCTGCACTACGAAGAGAAAATCCGTGCTGCTAACGAACGCAAACGCCTGCTCTATGTCGCATGTACTCGTGCACGCAATAGCTTATGGCTGAGCTATCAGACAGACGACATCGATAAAGCTCGGGATATGGCGGGATGGATCAAGCACCAAGCTACGGCGGTAGAGTCGCAAATCAGCGCGCCGCCACCGCAGAATTCGGCCCCGCCGTTATTGACTGCATTACCCGCCGATTATCAATGGCGGCCGCCAACGGACAGCAAAGCCGACGTCAGCGCAGATACTCTCAACATAAGTGAAGATCTGATCGGCGGTCGTTTCGAGGTGGCCTTGGGCCATCTGGTGCACAAAGCACTGGCTTGGATTGGCAGCACCCAGCGCCAAAGCGCCGGGGCATTGACTGATCGTATAGGCGTCTGGGCCGCAGAGCAGGATATCGAGCCGGCTCAATTACCACTACTTATTGCAACTGCTGAACAGCATATCGCTAGAATGCTCGCCGATGACGACGGGCAATGGGTGCTGGCTGACCATCCAGAGGCTCGCTGCGAGTGGGCCATCAGCGGCGTGGACGCCAGCGGCCAATTGCAAAATGCAGTGCTCGATCGTTTTTTCGAAAGCGCAGAGCAACGTTGGATTGTTGACTACAAAACCGCCATGCCTGCAAGCGCGCCCCAAGAGCAATCTTTTCAAGAGCAATTTTTGCAAGAGCAATTTTTGCAAGAGCAAAGGGATCGCTATAGGCCACAATTATTGCGTTACCGTGCACTAATAGACCGCCTGTTTGCTGACAACCCTAAACCCGTCCATATTGCACTGTACTTTACCGGGCTCGGGGAACTGCATGAACTTTGAGTCAACTAAGTAATTTGCTTTTTACTTAAGTAAATTGCTTTTTGCGTAAGTAAATAGCTTTTTACCTAAGTAAATTGCTTTTTACTTAAAGTGCTTTACTATCCTGACGCATGAGATATGCAATCCACCTAATCTTCGGCTCCGAGCGCGCAAGTTTTTGTGCTGGCGCCGTTGTTTCTTGGCAGGGCTACCGATTTTTTGTTAGCGACTAGCTGACCTTCCTAATTATATGAAGGCAGCCTCCTGCCTTCGCTGAACCCCGCAAGGCAGACGTCGAGCGGGGTTTTTTTATGCCCCAAATGTCGTTGACCCAATGCTGAGCAGGACCAAGAGGAGATGCCAGTGCAGTTAGAAAACTTAAACGTTGAGTCCCATGAAGTGTTAATTACACCCGAACAGCTAAAACGTCGCTTACCGGTACCGGAGACCGTACGCGAGCAGGTAAACCAGCATCGGGACAGCGTTCGTGAAATCGTCGAAAAAACCGATAAGCGCTTACTCGTTGTGGTTGGACCATGTTCAATTCATGACCCAAGCAGTGCCTTAGAGTATGCCAAGCGCCTGAAGCTCCTCGCCGAGCAACTTGACGACCGACTGCTTCTCGTTATGCGCAGCTATTTCGAAAAACCACGTAGCACCGTCGGCTGGAAAGGTTTAATCAATGATCCCTTCCTGGATGACAGCTTTAAAGTCAATGAAGGCCTACATATCGCCCGCGAGTTATTGCTGGATATTGCCGCATTGGGCCTACCCTTAGCGACCGAGGCGTTGGACCCAATCACACCCCAGTACCTGCAAGAGTTATTTTCCTGGAGTGCTATTGGTGCGCGCACTACTGAATCCCAAACCCACCGAGAAATGGCTTCGGGCCTGAGTTGTGCGGTAGGTTTCAAAAATGGCACCGATGGGTCATTAGACGTTGCGATCAACGCGTTGCAGTCGGTGGCTCAACCTCATCGATTTCTCGGCATCAGCACTGACGGCCAGGTCAGCGTCGTCCACACACGCGGTAATGCGTTCGCACATATTGTGCTACGCGGCGGCGCAAACGGCCCGAATTACGACGCGGCCAATATCGACGAATGCGAGCGCCGTCTCAACTCTGGCGGCCTTAATTCTTCGATCATGGTGGATTGCTCCCACGCCAACTCCAACAAGGACTACCGCAACCAGCCCGTTGTCTTGGAGTCGGTAGCGAAGCAAATCGCTGGCGGCAATAACGCGATCACCGGAGTGATGATTGAGAGCCATTTGCATTCTGGCAATCAGAGTATCGGTAACGGTGCTGACCTAGCTTACGGTGTGTCTATTACCGATGCATGCGTGGGCTGGGCTGAAACAGAGACGATGCTGCGTGGTTTACATAGCCAGCTTAGCGTTCGTTTCCGATAATCCGGCGGCTAACTGTAGTATGCGTTTTCAGTGATTGAGTGGTCCGTATGGTCCACTACGCCGCTGAGCTCAGGCACCTGTTCCAATAACGTACCCTCAACGCTGCTTTTCAGCGTGATGTCTACCGCCGAGCAGCCCTGGCAACCACCGCCAAACTGCAAGACTGCCTGATTTTGTGCTGTGACCTCGACTAATGAGACCACACCACCATGAGCGGCTAAACCCGGGTTTATTTCGTTGTACAGAACATAGTTGATGCGATCCTCAATAGGCGCATCCGGGCCAACCTTTGGTACCCGTGCATTAGGCGCCTTAATGGTCAATTGGCCACCCATCTGGTCTTCTTGATAGTCTACTTCAGCGTCTTCCAGGTACGGCTCGCTCCGACCCTCAAACCAGGCCCGAAAGCCGTCGTATTCCACCGCAATATCGCCTTCCTGCTCTTCACCAGGCCGACAATACGCTATACAGGTCTCAGCCTGGGGCGTGCCAGGTTGGGCCACGAAGATGCGGATTGCGACATCGGCGTCTTCTTGCTTCGCCAACAGTCCTTGCAGATAGGTTTGGGCACTAGATGATATGTTGATCATTTTGACTGCATTTACTCTTATAAATTTGACGCTTGGTGCGCGTCTGTGAGTGCGCAGTATATACCCGAGCCTGCGGGTCAGGTAAATGACTATTAGTTTTGCTCAAAGAAGCGTCTAACTCGTTCAATTGTTCCGCGCCGAAGGCTTCGTTAGGCTGAGCCCTGATTATCAATGAGAACCCCTATGCCCGGCGCAACCGCCACCGCAGCCCAGCCCACCGATCCCAACCAATCAAAGTTGTCGAAATTGCAGGAGCTCATGGAGCAGCGCATCTTGCTGTTGGACGGTGCCTACGGCACTGCCTTCCAAGGCTACAAGCTTGAAGAGGATGCTTACCGTGGCGAGCGCTTTGCTGAGCATAATCTGCCGTTACAGGGCAATCACGATATCTTGTGCTTAACCCGCCCAGACGTTGTCGAAGAGGTACATCGCAACTACCTTCTGGCAGGCAGCGATATTATCTGCACCAACACATTCAACGCCACCACAATAGCCCAGGCTGACTTTGGCACCGAAAACATCTGTTTTGAAATCAACAAGGCGTCGGCTGAAATAGCTAAACGTGTTGCCAATGAATTCAGCAACGAGGCTAAACCACGCTTTGTTGCGGGCAGCGTTGGACCCACCAATCGCACCGCCAGCTTGTCCCCAGATGTTAACCAACCTGGATATCGGAACATCAGTTTTGACGAATTAGTGGCTGCGTATACCGAGGCAATGCAGGGCCTGATAGCCGGCGGTGCTGACATATTATTAATCGAAACAATATTCGACACACTAAACGCAAAAGCAGCCATCTATGCGGCAAATCAGGTCAATAAAGCACTCGAAGAGGAGTTGCCCCTGATCATCTCGGGCACGATAACCGACGCCAGCGGCCGCACGTTATCCGGTCAAACCTGCGAAGCCTTTCTTTATTCCATAGAACACGCCAAGCCCCTCGCAGTCGGTTTAAACTGCGCACTCGGCGCTGAGCAACTGCGGCCGTATGTGGCTGAGCTCTCAAAATTATGCTCAACCGGCGTCAGCGTGCATCCCAACGCTGGGTTACCGGACGCCTTCGGTGAATACACGCAAACCGCCGAGCAGATGGCCGATATTGTCCGGGAATACGCCGAAGCCGGTTGGCTGAATATAATCGGCGGCTGTTGTGGAACAACCCCCGAGCACATCAGCGCTATAGCCCAAACCATGGCACAGTTCTCTCCGCGAGAGCTCCCAGAATCAGTAACGACACCGGCAGACGACGAAGCTGGCTGGCTGAAATTATCTGGATTAGAGCCCTTGAGATTGCAGTCTGACAGTCTATTTGTAAACGTTGGCGAACGTACTAACGTCACAGGCTCCGCACGCTTTGCACGCCTTATACGCGAGAACAAATTCGACGAGGCGTTGAACGTTGCCCGTCAACAGGTCGAAAACGGCGCACAAATTATTGACATCAACATGGACGAAGGCATGTTGGATGGCGAGCAGGCGATGGTGCACTTTCTTAACCTGATCGCCTCCGAGCCGGATATCTCTCGGGTGCCGATCATGCTGGACTCTAGCAAGTGGGACATCATCGAAGCCGGACTGAAATGTGTCCAAGGCAAAGCCATCGTCAACTCCATCAGTCTCAAGGAAGGTGAAGAAGCGTTTATCGCGGCCGCGAATAAGTGTGTCGAATATGGCGCTGCAATGGTCGTCATGGCATTCGATGAAGATGGCCAAGCGGACACCCAAGCGCGCAAGGTTGAAATCTGCGAACGCAGCTACCGGATACTCACCGAGCATGTCGGCGTGCCGGCAACCGATATTATTTTTGATGCCAATATTTTCGCCATTGGCACCGGCATCGACGAGCACCGAAATTACGCCGTAGACTTCATCGAAGCGGTACGCTGGATTCACCAAAATTTACCTGGCGCAAGTACCTCCGGAGGCCTCAGCAACGTATCCTTCGCGTTTCGCGGTAATAACCTGGTTCGCGAAGCCATTCACACAGTATTTCTCTATCACGCCGTGCAAGCAGGCTTGACCATGGGCATAGTCAATGCGGGCCAACTCGGCATCTACGAGGAACTGCCTGGCACTTTACTAGAAGCCGTCGAAGACTTGGTATTGAATCGTCGTGAGGACGCAACCGAGCGCCTATTGGAAATGGCACAAAGTCTGGTTGATACCACAGATAAAAAATCCAGCGAACAGACTCAGGAAGCATGGCGCGAACTCGATGTCCATGCGCGGCTGAGCCATGCCCTCGTCAAAGGCATTGGTGACTTTGTCGTCGCCGATACTGAAGAAGCTCGGCAGTTGGCTGACCACCCGTTGGAGGTTATCGAAGGGCCGCTCATGGATGGCATGGGTGTTGTCGGTGACCTGTTCGGTAGCGGCAAAATGTTTCTGCCCCAAGTGGTCAAAAGCGCCCGGGTCATGAAGCAGGCCGTGGGCCATCTAGTGCCATTTATCGAAGAAGAAAAGCGGCGGAATCCGGACCGAGAACGCTCCGCCAAAGGCAAAATTGTGCTGGCTACGGTAAAAGGCGATGTGCATGACATCGGCAAAAATATTGTTGGCGTGGTGTTGCAATGCAATAACTACGAGGTCATTGATTTGGGCGTGATGGTGCCGGCCGACATGATCATTCAAACCGCCATTGATTGCGAGGCTAACGTCATCGGTCTTTCTGGCCTTATTACGCCCTCCTTAGACGAAATGGTAAATATCGCAAATGAGATGCAACGACGCGGGCTGAAAATACCGCTGCTAATCGGCGGAGCTACAACCAGTAAGGCACATACTGCTGCAAAAATCGCCCCTGAGTACGACAACCGCGCCACCGTCTACGTTTCTGATGCGTCGCGGGCAGTGAACGTAACCGCCAGCCTGCTGGCTGAAGAACAGCAGTACCAAACCTACGCTAAAGAAATTCGCGAGGAATATGCATTGATTCGAAATCGCGTGGAAGCACGACGCGAAAAACGCGCATTCCTTGCTTTGAGCGATGCCCAAGCGAATGCGGCGGCGCTTAATTGGTCGAGCTATCAGCCGCCAGTTCCAACAAATTTAGGTGTTCACACGGTGACGCCATCCCTTACAGAGCTGGTGCCCTACATCGACTGGACGCCATTTTTTATGACTTGGGAACTGGCAGGACGCTACCCGGCAATTCTTGAAGACGAAGTCGTTGGTGAAGCCGCGACCCAGTTGTTTGCAGACGCGCGGTCACGATTGCAATGGCTTATAGAGGACGGGCGTCTAGCCGCTGCCGGAGTATATGGGTTTTGGCCTGCGAATAAATCCGGCAGCGATGATATCTCGCTGTTCACCGACGAATCCCGAACACACGCTCTGGCGCAATTACACCACTTACGCCAACAAGCGCCTAAGCCAGACGATTTAAGCCCCAACTATTGTCTGGCAGATTTTGTTGCCCCCACCGGCATCGCCGACTATATAGGTGGATTTGCGGTTACTGCCGGCAAAAACATCGACGCCATCCTTGCTGAGTTCGGTGACGATGATTACACGCAGATTATGGTTAAAGCGCTGGCAGATCGTCTTGCTGAAGCGTTCGCAGAGTATCTACATGCCCGAGTGAGGCAACAATATTGGGGCTATGCGGAAGACGAAAACTTTGATTCAGAAGCGCTGATAAAGGAGCGCTACCAAGGTATACGACCTGCTCCGGGATATCCGGCTTGCCCAGAGCACAGTGAGAAAGAAATCTTGTTCCAATTATTGGACGCCACAGCCAGGACAGATATAGCGTTAACAGAAAGTTATGCCATGACACCCGCAGCCGCAGTCAGCGGGTGGTACTTCTCGCATCCGGAGAGCCGCTATTTTGGCGTTGGCAAAATTGATGAAGATCAGCTGCAGAGCTACGCCGAGCGCAAGCAAGTCAGTGTGAAAGAAGCGCGCCGCCTGCTTACGCCTAATCTGGTGAACTGATGCCGCTAGCTGGTCAGCTTAGCAGGTTCGCTGGTCCTAAGCCCAACGTATACGAGGCCCCTACAGATCGACGGTAAATCCTGAAATCAGGTGCGCCGCCATCAATACCGCCGCAGTGAAGATTACTGCGATCGCAACTGTATCGGCCTTACTGTCGTTACTGCCTTGCTGCTGTTTGGTTTCGTTTTCTGGCGTGGTCTCGGTCATGGTAGCTCCATAGGAATATTGCGCTGCGCATTATAGGCGGACATGGTTCGATCTCAACCTTAGAGTATTCAATGACCAAAATCCCAGCCACCACGGCTTACATAAATGAACTGCGGAAATCTGCTTGTATTGCAAATGTCACAGAAGAATATGCATATAACTTTCCGTCAGTTGTTGCCGAAAATAGCCACTGCTAAGGTCTCGCCGCTAAGCAAATGGAATTGCACAAATCCCCTAAGACACCCCGCTGTTACCGATGGATAGCTATGTATCAATACAACGACTTTGATCGCCAGTTTGTTAACGAGCGTGTTGCTCATTACCGTGATCAGACGCAACGCTATCTTAACGGCGCCCTCAGCGAGGACGAATTCCTGCAATTACGTCTGCGCAATGGACTCTACATACAACGTTTAGCGCCAATGCTGAGAGTGGCGATTCCCTACGGCACCCTATCAACTAAGCAGCTGCGTGCCCTGGCATCCATCGCTAATACCTACGACCGGGGTTATGGCCACTTAAGTACTCGCCAGAATATGCAATTTAACTGGCCTGAGATTGCCGATGTGCCAGATATTTTGGAACAACTTGCCGCCGTCAACATGCACGCAATCCAAACCAGTGGCAGTTGTATCCGCAATGTCACCACGGACCACTTTGCGGGTGCAGCGGCTGACGAATCCATCGATCCCCGCCCCTACTGCGAGTTGATACGTCAGTGGTCGACACTGCATCCTGAGTTCGAGTGGCTGCCGCGCAAGTTTAAAATTGCGGTAAGCGGCGGCAAAGTAGATCGCGCTGCCATTGACGTGCATGACATTGGTTTGCGTGTCTACGAGGTCGCACAACAGCCGGTATTTGATGTCATTGTTGGCGGCGGGCTAGGTAGAACACCCGTTATCGGCACAACCATTCGCGAAGGCTTGCCCGCGCATCATCTGCTTACTTACCTTCACGCCATCCTGCGTGTATACAACCGCTACGGTCGGCGCGACAACAAATACAAAGCCCGGATAAAAATCTTGCTACGCGCGCTTGGCGCAGAAGCATTCACCCAACGCGTTGACGAAGAATGGCAACAGGTTATTCAGGAGAGCGAGCCGCTCGCCGATGCTGCGATAACGAAAATGCAAGGTTTCTTTCAAATCCCAACGCTACCGGCCATAGATAATCCAGACTTTAATCTCGATGAGCAACGCCTCAAACAACCGGAGTTCAGCCGTTGGATCGAACGTAACGTCAGTGCCCACAAAAGTGACGGTTATGCCAATGTGATTTTGTCGACCAAAGCCCCTGGCGTCCCACCCGGCGATGTTAGCGCGGAGCAAATGCTGGCCGTCGCAGATTGGGCAGATCAGTTCGGCTGCGGTGAGGTCCGCATCAGCCACGAGCAGAATTTCGCACTGCCACATATTCGCCAGCAGGACTTATTCCCGCTCTGGCAACTCGCTAGCGACCATGACCTAGCGACGGCTAACGCTGGCCTGATAACCGACATTATCTGTTGCCCGGGGGGGGATTTTTGCTCGTTAGCAAATGCCAAATCCATCCCAATTGCCGAAGCAATTCAACACCAATTGGACGATGCCGATTTCCTACACGACCTGGGCGATCTGGATCTGAATATTTCTGGCTGCATGAACGCCTGTGGGCATCACCATGTGGGCCACATCGGTATTTTGGGCGTAGACAAGAAAGGCCAGGAATTCTACCAAATTTCCCTAGGCGGCCATGCGGGTCACTCTGGCGAATCAGCCTCCCTGGGCCAGATTATTGGCCCCTCGGTGTCGCGCCATCAGGTGCCTACAGTTATCGACAATATCATTAACATCCACCTGTCATTGCGCCATCAGAACGAAAGTTTCCTCGCGTGCTTTCGTCGGGTTGGCATCCAACCTTTCAAAGCCAGCCTTAGGAGCGACGCACATGACTCAGCTGCTTAGACAACAGGACGGCCTATGGCAGGTAACCGACAATCAACCTACTGATTGGAGCGCCGCTGAATCCTTTACCGCCGGCAGCGCACTGAAACTTTCTGTTGACGCTGAACCAGAAAAAGCTTGGGCAAGCGCAAGCCTGATAGCCGTAGACTTTCCTGCGCTCACGGACGGACGTGGACTGTCTTTGGCAGCACTGCTACGACAACGCGTTGGTTATGAGGGTGATCTTCGCGCTGTAGGCGCCGTGCACGAGGATCTACTGCACTTTATGCTGCGCTGTGGCTTCAGCAGTTTTGAGCTCCCAGCTGAACGTGATCCCGCCATCGCACTTGAACTATTAGCCCCCTATAGTGATCATTATCAGGGTTCAGTAATGGATCCGTTGCCTGCACTGTTGCGATGATTTAGTGCCCGCACGCGCAGCGCTGCAGCTGCTATGCTAAAGCCATGGCACACCCTAACCTTATTGATTCGTTTTTCATTATTTTCAGCGGCGCAGCCGTGCTCGCAACACTGAGCCTATACACTAGGCAACCGATGTTAGTGGCCTACATTGTGCTGGGCTGCGTGATCGGTCCTCACGGATTTGCCCTAATCAACGATGACAGGCATCTCAGCGAAATTGCCGAAATCGGCATCATGTTCTTACTGTTCTTAGTCGGCCTTGATCTGCAGCCCAGCAAATTGCGCAACATGGTGGGCGAGTCCATGCTTACAGCACTTGGAACAACCCTAGCATTTTTTGTGCTGGGCGCAGGGGTGATGCTGTTTTTTGACTTTGCCATCACTGAGTCCATTGTGGTTGGCTTGGCGCTGACTTTCTCCAGCACAATTCTTGGCTTAAAACTGCTACCAACCACAGCACTACACCATCGGCACATTGGCCAACTGGTTATCAGTTTGCTGTTAATCCAAGACCTATTGGCCATCATCGCCATCGTCGTTGTCAGTGAATTTACACCTGAATTATCCGCGCTAATGCAAAATCTCGGCGCGGTCTTGCTTGCGTTACCCGTTTTAGGGCTATGCGCTTTCGCAGGAGTGCGCTTCGTACTGTTACCGCTGATTCGACGATTTGACGCCTTTCACGAGTACATTTTTTTACTCGCTATCGCTTGGTGCTTAGGCCTAGCAAGCCTGTCCCACAGTCTCAATCTGTCGTTCGAGATTGGCGCATTTACCGCAGGCGTGAGCCTCGCAACCAGCCCAATCGCTCAATACATTGCTGAGCATTTGCGGCCGTTACGGGACTTTTTCCTGATTATGTTCTTTTTTTCTGTTGGCGCAGATTTAAATACCAGTTTAATCGGTACCCTATGGTTACCGATCTTAGTCACCAGTGTCGTTGTAGTGGTGTCAAAACCCCTGGTATTTGGCGTGCTGTTAAAGGTCCAGGGCGAGCCCACAAGCACGGCCAAAGAGGTTGGGGCTCGGCTTGGCCAAGGCTCAGAGTTCGCCCTGCTATTGAGTTACATCGCCGTTGGTAATGCCCTACTCGGTGAAGCCGCAGCGGCCGTATTACAAACCGCTACAGTACTTACCATGGTCATCAACAGCTATTGGGTAGTCTCTCGCTACCCTAGTCCAATCGCGGCAAACCCGAGTCTACGTCGGGATTAATCCTCAACGGACAGATCAACAACACCTCGCCCCACCATTTGTCCTGCCAATATCCGATCAATAGCATCGGATAAGGTGTTCAACGTCAGCGCTTCCTCCAGATCAGCTAAATCCATCTTCCAATCTGTTGCTAAACGCGACCAAATCGCCGCTTTTTCCGTTATCGGCAACTGTACCGAGTCAATGCCAAGCAGATTCACATGGCGCAAAATAAACGGCAGTACAGAGGCTGCGAAATTGGGCGCGGCCACTAGTCCACAGGCCGCAGCACTGCAGCCATAACGAAGGCCTTTGACCGCGTTGAACAAAATATCACCGCCCACGGTATCGACCACACCGCCCCAGCGTTCAGGCAACAATGGCTTTTCCGCTCCTTCCGCGGCTTCCTCGCGAGTCATAAATTCAACCGCGCCTAAGCTGCGCAAAAAATCGTGCTGATCAGCCTTGCCCGTTACCGCAACGACCTCATAGCCCAAACCGGCAAGTAGCTTCACCGCGACAGAACCTACTCCACCTGTCGCCCCGGTAACCAGTACTGGGCCAGAAGCTGGCGTCATGCCGCCCTGTTCGAGCTTTTGCACACACTCAGCAGCGGTAAATCCGGCGGTACCAATGCGCATGCTTGTAAGCGCATTGAGACCTTCTGGCATCTTCACTGCCCAAGCTGCGGGTACGCGGATTCTTTGGGCGAAGCCACCCGCGGTGCCCATGCCGAGGTCAAAGCCAATAACAATGACTGGGTCTCCTTCTGCAAAGGCGCTGTCATTACTGCTTAGCACTACACCTGCAGCATCGATGCCTGGGGTATGCGGGAATACACGTGTAACACCCGGATTGCCGGTAGCTGACAATGCGTCTTTGTAATTTAAAGAAGAATAGTGAACATCAATAAGCAGTTCACCCGGGGGTAATTGATCAACCTCGCGATCAACAACGCTGCGTACAAATCCAGTATCGGTTTTCTCTACTTGAAACGCTCTAAATGACATTAGCTAATCCCTCTCAGTTATGATTCATACAGCGGCAGGCAACACGCGCCTTACGAGCGCCGCGAAAATTCCAGCAAATGCGTGACTCGATCGAGGATGCCACTGGCCTTACCTAAGAGTCGATCGATAGGCTTACTGTTCTGCTTCCAGGCAACTTGGAAAACGTCTTTGTCTGCGCAGGCCGCCATAAGATATTCATCACTGGTTGCCAAGCTGTCCACTAGATTCAGCTCCAACGCCCTAGACCCATACCATGCTTCGCCGGTGGCTACCGTGGCGATATCCATTTCGGGGCGATTATCGACAACAAATTCCTGAAACAGCGCGTGTACGTCCTCAAGCTCTTGTTGGAATTTCTCACGCCCCTCCTCGGTATTCTCCCCCAGAAATGTGAGCGTGCGCTTGTACTTGCCTGCGGTAAGAACCTCGACATCAACATCATTTTTCTTCAGCAGGCGATGCACATTCGGCACTTGTGCCACCACCCCTATCGATCCCACTACGGCGAACGGCGCCGCGACAATTTTATTCGCCACTGCTGCCATCAGATAACCTCCACTCGCGGCGACTTTGTCTACCACAGCAGTCAACGGAATGCCCTTATTGCGTACACGCATCATTTGGGAAGCTGCCAGACCATAGCTGTGAACCATACCCCCTGGGCTTTCCAAGCAGATCACAACTTCGTCGTTGCTGTCGGCCATAGTCAGTATGGCGCTAATTTCCAGGCGAAAATTATCCACATCCGATGCAGCAACATCGCCTTCAAAACGCACCACAAAAACTCGCCCGGGAGCGTCGCTTTCGACGCCTTCCTGAAGGGCATTTTTAGCCGCCTTCTTGGCTTTAGCAGCGTTCTCTTTGTCCGTCACTTTCTGCGACTTCTGTTCAGATTTGTGGCGCCGTTTTACTTCTTGAGATGTTAGCAACGCATCTTCCATCACATAACGAAGATTGCGCAGCCGCTCGTTTATTTTAGTAACGGTCAAATAACCTTGATCGCCCCCCTGCTGCCGCATCTTTGCGCCAGCAGCAAATGACACAACCACAATGATCGCCACTACCACGGTGACCGCTTGGGCCAAAAACATCAGATAGTCGAATATATAGTCCATAGCGCTTTCCAAAATGGCGTCGAGTTAAGGTCGCGTACTTTATAGAGTGCAGGGTTCTTTCGTCCAGCGTTGTGCAATTACGCTCGCTTACCCGCGACGTTTCAGTACAATCGCCGATCCATAGAGCAAACTATGTTATGCACGATTTTCTCGCCCAGCACTTCAACGCCAACCACAACACTGGCTTAGATGCCTGTATTCGCCTCGACTGGGGCGATGGCGGAATTCATTTTGCCGTGCGCGAGAGCCAGTTAGAACTGAACTGCGATGACCCTGTGGAAATGACCCTGTATTTTCACAGCGAGTCTCTAGCGCGCGAGCTGCTAAGCGGTGAGGCTGACCCGGTCAACGCCTTTATGCAGAGTCAATTCCGCGCCAGCGGCCATTTAATTTGGGTCTTCCATACCATGGCAGCTTTCCGTCCTCCCCGCGCCTAGGGTGCGAGCTGTTGGATGAACTCGTCAATTAACCATCCAGATATTGCCGTCTTGGGCGGCGTTTGCGGCAGCGTATCTCGGGTAAACCACTGGGCATCAGCGATCTCGCCGGGCTGACATACGATATCGCCAGATTTATATTCGGCATGAAACCCAAGCATCAGCGAATTTGGAAACGGCCAGCTTTGCGAACCGAAATAGCGTAAGTTTTCGACCTTTAAACCTACTTCCTCAAATACTTCCCGGTGCACGGTTTGCTCGATGGATTCGCCCGCCTCAACAAAGCCCGCCAAAGTGCTGTACATACCATTCGGCCAATTGGCATTACGTGCGAGCAGCATCTCGTCACCGCGTGTTACCAGAACAATGATGCTCGGCGACAGCCTCGGGTAGCTGATCAGGCCACAACTACCGACCTTGGCGCGATCACTCTTATGATCTTGAGTAGGGCTGCCACAACGACCGCAAAACTGATGATTTTCTGACCACTCGACAATCTGCAGAGCCCGCCCAGCGAGGTAAAATAATGATTGGACCGTCCGACCCAATAAGCCGCGCAGGCCCACAGCCATAAAACCTTCAGGCACCTGCCCTTTCACACGCAACGCAAAACAGGGGCGGTTGGCATAGTGGCCCAAGAAATGTTTGCTGCCGACCTCTAAGTCCAACCAGCGAAAGTCGTCGGCAGTAATCGGCTCGGGCGCACCCTGGTGGCTCTTGCAAACCAACTCTGTTCCAAGAAATGCGAAGTACCATGCATCACCGCTGTCGTCTGCTGCTGACATCTCGTGATTGGGAACAAATTCATCCGGTTCGTTTGGCCACATCGGGGTGTTCACTTTTTGTTATTCGGAGTTAAAAACATAGCATACTTCCGCAGCCAAACCAGATTCATAAACTTAGAGACTTGCGGTTGAAGCGTAACCTCAATGCGCGCTATCTTTACCGCGTGGGCGGTTTAGGGTGATCAGCAGTATGAGGCATAGACCCTGCTGCTGGGCAGACAAAGCGGCTAATAGACACTCCCAAGTCACCCGAACCTTCCATCAACTATTATTAACCAAGGTGTGTATATGCAAGGCCTATCCCTAAGTTCTTTTACCCAGAATTTTCTTGGCCATGCGCCCGATTGGTACAAGAAAACCATCGTCGCCTTTTTACTGCTTAATCCGGTGTTGCTCCTTATTGCAGGGCCATACATTGCCGGATGGGTATTGGTTCTCGAATTCATTTTTACTCTGGCGATGGCGTTGAAATGCTACCCGCTGCAGCCGGGCGGATTGCTCGCTTTCGAGGGCATCATATTGGGCATGACCAACCCCACCACGGTCTTACATGAGGTCGAAGCCGCATTTCCGGTGATCTTGTTGCTGATCTTTATGGTCGCTGGCATATATTTCATGAAGGAATTACTGCTCTTCACCTTTACGAAAATCTTGCTGTCGGTACGCTCAAAAACTGTTATTTCGTTTCTGTTCTGTCTTATTTCCGCGGTTTTATCCGCGTTCTTAGATGCCCTAACTGTAACCGCAGTGGTCATTAGCGTCGCCGTAGGCTTCTACTCGGTTTACCACCGGGTCGCCTCGGGCAAACACTTTAATGATGAACATATCCACTCTGAGGACAGTAGCATCCTCGAAGAGCGGCAAGAGGAACTGGAAAAGTTTCGGCGGTTTCTACGCAACTTACTTATGCATGCTGCCATTGGTACCGCTCTGGGCGGTGTTTGTACCACCGTGGGCGAGCCGCAAAACCTACTTATAGCCAGCTATACAGGCTGGGAATTTATGGAATTTTTCTGGCGCATGTCACCGGTCACTATGCCCGTGCTAGTAGCCGGCCTGACCACCTGTATTTTGCTAGAGCAAGTTAAGATATTTGACTACGGCGCCCAAATACCGGAGCGAGTTCGCGAGATTCTAGTTGAATTCGATGCCCACGAAGCATCCATTCGCACCGCCCAAGACAACGCCAGGCTGGTTGTGCAAGCGGTTGCCGCACTGTTTCTAGTGTTCGCACTTGCCTTTCATGTCGCTGAAGTAGGCCTTATTGGACTAACAATCATCGTTCTACAAACCGCATTTAATGGAGTAATCGAAGAACACAAGCTCGGACACGCTTTTGAGGAAGCCTTGCCCTTTACCGCCCTATTGGTGGTGTTCTTTGGGGTGGTCGGCGTGATTCATGATCAGCACCTGTTCTCACCAGTGATCGGCTACGTACTGTCACTGCCGGAAGACATGCAGCCCGGCATGTTCTACATCGCTAACGGTGTGCTGTCCGCCATCAGCGACAACGTCTTTGTCGCGACGGTCTACATTGGCGAAGTTAAGGCGGCATTCGACAACGGTATTTTGAGCCGTGAACAATTTGATCTGCTGGCCGTAGCCATCAATACCGGAACGAACATTCCCAGTGTTGCCACACCTAACGGTCAGGCAGCCTTCTTATTTTTGCTGACCTCATCAATCGCTCCGCTGATTGGACTCAGCTATATGCGCATGGTGACCATGGCACTGCCTTATACGATAGTAATGGGCATAACTGGCTGGGTTTGCGTGCACTACTTCCTGTAGTGCTAAGCAAATTACTCGTCACAATTACTAGCAGCGGCGAGCGACCCAATTTGCCGCCATATTGGCGTCGCACCGCTCTTTTCCGCCAAGAGAGTGACGAACTGCTCATGGGCTTGAAGCTCTGCCGCATCGGCTTGAATCACCCGCAGTCGGGACACGTCAAAAGGCTGTAGCTGCTGTTCGCCTCTCCCAGCTTCCGCCCCTTTGTCCTGATCATCATTAGCGCCAAATAGCTGAGTCTGTCCTCCGGTCATTAACAGAAAGACATCCGCAAGGATTTCTGCGTCGAGCAGTGCCCCGTGTAACTGACGTTGAGAATTGTCGACCATGTAACGTCGACACAGCGCATCGAGATTATTTTTCTGACCAGGATGCTTGTGCCGCGCTAACGCTAAGGAGTCGGTTACCTGGCAAATTTTTTCAATGCTGTCAGGTGTATCTACACCGTCGGCCAATATGTGGCTGATTTCCGCATTCAAAAACCCGACATCGAATGGTGCGTTATGGATGACCAACTCTGCGTCACTAATAAATTCCAAAAATTCTGGCCAGATGTCCGCAATACGGGGTTTATCCTCAAGAAATTCCGCACTAATGCCGTGGACCTCTTGGGCGCCCTCGTCGATTTCTCTCTGGGGGTTAACGTACTTGTGAAAACGTCTGCCGGTATGGCGACGATCGACTAACTCTACTGCACCAATTTCAATGATCCGGTGCCCACGTTCGGTTTCAAGCCCTGTGGTTTCAGTATCAAGAACAACCTGTCTCATGTCTGGGCCTGCATAACATCTATCGCATCGTTTGCTGCCATGTCCACACGCTCGTTTTCCTCATGGCCACTGTGCCCCTTTACCCAGTGCCACTCAACCTGGTGTTTTGCTACCGCAGCGTCGAGTCGCTGCCAGAGCGTCTGATTCTTCACCGGTTGTTTTTGCGACGTTCTCCAACCGTTACGTTTCCATCCATGAATCCATTGCGTGATGCCTTGGCGAACATATTGTGAATCCGTCGTTAAAACCACTGAGGACGCGCGCTTGAGAGCCTCAAGCCCTTGAATTGCGGCCATAAGCTCCATCTGGTTATTGGTTGTTTCCTGCTCGGCTCCCGAGAACATCTTTTCAAGGCCTTGGCTACGCAATAACGCAGCCCACCCTCCTGGTCCAGGGTTACCACGACAAGCGCCATCCGTGAAGATCTCTACCTCTGGCATCAATTTCTATCCTTCGCCACTAACCGAAAATGTGTAACTTTAGAGTATCCAACAGGCGCCAACGCCCGCCGCGAACGCGCCTTTGAACGCATCAGGGACAGTGGCAGCGCACGTTTGGTTGCACTCACTATCAGCAGACCGCCTAACGGCAAACGCTCCATATAGCCCATAAAGGGCCAAGTAATGGGCCTGCTCTGAATCCATGCTGCAGCTGATGCTAACCCTCTGGGCTTTACAAATGGCGGTCGATAATCGAAATATCTGGGCTTTGCATCAAGTACAAAGCCTAGCAGTTCGAGCCAGTCAAACAAACGTAACGGATTTATCAACTGCCGATCGCTTAAAAGGTCAGGACGCCATTTTGCGTAACCCCAACGCAAGCCAAAAAGACTAAAAGGATTGAATCCTACGATAACCATTCGCCCCCCGGGCGCGAGCACACGCGCAGCTTCGCGCAAACCAGCGCGAGGATCAGCAGCAGACTCCAGCGCGTGATGTAAAACCAGGCCGTCAAACTGATGTTTGGCAAATGGCAAAGCCTCAAGCTGGCCCTGTATAAAGGGAGCAGCAACCCCCGAAGCTTTTGCCAGTCCAGCATTCCCAGCCGCATTACGCTGAATATCCGAATGAAGAAAAACCGCATCGCGAACCATACATTGCTGCAGTATCTGCGCAGGCTCAAAAGTTTCGCCAACCCATAACGCCGAATTGCCGTGCAATCGACGTACCTGAGTTGCTAATTCAGACTGCTGCACTTGCAGCACTCGACGACCAATCACACTTTCCCACAAGATTCTTGAATCACCACGAAGCGTCTTGCGCGTATTCAAAGCAGCGGTACCCCCTGTGAAGTGGCTTATTGTTGCTTGGCACGACTTATACGTTTAAGTTTACGGGCTTTATTGCCGCCCCAACAAGTCTTTAGCTTTTATGCCTATAAAATTACCTGCCGCGTCTTTGCTCGGCGCGACCCTCCTATTGCTTACTGGTTGCCAAGCTCGTATTGCATCGCCGACCACTACAGCGGAACTGCAACCGGAAGCCACCGCAGTTACAGGCGAGGCTCTTTCCAAGACAGAGCAGAGGCCTGTGGCCGAAGAAACTAGGCATACGGTCGAACTCGAACCTGCCCAAAAAAACACCCCAGTTACTGCAGCAGACCAAAGTATTTGGCCTGATCTTCGGGGAGCAATGGCATTGAGCCACCAATTGGAGCAACGGCGCGTACAACAGGAAATAAATTGGCTCCGTCGCAACCCCCGCTATCTCGAGCGATTACAGCCACGTATGCAAAAATATCTACCCTACGTGCTGCAAAGAACTGTCGAACGGGGCCTACCTAGCGAACTGGCACTGATTCCAATTGTCGAGAGCGCACTCGACCCCTATGCATTCTCACCAGGCGGCGCCAGCGGTCCGTGGCAATTCATGCGGCCTACCGCGCTAGAGTATGGCCTGATTATTGATCGTTGGTACGACGGCAGGCGCGACATTGTTGCAGCTACAGAGGCAGCACTCGATTACTTAGAAGCTTTGCATACTCGTCTCGGTCACTGGCCATTAGCGATCGCTGCGTATAACTCTGGCGGCGCACGGGTACAGCGTGCCGTGCGGCGCGCAGACAGCAGCGATTTTTTTGCGCTCAGACTACCGCGCGAGACCCAGTACTATCTGCCCAAAGTATTAGCCTTAGCTGCGCTTATCTCAGCGCCTGAGAACCATGCTGTGACCCTGCCTGAAGTAACCAATGAACAGAGCTTTACTCTACTGGAGCTTCCAAGCCAGTTCGATTTGCAAATCGTCAGCGACCTAATAAAGCTGCCACTGGCTGAATTACAAGCGTGGAATCCAGCACTCAAACGCTGGGCTACTCCGGCTCTGGAGGACCATCACCTGATCGTTCCGCTGCATCATAAAGACGCAGCAAACACGCCACTAGACATCACAAAACTGCAGGCAATCGTAGCTGCTACCCAGCAGAATGAGCGCATGCACTGGAACGAAATTATCGTGCGCAACGGTGACTCGTTGAGCGTCCTTGCCGAGCGCTACAACACCGACATCACAACATTAAAGGCGGCCAATAGACTAGGCACCACCACGATACGTGCAGGCAGACCATTACTGGTGCCGGTAAATCAAAACAGCCAATCAGTTAGCGCTTACCGAACAACCAACCATCTTCCATACACCGTACAAGCAGGGGACTCACTCTGGTCAATCGCTAAAGCCCATAATGTCAGCATTGCGAGCTTGGTAAAAACTAACCGAATCGCTCCTCGAGAGGTCTTACCAATTGGACGCAAACTCAATGTGCCCACGGCCGTGCCTCTGCCGGTCCTAGGCGAACCGCTGGAGGTAACGCGAAAAATCGCCTATACCGTGCGTAAAGGCGATTCCCTTGCACGGATCGCCAAACGCTTTGGCGTCGGCGTTTCTGAACTAGCGGAATGGAACCGATTAGATCTGCAAAAATACCTGCAGCCCGGCCAACGCCTAACGGTCTACGTAGACGCGGCCAACAGCTAAGTAGCGGCTTAGAATTCAACTCGTCGGGTGACACCCACAAATTCTTCGGCACCCCGATAAAATGCCGCGAATTCCGCTTGAGAATTGCGTTGTGCAATGGCGTTACGTAATTGCTCGCGGTACTCATCCGGAGCGGAGCTTATGTCCCCCATAACCACACGTGTTACCGCGACCAAGGCACTGCTGCCGTCTGCAAGCACGACGCTGCCAACGGATCTGCCATTTTCATCCGGTCGCGGTAAGGTAAACGCGTATCTTATTACCTCGCGGGTCACATCATCATCCGCGCGCGTTCTATTAACCGACTCCAGAGTCGTCCAGCGCTTGCCCAGACCCGATGCCACCTGACTAACGCCCTCACCCTGCTCCAACATGCTCAGCGCATTGGCACTTGCCTCATCGATTAAATCAAGGGCCTTCTCGCGACGCACTGCGGAGCTGATTTGGGTGCGTACTTGCTCCAACGGAATAACTTCTGGGGGATAGTTTTGCGCCACTCGAACCATGACACTGGTCTCATCGTCCACATTGATCACAGAGCTGTTCTCACCTTCGATCAAATCTGCAGAAAATAACGCCGCCTTGACGACATCGGCATTCAATACTTGTGCGTCCTCACTTACCGCTGCGCCCTGGGTAACACCATCAACCCGCTTTAGCATCAGCGCAAATAGCGCTGATGTTTCGGACAATGCATAGCGCTCGTCATAGGCACTGCGTTCGACTTCTTCCTGCAACTCGGCATAAGCGTCAAGCGCCTGCTCACGGCGCAGACGTTGTAACAACGCGTCTCGCTCTTCAGCAAAAGTTGGGTACGTGGCCTCGGAAATAGCCACCAATTTGATCAGATGGTAACCAAATTCAGTACGCACCGGATCAGATACATCGCCAGGCGCCGCCAACGCCCACAATGCTTGCTCAAACATCGGATCGAAGACGCCTTTACCGGATAGGCCTAAAGCACCGCCAACCAAAGCTGAACCAACATCATCTGATAGCTCTTTTGCTAGCTCAGCGAAATCATCACCCGCATCGATCCTCGCGCGGACCGAACGCGCAAGCTCCAGTGTTGCCGCGTCGTCTCGCTCGTCTGTCACCTCGAATAATATATGCGCGCTATCTCGCTCGGTGGCTTCCAAGGCGGCGTCCCGATCGCTTGCATACATTGAGCGCAGCTCGTCCTCGCTAACATCTACGCTACTGGCCGCTGCTACCGAATCTACCGAAAACTCCAGATACTCAACATCTACTTTGCGCTCGGTCATATAGGCGCCCTGAGCGGCCTCATAACGCTCTGCAACTTCTGCATCGCTGACACTGACTGTGTTGGCAAAGTCATCCACCAACAACGGCAGATAAGCGACATCGCGGCGCTGTTCCATAACGCTGTAAATTTCTGCGACTTCCCACTCCGCAAGTAGTGAACTGTTCTGAATACCCTGTTGCAGTTGGCCGGAACCCATCGCACTTGCGTATTCATTGATAAATTCTTCAGGGCGATAACCCAACATCTGTACCTGCTGCAAGTACAGCGCCTGGTCGAACTTACCGTCGCGTTGGTACGCGGGACTTTGTAAAAGCTCTCGATCTACCGAATCCGCCGAAACTTTGATGTCCAGGTTCGCCGCAGTTTGATAAAGAACCTGTCTGTTGATCAACTGTGATAGTGCGTACTGTTGCAGCTGTAACCGATCAATGTCATTCGGATCGAAGTCCGGGCCCATTTGCCCGAGTATGCGTCGACGCTCGCGTTCGGTCTCAACACCGAGGACATTTTCCGTGATCGCAAAGCTGCCTACTTCGGCTACTTCTGGATCCCCTCCCGAAAATACATTGGTGGCACCAAAACCAAAAAAAACTAAAACTGCGATTATGGCGATAACCAAGACCTTGAAGCCGGTGCTTTGAGTCTGGTCGCGAAGCTGTTGCAACATCTAACTGTGTCCGTATCTCTGTTGATCTAAACGTATGCTCATGCGAGCGCCGAAATTATAACGCCCAAAATAAAAAGGGCGCGGATTTCGCGCCCTTTCTTTATAAACTTTAAGCTTAGTTTAAAGCATCTTTTAGCGCCTTGCCTGGCTTGAAGGCAGGAACCTTTGCCGCTGCAATTTGTATCGTTTCGCCAGTTTTTGGATTACGTCCAGTACGCGCGGCTCGCTCCCGGACTAAAAACGTCCCAAAGCCCACCAAGGCAACCGACTCAGCATTCTTTAATGAGCTTGTGACGGCCTCAATGGTCGCATCCAAAGCCCTGCTTGCTGCTGTTTTTGAAATGTCTGCCGATTCGGCAATTTGATCGATTAATTCGCTTTTATTCACTTTCGCCCCTTAGCTGCTGTGCTCGCCTGTCTCAATGAATTCCGCCCCAAGACTATGGCTATACTTGTTGAAAGGTTTTCCCTCGCGGGTTGGAGTTTTATACCAACACCGATATGCGGAAGCAAGGTATTCCACCCCCTGATTAAAGCCGCTTTAATGCGGACTTAGCGGCTGGCCCTTAGTTTTTCTGCGGGGCTTCGCCGCGATATCAGATTCTTCCATCATTGGCTTGGTTGTTTTCACTGACGGTTTCGGTATTTCCTCAAGCGCGATATGTAAGACCTCTTCAATCCACTTCACCGCATGGATCTTTAGTTTTGATTTCACGTTGTCCGGGATTTCTTTCAGATCCTTTTCATTCTCAGCGGGAATGATGACCTGCTTAACGCCACCACGATGCGCGGCCAAGAGTTTCTCCTTTAGCCCGCCAATGGGTAATACCTGTCCACGCAGGTTGATCTCCCCTGTCATCGCCACTTCGGCTTTGACTGGAATACCCGTAATCACTGAAATCATTGCCGTGCACATACCAATGCCCGCACTAGGGCCATCTTTCGGTGTCGCGCCTTCGGGCACGTGGATATGCAAATCGGAAGTCTCAAAGAAGTTGTTATCGATGCCGAGGGATTCACTACGACTACGTACAACCGTCAGTGCAGCCTGAATAGATTCCTGCATGACATCGCCTAGGGATCCAGTTTTGATCTGCTGGCCTTTGCCTGGCATGGCAACAGCTTCGATATTCAATAACTCACCGCCCACCTGAGTCCAAGCCAAGCCGGTAACGATGCCGACTTTATTGTCCTCTTCGGCAAGCCCGTAGGTGAACTTGGCGACGCCATTGTACTCTTCGAGATCGGCAGGTTTGACCACGACAGTTTCCGCCTTGGTACTTTTTGCGCTCTTGCCGGATTTTTTACCCGACCGCTTAGCTACAGCGCTTAATGCTTGTTCTTTAACGACCTTGCGCGCCAACTTAGCGATTTCTCGCTCCAGACCGCGAACCCCTGCCTCCTTGGTATAGTAACGGATCAGATCAATAAGCGCGTCGTCGGTAATCTCTAACTCGCCATCGCTAAGGCCATTATTCTTCACTTGCTTAGGCACAAGATAGCGGCGCGCAATGTTCAGCTTTTCATCCTCGGTATAGCCCGGTAACCGGATAATCTCCATCCGGTCCAACAATGGCGCGGGAATGTTCATGGAGTTCGAGGTGCAGATAAAGAACACATTGGACAAATCGTAGTCCACTTCCAAATAGTGATCGTTGAAGGAATTATTCTGCTCTGGGTCCAACACCTCGAGCAGTGCGCTTGCTGGATCACCGCGCATGTCCATGCCCATTTTATCGATCTCATCAAGCAGAAACAGTGGGTTCACCACTGCTGTCTTAGACATTTTTTGCATGATCTTGCCAGGCATCGAGCCGATATAGGTGCGTCTATGACCACGTATTTCTGCTTCGTCGCGAACCCCGCCAAGGGCCATTCGAACAAACTTACGGTTTGTTGCCCGGGCGATGCTCTCGCCAAGACTGGTTTTGCCCACGCCGGGAGGACCAACTAGACATAAGACTGGCCCTCTTGAATGCTTAACTCGATTTTGTACCGCCAGATATTCGATGATGCGGTCTTTCACCTCTTCCAGCCCATAGTGGTCTTCATCGAGAATACGTTGGGCCGCGGCCAGGTCTTTACGCACCCGGCTTTTTTTACTCCATGGAATGTTCAGCATCCAATCGATGAAACTGCGCACAACGGTCGCTTCCGCAGACATTGGCGCCATATTTTTTAGCTTATTGAGCTCACCCTGGGCCTTCTCCTTGGCCTCCGTAGGCATCCCTATATCGTTAATTTTCTGCTGAAGTTCATCTACTTCGCTTTGCGAGTCGTCACCCATCTCTTTCTGGATGGCTTTCATCTGCTCGTTTAGGTAGTAGTCGCGCTGGCTTTGCTCCATTTGTTTCTTGACCCGGCCGCGAATGCGTTTCTCCATTTCTTGCACATCAATTTCGGCGTCCATCAAACTGAGTAAGAGTTCCATGCGCTTGCTCGGTTCCAAAGTCTCGAGGATGCGTTGCCGCTCTTCCAGTTCCAATGAAATCTGTGCAGCTACCGTATCCATCAAGCGCGATGGATCGTCGATGCCGGAGAGCGAGGCCAAAACCTCTTGGGGAATTTTTTTGTTACTCTGGGCAAATTGTTCAAATTGGGAAAGCAACGTGCGCACCAATGCCTCGGCTTCACGCCCCTCCATAGGTTCTTCTTCACAAGGCGTAACTTCAGCACGAATGTACTCTTCAGCGAACTCGATAGTGGCTATTTCAGCACGCTGCCCGCCTTCAACCAGCACTTTTACAGTGCCGTCAGGCAATTTGAGCAACTGTAATATCGTCGCGACAGTCCCTAACGAATAAAGGTCCTCAGCACCCAAATCCGTCTTATCCGAATCGCGCTTCGCGATCAGGAAAATTTTCTTGCTGTCAGCCATGGCAGCTTCAAGGGCTCTGATGGAACTTTCCGTACCCACGAAAAGCGGGTGAACACCGTGGGGGTAAACCACCATGTCGCGGAGTGGCAATACTGGAAGTTGTTCTGGAAGAGTTTTGGCCATATTCGCTCTCATTTGAATAACACTAAATTAGACGTCGGAGCGTCTCATTTGTGTCGTGGATAGGCCGTGAATACTCTTCCGATCAGTGAGCGCCGCATCGCGACGCCATTCACTACTCTTCAGGGGCAGCTTTGGCCTTATCTACGTTTTCATAGATGAGCATTGGTTCGCTATCGCCCTTGATGGCGCTTTCATCGATCACCACTTTGCTCACCGACTCCGACGACGGTAGTTCATACATGGTGTCTAAAAGCACAGCTTCAAGTATGGAACGCAAACCACGTGCGCCGGTCTTGCGTTCGGTAGCTTTTTCCGCGACGGCCCGCAATGCGTCCTCACGAAAATCCACTTCGACCCCTTCCATTTCGAACAGCTTAGTGTACTGCTTGGTGAGCGAGTTTTTTGGCTCGGTGAGAATACGTATCAAGGCGTCGTTATCGAGCTCACTGAGGGTTGCAACAACCGGCAAGCGGCCAACAAATTCCGGGATCAAGCCGTAGCGGACAAGGTCTTCGGGCTCTACAGAGCGCAATGTCTCGCCTATCGTGCCGCGATCTGCTTCGCTTTTAACATCTGCACCGAAGCCGATGCCTGACTTGTCAGAGCGGTCAAGAATTACCCGATCAAGCCCCGCGAACGCACCCCCACATATGAATAAAATCTTCGAGGTATCTACCTGTAAAAATTCTTGCTGCGGATGCTTGCGCCCGCCTTGTGGCGGAACCGACGCAACCGTGCCTTCGATAAGCTTGAGCAATGCCTGCTGTACACCTTCGCCCGATACGTCTCGGGTTATGGATGGGTTGTCTGACTTACGCGAAATTTTGTCAATTTCGTCGATATAAACAATGCCGACTTGCGCACGATCGACATCGTAATCGCATTTTTGCAGCAGCTTTTGGATGATATTTTCGACGTCCTCACCGACATATCCTGCTTCGGTCAGGGTCGTCGCATCGGCGATTGTGAACGGCACATCAAGTAACCGGGCCAACGTCTCTGCAAGCAGTGTCTTACCACAGCCTGTTGGCCCAATAAGCAAGATATTGGACTTGGACAGCTCAACATCGTCTTTCTTTGCGCCGTAGTTAAGCCGCTTATAATGGTTGTATACGGCAACAGACAGTACCTTCTTGGCATGGGCTTGGCCAATAACGTACTCATCCAGAATCCGATTAATCTCGGTTGGAACAGGAAGTTTACTGGACTCCGTCGACTCTGCGGCTTCCGCCACTTCCTCACGAATAATATCGTTACATAATTCAACACATTCGTCGCAAATAAAGACTGAAGGGCCAGCGATTAACTTGCGAACCTCATGCTGACTCTTGCCGCAAAAAGAGCAGTACAGCAGTTTGCCAGAGTCGTCGCCTTTGCCACTATCGTCGGACATATTTTTCTCTACCTGTAAATCTATCGCGTATCCACTTGATGTAGATTGCGTAACCTCTAGATGGATTGCAAGTCGCTAAGTTGCGAACATTAATCGCCCTTAGTTGCCAGTTCGCTGCGCGTCTTCTGTACCTTGTCCACCAGCCCATATTCTAGGGCCGCATCAGGACTCATCCAGAAGTCGCGGTCCGTGTCTTTGGCAACCGTAGCCTCGTCCTTACCTGTGTGTTCTGCGATGAGTTTGTTCAAACGCTCACGCATCAACAATATCTCCTGGGCCTGGATTTCGATGTCTGCCGCAACGCCTCGAGAACCGCCTGAGGGCTGGTGCAACATCATGCGCGAATTTGGCAAGGCATAGCGCTTCCCTGCAGTGCCTGCAGCCAACAAAAATGCACCCATACTGGCCGCCTGACCAACACATAGGGTGCTCACATCGGGGCGAATAAACTGCATCGTGTCATAAATTGACATGCCCGCGGTTACGGAACCCCCAGGCGAATTAATGTAGAGGTGAATGTCTTTATCTGGGTTCTCTGACTCCAAGAACAGCATCTGCGCGACCACCAGGTTTGCCATATGATCTTCCACCGGCCCTACCAGAAAGATGATTCGATCCTTCAGCAGACGCGAATAAATATCATAGGCGCGCTCACCCCGTGCGGTTTGCTCAACCACCATAGGCACCATACCTAGGTTGTGCACTGGTTGCGCCAGTCGATCGTGATCGTAGGACATTCTTTCTTTTACCTCTTTATGGCGATATCAAATCGCTCCACTGTGTATGCCTGCTATGCCGCTGATATTCAATCGGCAGATTCAGCTTTTTCTTGCGCATCAGCCGCGTCGCTGTCCAACGAATCTGCGTCCGCATCAGGGTCCGCTATCGCCGCCCCACTCAGCACGTCCGCGTAACTCGCAACGACCTCTTCAATGGCCGATTGATCCAATATGAGGTTAACAACCTGATCTTCAAGTACACCCATCTCAACATTTTGCATTTGTTCGGGATTACTTCGGTACCATTCAATCACCTGATCCGGCTCATCGTATGGCTCGGCAATGGTTTTGAGTTGTTCATCAACCAGTGCGGTATCCGCCTGCATCTCGTGTTTGACGATGATTTCGTTGACGACTAGGCCCACTTTAACCCGTTGTTCAGCCTGGTCTTGGAACAGCGCGTCAGGCAAATCTAGTTGCGGCGCTTGACCTTGTGGCATTTGAAATTGGCTGAGCATCTGATTCTTCAGAGCGCTGATCTCTCTCTGCACCACATCGTGGGGCAACGAGAAGTCATGCGCTTTCGACAAACTATCCATAACTTGCTGTTTTATTTGATTTTTTATGGCCGAATCGAGTTCGCGCACCATGTTCTTTTTGACTTCCTCGCGAAAGCTGCTTTCGCCACCTTCGGTAACGCCAAACTTTTCAAAGAACTCGTCATTGAGCTCTGGTGCGACGGCCTCACTGACCTCGTGGACAGTGACAGAGAATTGTAACGTTTTGTTTTGCAATTCCTCTGCTCGGTAATCTTCCGGGAAGGTTGCGTCGAAGGATTTCTCTTCTCCTGCGGCCATTCCCAAAACAGCTTGATCGAAATCTTCAATCATTTGTCCTTCACCCACTTTAAAAGTGAAGTCTTCTCCGCATGCAGATTCAACGCGCTCGCCATCCAAGGTTCCACTGAAGTCGATTTTCAGCTGATCACCGCTCGCTGCAGCTCGCTCTGCAACTTCAAAACTAGTGTGCTGCTCTTGCAGCTTACCGATCATTGTTTCGATGTCTTCTTCAACGATCTCAGCACTCGGCCTTTTGATGTTGATTTTGCTGAAATCAGCGAGGTCTATGGTCGGATAAACGTCGAACGTTGCGGTGAATTCAAAGTCTATACCCGGGTCCATCTTCACCACATCCAGCTTCGGGGATCCGGCCGGATTCATTTGCTCCTGCTGCACAGCTTGTACGAAGCTGCTTTGCATTAGCTCACTGGCGACTTCCGCTCGCACCGCAGAGCCATAGCGACGGCGAACCTCTTTCAACGGTACCTTACCGGCTCGAAATCCTGGAATATTTACTCGACCACGTGCTTCCTGGAGACGCTGGGTGATTTGCGTTTCAAACTCCTCACTGGCGATGGCGATGGTCAAACGGCGCTCTAGGCCGGTCATTGTTTCGATGGATACATTCATGCTTATTTTTCAAGAACTGCTACTGGATAACATAGGCTCTCTGACTGCTCAGGTCGCCTAAAATGAGCGCGGCATAATACACTAGCAACCACTGAAATGCTTGAAGACAAGCGACTAAATCTTCGGCCTAGAGTTCCCGGTCTTGGTCTTACAATCCGACTCGTCTAGCCTCGAGAGATTCTCTGATCTGATGGTGGGCCGATCTATCAAGCCGGTAACCCAGATACAACACGCCAGCAATTATGCCGCCAATCATCGCCAAGGGACCGTCTACGATACCCAAGCGGAAAATAATGTCTTGTGGAACTTCACCGGGAACAGAATACGCTGGAAGTTCGATGTAGTACTGCAAGGCCAACCCGGTAACGAAGTGGCCGATACCATTCATTGCTTTAGCAAAGAAAGATCGTAGAGAATAAAAGATCCCCTCTAATCTTAGGCCAGTGTTGAGTTCGTGTTCATCAGCAATATCCGCAAGTGCTGACATCACCGATATGTTAAGTACAGCACCAAAAAAAGAGGAAAACGTTCCAAAAAATATAATAAAGGCGACTAACGCCCATGAGGAATTTGCGGGCGCAAAACCAAGCAGCGCAAGGTTGACCGTCATAGACCAAAAAATGCTTAACCCTACGGAGGAGAGCGAGATCGTCCAGCGCTTATCGAATCGATCATGCAGCCTTGCGGCCAAAAAGAAACCGATATGCACACCGAAAATATTGTTCAGTATTAAAAATCCAATTTGATAGGGCGTAAGTTCCCAAAAGAACGTGCCCATATAAATCGCTAATGTTTCGTGAGTTCCAATCGTAAGCGATAAGAAGAACAGGCCCAGTAACAAATACAAATAATTACGATTCTGCAGCACTCCCCAGATATCTGCATAAAATGTACCGATGGAGATCTTGCGATCTTCATTCATCTGATTTTGTTTGAGCAACGGAATCTGATCTTTTGTTCCGAATGCGCAGGCAAAAATGGACACGATTATAATTGTGCAGACGGTTAGCGCTGTCCAAGTGTGTGCGGGCCGGTAGAGCTGACCGCCTTGGTCCGCAAAAATAAAGCCAAAAACCAAAAACCAAGCGATTACGTGGATTATTGTCCCTCCATAGAGGGTAAATAGGTTATTGAACGCCATGATCCTAGTGCGCTCTAGATAATCGGCGCTTAACTCCGCGCCCATCGCAAGATGAGGAACAACGTAAAAGGTTTGGCAGGCTCTCTGCAAGACAGTGAAAACCGTCAGCCATATGAACAATAGAGTATGGGATTCGACAACATAAGCGGGCGGGTGAAAAATCAAAAAAACGAACAACGCCAACGGTATCGGTGCAATAAAAAGAAAAGGATGCCTTCTGCCCCACTTAGATCTAAAACGATCGGAAATCGCGCCTATAAGGGGATCGGTTATTGCGTCGGCCAATATCGCCAAAAAAAAGGCTAGGCCAGCTAGCCCCGCCGGCAAACCGAGTACCTGCTGGTAAAAAATCATTCCCAAGGCGTGGAAAATCCAATTGGAAGCGGCTTCACCGCCGGCACCCACACCGAAGTAAAATTTCGTCCGAGTGGCGACCCGCAAGCCATCACCTGCCGTAGCAGCACGTCCCGAGCTATCGGCTAATTCTTTGCTCATCTAACGCTCCCCCCCTTTGACCTCCTGATTTGATCAAACCTCCCCAGGTCTAGACCGAAGTCAATCTTGCGCAGCTTTTTGATATGTTCTCGAAAGCAAAGCCGTCCTAACTATGCATCTCATCGCCTTCGAGATCCATCGAATTTTGGGCGTCTCTTTTCAACGAAAGCACGGGCGCCTTCCTGCATGTTCTTGGGTATTAATACCGCCTGATGTCTCATCTCCAATGCCAATTGTTCCTCAAAACTGGAATGAATGGATTCATTTATGGTTTCTCTTATCCGCACGGATGCATCTGGCGACGAAGCTTTAAGAATTTCGCAGACCCGAGCGACCTCACTGTCTAGCTGGGTATCTTCGACCGAACCCCATATTAGGCCCCAAGCAACCGCCTGAGCCGCCGTAATTCTCTCTCCCAGCAGAGTAATTCCCAGAGCGCGGGCTCTACCCGCGCGGAGAGGTACATTCCACGTCGTTCCCATGTCCGGGACGATGCCTAAATTTGGACCGAAGGTAGCAACGAAAAAAGCAGACTCAGCGGCAATGGTTATATCGCAAGCGAGCGCTAAACCAAATCCTCCCCCTGCCGCGGCACCATTAACTCGAGCTACCGTGGGAACCGGACAATTCATCACATCGGTCAGAGCTTGATTGAACGTATCTTGTTTGTTTTGTGCGTGGTCATCTGCTGCTGCAGTGGAATCGGCCGGTTGCGACTCTGGCTGGGCGACTTGCTGTAAATCGGCTCCAGCACAGAAGCCTCGCCCATTACCGGTCAAAACGACAACACGCACTGATTGATCCTTACGCACCTGATCAATGGCGTCGCTAATGCTCCCCATCAACTCATCACTCATGGCATTGAGCCGCTCAGGCCTGTTCAAACTTATTGTAGCCACCCCACCTTCGACCCCAAAAAGAACCGCTTGCTCCGTCGTCATATCCCTTCCCTCCTAGACTGTGGTTTTCACCTACTGCTAAAAATACTAACTGGTAAAAATACTAACTGGTAAAAAAATATAGCCGTTAACCGCAATTGATCAATATGCCAGTAGAAGATTTCAGTTCGATGCACTGCGACAGTTCGCATTAGGCCTGCATTAGCCTATTGTTGTTAAGGCATGTTGATTTATGCTGATCACTTGGCCTTTGAGACTCAATTAACTGCCAGGAAGTCACTATGAAAAATGCTCTTATATACGAGGTGAATTCAGCAGTCGCTGTTTTGACCATTAACGACGCCCCGTATAACCGAATGTCCCTAGACTTTATGGATGAGCTGGAAGCAAAAGTAGAAGAAATTGCCGCAAATAAGCAAATCCGCTCGGTGGTGCTCACTGCAGCTGGGCTTGAAAACTTCTCTGTTGGGATGAATCTAAAACAACTGCCCGAGGGTATTGAGAAAATGGGCAGTGCGGACGCAGTTTTTGACCAGCGTTTGCGCGTCATCGCGTCGATCGAAAATATGGGCAAACCCTGGGTTGCTACACTTTTTGGCTACTGTTTAGGCGGCGGCCTTGAGCTGCCCTTAGGCTGCCATTTTCGCCTTGCAGCCTCTGAAGGCGCGCAAATTGGCTTGCCAGAATTGGACTTGGGCGCCGTGCCGGCCTGGGGCGGCAGTGCTCGCTTAGCCAAGTGCGTGGGTGAACAACATGCACTGGACATGATTTTGCGAGCAAAAAAAATCTCCGGCTCCAGAGCGTTAGAAGTCGGATTAGTGCACGAAGTATGGCCACTAAGCGAACTCAAGGATAAGGCTCTGCAGCTTGCTGAAGAGTTAGCGGCAATGCCGGCAACTGCAGTGCGCGCCATGATGTCGGTACTCGTGAACAGCGACTCCAAAAACCTAGAGCAACTTTTATCTGCCGAACGCGAAGCCGTAAGAGCAACTCGGGGCACTGGAGATGCCAAAGAAGGTATGTCCGCATTTTTGGAAAAGCGCGAACCCATCTTTAATCAAGACGCCAGTTAACAGCTGTGTTAACTGGCAAAGGTATCTGTAGTCAAGTGACCACTATAGCGCCGCACACGGATCCTCTTGCTAGTACGCCTGGGTTAATGGCGCCCCGTTGGCGCGGCGAATCAGTCAGCGCTTGGCGTTATTAAAGGTTTGAGTCAACTTCGAGTAATCTGCGCCGTTGGGGCTGTCGAGAAAGTCATCATCACCGAGTAATTGCGCCATAGGCTTACCGTAGAGTTCTATTAGCTCTGTTTTTACAAGCGCATAGTTCTCTACCGGTCGCATCATCAGACGACTGTAGGTGATATGACAAACGATTCGCTGCCCGTCAACGATGCGTGGGTAATTTGAGTGCCAAACGTTACCGTCCCAAAGGACTACGGAACCCGCAGGACACTCCACCGCAATCGCCCCCTGCATTTCGGCACATTCCTGTTCATTGGGATGCCGCCGCAGGGCCCCGCTGCCGGGAACAATCAATGTTGCGCCACCGTCCTCGGAGTATTCATCACAAGCCCAACAGGCAGTTAACAGCATATTGTGCTCGGGAAACGGTGCCGGTAGCCAGTTGTGATCAGCATGCAATCCTATGCAGGGAGCACCCTTGTCACGAACACTGGCTGCGACCTGACTAAGCAGAAAACCGCGGCCCACAGAAAATTCGGCAAGGGCCAACAGCTCAGGTTGCAGCACCGCCTCAGCAAATATCTTATCTTTACTGAGCAGCATATTGGCGCCGCCTTTTGAGCTTCGACTGAGAATCGTGGCTCGCAGCGCTGCGGTGAATTCTGCACTTCCTACATTCTCCACAACCGTCCAACCTCTATCCGCCAGTTCCCTGCAATTGTCTAAAAGACCTAAGTCTTCAACCAACGGCAGAAGTTCATCTGATACTGCTGCAGGCGCGAGCGTATCTGTATAGCGCTTTGGCATAGGATCTTGCATGGCTTTTACCTGTTAAAAGCTACCACTTCGATTTTAGCAAAATGTGTCGATTGGAATAAATACAGCAATTTTCACTGCTACACGATTTTAAGCACGGTTTAGCTATTCGTTGTTTGCATAACTAGGCACGTTCGGTTCACCTTGAATACTTCTTCGCAGCCAGACAAACGCGGCGACTGCAATGGCCAATTGCGACACTAACCCACCGATAAAGATCCCGGCGAAACCAAACAAATTATTACCCAGAATAGCCAGCGGAATCGTTAGACAGAGCATTTGTACCGCCGACATCAGCAGCGGCGGCATGGGGCTCCCAAGCGCATTAAAGCTATTCCAAGCATTTGCACAAACACCCATAAGACCCATACCCAGTGGCACTATCAATAGGTAAGTCTGCGCTGCTTTAGCCACAGATTCATCGTCCGTTGCCAGTCCAATCGCGATTGGCGAAAACACATAAAGAATCAGATAGGCGAATAGGCCCCAACCAAGCGCAAAGCTATGTCCCAGAAATACTGCGCGGCGCACACGATCACGTTTTCCTGCGCCCCAATTTTGCCCAACAAAAGGCGCAACACTCATTGAAAGCGCCCAAATTACCATCGNTAACATAGTCTCTATCCGCGCCGCCAAGCTGAATCCCGCGACGACCGGAGACCCATAGTCGGCCACTAAGCGGGTAATAAACGTCATCGCCGCGGGACCAATAAGATTGCCAACAATGGCCGGTAAACCAACATGAAAAATCTCTTTAGTGGATTCCAATAGTCCTTCAGCGGAGAAAACTAGGACTCGATCTCGATGCAAACAATAGCCGTAAAAGAAAAGGCCGACGGTCCGCGCTAACACAAAGGCCATAGCTGCGCCGGCCAGGCCAAAGCCAGCATAGTCTTGCACACCAAAAATAAAGATTGGGCCAAGGGCGATCTGTAGCCCCGCCCCTAGAGTCATTAGGTATCCAGGAGTCGCAACATCACCCATGGCCCGCATCAGCGATGAACCCACCATGGCAACTGCGAAAAAAGGCAAACCTAAGAACCAGATCTCCATGTACTCAACAGCCAGGGCCTGAGCTTGCGCCTGGGCGNCCAAAANACCAAATATGCTCTGCAGATTGGGCTGCACTAAGACAATCAGAACCCCAATCAATAACAAAGTGATCAACAGACTGTGGCTAATGATAATCTTCGCCTGATCCATGCGTGCGGCGCCAACGCGCCTAGCTACGACAGAGGAAGCCCCAACAGCCAAACCCATAGTTAAGCTCTGTAACAGCATTACTAACGGAAATGTAAAACCCAAAGCCGCAAGTTGTTCGGTACCAATAAGACTGATGTAGACTGTTTCTATCAGGTTGGCGCTCATAACCGATACCAAACCAAGCACCATAAAACCCGTAAGCCTCATCAAATGCTTAGACTCGGCCCCCTGGGTAAGATCATGGGGGTTATCTGGTTTGTTTCTGTTAAGCGTTGAGATACCTCATCCCCATTACCTAAAGGCTGTTGCTGCAGTTAATCAAAGCGCCCACGCTGTAAGCCTGACCAGAGTGGCCTGCGAATAGTTGCGGGAAACACGGTTAAGAGCGTTGATCAAAGATCAAAATATTTGCCAAAGCTTAGCGATCCTGAGCTCTAAAGCGCTTAATCCCCAAGGCACTACGCATCAACCTCGAGCCATCGGTTGAATCGCGCTGGTCGCTTCTCTTTAAACGCCAACGCGCCCTCCCGGGCGTCTTCATGATGATCTGATATCGCTGTCTTGGCCGCGATTTCGTCTAGTGATTGTTCAAAAATCATGTCAGCCGCATTGTATACCGAGCGCTTTAACAGCCGTTGCGCAACCTGCGGACCATTCGCAATATCCGTGGCCATCGCCATTGCTCGAGATTCTAGATCTGCGTCGTCTACAACCTCGTGTACCAGCCCCAACTCCAACGCTTTTTCCGCATCAACAATCCGTTTGTTTATAAAAAAGTCCATGCTTTTTGCAACACCCATCAGTTGCACACAGAGGTACTGTCCGCCCTCATCCGGCAGCAGCCCAAAGCGCAGAGTCGCGCTACCCAACTTGGCAGATTTTGCGGCGACTCTGAAATCGCATGCCAGCGCCATGGTCATTCCGGTCTGTATAGCCACGCCATTGAGCGCCGCAATTGCTATTTTGTCGCAATTTCTGATCGCTAAGTTAAGGGTCTGAGACAAATGCCGAAGACCTTCATAGGTCCCAATATCAGAGTCATGGCCAGGCGGAATCGGCGGCATAAGCGGTTCTCCGGGAATCGCCTTGCCTTGGCCGGAGATATCATCGCCTGCGCAGAATGCACGTCCACTGCCGGTAAATACGAGCACGCGAACTGCATTGTCCATCTGCGCCTGGGTGATGGTCTCAATCAAATCTCGTTTAATACTGTGAGTGAAACCATTTAACCGCTCGGGTGTATTGAACTGAATCCAAGCAATACCCGGCTCTCGCAGCGAAACCTCGAAGCCAGTAAAACGTCCTACTCTCATCTCCCTCTCCTATTGCCAGCAGTGCTAAAACCCGACCAGAGCAATTACTGAGCTGCCGAGACCACTGCACCGTTATCACCACAACGTTCTACATTAGTGCTGTATGACCAGAGCGTCTAGTGAGCAGCGAGGTTAGCCGCTTCAGGCGCCCCACTACTCATCCTGGCATATCTTTTAGAAATCTGAGACATAACAGGGTATTTTGGAGCTTCGTAGGGGGAGCAATTTATGGCTACGGCAGATGCAGACAGCAGCGCACTCGAGCGGCCACTGAAAACTTGGGAGCTATCAGCCTATTCCGGCATCGCGATGCCAATGGCAGCAATGGGCATGCCAGTGGCGGTATATCTACCAAGGTTCTACTCCGAGGGTTTGGGTTTATCCCTCGCAACCGTTGGACTGATTTTCACCCTTGCGCGTATCTGGGATCTCATCACCGACCCAATAATGGGGCTTGTAATCGATCGTTTCGAATCGCGCTGGGGCCGCCGTAAACACTGGGTCGCGCTGTCAATACCAGTACTGATGCTTGCGATATGGATGGTTTTTATGCCGGATCCTGACGCGGTTACCCCTCTCTACTTAGCGTTTTGGCTACTGATTTTATATGTCGGCTATACAATGCTGACGATTTCCCACCTCTCCTGGGGAGCGGAACTGTCAACCAGCTATGACGCTCGATCCAGACTCTTTGGATGGCGCGAAATATATGTGATAGCTGGCATGACAATCGTGCTGGCAATCCCTGCTTTTTTAGAACTCACCGGAAGTTCTGAGCAAGGTATAAAAGTAGCCAGCATGGGCTGGTTTTGCTTAATAGGCTTCCCAATTCTGGTACTGCCTCTTCTTTATTCCGTGCCCGATAACAAATCAAGCAGCGAACCAAGCATCGAGTGGCGTCAAGCACTTGGCGTAATTTTCAAAAACGGCAGCATGCTACGCTTGCTCATCGCTGATTTTTCAAGGGGCCTTGGAATGTCTGTGTCGGGGGCGCTGTATATCTTTATAGCAGCAACCTACTTCGATCTGCCCTCCCACGCGAGCATTGCGCTCCTGTTCTATTTCCTCTCTAGCTTTATCGCGATGCCATTTTGGATGAAGGCCGCCTACAAATACGGCAAAGACAACGCACTAAAATTTGCCCTTGCCTATGTTGTGATCATCAACCTCGCACTGATCCCCTTCGCCGAAGCGGGCAGCGTTGCAGTGCTCTGGATTTTCACCATTAGCTTCGGCATGGCCTTTGGTGCACCGCCGATGCTACTGCGTTCAATGATGGCCGACCTAACCGACGAAGACGAATTAACGAACGGCAAAAAGCGCCCTGGTTTGTTCTTTGCTCTGCTAACTACAACCGACAAAGTGGGCGCGGCCCTGGGCGTAGGCATCAGCTTCACAATTCTGGAACTGGCATTTGGTTTTCAACCTGGCGGCAATAATTCAGCTGAAGCGCTGGATGGCCTGCTTTTGACCTATACCATAGGGTTTGCACTGCCAACACTCATCGCATATTTGGCACTGCGCAGCTATCCCCTTTCCAAAGAAAAACACGAGGCCATCATGAGCGAGCTTCAAGCTAGGCAAACCTGAGTGGGACAAGCCCCAGGGCTGCGCTAGCAGGCAACAGCAGTGAAACCAAGAAGATCAGGGCTGTCGCCATGACGATAGCCGCATTTAACAGTGGGACTAATCGAAAATACCAGACGGATTATTCTTGGCACCGGTGAAATCTGGCCCCTCTTCTCGCCAACCATTAAATACCCTCTCACCCATTAGTTGGGCGAATCGAGGATCATTAGCATAGCGCTCGAACACCTCAGGATAGCGATCATCTCCGCGACGTTCTTGGGTCGCCATATGCGAACGACAAAAATAGGCCGCCAAATTGATCCGCGTACCCGGAGCATCCCGTCGCCAACCACCATGCCATGTATTGCCATGCCAGATCACAGCATCACCCACAGCAAGATCTAGGGTTACCGCGCCGCTTGGGGGCGTCCACGTAATCGCGTCGAGTTCCTCCGCGGTAGGTTGCGCTGCCATCACGTCGAATATCGACTGTTCACCAGAGCGCCAGTTTTCCCGAGCTGTCGGCTGACGATTTTTTCGATGGCTACCGGGCACCAAAATAAGCGCGCCGTTGTCAGCGTTATACGGTGTTAGCGCATAATTACAGTTCGCCACCAACGATGTCTCAGTCATACCAACAGAACTGCCATCCGCATGCATTGCAAGCGGCAAGCCACCCGGGCCTCGGAAGTGGCTACCCATTGAGGACAACACGCAGCTTTCACCGAGGAGGTAATACATCAAGGCGAGCGGCTTTTTTTGCAATAGAATCTCTTGAAAAATCGGATCCTCGAATANNAGGTAATGCTGGTAGTGCATACCGCGATAATCATCTGCACAGGCTTTATCCGGATCAACTGCGTAGCCGGTTTGCGTCTGAACTCGCNCCAATATCGCTCTCTTTGCGCGCTCTACCTGATCAGGAGTTAGGGCCCGTTTTAGCACGGTAAACCCCTGGGTCTCTAGCTCCAGCAAATTATCGTTAAGCCCCAGATCCGCTACGTTGGCAAGCACTCGACGGCGCGCCGCTTCTTCTCGCTTGGTGCTCATGGGTATACCACCTTGGCGACTTATTAAATCAAACGGGCTATATAGCTTTTTAAAGCCTTCGGGTGTTGTTCGTCGACAATACTCGAAACCCCTCTTGGCTCGAATTTACACCGCTTTAACGCATCCTAAAAGGCGAGCACAGGCACCACAGCAGTTCGCGGCAGGTATTAACCGCACTGCGCAGACTGCGTAATGGAGCACAGCGACAAGCCAGTCAATGCCTACCCTGACTGGCAGCAATCGACGTTCATTCCTCATCGTTCGCAATCCAAACGGCCGCCCAAAGCAAGTCGAATCGGCCGTTTGGTTGAGGTCAAGGTCAAAAGTTGACGGTTACTTTCGCACCCATAGTTCGGGGCGGCCCCAGTCGAACGATCTTCGAGCCGCGGTTCCCAAATAATCCTGGTACTGCACCATTGATCAAACCGGTGGCGTATAATTCGTCGGTCAAATTACGCACATATAAGGTAAGATTCCAACGCCCATCAACCGACTCTAAACCTGCAGTCGCATCGAATAGCGATAACGATTCAACCAAGCCCCGATCGTCTAGATCGCTGGTCAGGTAATATTCGTCTTCATATATCCACGACCCCTGAACAAACCAGTCGAGACCCTGGCGCGCAGTCGGTGCGGTGTATCTGACAGTGTGGTTGGTCCTGATTTTCGGCGTCCGAGCGTTTTCAAACCCGGAAAAGTCACACAGATTGGTCAAAACTGCATCTCTGGGAATGTCGCCAATACCCGGGCATGGTGCGCCTNTAAATTCAAGATATTCAGAGTCCAGATAGCTCAATGCTCCGGACAAACTTAAGCGCGCAGAGGGCTGAAAAATATATTCCAGTTCCAAACCCGTATGATCCAATTCTCCNGCATTCTGCACGAAGGTGCCTACAGCGCCGGTTGGATCAGAAGCAGGATTAGAGGCTATTTGCTGAAGATCATCGAAACTATTCTGGAACAGGGTAAGGTTCGCCAGCAACCGCCGGTCTAACCACGTGCTCTTGATTCCTAGCTCTATGTTCGTTGATGTCTCTTCATCGTAGTTAGTTGGGATGCTGGCGAACCGAATCGGGCGAGCATTAATACCCGGCGCCTTGTAGCCCGTGGCATAGCGCGCATAGATCATCATGTCATCTGCCGCACCGATGTTGCTCAGCTTGTATTGAGTACTTACCGAGAAAGTGAGTTGAGAATTATCAATTGAGTCCTCGAAAGCCGCTGTTCCAAACAAGATGCCTAGATTATTCGCCGTCGGATTCCCATCGGCATACGAACACAGCGGGCAATTTAAGCCATATTCTGCGTAATTTGCCTCCGTGGCTTTGTCGAATAAACGTACCCGCTTGTCCACCGACTTATCGTCTTGGGTCATCCGCGCACCCACAGTAACGCTCCATTCTTCCGTGAGGTCGTAACCGCCTTGGGCATAGATGGCGAGACTTTCATGGGTCTGATCCCACTGGTCAGATCTGCCCGTGCCCATCGCAACGCAGTCGATCNGCCATGGTGTCTTCAAGAGAGCCATTATTTACCCTGTTCTGAATATTTCGAGTAAAAGAACAGCCCGGGGCAACCAATTGGGATTGCTGCCAGAAAAACCCGTCATCTTCGAAGTAGAACAGCCCAAGCAGGTAATTTGTCTTGGCGTCGGCGGGAGAACTTAGATTTATTTCCAGTGATCGCGTCTTGTGAGTTTCCGGCTGATCCGTCCATACCGATACGTCAATCCCAACGGTATCCTGATCTTGTGCCTGATTGGAATCCCAGTCCCGATAGGAGGCTACCGCCGATAGCTCATGTCCATTCCAAATTTCCTGGCTGATACTCAGCGAGAAACCCATATGCTGAATATCGTCGAAAGCCTGTTTCTGTGCGTAGGAAACATGGTCTAACTTTTCACCACGCCCCAAATAACCATCACCCTCCCNGGTAGGAAAAATAAGATCNCGATCAAGCAGCAGGCCTGCGGTCATCTGATCAAACGTTGCTAANGCCTCGTCAGATATATCCATCCATTCCCCAACACAGCAGTTAGCGAATAAGTCGGAGTAATCGGCAGCGAATTCGACAACTGTGGTGTCTGAGGGCGTCCACAACCCTTTTATACGCAAACCCCACTCTTCTCTTGAGTTAGTGCTGCCGCCCGTCTTTAGCTTGGTAGTTCCATCGTTGCTGCGTTGCCAAAAAGCTATCCGCGCCGCAGCGTTATCTGTCAAACCCCCAGATACGAATCCAGCAGTTTGCTGTTCTCCGTAATCACCAAAGCCAAATTGGATTTTGCCCTCGAACTCCTGAGTTGGATCTGCGGTGTTAACGTTAACCAAGCCAGCTGGCGTGTTGGCGCCATATAAGGTGCCTTGAGGTCCTTTCAAAACCTCTATCGTTGAAATATCTTTCAGCGATCCGATTAATCCCCCCTGTCTAGGTATGAACACCCCATCTAGGTAAAGACCCACCGAACCATCAATACCGGCATTTTGCCCGCTAGATCCAATACCGCGGACCGCAACAAATGAATTTCTTAAGGTACCGCCCTCGTCCAGGCGAAACGATGGCGAATATTTCGCTAATTCGCCAAGATTGTTTATCTGTCGATCCTCGATAAACGTATCGGTATAGGCGGAAACCGCCAACGGTACTTCTTGCAGCCCTTCTTCGCGCTTCTGCGCAGTTACAACAACTTCCTCAATCATCTCTGCNGCCGCGTCCAGTGNCACCCAGAGACCCAAACATAGCAACACAAGCCTNTTCATAACTTCTCCCCNTTTACAAAGAAAATAATTTTTCCCCGACCACCNAAAANTATAACGANGTTCTTTATTTATCAAGAAAAAGGTGGGGGCTCACAAGCGCTGGGAAGGCATGGCGTTGAAGAAAGACAAACGAGACAGAGTTTTTCCGCCTCGCTCAGATGGCTTTACTGTAATTTATTCTGCCTGACGAACGCCATGATCATGTCACGCAGCATGAGGACCACGTTCAGAGAAAAACTATCCGATAGGTCGTCTTCAAACAGGTCACCGAGAGTGGAAAAAATGATCTTGGACAGAAAAGCGCCTTTTGCTCGCAGNCCTGGTGTATCTTTTAGNTGCTCTTTTTTGATGAGCAGATCCATTAAATGATCGCCCCAAAACTCTATGTTGTCGTGACGAATCTGNGCCGCTTGTTTATCAGAGCGCGCAAGCTCTTTGAAAGCCCGCCTGACCTTGTATCGTTCCCTCATGCTGGCCGAAAGCGTCATCAAATGTTTGAAAACCAGATCTTCTGTGCTTTTCGGAGAACTCTGTAAATCACTGAGTTTTATACGATAAACATCTTCTTGTAGGAACTGGCGCAACCTTGAAACGAACATAATGTGCTTTTTTTCAGGAAAGCGTTGATAGATAGACCCCACGGAAGTTTTGGCGGTTTTTGCAATACGGTTGATCGTGGTTTTTTCATACCCTTGACCAAGAAAGCATGTCTCGGCCGCATCCAGAANGGTCTCGGCTTTATCAATAGCACGAGCCTGCTTTGAGTCGAAAATCCAACCGTAAGCAACGGCGGTATCCCACCACTTCGGCTTTTTTTGCATGACACTTCGATCCTGTTCTGGGTCTGGTCGGGGTTATATAAGAGCAGTAGCCACGACGCTATANGATTGACTTTTTTGCCCAAGCGCAATTCACGATAACGCGTAGCGAAGGATTTAATGATAGCGGAAAAGCTATAGCGGCGCTTAATTCAACCATCACCAAACCACCACTTATCAGTTTGTAGAATAAAGAATGAAGCTATACTATTTACATCGCGATTCACCAAATTTTGAGTCAGAATCGGGATACACGCGCGCTTAGTCGAAGTCTGACCTTGTGCATAGCACCCATGTCACTATGTGAGAGATACTTAAATCAAGCAAAGTTCATGGTTTTTCAACATTTAGGGATGTAACGAAGATGTATAACTCTATGACGCCCGTCTTTCTTCCACGGCTATACCTCTGTGCCATCATTCTGTTCACTTGGCTCCCGGCCTTCGCTGCAACGCCTGAACGCAACGCTTACTTTGGCGACACCCACGTGCACACGCTGTTCTCTTTCGATGCGTTTAATATGAATGTTAGGAGCACTCCAGAGGATGCCTATCGCTATGCGAAGGGCGAGACAATACCCCACCCCTCTGGTGCTCAATTACGCCTAGACGGCCCACCGTTGGATTTTCTGATGGTCAGCGACCACGCCAAGTTTTTGGGTGTGTTTGCGGCCCAGCTCGATAGCGAAGCTCCTTTTTTCGGCCACCCGGACGCGCGCGGGCTGGTTCCAGATCCTGACAGCAAAGAATGGAAATCTATTGGTCAAATAATAAGAGACGCAAGAAACCTTGTGCGCGGCGGAACACCTGAATTTATGGGCGAGCGGGTCTGGAAATACACATGGGAGAGGATCATTGAAGCTGCGGAGCGACACAACAATCCGGGCACATTCACCACCTTCATTGGGTACGAATACACCCTCTCTCCTGGGTCAAGACACTTGCACAGGAATGTTGTTTTTCAGGGCAGCGATGTACCGCAACGTCCGTTTAGTTCAGATGACTCGGATAATCCAGAGGACCTATGGGATTGGATGGAGACACTCCGCGCAGAGGGCATCGAGTCTCTTGCGATACCGCACAATATGAATCAAAGCGATGGACTGGCTTTTCAGACTACGACTTTTGACGGACAACCCATTGATAGAGACTATGCAGAAAAACGCATGCGTAATGAGCCTCTTGCAGAAATAACACAACAAAAAGGCACCTCAGAAACTCACCCATTGCTTTCACCCAATGACGAGTGGGCCAACTTTCAGATCGTGCAATATTATTTGGATCGAGAAAATAACAAAGATCCGATCTCTAATTTTCGAGGTGGGTACTATCGTGACGCGCTCTTAACAGGGCTGCAAATGCAAGATAGTGACGGCTTTAACCCCTATCAGCTCGGCGCAATTGGCGCCAGCGATACCCATGTGGCTGCGGCTCCGTTCACCGAGAGTAACTTCTTTACATCAGGTACTAACACCCCGGTGGCCAGAGGCTCTGTTTACCCGGACTACGAAAACCCAGAATCATCGTGGGACGACTTCTTCACTCCTCGACAGGCAACTCATGGAAGCGGTGGACTTGCAGGCGTGTGGGCCGAAGAGAACAACAGATCCTCACTGTTTGCATCGATGCGCAGACGCGAAACCTTTGCTACCTCGGGTCCGCGCATCAGAGTTCGATTTTTCGGCGGCAGTGAGTTACCACAGGATGTGGCTACAACTGCAGATCCTGTCGCTGTGAGCTATACCCATGGCGTGCCCATGGGCGGCACGCTTGAAGCGCCCAGCCCAAACCCACCTACTTTTTTTCTTTGGGCTGCTCGGGACCCGAATAGCGGGTGGCTGCAAAGAGCACAAATCATCAAAGGTTGGGTTGAAGACGGTAAAGCCAAGGAAATGGTTTTCGATGTGGCCTGCTCCGACGGCATTAAACCGGATCCGACAACCCACCGCTGCGCCGACAATGGCGCCAGTGTAGATCTTGCCAATTGCTCGATTAGCCGCGACAAAGGCGCAGTAGAGCTTCAAGCAGCCTGGACAGACCCAGATCACCAGCCGAATCAGCAAGCCTTTTATTACGCTCGAGTCTTAGAGAACCCAAGTTGTCGATGGTCTACCTGGGATGCGATACGCCTCGGCATTAAGCCCAACCCAGATTTACAGCCCATTCACCAGGAGCGCGCTTGGTCGTCACCAATTTGGTATCAGCCTTAAGCGCCGACACAGCGCTTCAAACACTCAGGATTTTAGATTAAACAACGTGCTCGAAAGGGCTCAGCAAGACTGGCAGATGGGCGTCGCGATTGCTCTGTCGGACCACCTCAGCGAATAAAGGGCTGCCCCTGCAACGCTTGATAAAATGTAAACCCACACAAGCGACATCACTAATATTCGCCCCCACTTGGTTCCAAGGTACCCAATAGGCAGGTAGCGGGAGAAAATCAGCAAGGTTGCAAAATACACAGCCAGCGACAATGCAAACTTAAATGGTTTGCTCCAGACTGAGACACCATTAAATAATCTGTCATCTACAGCACCAGNCAACAAGCAAAACGCCATTAACCCAAACAGACCGGCGNAGCCCAATCCCGGGCAACGTGCCAACGTGGNGCCANTACTAAGNCCAACCAGCCCAGCATTGCAANGNTGCTACAGAAGCTAAAGAGTTGNTCNAGGTTCATAANATCANGCNGACACNNCAGTCGNNCNATGCTATGANGAAGCNACCAAAACCACTAACTGAAAAAACAGCTCAANCCCNTCATCGACGCCGGGTATTATCAAAACACTGAGTGCCGTAACGGCAATGACCAATCCAATTCGTGCATATATATTCTTCATTAACGTGCTCCTNGCGCAGATCTGGGTGCCGCTTCGAACATCCATAAATCTCCAGCATCTATGGTCTCAGGGGTTGCTTGGGAGGAATACTTTTCGTTTATCAGAGCAGTGAGTTCATCGAGCCCTGCACCACTCTCAATCCGCACGAGCTGGCGCTCGTATCTGACCCCATCAACACGGATTACCGCACGGCCATCGCGCTCTGCCTGAGAGGGCCAACTCTTCCAAAGTTTTCCGACCAAGCTATTCATATAGCCGGACCATACATAAATTTTGCCATCGACTGATGCAGTCCATATACGCCGGGACTGCTCCGGCTCAAGCAGTTGCAGTTCAATCGTTGGGATCTTATTCACAAACTGCCAATCCGGCTCTGGACCTTTATATAGGTCTCCGGACACCAGTGCGCCACCGGAAAAGACNCGGTTCGGACCATCGGCAAAGCGCTGTTTAATCGCCGCTGTTGCTATGGCCGTCACCAATACCAGCAACACCCACAGACTGACCACACCGGCTCGTTTAAGAATCTGCATACTCTATTCCAATACTCTATTGTCCCTCGAGCGGCACAGCCTAAAGCCATTAGAGATGCTGAGCACCTCTTTTCTTATGCCACCACCATTCAGTCTGAAATTTTGTCCTTAAAAGCCAAATATCCGAGTTTGCTAAAAGCCATTTCTAATTNTTGATATTCGTNTTGGCAGACATCCGGCACGCTTGTGCATCTGGTCGCGTTTCGGCTTGAACATCTGGGTGCGTTAGCCAACCCTTGCGGTTTGTCCACCGTCTACAGCAAGCAGCACGCCCGTGATAAAGCGTGCTTCATCCGAAGCCAAGAACAGTGCAGCGTAANCAGTGTCCCAGCCGGTACCCTGCTGCTGACCCAGAGGCACCAAGTTGTTTCTCTTACTACGCAAGCGATCAGGATCAATATCTAAGGCATTACTGTGACTACCAATGGCCATTGGCGTATCCATAAGCCCTGGCATCACCGCATTAACTCGGATTCCATGCCGAAAGTTCGCCGCAGCTAGGTTCTGTGTCAGCGCGTTTACAGCCGCTTTGGAGCTTTTATACGCAGCAAGAGGCGTGGTAGCCACCGCGGCAATGGAGGACACATTTACGATAGAACCCCCACCGTTAGCACGTAAGGCCGGTATAACGTGCTTACACGTCAGATACATGCCCGTGACGTTGACGTTGAATATCTGATCCCAGACCTCGCGCTCGAGACGCGTAACACTGCCATCTCCGGTACCGATGCCGACATTGTTGTGCAGGATGTCGATGGATCCGAAGGCATCCAGACAGGCGGGAGCTATTTCTTTCACCTGTTCCTCGTCGGTGATATCGGCGACTAATGTCTGCACGGAACCCCCAGAGCTGGTAATCAGGTCTCGAGTTTCCTGCAAAGAGACCGGGTCACGATCGACAGCCAACACTTGCGCACCCTCACGGGCAAAAAGCATAGCAACAGCCCGACCATTGCCTATGGTTTCATCTTCCGGCCCAGAACCCGCGGATTGCCCCGCACCAATTACAACGGCCACCTTGCCCGCAAGGCGCTGTGCTCCAGTTTTCGCCGCTAAAGCATCTTGTGACATCAAACTCCCCCTTTTTAAGCCGCACTGTAAAGCTTAGAGCTAGGTGCCCAGCCTAGGCACTCACGCTTTCAATCAGTCACTATCGTAATGGACATGGCTGGAGTGCAGCCATTGATAATATCAATAGCCGACGAAGCCTGTTACACAAAGGCGCATGCACAATGGAATTAAATAGGGCATTGCGCCGGTAACCAGCACCAAGATAAAACGGCGTACCGACTACCAAAGTAGCGCGAACGAAGAAAATGGGACCCTAGCCTGATTCTCGCAGCCAAACGTTGAGGAAGTTTTTAAAAATTTCAGCTGAAAGAGCGCAGATTGATCGATTATAAACCGAGAGGCTTTCCGGAAAATTTTCTACATCAGTAGATTAAACTGGGGTGGACGACGGGGTTTGAACCCGCGACCGCCGGAATCACAATCCGGAGCTCTACCAACTGAGCTACGCCCACCACAGGCGCGCGATTATAGNGTNGCNGNGNNCANTGCGCTAGATNTTTNGTANNNGCCCGCNCCTCTTTGACANGNTNTNGATTGNATCAGGGTATCGNATGGCGCGCCCACCAGGACTCGAACCTGGAACCTACAGCTTAGAAGGCTGTTGCACTATCCAGTTGTGCTATGGGCGCAGTCACGAAACGTAGAAAGCTTCGGCGCGCGCATCTTACCTCAAGCGGTTCAGCGACGCTTACACTATGAGGACAAAATTGTTATCCGGCTGCTAATTCCTGCTCCACAACCCGCGCAAAGAAGCTACCACCATAGACAAGAGCATCATCATTAAAGTCGTAGTTCGGGTTGTGCAGCGAACTGCTGGTTTCGCCATTGCCAATGATGACGTAACAGCCTGGGACCTTTTCAGTCATAAAGGAAAAGTCTTCTGAGCCGGTTCCCGGTGCACCGCGACGAACGACATTAGCATCGCCGACCAGACCACTGCATACGTCACCAGCAAAGGTGGTTGCACCAGCCTCATTCATTACCGGGTGAAATAACACTCTAAAAGACAGCTCGGCACTGGCGCCATTGGCCTCGCAAATACTAGTGGCTAACGCATTTACTCTGGCCTCAATTTTTTCCATGAGTTCCATCGAGAAGGTACGCACCGTGCCTGACAAACGAGCTGAATCCGGTATTACGTTGTAGGCATCACCAGCATGCACCTTGGTAATGGAAAAAACCGCGCTGTCATTCGGCGAGATCATTCTGGACACAACGGTCTGCAGTGCACTGACCAGTGTCGCGGTTATGGGTATCGGGTCGATGGCGAGATGGGGATAAGCGCCATGACCACCCTTGCCCTGAATATCCACGTCAAAAAACGCACCAGCAGCGGTACGCACCCCCGGTACCGCTGCAAATTTTCCTACCGGTAGCCCCGGACCGTTGTGCATGGCGTAAATTCGGTCGCACGGAAAACGCTCGAAAAGACCGTCTGCAATCATGGCCAATGCCCCCCCGAGGCCCTCTTCGGCCGGCTGGAAAATAAAGTTCACCTGACCACGAAAATCCCGGCTGGCGGCTAAATATTTGGCAGCCGCCAACAACATCACCGTATGACCGTCATGCCCACAGGCATGCATAGTGCCTGCATGGGTAGAACAATGAGCAAAGTTGTTTTGTTCTAGGATCGGTAGTGCATCCATATCCGCGCGCAGACCAATTGAGCGGGTTTCGTTACCTTCACGCAGCACGCCAACGAGACCGGTCTTGCCAACGCCACGATGCACTTGCACACCAAACTCCTCGAGTTTCTGAGCAACAAAGTCCGCTGTTCTGTTTTCTTCAAATCCAAGCTCTGGGTGGGCGTGAATATCTCTGCGCCAGGCTTTCAATTCATCCTGCATCGCTTCTATATCTGCTACTAACATGTCTCTCTCCGCAACGGCAAGAGTCCGAATGTATACCATCTACAACTGAGTTCAACGCAAATTATCTTGCTATTTACGCCACGGTGATGAGTGTTGGCGCGACACTAAAAGCACGTACAAGAGTCGCGTTAAGCCTTCCTTACTAAGCAAACTCATGTGTCCCAGCGACTTTATGTAGGGATTGTTTCTTGTACATATTCACATCACTATATTGCTAATCCGACTGATACGATTTTTGCAGATCATCTGGGGGGGTAACATGTTGGGTAATCTATCTAACGGTTTCTGGGGACTTATAGCCTGCATCCACGTGTTATTAATTTCTGCAGAAGTGCATGCAGAAAATTTGCGGGTGGGGTTTGCCCAGCTTTCCATCACCCCTCAAGTTATTGATGAGTGGGTGGATGTCAACAATGACGCCCAATTCGATCCTGACATAGACACTTGGACCGACGGCAACGGCAACGGCACATTCGACCCAGTGTGGATCGCCGGTTTCCAAAAGAGCCGTGCAGCCCAAGGGGTAAAAGACGACCTGATGGCCGTTGCTGTCGTCATAGATGACGGCGACAGCCGTATCGCCATCGTCGCTCTCGACACCATCGGCTTGATGCGAAAATTCGTACTCGACGTTCGTCAATCAGTACCCACCGCATGGGGCATCGACTATTTGATGGTTCATGCCACCCACAATCATGAGGGTCCAGATACTCAGGGTTTATGGGGTCCAGGGCTATTTAGCAGCGGTATAGACACCGACTACATGCTGGAGTTAAAGCGTTCAATCCTTGTAGCCGTGGAATCTGCAATCGGCAACCTGGAGGCTGCGGAAATGTCTTTCGCGCGGATTAGCACCGACCCGCGCACCCCGATCAAAGACAAACGCAAACCCATTGTTATCGACGAGGATATTCGCGCACTGCTGTTTCGCCGCCCAGATCAATCGGTCATCGGCACGTTGGTCAACTTTGGCATTCACGTAGAACTTGCCTGGGATAAAAACTTGCTTCTAACCTCGGATATCGCTGGATATCTAAGACGCGGCATCAGCCAGGGCATTTACTACGATGAAGAATTACGTATGCCCGGCCTTGGCGGTACTACCCTGTGGCTAACGGGCAACATTGGCGGCTTAATGACCTCCGGCCCCAGCGATCCGATATACGATGTATTTTTACAACAAGACATTACTTCTGCGGGGCACGAAAAAGCGCAGGCGTTTGGGCATAGTTTGGCCCGTAGCGTAATCAATGCTGCCAACCAAGGCGGTTTCACGCCCTCACCAACACCTCAGTTGAGCGTTCGAGCTCGTGAAATTGAACTGGGCATCGATAACTTCATGCTATCTCTCGCCACGTTGATGGGGGTTGTGGACAGCGATCCTAAATTACACTTAACCCCACCCTTTGTTCGCTACTTAAGCGAAGTCGCATTTATTCAATTAGGCAATGCAACGATTACTGCTATCCCGGGGGAACTATATCCAGAAATTGCCGTAGGCGGCATCGAAAACCCTGAGGGTGCGGACTACACAATGCCCGCCCAAGAAGTTCCAAACTTACGCAGTCAACTACCCGGCCAAGTCAATTTAATGGTGAATCTAGCAAATGACGCGATCGGCTACATCATCCCGAAAAGTGAGTGGGACAACGCTGCCCCATGGATTTACGGCGAGGAGGATGAAACCTACGGCGAAATCGTATCATTAGGCCCTGATACGGCACCGGCCATACATCGGGCCATTACCGATGTGGTAAAGAGCGCCGAATGATGCCAAGAATACTTTTTTTAATACTTTTACTTGTAGGGTGCGGTGGCGGTTCCGGCGGAAGTTCCAGTCCTAGCCCAGCAGCCGGAGCCACTAATCCAACTACAAACACTGCAACTGCAGCCAATGCTGCATGCTCAAAATCTGTAAGTAACGCAGAGACCACTGCCTGGCCCAGTGATAGCTGGCAAACGGCTACGCCGGAAACGTCCGGTATGTGCCCGGACGCAATTCAAGACGCTCTCGACTATGCCTTCGCTGAGGGAAACGATACTGGCGCGGTGTTGATCGTTAAGAATGGCGCTATTGTGGCCGAGCGCTACGCTGAAGACCGAGACTCGTCGAGCATAGTCACCAGCTGGTCCGTGGCCAAAAGCGTCACCAGCGCACTGGTCGGTGCAGCGCTAGAGTCAGGCGATATCAAAGGTTTGGAGGAGCCATTAGGAAACTATTTCGCGCCGTGGGCAGATACGCCAAGGTCTGCGATCACCGTTGATCATCTATTAACGGTAAAAACTGGGCTTGCGATATTGGGGGACGAGGACGGCGACGGCATTCCCGATGGCGGTGACCTGTATGCCGCCGAGGATCAACTACAGCTATCTTTATCACGATCCTTAGTCGGCAGCCCGGGTGAGCAGGTCTACATCTACTCCAACGCCGATGTCATGCTCGCCGGAGAGTTAGTGCGTCAGGCAACAGGGCAATCTGCCGCAGAGTATTGGAATAACGGCATCGCCAACGAGATTGGCATCGCTACTGAATGGTGGACTGACCAATCCGATCAGGTACTGAGTTATTGCTGCCTTGATGCAAGCCCGCGGGATTTTGCGCGATTTGGCCTACTCTATGCCCGACAAGGACTATGGCGCAGCAAACAAGTGCTAAGTGCGGACTGGGTTAACCACAGCACCCAACCCGCGCGCTTCGGCATCTACGGCTATTACTGGTGGCCTGCTGCAAACGGCGGCTACGCAGCACTAGGGGTGATGGGACAGTTAATCGCAATCTACCCAGAACAAGATTTAGTAGTGCTGCGATTCAGCCGTTACGAGCGCCGCGGTGACGGCAGTACGGTTCGCAGCGAAGGTAACTACCACGACACCAAAGAGCCTGAAAACTTCTCTAATGAAGTATTTTTGAACCATGTGTTCGATGCCTTGGAGCCGCAACCCAGCAGCACAGCTAACGGTTCCGCTCCAACGACGTCAATTACACCAAATCAAAACGTTGCGATCGGTTCCAAGGTCAGCGTACTGGCAGCACAGAGCCAAGATGCCGAAGGGCAACCACTGACCTATCACTGGCGTCTACTCAGCAAGCCGAGCACAAGCGAGGCAGTTATTTCCGGTCTCGGCAAAACCGCTAATTTCACCGCGGACACGCCGGGCGACTATGTGCTTGAGTTAACTGTCTCCGACGGCGCCTTCAGATCGGCACCCATTCAGACAAGGGTTACTGTCACCAATGGCAGAGACGTTGTGGCGGAGGGCACCACTCAAGGCCAGTGGCCGATTTATGCGGGCAACAACGCCAGCATGAAATATTCCCCACTCGATCAAATTAGTACAGAAAACGTCGCCGACATTGAGGTCGCTTGGCGGTGGCGCTCGCCGGACAACGAAATTCAAGGGGTACAAAATACCGCGTTTGAAGCCACCCCATTGTTTATCGACGGCGTACTGTATACCAGCACATCATTTAGTCAGGTCGCAGCAATCAACGCCTCAAGCGGTACAACACTGTGGCAATACGATCCGCAGACCTATCGCTACGCGCGCCCACCCAATAACGGTTATTTGCACCGTGGTGTGTCCTACCACGAAAGCGCCGTGGGCAAGACCATCCATATGCCCACTGGCGACGGTCGGCTGATCGCACTCGATGCGATCAGCGGTGAACCAAGAGCGGACTTCGGCGATTCCGGTTTCGGCACTGTTGACCTGCTGCAAGAGATCCCGCGCCTCAACCTTTCAAACACACAATTGTCCGATGCCCACGACCAACCCGATGCGCCCGACTTTGCCGGGATCGTAAGCCAGGTGGGTAACAGCTCTCCTGGAATCATATGCAACGGCGTTTTTGTCCTAGGCTCGAGCGTGCACGACGGCGAAGTACTACCGCCCTCCCCACCTGGCGATATACGAGGGTTCGATCCTGCTACCGGCAAGTTGTTATGGACCTTCCACACCGTACCTCGCGAGGGCGAGTATGGCGTTGACACTTGGGAGCAAGAGAGCTGGAAAGTAAACGGCAATACCAATGTGTGGCCACCCATGAGCGTCGATGAGTCGCTAGGTATGGTCTACCTGCCTACCGGTGTGCCGACCAATAACTATTACGGCGGCCAAAGGCTTGGCGACAACTTATTTGCTAATAGCGTGGTGGCATTGGATTGTCAGTCCGGCGAGCGGCAATGGCATTTTCAGACGGTGCATCACGACATTTGGGATTATGACCTTCCGGCCGCCCCTAATCTTATGGATATTGTCGTTGCAGGACAGCCCATCAAAGCCCTCGCTCAGGTTTCAAAACAAGGCTTCTTATACGTTTTTGACCGGATAAGCGGTGAGCCAGTCTGGCCAATTGTCGAAACGGCTGCGCCCGCCTCTAATGTACCTGGCGAACGCGCCGCACCCACACAGCCGATTCCCAGCTGGCCCCCGCCTTTTGTACGTCAGGGTAGTTCCGTTGAGGCATTGGTCGACCCCTATAGTGCCGAAGGCTATGACACAGGCCCCCTATATACACCGCCCACGACCAATGGTCTCATCATCACCCCTGGAGAAGGTGGCGGTGCAAATTGGGGCGGCGCGGCGTTTGATCCAACAAGTCAGGTGCTGTACGTGGCCGGCTTTGGCCCGCTGACTCACTTAGTGCGACTGGAAAATGGCGGCGCAGACAACTTTTATTATGCGCGGCCCGAACTATTCTTCGGCCCAACAACAGGCTCACCCTACCCGGGCACCGGCTCTGCAATCACTGCATACGATATGAATAGCGGTTCAATCTTATGGCAAGTACCAGGAGCAGCAGACCCCAGCGTAATCGGCAATGCAGCTGTAATTGTTAGCGGCGACCTACTGGTATACAAAAACTCTTCATTGCAAACCCTCAACTTTTTTAACAAGAGTGACGGCACCCTGTTGCGCTCCGTCCCCTTGGATGGCCGCCCAACAGGTAGCCCTATGACTTACCTAGACGGCAACAAACAGTATATCGCTGTAGCCGTGGGCAGACAGGACGAACTAATGGAGATCGTTACGCTCGCGCTGCCGGAATAAATAGAGCACAGCGCCCTATGCACAGTTAGGAATGCGCAACAGAAACCACCGCGCACGCCTAAATTTGATTAATCTCGCTTCTCTGTCGGCAGCGCCTCAAGCAACAGATTAGGCATCCCCTTACGCTTTTGCAGGGTAAAGGTGTCGTAGAGTTCGCCCGTGGCCTCGTAAGCTCTGTACTCTAGATTTTTGTCATCTACATGGATTATCTGATACAGCTGGGTGTTTTCAGCAACTCTCTTCGCATAGTTACCCTTGGTTATGCCATACATTTTCGGACCACTCACCGACACGACATAGACCGTTCCTATTTCCGGATCATAGGCCTGCTGATACCCGCTGGGAATATTTGTCAGGCTACTAGTGTCTACCTGACCCGTACGAGCATAAGTATGGTCATGTCCGCTGAGAACCAAGTCGACTTTAAACTCATCTATAAGCGGCTTCCAAAGCTCTCGGATTTTTGGATTGTCACGATCCGATCCGGGCGAAAAAACCGGGTGGTGGAACGTTACGATCGTCCATCTATTTGGATTATTTTCCAGCGCCTTTCTAAACCAGGGCACCTGTAACTCCGGGGCTTTATTAGAGTCCAGTGAAATGAAGCGAACACCCTGATAGTCGATGAAATAAACCGTCTCTTTAAATGCCTCGTCTGGCACATCCTGAATCGGAAAAGCGAACTGCGGGCGCCAATGGGTCGTGACTGCGGGAACTCCTGGATCTCGTTGCCGGTCATAAAGCGGCGCCGCATAAAAACTGGAACCCAGCAGCTGCTCTTTTTTGAACCCAGTTATAGACTCCAAAGCATCGTCTACGACGACAATGTTGCCGCCATCGTTAATCTCAAGGTAAGTGCTGGTACCGTCTGGCCCAACGAATGACAGCTCAAACGACTTACCACCGTCGCTTGATCCGATTTCAAACGACGTCATATCTACTTCGATCACCTTGCCATCATTCGTTGCCCAAAAGCGCTCGGACCTAGAGCCTTGGTCGATACGACGGTATTCGTGATTGCCGGGTGTTGCGATGACAGGAATAGTGCCATTAACCCAGTCAGGCCCTTGATGCCAATCGCCCCACTCAGAATCCCAATCATTGTTATCTACTAGATCGCCTGCATGAAGGGTAAATGCGGCTCTGGGAGCATCCCGAAACGCTTCCCGAAAAACACGCGACCAGTGAGTTCTAACCTCATTTTGAGCATCACCAAAATAGATAAAGCTAAACGGCATGGCTCGATCGCTCGCGGTTCTGAAATGGTAGTACTCCGTCCAATTAACGCCATCGCCAACCCGATAGGTGTAGAGCGTATCTGGCTGCAAGTTTCTGAACGTCACACTGTGGTAATTCGCCTCGTTAATATCGCTCTTAAAAAATTCTGTCTTAGCCTCGAAAACTTCTGGCTTTAGTGCCCTGCCGTTGGAATTTGCAACAGCTAAGTGTGCAAGCCCTTTTTTGGTTGACGTATCGGTACGCCAGGTGACGGATTGAGTCGTAGCAGGATCGTCCTCCCAGGTCAGCACCACTCGATCAGGCAAGGGTGTGGGCTCGTGAGCCGCTACGTGGGAGTATTCTGTGGCCTTCCAATCGTCGTGAGCACTAACCGGCAAGCCAAATACGACAGCAAAAACGACCACGATTCTGCAAAAACCAGCCATAGATTTATCCCCAAATAAGTTTTTGAAAGAGTGAAAATATTCCATAAAAATTGAACAAAGATTACAACCCGCAAGTGGTCATTCCGAGACCCAGCTGCAACCGCGCTTTCGGGCATTCGGAGAGTTCGTCTTTTTTGCTCAACTTGTGCGATGCTATGTTGCATTAGTGCTAGCAAGATGGGGAGCTAATTCGATGCCTTATGTTGAAGATCGTCTCATTCACGATGCAGACAGCCATCTCATGGAGATGTCTGATTGCTTAAATCCGTATTTTGAAAAAACGCTGCTGCAGCGCTTTCTGGCCCATCCGAATCTGGGCGTTCGCGTTGGTAATCGGTTAGCGATAGAGGACGCGCAAAAGCGCCAGCAAGACGACGAATTCCGCGCTAATGCTGCCGAAAACATCATGTTGCGCAAGAACTACGACGCACATGGCGCGTTTCTACGGGAAGACAGGCCTGCCGCAGTGGATCACATCGGTGTTGCCAGCCAACTTGTTTTCACAACATTCTGCCTCGGCAATTTTGGCTTCGACCAGTTAGGCGATAAAGACCTTTGCTATGGGGCCGCGACCGCACACAACCGAATGATGACGGATTTTTGCTCGGTGGATAAAAGGCTGCTCGCTACCGCCTATATTCCCCTAGAAGACTTCGACCTTGCCAAAGAGACCGCCAAACAAGCGATCGCAATGGGCGCCAAAGCGCTCATGGTGCCATCGTGGTGCCCGCAAAATCATAGTCCGAGCCACAAGAGTCTTTTCCCTGTTTGGGCTATGGCAGAAGAAGCCGGCCTGCCTATCTTGTTTCATGTCGGGGGCGAAGAGAAACTGAACCCAACATACAAAAACAATGGCCTGCCCGCCGTCCCAGACTTTCACGGTGGCGATGCCAACTTTACCTCCGTGACTTATCTGCCTATCTCCACGTCAGTTCAACAGACGATCGCAACTCTGATCATTGATGGAATTTTCGATAAGTTTCCAAAGTTGAAATGGGGCGTCATAGAACTCGGAGCATCTTGGCTACCAGGGTGGCTACGCAATCTGGACTCAGCAGCGCACGCCTTTCGCAAGAATGAAGAACGACTGCAGAACCTTTCTGCCAAGCCATCGGAGATCGCGCAACGTCAACTGCGGGTAACCCCTTACCCTCATGAAGACACAGGCTGGATTATTAGCAACTCCCATGAAGATATGTGTCTTTTCTCCACTGACTTTCCTCACGTGGAAGGCGGCAGAAACCCACTCAAACGTTTTGGCGAGACCCTAAATGGTCTTCCGCAAGCGACACTTGATGGGTTCTACGCCGAAAATTTTATCGACATGATGGGTAGTGGGCTCGCGCCGGAACTGCGTCGCCCTGGCTACATGTAAGCCGAGCCGGCGAGCACAGGAACGCTATCCGCGGTTTGCGCATCGCTACACTAAAGCCACGACAACCGGATTACCGACCAGGCCAAAGTGGCCGCACTGTGAGTCGCACAATAAGGACCTGTGATCAGAGCGAGAAATTTCACCTGGTTAATAACCGCTCGATCACCCCAAGCTTTGGTTGGAATATCAAATTGGGCCAAGTGCCTTACGTATTCGATTTCGGAACTTTTCACCAAAGGGTGGCCGGGCACCAATGATAGGCAACACATCGATCATGGTTTGGCTGTAAATCGCGCGCGAGTGGCTCATATTTCTAAACCCTTCAGGGCCGTGATACGCGCCCATGCCAGAAGCACCGAAGCCGCCGAATGGCAAATCTTCCTGCACGTAGTGCAAAGTAATATCGTTGATACAGACACCACCACTTTGTACGTGACTGAGTAAGTAATCCTGCTCACCTTTATCGTTACCGAAATAGTACATGGCAAGTGGGTTGCGGCGGGGTTCAATTATATCCGGCACTTCAGTAATGTCCGCGTAGGACAGCACAGGGAGAATTGGACCAAAAATCTCTTCATGCATGACTTGCATATCCTCAGTTACATTCTGGAGGATATGCAGAGGCATACGGCGATTATCTGCAGACGCCCGAGTATTTTCAGCACCGACAATAGTGAGCTTCGCACCCTTTGCAACAGCGTCATCAATATAGCTTTGTAACCTAGCAAAGTGCTTTTCGTTAAAAATACCGGCGTAATCACTGTTTTCCGTGATATTCGGATACATTGCCTGTGCCTCGTCAATGACCCGCGCAATAAGCAACTCTTCAAGCTCGTTGGGCACCAGGAGATAATCTGGCGATAGACATAGTTGCCCCCCATTTAACAGCTTGCCGAAGGTCAAACGGGTCCCAGCAAGATCAAGCTTTGCACTTCGACCAATGACCACTGGTGATTTCCCGCCAAGTTCTAGCGTAACCGGAACTAGGTTCTTGGCTGCCGCTTGCATGACTTGCGCACCGACATGAGTAGATCCAGTAAACAGAAGATGATCAAAAGGCAGCTGCGCAAACTTTTGACTGATATCTGAGCCACCCGTTACGACCGCGACCTCATCTTGCGAAAAGTATTCAGGCACTACTTCAGCAAACAATGCGGCCGTTTCAGGGACGTACTCTGAAGGCTTCAGTATCGCGCGATTACCCGCAGCCAGAGCACTGGTCAAAGGCGCAACCGTAAGACCGAAAGGTAGATTCCAGGGGGAAATGATGCCCACCACACCCTTTGGAAAATAGCGAACCTGGCTTTTCCCGCCTAAAAAGTTCATTGGTTTGTTGGTTTTTCGGGTTTCAGGCTTCATCCATCCTTTTAGGTGCTTTATCGAATAGTCGATTGCCTCAACCTTTGACGCGAACTCTGAAAACAAGCTGAATTCGTAGGATCGCGCACCGTTGAATTCGCGCTTCGTTGTAGTCGCAAACTCTTTCTTGTTTTCAACAATCAGTGCCTTGAGCCGCTTCAGGCGGTCTATGCGGGTTGCATAGGTGACCTCCCCCTCCGCACGGAACTTATTCCTCTGCAATTCGACTAATGCCCCCAGGTTCTGGGTACTTAATTCTGTGACGTTGTCGTGTTTCACTGTGCTCATCGTTTCTCTCCCGGGTCAGTCAGCGTTCTTTCTACTTAAGGGTTTGCCTGAGTGTTTAATTTATTTAGATCTTGGGTGCGGTCTCTGCGCGGATGCCCTCTATAATGCGGACAGCATTCTTAACGAAGAGCGGTTCAGACGAAAAACTGACAATAAGGTCCTGAACATCCCGCGGCAGTTCCTCTTTATCTAGAGATGGGCCTTGATCAGCACGGGTCGCACCAATGAGCAGGACGCCCATTGTTTTTACAATCTCCCGCGCTTGCGCTTTACTCAGTTTGAGGGCAGTCGAAGTGTGTTCCGCGACAACCTCAACCTGACTGATGAACACGCGCTTGGAATTGATTAGCCTAGGAATCGCAACATTGTGTTCGATAACATGTTCGAGCCTGATGAGTAAGGGCAAGAAGATGCCATCGGCAGACGCTGTCTTGTAGAGCACCTGCGCGTATGCCTTGCTGGGCATCAAATCTGTTAGAGAACCGATGAAAACCTCGCTCCATCGAATCAGGCTTTGCTCATAAAGGGTAAGAAAAAGCTCTTCCCTAGTTTTGAAGTAAAGATAGAGAGTGCCTTTAACCACCCCTGCCTTCCTGGCGAGTTGAGTCATAGAAAATGCCTCGTAGCCCACCTCCAAGAAGTATGTTTCAGCAGCATCCAGTACTGCTTGCCGCCGCAGCGCTTTTTGTTCCGCGCTTCTGGCCCTGCGATTAATAGCAACAACTGGATTCACACCGATCTCCAACCATCTTTGCGGTTGCTCGGTTACGGGCCAAGCAGCCGTTCACGGATCATAAATGACGATTAGTCATTTATACAACTGACTATTGGTCAGTTCAAGCCTATGCGCGAAAATTTGTTTCGGAAACTAACCGCTGTGTGCCGCGTCAGCGAGATGACTTCGACCCAGAATCAAGGCCACTTATGAAAGGCTGCAACGGCCGGCTTGGCCCAGATTGGCGTAAATTGATGCCAAATCAGAGCCACTTTGTGTTATTCCTGATAAGCACGTTTTGACCCAAAGGCTACTCGACGGAACGCGGCTCGCTTTACCGACAACGCGGCGTTGGGGAGTTTTTCTCAAATACTAGGCATCGGGGAGGTCTATATATGAGCGCAAATATCAAACCTGAATTTTGGATTGTCACAGGGGCCGCATCGGGTATCGGCGCAGCAGTTGTCAGAGCTGCGAGAAAGTCGGGCGCAAATGTACTTGCCGTAGATGTCGATCAGACAAAAGGTTCAGCGTTAGCTGAAGAAACGGGTGCATTGTACCGGAGTTGTGATGTTGGTGATCTCACACAGTGGCAGCAATTAGTTGACTACCTCGACTCTGAGCAAGCAGATCTCGGAGCGCCAACGCGCATCCACCTAAACGCAGGCATTCAAATCGCACCGCCAAACGTACCGTTATCTGAATATCAATTAGAAGCTGCAACCCTCGAGCGCTACCGGCGCATGATGAGCGTCAATGTAGATGGGGTGGTGTTTGGCTTGCAAACGCTCTTGCCGCTTTTGGCACCTGGCGCAGCCATCGTTGCGACCGCATCTCTCGCCGGCTTAACCCCTTATGCGATTGATCCGCTTTACGCAATGAGCAAGCACGCAGTAGTCGGCTTGGTGCGCAGTCTCGCGCCAGACCTAGCAAGACGATGCATTACTATTCATGCCCTATGCCCTGGCGCTGTGGATACCGACATTATACCTCACGCGCAAAAGACCAAAGATGCGCAATTTATGACCCCTGCCGATCTCGCTAAGGATGTGATGGAGCTTATGGCAGAAACAGAGAGTGGTAAAAGTTGGGTCAGGTTGCGCGCAGACAAACCACGTTATGTGATTCGCGCGCCAGGCGACAAAACAGGCTAAGGAGAATTTATATGTCCACACTCAAAATAGCGGCAGCTTTTGCAGATAAAGCAGAAGCAGAAAAAGTGGCAAATTTAAGCCAAAGCTTGATGTTCGAGGCCTCCACCGAGAAGACTGAACACCTTCCCTTTGCAGCGCTTGTTCTCGGCACTTCTGCAACTCTCATGGCTCTCAAGCAACGAACAGATGTGGGTTTGTATCTAGTAAACGAGCGCGCCGTACTAAACCAGCCCCTGAGCCTCCTGGAACAAGATATGCTGCCGGCGAGCGTGGGTATCTTTCCGATGGTGGCAAATGCGGAAATTGGTGCCGAGGCGGCGGACAGGCATTGGCGCGAACAGCATGCCCCCATTGCTCTCGAGGTACATACCGCCATGACGCACTACTATCAGCTTGCAGTTATACACAGATTTTCCGGCGCCGACTGGAACGGCCTAGCCCTCTGCTGCTTTGCTAACGAAGATGACCTACGGCATAAATTTTACAATTCTTCCGAGGGCAAACGACGGGTAGCCGAGGATGTTGCCAAATTTGCCGACACGAAAAACTCGCCGCGACGGGTGGTAGCTCGGCTAGCAGGCCATCACACCATGTAATTTGCTGTTCGGCGAAGTTATAAAGGGGGCTAAGCAGGTTGCGCCTCATTTGCTACCCCTACCTGAGGTCGAAAATGAGTCTTTGTACACAAGAAAATTAAGTGGTCGGGGTAGAGAGATTCGAACTCCCGACATCCTGCTCCCAAAGCAGGCGCGCTACCAGACTGCGCTATACCCCGACATTCGAAACTGTTGCGAATACAACAGTCTGCGAAGGCCCGCGATGATACTGACGTGCCTTTGTATGGTCAAACACTGTCGATCAATTTTTATAACTTACCCATGCCCTGCTGTTGGGTTAGTGATTCCGCCAGCGCGGAGTTAAACTAGCGTTTTTTGAGGATCCTCCATGGCTGCACAAATTATTGATGGCAATGCTATCGCCAAATCAATTCGTGCTGAGCTGACCAAAGTAGTCGCTGAGTGGCAGGCTCTGGGCCATCGTCAGCCTGGGCTGGCTGTGATTCTGGTCGGTAATGATCCCGCGTCCGAGGTCTACGTCAAAGGCAAACGCCGGGACTGTGAACAAGTCGGCGTTCACTCCACTGCCCTTCACTTACCTGAGAATACTCCCCAATCGACCCTTGAGAATCATATCGACCAACTCAACGAGGATGAACTTATTGACGGTATTTTGGTACAAACACCCCTGCCCGCGCATATTGATGAAGATCGCATCATTGACCGCATCAAGCCCAGTAAGGATGTGGATGGATTCCACGCCTATAACATCGGGCGCCTCGCCCTGCGCCGTCCAGAGCTACGCAGCTGCACGCCTAAGGGTGTGATGCAGCTACTGGAGCACATTGGTACTGATTTCAAGAATACAGACGCTGTGATCATAGGCGCCTCGAACCATGTGGGTCGCCCTATGGGATTGGAATTATTGCTGGCAGGCAGCACCGTCACTACGGCTCACAAGTTTACTAAGGATACGGGCGCCCGAGCTCGTCATGCTGATCTGTTGATCAGTGCTGTGGGAAAACCAGGACTTGTGCCTGTTGAGTGGGTCAAGCCCGGTGCGACGGTAATCGATATCGGCATTACTCGCGGAGACAACAACAAGCTCTATGGTGACGTCCAGTTCGAGGCGGTGAAAGAAGTTGCGGGCTGGATTACCCCGGTGCCGGGTGGCGTTGGACCAATGACTCGCGTGGCGTTACTGCAGAACACCATGCAGGCGGCGGCGGCGAATCTCGGCATCGACTGGTCCTACGACTAGGCCGAAACATAATCATGCATCGCCTGTTTATTTCTGACCTGCATCTGGATGACCCAAGCAGCCCGCAGTTTTTGCGCTTTGACGAATGTCTCGCGGTTGAAGCTAGCGTTGTGGACGAAATTTATATTCTTGGCGACTTGGTCGAAATGTGGATAGGCGACGATGACGACGGTCCCCTCGCCAGCGCGCTTATGGATTCGCTAACGCGAACAACTGCCCAATGCTCAGTGTTCCTAATGCATGGTAACCGAGACTTCTTATTTAAAGAGCCCTTTGCCGAACGCACGGGCGTTCGCCTTATCGAGGATATGTATCAGCCAGACGCTGACCTGTTGCTCTGTCACGGCGACCTGCTGTGCACGGATGACACGGAATACCAAACCCTTCGTAAACAATTACGCGGCGATCAATGGCAACATGAATTCTTAGCCCAGAGCCTGGCCGAACGCCGGGCCTTTGGCGCAGACCTGCGACGACGTAGTCAGCAGGAAAACGCCAACAAGGCAGAATCCATAATGGACGCCAACAGCACCGCCATCGCTCGTACCATGTCCGAGTATTCTGCACAGACACTGATTCACGGACACACCCACAGGCCCGAGCTGGATAATATAAGCGAACAGCGCCAGCGTATCGTCTTAGGTGCTTGGGAGCGTTGCGGGTGGTTGTGCCGCCAGCAAACAACGCAATTTGAACTACAGTGTTTTAGCTTGGCACGCCACTATGGAACCTGAATTCCGTATCCTCTGTACTTATGAGTTCAGCATCAGCCTGTAGAAACATCTCAACGCGCTGCAGGATATCAATGTCCTGAGGAAGCGACTGGGCGAATCCCTCGGCTAAGGTCAAATAGTCCTGAAAATGTCGCGCCTCGGACTTCAATAGGCTTTGATAGAGCTGACCAATCCCATCCGGCAGCACCGGTATAAGAACTGCAAAACGCTCACAGGATCGGGCTTCCACAACGGCCCCGCATATCAGCGAATCAATCAGCCGCTGCGGCTCTTGCTTGCTGATGAGTCGATGCAATCCTGCAGCATAACGCGACGGGCTAAGCTGAATGTAATCGACCCCCTGGTCAGTCATTACATCCACCACTTGTTCAAAGTGACGCAGTTCCTCGCGCGCAAGCCGAGACATCTTTTGCAATAAATACGGATGCTCTACATATCGGTAAATCAGACTGATCGCATTGCTTGCCGCTTTCTTTTCGCAATTAGCATGATCAATTAATAACTCCGGCAGATGCTCCAGTGCCGCCTGCTGCCAACCAGTAGGCGTCGGCGCATGCAGAAATTCAAGCACCGGATCAACGACCGCGGACATTAGACCGTGACCTTAAAATTACGTTCATAGTGGGCCTGAGCGCGGACATAACTTTCGGCATCCAGCAGTTGCAGTACTGCTAAGGAATCCGTTTCAGTGGTGAGCTGTTGCGGACGCCAATCATCGTTAAATGCTAATCCAGCAGCCTCTAGGAAACGAGTGTTCTGAGCGAGATGCACGATGACAGCGTAAATATCGTCACTGCTTTGCTTATTGGAAAGCTCGGCATTCTGGCAATAATCTGCATAACGCTGGGGCTCAGAGCATCTGACAATTTGCCCTAAGACCTCGTCTCGCAGAGATTTAAGGCGCTGCCATACCCGCAGCTGCTGGTCTTCATCGTAACCATTCCACTGCACAATTTCGTGAGCAAAGCGCTTACAGCCGCGGCAGACCAAGTCACCATAGGTGGTTGAACAAATGCCGACGCAAGGCGTTGGGCGTCGACCAGACATCAGGTATTAGCGTCCATCGATACTTCAGCCATGGTTATGCAAGTCGAGTATGTCCCCAGCAGTTTCGACTGTACGGTTTTCGTTGGTTTGGCGGCTGTTTTGAAATTGCAAATCAAGCTCGCGTTGTAATTTGGAAAAGTCATTACGCGCCGCAGATACGCGCGCCAAGTAGGCCTCATCAATATCACCGGTCACATATTTGCCATCAAAGGCCGAGCACTCAAAATCGTGCACATGCGGGTTGCCCTCATGGGTGCTTGCTTTCAAGTCATCAATACTCTGATACAGCAACCAATCTGCGCCAATGTATTGGGCAACTTGCTCATCGCTGCGCTCGTGGGCAACAAACTCTTCCCGCGCGGGCATATCGATGCCATATACGTTCTGATACCGCAATGCCGGAGCCGCCGAAGCCATATACACCCTCCGCGCACCCGCTTCGCGAGCCATTTGAATGATTTGCTGAATGGTCGTGCCGCGCACAATGGAGTCGTCCACCAGCAAAACATTTTTGCCCTTAAACTCAAGGTCTACAACATTGAGCTTTTGCCGTACCGATTTTTGCCTTTGTTTCTGCCCGGGCATGATGAACGTTCGACCAATGTAGCGGTTCTTCACGAAGCCCTCGCGGTACTTGGTTCCTAATTCATGGGCCAAGGGCAAGGCTGCCGTGCGCCCTGTGTCCGGTATGGGGATCACCACATCAATGTCATGGTCGTTTTGACTGTATTGCGCCAATACCCTTCGGGCTAGGCGCTCACCCATCCGCAGCCGGCTCTTATAAACCGAAATATCGTCAATAATTGAATCCGGTCGAGCAAAGTAAACGTGCTCGAAAATGCAGGGCACAAGACGTGTATCGGCAACACATCGATGCTTATGAATCTCACCGCTGTTACTGATAAAAATCGCCTCACCAGGCGCAACGTCAGCGATCCGTGTGAATCCCAGAATATCCAGTGCAACAGATTCCGAGGCGATCATGTAATCGGTGCCCAAGGCCGTAGTCCGTGAGCCATATACCAATGGCCGAATACCGTAAGGATCTCGAAAGCCAAGGATTCCGGAGCCGATCACCATGGCTACCACCGCATAGGCACCGCGACAACGCTCATGCACCGCGCTGACCGCTTTGAAAAGTTCTGAAGGCGACGGATCCAGCGCATGCATAGTGCTCAGCTCATTCGCCAGCACATTAAGCAGCACCTCAGAGTCACTATTGGTATTCAGATGCCGTAGGTTCTCTGTGAACAGATCCTTCTTAAGCTCTTCGGTATTGGTCAAATTACCGTTATGCGCTAAAGCTATGCCATAGGGCGAATTAACGTACAACGGCTGTGCCTCAGACGAACTTGCAGAGCCTGCCGTTGGATAACGGCAATGGGCTAACCCCACATGCCCCTGTAGACGGTCCATATGCTCCTCGCGGAAGACATCGCCTACCAAGCCGTTATGTTTGCGTAAAAAGCAGCGCTGACCGTCACTAGTAACTATGCCCGCGGCGTCCTGTCCTCGATGCTGCAACGCCGTTAGAGCGTCGTACAGATCTTGTTTTACTTCGTCATGAGCTACCAGCCCGACAATTCCGCACATCGCTTATATGGCCTCGATCACCACGATAGAAATTTAGTAGTCATAATCTTCGTAATCTAAATCTGCTTCGTCTGGCAGTTCAGGGAGATCGGGGATCTCAGCGTCCTCTGCCTCCGCGCGCAAAGTCGTCATAACTTCATTGGCAAAATCAAGACTGCTCCAAACCTCATCTTCGAAGTCCAGATAAGTATCTTTGAGCTCTGATTCCTCCCACCAATACGCGCCACTTACAAAAGTTTGCAGGCCCATAAGCAAAACGGTCACTACCACAGCCCCACGAAAGCCACCAAAAATAATCCCGAGAAAGCGATCGGTACCGGTAAGCCCAGAAGACGTAACCAATCGAGTTAAAAGCAGCTGCAGGTTCAATCCTACCACCACCGCAATGGTAAACATTATTCCGTAGGCAATATTCAATCCAAGCGGACTTTCGGCCCAACTGTCAGGAAACGTAGTAGCCAAAACGGGACCAAAAAACATGGCTGCAGCCACCGCACCGATCCACGCACCCAGGGATGTGGCTTCCTTGACAAAACCCCGTGTCATGCCAATTACCGCGGAAGCGGTTATCAAGCCCCAAATTAATAAATCCAGCGTCGGCATCGCCTTATTGACTCATTTCCACCACACGGGCATTTACGTTATTCGCACGGCTAACATCGTCGCGCATCTCTTCTGCCTCAGTATGACTCAGCAGCGGCCCAATCGCGACACGATGAACGATATTTTCCGAACTATTTTCACCGCCTACCTCCAGCTTTGCGGCGCTGATAAACGCTTCATAACCCTGACCACGCATCTGCTCACGCAACGCTCTGGCCTCTGTCACGTCGTTGCTCTGATCCACTAAGACGGCCAGCACACGGCTGCTTTCGGTCATTTCTTGAAGAATGGGTTCGCCAAAACGAGTACCGTCTTGAGCATTGTAGCCGTCTGCATCCACCTCAGAGGCCAATTGCCGAACTCGATCGATTAAATCTGTCGCCGGTACTGCCTGATCAAAGTCAACAACGGTGGGGCTTTGACCCAATGGCTGTTGTATTTCTGCTTGTAATGCCATGACCCGTTCGCTACTCAATGGCCCACTGCCAGCCACCGTTAACGTCTGGTAATCCGTAGCCGGTTCGTCGAATACCATGGGTATAAGTATCAGCGCGAGCGCCACCCCTACTACAAGAGTAGTGGCACGCATGCGGGTACGTTCACTTGTCATCACACATCATCGTTAGATCGGAGCCAAAGACTTTGTTCAATGGCATTAAATGAACCAAATACCAGAATAACATCCTCAGGTTCAGTGCGGGCAAGCGCTTGTTCCAAGGCCGTGGTCATATCCGGCGCCTGATCAGCCTGAATCTGCATCGAGTCTGCCAATTGCGCTGCCGAAATACCCCTGTCACCATGACTGTCGACCAGTATCCATAGTCCTGCAACCGTGCTGGCCACCTCTGCATATACACCCGCATGGTCCTTATCTGCCAACATGGCGCATAACACCTGCTTGGGTCGCAAATTTCGTTGCGCGAGTTGGCGGCAGAGAAATTTCGCCGCTGCTGGATTATGGCTGACATCGTGTACGAGTAATCGCCCGCGATGGGTCACCTGCTGCATACGACCGGGGATAAACGCCTGGGCTGCCGTTGCTGCCAATTGGGCGCCCGATACCTGCACGAGACCCAGAGCAGCTTGGTGCGCTAAAGCGATATTGCTTGGAGCAAGATTACCTAGCGGCAGATTAACCTGGCGCTCATCACCCCAACTTAAGTCCCATGCTGTCCGCCCAGGATCCTCATTAACTACAAAATCGGCACCCGCACAGAGCGGCTGTAACTTTAACTCACGGCAACGCGCCAAGACAGATTCGGGCATGTCAGCACCCAAAACGACACGCTGTCCAGATCGCAATATGCCAGCCTTCTCCGCGCCAATCGCGTCTCGTGTATTGCCAAGAAACTTTTCGTGATCCAAGCCGATGCTGGTGATCACCGCAATATCGGCATCAATAACATTAAAGGCGTCTAGCCGTCCGCCAAGACCGATCTCTAAAAGTGCAACGTCCACCTGATTCTCCCGCGCGCACCACAATGCTGCGAGAGCAGAAAATTCAAAGTAAGTTAAGGCGATAACAGGCGCCTGCTGACGCGCCTGCTCTATCGCGCTAAAAGCCGCACAAATCTCTGCATCGGATAATTCGGCACCGTTGAGGCGGAGCCTTTCGTTAAAACGCACAACATGGGGAGACAGTGTGCTTAATACCCGTAGCCCAGCCCCCACCAGTAGACTTTCTAGCGCGGTAATGGTGGAGCCTTTGCCATTTGTTCCGGCGACGGTAACAACCTTGGGTGCCGGCTGTTGCAACTGCAAACGTCCCACCATTTCCTCTGTGCGACTGAGACCCATATCGATGCTTTGCTGATGCTGGTTGGCAATGTAGTCCAGCCAGGCATTCAGGTTCATGGGCGCGCTCCTGACCTAGGCGTGATTAGCCGCATCGATACCCTGACGTATCGTTGTAATTTGCTGTTGCAATCGCGCTGCCACCTCACTGACCTCACCACCTGCCGCCATGGTATTCACCAAGGCACTGCCAACAACAACGCCGTCAGCATGTGGCGCCAGGGCCTGAGCTGTGGTGGCATCTTTGATGCCAAAACCGACACAAAATGGCAGGCCTGTGTACTGCCGCAATTGCTGTAACCGCGATGCCACCTCATCGGTTTGCAGATGACTAGCGCCGGTAATGCCTTTGAGAGAGACGTAATAAATAAAACCGCTGGCCTTGGCGGCGATTTGCCGTGCACGTTCGTCCGTAGTGGTCGGCGCCAGTAAATAAATCAAGTCGATATTATTCGCGGCGAGTTTTTGCTGCAGGTGATCGCCTTCTTCAGGCGGTAGGTTGACCATAATGAGTCCGTCTACACCGGCCCCGGCAGCCCTTTCGGCAAAGTCATCCATAGCTAGTACTGAGTTCAGATACCCCATCAGTACCACTGGGGTCTGTGTATCTTGGGTCCGGAATTCCTCAACCATCTGCAACACTTGAGCAAGGGTAATACCATGGCCGAGGGCCCGCTCATTCGCTGCTTGAATAGACGGCCCTTCTGCTTCTGGATCAGAAAACGGGATGCCCAGTTCCAAAATATCCACACCACCGGCCACCAAACTGTGCAAGGCAGCTACGGTATAACTTGGGCCTGGATCGCCCGCTGTAATGAAACTCACCAGCGCAGTACGGTTATTTTGCCGGCATGCATCCAAACACTGGTGAATCCGCGTATCCGCCCCACTCATGTCAGACTGATTCCATCAATATCGGCAACGGTCAGAATATCCTTATCACCGCGACCACTGAGGTTAACCAATATGATTTCATTCTTGGCCATAGCTGGCGCGTTGGCACTAACCCAGGCCAGCGCATGACTGGTCTCCAGCGCCGGCAGGATACCTTCAAGGTTATTCAGCAAGCGAAACGCCTCCATAGCCTCGTCGTCGGTAGCGCTGGCATAGGTGGCACGACCGATATCTTTCAGATGGGCGTGCTCTGGTCCAACACCAGGGTAGTCTAGGCCTGCCGAGATGGAGTGGGTTTCTTTAATCTGCCCGTCAGTATCCGACATCAAATACGAACGATTGCCATGTAGCACGCCCACTTTGCCGTCATTGAGAGGCGCCGCGTGGGCACCACTGGCAATGCCATGCCCCCCGGCTTCGACCCCTACTAGAGCTACATCCACATCATCAATAAAAGGATAAAAAATACCCATTGCGTTGGACCCGCCACCGACACAGGCCACGACCGCGTCAGGCAAACGACCCACCTGCTCAAGCATCTGGGCACGCGCTTCTTGACCAATAGTGGCCGCAAAATCTCGCACGATCATCGGATACGGATGAGGCCCGGCGACAGTACCGATAATATAATGTGTGTCGTCGACGTTGGTGACCCAATCGCGCATTGCCTCATTCAAGGCGTCCTTCAACGTTTTTGAACCGGACGTAACGGGTATGACGTTGGCGCCCATCAATTTCATACGATATACGTTCAAGCTCTGCCGCTGCACATCCTCTGCACCCATATAGACATCGCACTTCAAGCCTAAACGTGCAGCGACCGTCGCGGTCGCCACGCCATGCTGACCCGCGCCGGTTTCTGCAATAACCCGGGGCTTGCCCATACGCTTAGCCAATAATGCCTGCCCAATGGTGTTACACACTTTGTGCGCACCCGTATGATTTAGGTCTTCGCGCTTGAGGTACACCGCCGCGCCGCCCAGGGCATCGGTTAACCGTTGCGCGAAGTACAATGGTGTCGGGCGGCCCACAAAGTGCGCCAGATCCGTATGCAACTCGCGCTTGAAGTCCGGGTCGTCTTTGACCTCACCATACAGCCGCGCTAAATCGTCCAAGGCGTGGGTTAAAGTTTCTGCCACAAAGCGACCGCCGTAATCACCAAAATGACCGTCTGCGGTGGGTTGTGCGTAATTCGTATGATCCTTGGCTTCAGCCATGTCTTGCTTCCTGTAAAAAGCGGCGCACGCGCTCGCTGTCTTTGCGTCCTTTGTATTGCCCTTCGACGCCGCTTGCAACGTCAACGCCAAAGGGTGCGAGTTGCGCCACTGCAGACGCAACATTATCCGGCTCAAGCCCCCCTGCCAAAATTAAGCGCTTAGCACTGCGCTGTGGCCAAAGGCTCCAGTCAAATGCCCGCCCGGTACCGCCGGCCTGTTCAGCATCATAGGTATCCAGTAAAAGTGCCCAGGCATCCGCATACTCTTCTTCAAACTCACGAATATCGGTATTCGGCCGCATTTTTACCGCCTTTAGATAAGGTTTACCAAAACTACGACAAAACTTTGCGCTCTCGTCGCCGCTAAACTGCAGTAAATCCAACTCAACCGTAGCCACGACCCGTTCCACATCAGCTGCCGCGGCGTTGACGAATAGTCCTATCCTCTGGCAGTCAGGTGCCGCTGCCGCCGCTGCCAAGCTCAACTGTTGCCCTGTGCTCTCGGACACATAACGCGCGCTGCCAGGATAAAAATTAAGGCCTATGGCACTGGCACCCGCCTTGACCGTGGCAGTTACGTCATCAACTTCGATGAAACCGCAGATCTTGCACCAAAGTTGCTCCGATCCTTGCACCGTCATTTATCTCTCGCCAATCAAGCCGTTCAGTCTAGTCTCAGCGGCGAGGCAACGAAAGTATAAGCCTGCATTGGTTGCAGCCATAACAGCTCCAGAGTTCGCTAAATGTTAGACATCTATCCATCCTACAGTGGACGCTCAAGCCCGCAGAATCGGCGGTAAGGCCGTCACTGCCGGCAATACTGTATGGGGATACCGCACCTGACTCAGATACAACCCTTGAGGGGGTGCGGTAACGCCGAGAGCCGTTCGATCTTGAGCAGCTAAGACGTCTGCCAAATGGTGGCTTGCCGCACCCTGGCCTACGTTCAATAAACCCGAGGCTATATTCCGTACCATGTGCAATAAAAACGCATTAGCCTCTATTTCCATCACCACAAACGCCCCTTGCCGACGCACCAAAACCCGATCTACCCGCCGCATTGGCGTCAATGACTGACATCCCGCTCCGCGAAAACTCGAAAAATCGTGCTCGCCAAGTAAACATTGCGCCTGCTGATGCATCGCGTCGGCATCCAGGGGGGCACAACACCACGCTAATCCGGAAATAAAGGGATCTGTGCGCTGCTGATCATAAAAAATGTAGGTGTAGCGACGCGCCGTCGCATCGTAGCGCGGATGAAATTCCACGGGTACCGGCTGTACCCAGCTGACATAAATGGAGGCTGGCGTTAACGCATTTAAACCGCGCTGCCAGTTGCGCGCCTTCGGCTCTAAGCTCGAGGTGAAACTGGCTATTTGCCCGGTCGCATGCACACCGGCATCGGTTCGTCCAGCGACCTGCAGCGTAATGGCTTCGTCAGCAAGCTTTGCCGCCGCCTGCTCTAATGCCCCCTGAACCGTAGGCATGTCAGGCTGGCGTTGCCAACCGGAAAATTCCCCGCCGGCATATTGCACAGCTAGGGCGTATCTAAAATGCTCACTAGTCATTGGCTAACGTTGTTGTAGCGCGCTCAGTCCTGATCGTCGAGTTCATCAAGCAACAATTGCGCTGCGGTTTGCTGCTCCTCGTCGCCCTCTTCCAGCACTTCTTGTAATAATTCACGTGCGCCGGGTTCATCACCGACCTCCATGAATGCAATGGCTAATTTAATTCGCGTTTCAATAATGTCTTCGTCATCGCTCGCCGCACCCGCCATGGAGGGAAGCCCACTGGGCGACACCAAAAGCGGTTTTCTCCCGAGGCCACCTAACTCCTCAGACCCATCATCACTAGCAGGAGCTTCAGCATCCACATCAAGATTGGCCACTGTGGGTTCGGTAACCGCAGTAGCGTCACCAGCACCACTGGACGCCGCCCTGCTAGGTTTCGATTCAACCGCCACCGCATTACTCCGGCGCCGGCGCCAAGCCAACAATAACAATGCCAGCGTCAGCAGGATTGTTGCCGAAATTCCCACCAATCCTGGCGACATTCCGTCTTCCCGTGGTTTAGCACTGCGCACAACGGGAATTTCCCGCTTCTCAGTTGCCGATCTGCTTGTTGCTGTATCTGCTTTAGCAGCAGGTTTAGGCAATGGCATCGCTCTTCGTTCTGCTGCCGCGGCAGTACTTGAAGTTTCTTCAGCTTGCGGCAGAGCTGCACTGGCTGCACCCGCAACAACCTCCTGCTCCGACGCTGCAGATTTAGAAACAGATTCCGTTAACTCTAACTCCGCAACAGAATCTGGCTCGGTCGCCCCAACGCCGCTATCGTTGGTAACAGCGGGCTGCACTCGCGAGCTGCCCTCCGGCACTGACACGTCATCTACAAGCTCCACCCGATCGGCTCGGTCCGGCTCACTTAGCACAGGGGCCTGAGTTAGATCGTCGGCACGCTGTGCAGGATCGAGAATACGTAAACGTCTTGAATCATTTGTCCCGGCAGCCGTACTTAGAGCTTGGGCATAGCCCTCATCGACCCAATTTTTGTACTGCCGTTTAACCTCGCGCAGTGCCGCACTTGCGGTCAACAGGCTAGCCTCAAACAACTCCGGCAACCGCAATAGGTAGCCACTCTTGAGACCATTTACATTTTCCGCAATGAACGCATCAGGGTTCAGTCGCACAATGGCAAGCATCTGCTGCTGCACGGTCACCGAAGTGCTTTCACGACTGTCTTTCGCCACGCTCCACAGCGTGTCTTTCTGTTGAGTCAGTCGAGTGCGCCGACCAGCATCATCTTGCTCGGCTAGAGTAGGTGCGAACTCTTGCAAATCTGCCGTGTACCTAAACGCTAACGGTGCAGGAATGGCCAATGTGAAACGGCGCAGTTGGGTGCCGGCTGCATCCACAAAACGCACTACTAATTGCAATGTTGGTTCAACAATAGGACGACTACTGCGGATATTCAGGCGTGCTCCACCCAATGGTGCATCAACTATATCCACGCTGATTTGCTCAACCACCGCATAACGCGGAAACTGCATGGCGGCATAGTCTTCAGTGCTGCCGATCTGCGCTTGCAAAGACGTTTGTGGCCCCTGCAACTGCTGCAGATCCACAAAGGCATTAAGATTTTGTCCTTGGAAGGACGCCACTTGGGGCGTTGCTAACTCCACAGCAACGCTACTGTGGGCCCAGAGCACCAAGCATAAGGCGACGACGTTAGCCATATTTCTTGGTGTGAACCACATTCGAGTGTTTTCAGCCTCAGTTAGTGAGTAGTTCTTGAGCAACCAATAGCTCAGCAATCTGCACGCTGTTGAGCGCCGCACCTTTCCGCACATTGTCAGACACCACCCATAGATTGATACCATTAGGATGAGAAATATCATCACGAATTCGCCCCACAAAGACCGGATCCGTGCCCGCTGAATCAATTACCGCAGTGGGGTATTTCTGCCCTTTCATAACTTTCACGCCCGGTGCCTTGGCCAGCAGTCGTTCAACCTCAGCCGCTGCAATAGGCTCCGCTGTTTCAATGTGCACCGCTTCTGAGTGACCATAAAAGACGGGGACCCGCACACAGGTGGGATTTACAGTAATGGTTTCGTCACCCAAAATTTTCTGGGTCTCCCACACCATTTTCATTTCTTCCTTGGTGTAGCCATTATCTTGAAAGACATCTATTTGTGGAATCGCGTTAAAGGCGATCTGCACCGGCATAGTAGACGGCTCAATGGGCTTAGCATTGAGCAAATTAGCAGTCTGCCCGGCCAATTCACTAATACCACTGGCCCCAGCCCCGGAAACCGCCTGATACGTAGCAACGTTAATTCTTTTAATACCTACCGCGTCGTGAATCGGCTTCAAGGCCACTACCATTTGAATGGTTGAACAATTTGGATTAGCAATAATATTGCGCGGCTTAAAGTCCGCAACACACTGCGGATTGACCTCAGGAACGACCAGAGGGATATCCGCGTCATAGCGAAAATGCGATGTGTTATCGATAACCACACAACCAGCCGCAGCGGCTTTGGGCGCATATTCAGCGGAGAGCTTACCACCGGCAGAGAACAGACCGATCTGTGCTTGGGAAAAATCGAATTCGTCTAACCGTTGGACCTGCACTGACTTGCCATGAAACTGCAGGCGTTTACCTGCAGAGCGCTCCGATGCCAACAAATAAAGCTGCGACACCGGAAAATTCCGATCCTGCAAAATCTCTAACAGCGCCTCGCCCACGGCGCCTGTGGCTCCAACAATGGCTACACTGTAGCCCGCACTCGAATCCATGCTTTTATTCCTCTGTTAATTTACCAACTGCTCTAGCACCAGCTTGCCCATGGCTTGGCAGCCCACTGAATCGACTCCAGCAGCGGCAATATCCGCTGTTCTGTGCCCTTGCTCTAAAACTTTCGCTACAGCGTTATCGATACGATCGGCCGCTTCAGGAAGATCTAGGCTGTAGCGGAACATCATGCCAACGGACAATATTGTGGCTAATGGATTAGCCAAATCCTGACCTGCAATATCAGGCGCGGTGCCATGCACAGGTTCATACAATCCGGTACCGCTGGCGGCCAGTGATGCCGACGGCAGCATGCCAAGGCTGCCAGTAAGCATGGCGGCGACGTCTGAGAGAATATCGCCGAACATATTACCCGTTACTATGACATCAAACTGCTTCGGTGCACGCACCAGTTGCATGGCTGCGTTGTCCACATACATATGTGACAGCTCCACACTTGGATATTCTGGCGCTAACGCTGTTACCTTCTCGCGCCAAAGCTGGGAAACTTCCAATACGTTCGCTTTGTCTACCGAACACAGCTTGCCATTGCGCTTAGCCGCCAACTCGAAACCCACCCGCGCGATTCGTTCAATCTCGTGCTCGGAATAAACAAGGGTATTAAATCCAACACGCTCGTTATCGCGGACTTCGACACCACGTGGTTCGCCAAAGTAAATACCGCCGGTTAGCTCACGGATTATGAGGATATCCAGATCGGCGACCAATTCCGCCTTCAATGAAGACGCCGAAGCCAACGGTGCGGACAGCAGGGCCGGCCGCAAATTAGCAAATAACCCCAGCCGCTGGCGCAGACCCAGCAGGCCTTTCTCCGGACGCAGATGAGTAGGCAGATCATCCCATTTCGGGCCACCAACTCCACCCAACAATACCGCGTCGACCTGTTCGGCAGCCGCTAACGTTGCGCTCGGAAGAGGCTCGCCTGTGGCGTCAATCGCTGAGCCACCAATTAATGCCTCGCTGATTTCGAGGTTACAACCCGACTGCTGGGCAGCGGCTTGCATTACCTCGGTTGCGGCCGCTACCACTTCTTGGCCAATGCCATCCCCTGGCAACAATAAAACTTTCTTTTGCATGCTGTGCTTTCCGTAGATTAGTCGCGAAACAACCAGGGCTGGCGCTGGCGATGTTGCGATTCAAAGACTTCGACTAGAGCTCTGTCAGCGAGCGTCATATCAATGTCGTCCATACCACTGAGCATCTTTTGTTTTAACGCCAGATCTATAGCGAAATCAAAAACGCTGTCAGTACCCAGCACCGCGACGGTTTGTGCTGCCAAATCAACACGCAGTTGCAGACCATCCGCCACTTGAGCAAATAGTTGGTCAACAATCTCCGCATCCAGCGTGATGGGTAAAACGCCATTCTTAAAACAGTTACCGAAAAAGATATCCGCGAAGCTTGGTGCAATGACAGCGCGAAAACCGTATTCCTGCAGGGCCCATACCGCGTGCTCACGAGACGAGCCGCAACCAAAGTTGTCTCGCGCCAACAGCACCGAAGCCCCCTGATATTGCGGCTGGTTAAGTGTGAACTCACGATTCAGAGAACGCTCATTAGGTGTCATGCCCATCTTACCCGGATCAGTAAAGCGCCAAGCATCGAATAAATAATCACCAAACCCCGTGCGCTTGATGGACTTGAGGTATTGCTTAGGAATGATCTGATCAGTATCTACATTGGCGCGATCAAGTGGTGCTGCAAATCCTTCTAGTACGGTAAACGCTTGCATCAGCTGAGCTCCCGGACGTCAACGAAATGCCCAGCCACTGCCGCCGCTGCAGCCATCGCCGGACTCACAAGGTGGGTGCGGCCACCATAGCCTTGGCGCCCCTCAAAATTACGATTCGATGTAGAGGCACAATGCTCGCCATTACCCAACTGATCTGGATTCATACCCAAACACATCGAACAGCCTGCAGCCCGCCACTCAAATCCAGCGTCGATAAAAATCTGCGCCAGGCCCTCTTTTTCGGCCTGAGCTTTCACCAAGCCAGAACCCGGCACAACCAGCGCCTGCTTAATATTATTGGCGACATGTCCATCGCCAATCACTGCCGCTGCTGCACGTAGATCTTCAATGCGCGCATTCGTACACGAACCGATAAAAATGCGATCCAGTTTGATACCGGTGATTGGCTGTTGAGGCTGTAAGCCCATGTAATCCAAGGCAAGCCGCGCGGATTCAGCCTGCACCGAATCGCTCATAGATTCAGGGTCGGGTACCTGCTGATCGACACCACTAACCATTTCCGGTGAGGTCCCCCAAGTAACTTGGGGCGCGATCTGGCTGGCATCGATATCCAAAGTTTGGTCAAACTCAGCATCGTCGTCGCTGACTAGGGTGCGCCAATACGCTACCGCCTGATCCCATTGTTCACCTTTTGGTGCAAACGGCCGCCCGGCAATGTATTCGATGGTGGTATCGTCCACAGCCACCAGCCCTGCCCGTGCCCCTGCTTCGATTGCCATATTGCACAGCGTCATGCGCGCTTCCATGGACAATTCACGGATGGCCGCGCCACGGTATTCAATGGTGTGTCCGGTCGCACCAGCAGTGCCCAAATGCCCAATAATCGCCAATACCAGATCTTTAGCCGTGACGCCGGGTGCCAAAGAGCCATGGACGTTAATCGCAAAATTCTTGGCTTTGTTCTGCACTAGACACTGGGTTGCCATAACATGCTCAACCTCTGAGGTTCCAATGCCCTGAGCCAAGGCCGCAAACGCCCCGTGGGTGGATGTATGGGAATCGCCGCAGACAATGGTCATACCTGGCAGCGTTGCACCCTGTTCAGGACCCACCACATGCACAATGCCCTGTCGCGGGTCGTTGATTTCGAACTGTTGAACGCCAAATTTTTTGCAGTTGTCATCCAGCGTCACCACCTGGGCTAGGGCTATTTCGTCGGTGATGCCGGCAAAGCCCTTGTCGCGGTCAGTGGTCGGCACATTGTGATCCGGGGTCGCTAAATTCGCGTTAACCCGCCATAGCGGCCGTTCTGCCAGTTGCAGCCCTTCAAAAGCTTGAGGCGAAGTGACTTCATGCAATAACTGCAAATCGATGTACAGCAAGCTATTACCGTCTGCGCGCTGGCCGACGTCATGGGCCTGCCATATTTTGTCGTATAGGGTTTGAGCCATGTAAAAACTCAATAATAAAGAAGACGCCGCAGTCTAAGAGCGTGCATCGAATAAGACAAATCGGATCGGCGTTATTGCCCCATCTGGCCGCGATTTCGCAGTAAATGATCCATTAAAACCAGCGCTACCATCGCCTCCGCAATGGGTGTGGCGCGAATTCCAACACAAGGGTCGTGCCGGCCCTTGGTAACCACTTCAACCGCATTGCCGCTGGTGTCGATAGATTGACCCGGCGTGGTGATACTGCTGGTAGGTTTTAACGCCAGGGTCGCGATGATGTTCTGTCCGGAAGAAATACCGCCAAGCACACCACCTGCGTGGTTGCTCAAAAAACCCTGTTCATTCATTTCATCGCGATGCTCGGTACCACGTTGACCAACAACCGTTGGCCCATCGCCGATACCCACGGCTTTTACCGCATTAATACCCATCAACGCCCCGGCTAAATCGGCATCGAGCCGGCCAAATACCGGCTCGCCGAGTCCTACTGGCACCCCGGTCGCAACCACCGTCACTTCGGCACCAATGGAATCTCCTTCGCGACGCAGAGCGTCGATCAACGCGCCAATAGACTCCAGCGCATCCGGATCCGCATAGAAAAACGGATTGTCGTTAACCATGTCCATATCAATACAGCGGGGTTGAATGTCACCGATCGCCGACAAATACCCATGAATCTGCACGCCGCAGTGTTGCGCAAGATACTTTTTCGCCACCGCACCAGCGGCAACCCGCATGGTGGTCTCCCGCGCAGAAGATCGACCACCGCCGCGATAATCGCGAACACCGTACTTTTGTTGATAGGTGAAGTCAGCATGAGCCGGCCGATAGGTGTCTTTAATGGCCGAGTAATCTTTGCTCTTTTGATCCTCGTTAAGCACCAGTAGCCCTATGGGTGTACCCGTGGTGACGCCTTCAAACACACCGCTGAGGATTTGCACCTCATCGCTCTCGCGACGCTGAGTCGTATACTTAGACTGCCCCGGCTTACGTCGGTCTAAATCCGGCTGCAGATCCGCTTCCGACAATTCTAGGCCCGGCGGACAGCCATCAATAATAGCGCCCAAGGCTTTGCCATGACTTTCACCAAAAGTCGTGACACGGAACATTTCACCGATACTGTTACCTGCCATACTTGCTCCGCACTGCCGATTGTCCCTTGGTTTACTGTTGGCGCGCGGAAGTATGAGAACCCAGCGCCGATCCTTCAAGCAAAAACACGCCCTCACCACCGTCATATAGTTCAGGCCAAAGCAGCGGCAATGCTGCATGCTTCTTGCGCATGGCGGCTTCACTGGCGCCGACCTCACAAATAAACAAACCATCAGATTGGAGTTTTTGCGGTATCAAGGGCAGTAATTTATCCACGAGGATCAAACCGTCTGTGCCGCCAGCCAAACCCAACGCCGGCTCATGTTGATACTCTGGGGGCAATGCCGCCATATCCGCAGCATCAACATAGGGAGGGTTGCTGATAATAAGATCCCAGCCCGCGGATAATTCAGCCAATACCGTTACCGCATCACCCTCTACTACCCGAACCCGCGCCTCCAGACCGTGGTGCGAGACATTACGACGCGCTAATTCGGCGGCTTGTGCATCCAATTCGACTAACGTGACCTCGGCATTGGGGAAGTTATGCGCGGCAATAATGCCAAGACAGCCAGAGCCCGAGCAAAGGTCGACTATTCGCCCCACGTTGACCTTATCTGCAAGCGCACGACTGGGCAGACTAAGGGGCCAATCCTCGAGCAAATAGCCAATGGGCGAACGGGGAATCACCACCCCTGGCTGCAGCTCAAACTCATAGCCCATAAACTGACAGCGCCCGAGAAAATAGGCCAAGGGCTGGCGCTCGGCAATCCGCCGTTGGGCAATATACTCAATCTCCTGCTGAGCCTGAGCATCAACCTCGCGGCCCAACTCCTCAGCATCGTCAGCACATCCTGTGACCGTGAGCACCAGGTAGACCGCTTCGTCCCAGGAATTGTCGGTGCCGTGTCCGTAGCTCAGCGCCGCCGCCTCAAAGCGTTGGGCGATATCCTCAATCAGATCACCAAGAATCAATCTGCCGGCACTCCGCTAGGCCGCCAATATTGTGGATCGGCAAATTCTACGTCCATCCCCTCATTGGCGCTCATCAGTACTTCAATAATTTCCGCCATATCACGTTGCTCGAACAACAGTTGATATAGGCCCTCGACCAAGGGCATATACACCGCGAGCTCATCTTTTTTCGCCCGCACAACCTTGAGGGTATTAACACCTTCCGCCAATTTACCCAGCGCATCGGCGGCGTCCTCTAGGCTCATGCCATTGGCCATTTTAAAGCCCAGTTGATAGTTGCGACTGAGGGGCGAAGAACAGGTCACCAGTAAATCCCCAACCCCGGACAAACCGAGAAAAGTGAACGGATTACCACCCATCGAGACCGCAAAGCGACTCATTTCCGCCAACGCGCGGGTAATCAGCATACCCACTGTGTTTTGACCAACCCCCAAACCTGCCGCCAAACCACAAATAATCGCGTAAATATTCTTCAGCGCCCCACCAAGTTCCACGCCATATAAGTCGGCGCTGACGTACACCCGCAAGCGCTCATTGCGCATAACCTCTTGTACTAGGGCACAGGCTTCGGCATCTGCACTGGCCACAACGGTTCCGGTATATTGGCCGTCGGCGATTTCTTCCGCCAAATTCGGGCCGGACAACACCCCGACACGGTGACTAGGCGTATGCTGCTCTAGCAACTGGCTCATTAACCGAAAACCGTCGACATCAATGCCCTTGGTGCCGCTGATCAGAACATCTTGGGGACGGACATAGGGCTCAATTTGGCAGCACACCTCACGAAAACTCTGGGAGGGCACAGTAACAAATAGCAGTTCAGCGGCGGCTGCCGCAGTTGCTAGGTCAGCGGTTGGGTTAACACCGGTAGCCAAAGTATGGCCGGGCAAATAGCGACGGTTTTCGCGCCGTCGCGCCACGTCTGCAGCTTGCTCAGCGTCGCGCATCCATAAATGCGCAGTGTGCCCATTGGCCGCGATAATGTTGGCGATTGCGGTACCAAAGTTACCGCCACCAATAATCGCTACCTCCATAACGTGCTCCTGAATGGATTCAGCTAAGAATCCCAAGCTTGTGGCCTAAAAAGCCAGAAATCCAGCCGCGCAAGCGCCACCAGAGCTAAAAACGACCTAGAGCAAGTCTAGAAGCAACCGATTCAGCCGTTCTACGTAAGTCGCCGGATCTTGCAAGGAACCACCTTCGGCTAAGCTGGCCTGATCAAACAACACCTCGACCAACTCACCAAAGCGATCCTCGTCGGCCTCGTTGTCTAAACGCTGCACCAGCGGATGGTCTGGGTTGAACTCAAAGTACGGCTTACTCGCGGGCATGGCTTGGCCATTGGCCTCCATAATGCGGCGCATTTGAATGCCCATAGCGTCCTCAGACAGCACCAGACACGCTGGTGATCCGGTTAGACGCTTACTTGGACGTACCCCGGCAACTTTGTCATCGAGTATGGGCTTAATGCGTTCAATCAGCGGGTGCTCGTCTCCTGTATCGTCATCGCTATTCTTGTCCTCATCGGCTTTAGCTTCACCGGGCAGTGTCACATCGCCGCGCATAACGTCAACAAATGGCGTGCCCTTAAATTCGGTAAGCATGCTCATCAGCCATTCGTCGATGCGATCGAACAGCACGATGACCTCGACCCCGCGCTCTTTAAAGATTTCTAGGTGCGGGCTGCGGCTGGCGGTCTCAAAAGTCTCCGCGCAGAGGTAATAAATGCTTTCCTGATCTTCGACTTTACGCTCTAAATACTGATCCAAGCTGACAGTCTTTTTCGCACCGTCCTCGCTCTTAGTCGAGGCAAAGCGCAGCAACTTAGCCAGGGTCTCGCGATTGGCAAAATCTTCCCCGGTCCCTTCTTTAAGAACTTCTCCGAATTCGTCCCAAAACTCCTGATATTGCTCAGGTTTTTTCTTCGCCATATCCCCAAGCATGGTCAATACACGCTTAGTCACCGCGTTGCGAATTGAGGTAACGCGATCGTCTTGTTGCAAGATTTCCCGGGACACATTCAAGGGCAAATCGTTGGAATCGATAACCCCTTTAACAAAGCGCAGATACAGCGGCAGGAACTGCTCAGCGTCGTCCATAATGAACACCCGCTGTACGTATAGCTTCAAGCCCTTGGGCGCCTCACGATTGTACAAATCGAAGGGTGCGCGCTTGGGCAGATACAGTAGGCTCGTGTACTCCAGCTTGCCTTCGACCTTGTTATGGCTCCAATGCAGCGGCTCGTCAAAATCGTGGGATACGTGCTTATAAAACTCTTTGTACTCGTCATCTTCCACGTCGGAGCGCGAACGGATCCATAACGCCTTGGCCGAATTCACGGCCTCCAATTCCGGCTCCGCCGCCTCTTTTTCAGCGTCTTTGTCTTCGTCATCCGCCGCCGGCATTTCAGCTTTCACCATCCGCACGGGTACGCCGATATGATCCGAGTACTTACGCACAATGCTGCGCAAGCGGAAATCTTCGGCAAAATCCAGCGCGTCTTCCTGCAAATGCAAAATAACCTTGGTACCCCGTGGCAGACCATCAGCCGTCTCAAGGGTGTATGCGTCCTCACCGCTGGAACGCCAAACCACGCCGTCACCACCCGCAGCACTGCGGGTACGAACCTCAACTTCAGCGGCCACCATAAACGCGCTATAGAACCCAACACCAAACTGACCAATCAACTGAGAATCCGACTTCTGATCACCGGTCAGATTGGCCAAGAATTCCGCCGTGCCAGATTTAGCGATGGTTCCAAGGTGCGAGATCACCTCGTCGCGGTTCATACCAATGCCATTGTCGGCAATGCATAAGGTTTTCGCCTCTTGGTCGAACGTCACATCAATGCGCAATTCACTGTCATCGCCGTATAAGTCCGGCTGCTCAATGGCCTGAAAGCGCAATTTATCAATGGCGTCCGACGCATTAGAAATGAGCTCGCGCAAAAAGATTTCGCGATTCGAGTACAGCGAATGGATCATTAACTGCAGCAGCTGCTTTGCTTCAGTTTGAAAATTGAGGGTTTCAGCTTGTGCTTCGCTCATTAAGTGCTCTCCGGTAGCGCGTTCTTATGGGCGCAAAGATGGGGGTGCGGCTTAGAATTTCAATGGGTGCTCTCGCGCCGATTGTTGGTAAGCCCGAACCACCAGCAGAAGCTTTTTGGTCGACAAGGGAACTCTAATACCGGAATATGCGGCATGAAATTGATCCCCTTATGCCTTTCAGTTTTGCTAATTTTCGGCTGCGTCAGCAATCGTGCAGTGCAGACCGTGCAACCTGACGACTACACCAAGTCCTGTGCCGCGCTGCAGGACGAGTTGAAGCAATTGGGAGCAACTTTTGAGCAGGTCAAGGAGGACTCAGGCATCAGCGCTAAAAATGCCGGTATGGCGCTGGTATTCTGGCAAGGAATTATCGTCAACGAGTTACGATCGAATAAGAATCAGGACTCGATCAGTGCTCGAATGACCCACTTGGGTGCGCTGTACAACGCAAAATGTTTGGGTCAACCCCAAGAGGAATAACCAATCTAGAATGGCGATCTATGCCCCCACTTGCGCAGGGGCATACTCAATTGGAAAGTAAAAGGTCTACGACCAGCCGGTAACGTCGGCTAACGCATCACCAATTTCCGCGAGGCTGCGGACCGTGCGTACACCAGCGTCTTGCAGTGCGGCGAATTTATCGTCCGCTGTGCCCTTACCGCCCGCGATAATCGCCCCAGCATGCCCCATACGCTTACCCGGAGGTGCAGTAACGCCCGCGATGTAGCCCACAACGGGCTTTGTGACATTGGCTTTGATATCCGCCGCCGCTTCTTCCTCGGCGGTGCCGCCGATTTCGCCCACCATAACGATGGCTTCAGTAGCCGGGTCGTTTTCGAATAATTCCAATACGTCGATAAAGTGGCTGCCAGGGATGGGGTCGCCGCCGATGCCCACACACGAGCTTTGGCCAAACCCACGATCTGTCGTCTGCTTGACCGCCTCGTAAGTGAGGGTGCCGGATCGACTGACGATACCGACTTTACCGGGCAAGTGGATGTCACCGGGCATAATGCCAATCTTGCAGGCTCCCGGGGTAATAACGCCTGGGCAGTTTGGCCCAATCATGCGCGCGTTAGTGAGCTCCAGACGCGCTTTGACCGCCAGCATATCCAGCGTGGGTATGCCCTCGGTAATACACACAATAAGTTCTATGCCTGCATCCAGCGCTTCTAAGATTGAGTCTTTGCAGAAGCCTGCGGGTACGTAGATTACTGATGCTGTTGCACCAGTAGCGGCAACGGCCTCAGCCACCGTATCGAATATCGGCAAGCCTAAATGGGTACCGCCGCCTTTACCCGGGGTTACGCCACCCACTAATTGGGTGCCATAAGCGAGAGCTTGTTCGCTGTGCAATGTCCCTTGGGAGCCAGTAAAACCTTGGCAAATTACTTTGGTGTCTTGATCGATCAGTATGCTCATGACTGCCCTCCTGCTGCAGCCACGGCTTTTTCGACCGCGTCTACTAATGATTCTCCGGGAATGATATTGAGTCCGCTGTCCGCCAAAGTCTGACGACCTAACTCGGAATTATTACCTTCAAAGCGCACCACTACAGGCACCTCGACACCCACTTCTTTAACCGCACCAATAATGCCTTCAGCAATGGTCGCACAGCTGACGATGCCGCCGAAGATATTGATCAACACGGCTTTTACTGCACTATCGGATAGGATAATTTTGAACGCTTCAGAGACGGCTTCCTTAGTCGCGCCGCCACCCACGTCGAGGAAGTTAGCAGGGTTGCCTCCATGCAGCTTCACTAAATCCATGGTACCCATGGCTAAGCCAGCGCCGTTGACCATACAGCCAATGTTGCCGTCCAACGCCACATAGTTAAGGTTGTACTCTGCCGCCTGTGCCTCACGTTCGTCTTCTTGGCTTGGGTCGTCCATCGCCGCAATCTTCTGCTGACGATAAAGCGCATTGCCGTCGACGTTCATCTTGGCATCCAAACAGTGCACATTGCCCTCTTCGGTAATAACCAGAGGGTTAATTTCGAGCAATGAGCAATCGGTCTCTTCAAACAGTTTTGCCAGACCCATAAACAGATCGGTGAACTGGCGAATTTGTGCGCCTTGCAGACCCAGTTCAAAGGCCAACTGTCGGCCCTGGAACGGCTGGGCGCCCACATAGGGGTCAATAACTGCGCGCAAAATTTTCTCTGGCGTCTCTTCTGCAACGGTTTCGATCTCGACCCCGCCTTCGGTGCTGGCCATAAACACTACGCGGCGTGTGCCACGGTCCACAACGGCGCCCAAATACAACTCGGTAGCGATATCGGTGCAGCTTTCAACATAGATCTTGCTAACCGGCTGGCCATTTTCGTCGGTCTGAATGGTAACGAGATTCTTACCGATCCACTGATCAGCAAACGCTCTTACTTCACCTAGGGAGTCTGCAAGCTTGACACCGCCCGCTTTGCCGCGGCCACCCGCATGTACCTGAACTTTTACCACCCAACGGTTACCACCGATTTTTTCCGCTGCGGCTACTGCTTGGTCTGCAGTATCGACAGCGTGGCCCTCTGATACGGGTAAACCGTATTCGGCAAATAGGCCCTTGGCCTGATATTCGTGTAAGTTCACTGCGCGCGCTCCTCCCCTAAATGTTTATAAGATACTCGTGTCTGCGCGCGAACGCGCTTTGTCTTTGTTACTACTATTTTTTGCCGGGCTTTTTGCGGTTAACCATATGAATAGCATGACCTGCTGCCCCAAGCGCGGCTTCATGCAAACCCTCCGACAAGGTCGGATGCGCAAACATAATAAGCCCTAGGTCTTCCGCACTAGCACTGAATTCCATGCTGATTACCGCCTGAGCGATGATCTCTGAAGCTTGGGGTCCAAGCACGTGGACACCAAGTATTCGATCAGAGTCTGCATCGGCAATCAATTTCACCATGCCCTCGGTTTCGTTTGCGGCTAGGGCACGACCATTTGCGGCGAATGGGAAGCTGCCGACATTATAGTTCTCACCGTCCGCTTTTAATTGCTGCTCAGTCTTACCTACCCAGGCAATTTCAGGGTGGGTATAGATGACACTGGGGACAGTATCGTAGTTCACCAAGGGTTTATGCCCGGCAATACGCTCTGCAACCATCACACCTTCTTCCATACCCTTATGGGCAAGCATAGGCCCACGCACCACATCGCCCACAGCATAAACATTAGGCGCGTCTGTGGCGCAGAGATCATTTACATACAGAAACCCGCGCTCATCTAAATTCACACCTGCATCAGGTGCCAGCAGCCCTTCGGTATAAGGTCTGCGCCCAACGGCAACAATAAGCTTGTCAAATTCTAATTGCTGCTCGCCGTCTTTGTCTTGATAAGTAACCGTTACAGTTTTTTTGTTCCCACGACCTTTCACTTCAGTCGCGGTCACTCGGGCGCCAAGACGGATGTCCAGACCCTGAGCTTTGAGCATACGCTGGGCGTCGCGACCAATGCGGCTGTCTGCCATGGGCAGAAACTCGTCCAGCGCCTCCAATACAGTGACCTCAGAGCCCAGGCGATTCCATACACTCCCAAGCTCTAGGCCAATTACCCCGGCACCAATCACACCCAGTCGCCCTGGCGCTGCGGTAAATTCCAGCGCACCGGTAGAATCGACAATAAGGCCGTCTTCCAGTGGTGCCGGTGGAATGTCCACGGGTACCGACCCCGGCGCTAAAATCACATGGGCAGCCTGCAACATTTGCTGCGGGCCATCATGGGGCGTAAACGCAACCTGACAGTTGGCATGTAAACGGCCACCGCCTTCAAGCGAGGTGACGCCATTGCCTTGGAATAGTGCTGCCACCCCTCCGGTTAAGCCGTCGACTACTTCTTGCTTACGCGCAATCATTTTTGGCACGTCAGCGCTGACCTTGCCCGTATTGATGCCCATGTCCGCGAAATCATGCTGGGCTTCATGGAACTTATGGGATGCGTCTAATAGCGCCTTCGACGGAATACAGCCCCAGTTCAAACAGGTGCCGCCTAGTACCGGCTTGTTGTCCTTATCGCGCATCTTGTTAATACAGGCTGTTTTAAAGCCCAGTTGCGCACAGCGAATCGCCGCGTGATAGCCCGCTGGACCAGCACCAATAACGATTACGTCGTAGTCATTGCTCATGGATTGTTTCCATTTAGGGCACGAAGTTCATGCCAATTTAAACGTTCGGAGCCGGCGCTCCAATTGAATTGGGCAGGTGTTTGGTTTTCTCTGCCTTGCCCGATCACCGAGACGGTTACTTTACTGGCAAACGCTACAGTTCCAATAGGATCCGTGCAGGGTCTTCGATCATGCCTTTGATTGCCACCAAAAACTGTACCGCCTCGCGCCCATCGATCAACCGATGATCGTAGGACAATGCCAGGTACATCATCGGACGCACCACGATCTCACCATCTACCACTACCGCACGATCTTGAATGTTGTGCATCCCTAGAACACCCGTCTGCGGTGGATTAAGAATCGGCGTCGACATCATGGAGCCAAAAATGCCGCCATTGGAAATGGTAAACGTACCGCCCGCCATATCTTCTAGCGCCAACTTACCGTCCCGGGCTTTAGCACCAAAGGCCGCAATTTCATCTTCAATCTGGGCCAGACCCAAAGCATCTGTGTTGCGCAGGACGGGTACGACCAGACCCCGGTCGGTTGAGACAGCCACGCCAATGTCGTAGTAGCCATGGTACACGATGTCGTCACCGTCAATGCTGGCGTTCACCGCCGGAAAGCGTTTTAGCGCCTCAGTGGCGGCACGCACAAAGAACGACATAAAGCCTAATCGCGTGTCATTGTGCGCCTTTTGGAATTCGGCTTGATAGCGTTTACGCAGGGTCATAATCGGCTGCATATCCACTTCGTTAAAGGTCGTTAGCATGGCAGCATTCTGCTGGGCGGCCACCAGACGTTTAGCAACACTGGCGCGCAACCGTGTCATCGGCACACGACGCTCCACTCTACCTTCATCGGAGTAATCCACCGCCACCGGCTGCGCTGGGCTGCTGGCGACAGGCGCGGCTGGTTCTGGTGCCACCGGCGCTGGCTCAGGCGCGGCAGGCTTAAGCAGCGCCGACGCAACATCTTCCTTGGTAATGCGGCCGTCTTTGCCGGTGCCGGCAATACCGGACCAGTCCAAATTGTTTTCAGCTGCCAGTTTCTTTGCAGCTGGGCTAGCAAACCGGTCCTCTTCTGCGCCAGCGCTCGGCACATCTTCAGTGACGCTGTCTGCAGTCTCAGCCGCTGCGCTGGCACCCGGCGTAAACTGCGCAATTACCTCTTCTGACAATACCGTTTCGCCTTCAGCTTTGACGATACTGGTCAGCACACCATCCTCTGGCGCATAGACCTCGATCACCACCTTATCGGTTTCAATATCCACCAACAAAGCGTCCTTGGCGACAAAATCGCCCGCTTGGTGATGCCACTCGGCAACACTGCCGTCAGCAATTGATTCAGGAAAGGTCGGCGCCTTAATGTCCATAGTTGGTTTCCATCACGGGTGGTTGGGGATTACCCTTAGGCATTTGGTTTCCCAAATAATGCTTCGTTTACAAGCTGTTGTTGTTGTTCAATATGCAAGCTCGGTGAACCTGCAGCGGGCGCTGCGAAGGCCTCGCGGCCTACATAGTCTAATGGTAACTGGGGCAAATGCTGCTGCAGCACTTTGCGAATATGATGCTGGGAAGAATACCACGCGCCCTGGTTCATAGGCTCTTCCTGACACCACACTGCTGTTTTCAGCTTGCCGTATTGGCTTAGTAATTCTGCCAATGCGGCTTCAGGGAATGGATACAACTGCTCTAGGCGAATGATGGCAACACTTTCACTGTTAGCCTCACGACGCGCTTCCAGAAGATCGTAATAGACCTTGCCACTACACAGAACCAAGCGATCGATCTTCTTCGGATTGAGATCGTCCAGTTCATCAATCACCGTGCGGAATTCGCCCTCGCACAGTTCCTCTAAAGTAGAAACAGCTAGGTTATGGCGCAGCAAACTCTTTGGCGTAAGCGCTATCAGTGGTTTGCGTGCTGGGCGGATCGCCTGACGCCGTAACATATGGAATACCTGAGCCGGCGTTGAGGGAATACAAATTTGCATATTGTGCTCTGCACACATTTGCAGAAACCGTTCTAACCGCGCTGACGAATGCTCTGGGCCGGCACCTTCAAAACCGTGGGGTAACAACATGGCCAACCCACATAGACGCGCCCACTTGGTTTCGCCGGAGCTGATGAACTGATCGATGACCACCTGCGCGCCATTAGCAAAGTCACCAAACTGTGCTTCCCATACCACCAGCGACTTAGGTGCAGTGGCTGCGTAGCCATATTCAAAAGCGAGTACCGCTTCTTCCGACAGCAGCGAGTCATACAATTCAAACGGCGTGTCTTCGCGTACATGATTCAGGGGAATAATGCGTTCGCCATCTTTTTGGTTGAACAATGACGCATGCCGATGGGAGAACGTTCCCACCCCAACGTCTTGCCCGGTCATGCGCACGGGCACACCTGCATCCACCAGCGTCGCATAGGCCATGATCTCTGCCATGCCCCAATTCAACGGTTTAGCACCGGCGGCCATGCGGTGTCGATCGTCTAGTATTTTGCTGACCTGGCGGTGCAGCACGAAGCCGTTAGGCAAATTTTCTAATTTGGCTGCAACCCGCTGAAAGTCCGCCTGGGCAACTCGAGTATCGCCAGGGGCATCCCAATCATGACCAATGTAAGGATTCCAGTCGACGAACAACTCGGTATTTGGCTCCTGCACCAAACTCAACGCCACGCTTTCGCCGGTCTCAATGGTATCGCGATAGCGATCTGCCATTTCATTGACCCGCTCGCGCTCTACCACGCCAGCCTCAACCAAAGAATTCCCATACTGTTCGCACACCGATGGGTGATTGCGGATCTTTTGATACATGAGCGGCTGAGTCTTCATCGGCTCTTCGCCCTCGTTATGACCACGCCGCCGATAACAAACTAAGTCGATGACCACATCTTTGCGGTAAGTCATGCGGTAATCCGCAGCCAGATGGGTGGCAAAAATTACCGCCTCGGGGTCATCGCCATTAACGTGGAGAATCGGCGCCTGCACCAGCTTGGCAACTTCGGTGCAATATTCTGTTGAACGCGCGTCTTCCTGACGATCAGTGGTAAAGCCAATTTGATTGTTGACGATGATATGAATCGTGCCGCCAGTGCGAAAGCCACGGGTTTGAGACATCTGAAATGTCTCCATCACCACGCCCTGCCCAGCGAACGCCGCATCTCCATGCACCACAATTGGCGCAACCTGGTCGCCTACCGGATCGTTGCGCCGATCCTGACGTGCACGCACAGACCCTTCAACCACAGGGCCGACAATTTCTAAATGCGAGGGATTAAACGCCAGCGCTAGGTGCATCTCACCGCCACGGGTCATAACACTCGAGGAATAACCCTGATGATATTTCACGTCACCCGAACCGTTCTCAATGCGTACATTGCCGTCAAATTCGTCAAACAAATCGCCAGGGTTTTTGCCGAGTATGTTTACCAGAACATTCAAGCGGCCGCGGTGCGCCATACCGATCACCGATTCCACCACACCATGATCACCCAGACGCTGTAGCAGTTCGTGGAACATCGGTATCAGACTTTCAGCCCCTTCTAGGCCAAAGCGTTTGGTGCCCGGATAACGCCGGTGTAAGTATTTCTCCAACCCCTCTGCAGCAATCAGCCGTTCAAGGATGGCCTGCTTTTGTTTCGCATCAAAACTTGGCCGGCTGCGCGCGCTCTCTAAACGCTGCTGCACCCACAATTGCTCTGCAGCGTCAACAATGTGCATGTACTCAGCGCCGATGGAGCCGCAATAGGTTTGCTGCAACGCAGTTTCTATGTCCCGCAACTTGGCGGTACCGTCACCGTAGTGAAAAGTACCGGTATTAAAGGTTTCATCAAGATCAGCAGGCGACAACCGGTGATAGTCCAGCTCTAGAATTGGCGTCGCAGGACGCTCCATCATCGCCAAGGGATCAATATTCGCACGCTTGTGGCCACGGTGACGGTAAGCCGATATGAGGTCCTGCACGCGCATCTGCCGCACTTGATGTTCATCTGAGATATGCGTAGCGACCTTTTCCGGCTTGGCCTTAAGCCGGTTGCGACCCAGCCGCTCAAAATGTTGCACCACCGAAGAGTGCGGCGTGTCGGCACCAATTGCCCCATCGACTATCGGTAGAGTTTCAAAATAGCTGCGCCAAACTTCGGCTACCGCGCCAGGGTCTTCAAGGTAAGTTTCGTATAGGTCTTCGATGTATGCAGCGTTCAGCCCTCCCAGATGAGAACTCTTTTGCATACGCTGCATAAAACTGTCAGTCACTGCTTCGCCTCTTTAGCTACGACTCGCGCCGAAAGGCCGAAATGTTTTAGGGGCCGCCGCGCCCCAACACGGCGGCTGTGGTTAATAGGTCAAGTACCCCGCTGTAATAACATAGAGCGGATTTTACCGATCGCCCGGGTTGGGTTGAGACCCTTGGGACAAACGCTGACACAGTTCATGATGCCACGACAGCGGAATACACTGAAGGGGTCATCTAGATTAGCTAAACGCTCTTCGGTGTCCGTATCTCGAGAATCCGCTAAAAACCGATACGCTTGGAGCAAACCGGCTGGACCAATGAATTTGTCCGGGTTCCACCAAAACGACGGGCAAGAAGTGGAACAACAGGCACACAAGATACACTCGTACAAACCATCTATTTTGTCGCGATCCTCGATCGATTGCAGGCGCTCTTGTCCTTCAGGGGGAGGATTGTTGTTAACCAAATAGGGTTGCACCTTCGAGTACTGCTCATAGAACTGGCTCATATCGACAACCAAATCCCGCACTACTGGCAGCCCAGGGAGGGGACGGAGAACAAGCTTTTTACGCTTCACGACCTCCGAGAGCGGTGTTATGCACGCTAAGCCATTTTTCCCATTCATGTTCATCCCATCTGAGCCGCATACTCCCTCGCGACAGCTGCGCCGAAAGCTCAGGGATGGGTCCTTGTCTTTGATCAACTGAAGAACGTCTAGAACCATCAGGTCTTTACCTTCAGGAATATCAACTTCCACATCCCGCATCGCAGGGACTTCGTCTACATCTGGGTTATACCGATAAACACTAACCAACATTTCTGATTTCCTTAAATCTTCGAAATTGCCGTGAATTAATAGAAGAGCGGCTAGTAAACACGCACTTTAGGAGCGAAAGCATCCATAGTCTTTGGAGCAAAATTAACGGCTCTTTTGGCGACCCGCTTGCCATCTGCATAATAAAGGGAGTGACACAGCCAATTTTCATCGTCACGATCCTGATAGTCGTTGCGCGCATGGCCCCCGCGACTCTCTTTTCGTGCTTCCGCCGCAATAGCTGTCGCTTCCGCGACTTCCAGCAAGTTATCGAGTTCCAAAGCCTCCAGTCTTGCTGTGTTAAACGCAGCAGACTTGTCAGGCATATGTGCGGCGTTGATGCGTTCGCGCAGTTCTTCCAACTTAACTTTTCCGCTCTGCATATTTGCTCCGTCGCGAAACACACCGAAACCATTTTGCATCGTCGTCTGCAGCTCTTTTTTCAAGTCATACACTGACTCGCCTGACGAGCTCTCGTTCCAGCGGTTTAACCGATCCAGCGCAGCCTCAACATCAGATTCCGACGCATCTCTGTATGAAACGCCTTGTTGCATCACCTCTTCCAAATGCATACCCGCTGCTCTTCCGAATACCACAAGATCGAGTAAAGAGTTTCCGCCCAATCGATTAGCACCATGTACAGAGACGCACGCTGCCTCTCCGGCGGCATAAAGGCCTTCCACAGCAACGTCTCCACCCGAGCTGTCCTGAGTGATTGCCTGACCGCTTACTTGGGTAGGAATACCACCCATCGCATAATGACACGTTGGCACTACGGGAATGGGCTCCTTGACGGGGTCGACGTGAGCGAAAGTACGAGACAACTCCAAAATCCCCGGCAGCCGACTGTTTAAGACGTCTTCGCCTAAGTGATCGAGCTTAAGTTTCACATGGTCGCCCTCAGGACCGAAACCTCGGCCTTCAAGAATCTCGAGAACCATTGATCGAGCAACCACATCGCGTCCCGCCAAATCTTTGGCGGTCGGTGCATAACGCTCCATAAAACGCTCACCATCGCTATTAATCAGGTATCCGCCCTCGCCACGGCACCCTTCTGTGACAAGAGTGCCTGCACCAGCTATACCCGTTGGATGAAACTGCCACATTTCCATATCCTGCATAGGCACGCCTGCTCTCAGAGCCATACCGAAGCCGTCGCCAGTACACATCAACGCGTTCGTGGTAGATGCATAAATCCGCCCAGCACCTCCTGTCGCGAGTACAGTCCCCTTAGAGGTCACATGCACGACTTCTCCAGTCTCGATACACAGCGCAATCACTCCCGTGACAATACCATCTTGGTTTTTTACCAAATCAATCGCAAACCACTCATTCATAAACGTCGTGTTGGCTTTCACGTTAGCTTGATAAAGAGTGTGGAGTAGAGCGTGGCCAGTACGGTCAGCGGCAGCGCAGGTTCGAGCCGCCTGCCCGCCCTCACCGAAGTTTTTCGACTGACCGCCAAATGGTCGTTGGTAGATCCGGCCAGACTCAGTGCGGGAGAATGGCAATCCCATATGCTCAAGCTCAAATACCGCCTGGGGACCCTCTGAGCACATATATTCGATAGCGTCCTGATCGCCAATGTAATCCGACCCTTTGACAGTGTCGTACATGTGCCATCGCCAGTCGTCGTTTGGATCATCGCTCGCGATCGCACAAGTAATGCCGCCTTGCGCTGAAACCGTATGCGATCGGGTCGGAAATACTTTGGTAATAACCGCCGTTTTCAGCCCCGATTGCGCGAGCTGCAGTGCAGCTCGAAGACCGGAGCCCCCGCCTCCGACAATAACGCCGTCAAAATCCATCGTTCGTAATTTTGTCATCTATATTCCTAGAGTTTCCGGGTAATCAACACAATCAAGCCCTCCCACTCTCACCAGATCGCAGTGAGCGCGTACAGGAAATAAACCGCCATAATCGCTATGCAAGCGGCTTGGTATGCAACTCTTATCTTATCTGCCGAGTCAGGCAGTCCCCAGTGTCCAGGTTGGATATAATCTGTTCCAATTGTCCACATTCCCACCCACGCATGGCCGATCGTAGCCAGTATCGCGACAGTGCTTGCAACCTTCATGGCAAAGCTGCCGAAGAAAGCTTCGAACGTCTGGTAATCGACTTGATTCGACGCGAAAAAGCCCACCACTACTAACGTATACAAGGTAAGGATTACTGCTGTGACTCTTTGCAGGACAAAGTCTGTCACTCCACGACCGGATATTCCCGAAAACCGCATTACCAAAGCCATTGATACAACACTCCCACACTTAAACCCGTTAACACGAGTACCGACGCCGAACCTATTCGCGACGCCCTAATTGTGTCGCCTATATGAAAATCCAACATTAAGTGCTTGATGCCAAGAAAGATGTGAAACATCAGTAGGCTAAGCAGGGTCAACATGATCACCTTGGGAAGCGGAGACATTAGCAAAGCTTCAGCCTGAGCAAATCCATTACTGGAAGACAAGGCCAAATCCAGAATGTAGAGTGCAAAGGCAACGCCTCCAAACAAGATCATGCCAGACACCCGATGTGAGATCGATACCATCGGTACCAGTGATAAATTGAATAGAATGGTCTCCCATAAGCCCACGCTACCCGGACGGTCCATTTTCATAGCTTTCCTCGCAATTCAATCATCCTGCGTTATTTTTCGAACTAGCTGCAACCTTTCGCTTGGAGATAACGCTGCCCATTATCACTCCATATGGCGCGAGACCCCAACATTCGATGTTTTCAACAGAGCCCAAAAATAAATGCCTTTGCAACCCTGTCTAACGATGGGTCAACATTAGTGCCCAAAAGCTTTTGTGCACTCTCGGCGCGCTCTAACCTGGCACACCGCTTTCGCAACGCCGAACCAAATCCTACTAAATGCCGCTTTGAAATTGGGCATCGCGGTGAATCCAAACTTCTACGTTCCAGTTTTGTCCAATTCTCGGTTAGAAAAAGTACGACCTCTACTATGAGAACACAATTTTTTTTAAAACTATGTCTAAACAAGCGCCTCATCCTCATTGTGACGGAAAATCGGCGCTCCGCGTTTTTTACGACTCGTTTCATGGAGGTGCTAGCTGGGAGCTGGGTCAATCACTGATGCTCATCAAAGTCAGCAAAAGGATAATCATACTCCTGCTTGAACCAATTTAAATGGAATAATTAACAATCAACATATTCTTACGAAGAATGGATTAGGAGTCTTCTGCTAGCCGAGCACTCAAGCACTGGCGGATATCGACCCTGCCGCTGCAAAAACGCAAACTTCCCTCTGCGAGTGACTTGCATCGCTATCGCCAGCCAGATGCACAATGCTGAACACAGCATATGTTCACGAAGCAGTGGTAGGCTTTTGTCTAGCATTGAAACGACCATTAGCTAAAAAAATAAGATTTGCCCCAGCACTTCACTATTGTTCATCATCAGTGGATGGCTCACAGGCAGCGCAACAAAGTGCACTACATGGGCTTCCGCGCACCCAGCTAGGGCTTCAGGAATGGCAGCTTCAGCCAACACCTGCACAGTGTCCGAGCGTGAGGGATAGCCTTGATTGACTACACGGTAGCCAATGGCTCTTAGCTCGTCATGCACTGGCTCCATAGACGCGGCAGAACGCGCGAGTCCGTGCAACAACACGACGCATCGAGAATCTGCGGGCTGTGCTGGCGCCCCCGGAGACCAGAGCACCCCGCTGCAAAGCAAAATCAACCGAATTTTGCGCATAAACTTGGCCTAAATTGGCTCAATAGCGTTTTTCAAACTGGAAAACCATCGCACTTTCGTCAATGATACTCGATCGTCGATGATTGCTGTGAGTTCTGACTTAACGGACCCTTAGCACCAACTGCCCAAACATAACAACAAACGGCAAAAGCAAGCAAAGAGCATATCGGCAGATACTGAGGACACAAGCGTATAACGCTCAACTGGGAGGACGTAGGACTTTAACCATGACTGATCAAGCCACGAAACACGCAAAGCTCACGATAGAGGGAGTCAGCGACCCCATCGAATTACCCATTTACTCTGGTTCCGTGGGTCCCGATGTCATCGACGTCGGCAAACTTACCTCTCAGGGCTACTTCACCTACGATCCAGGCTTTGTATCCACTGCATCCTGTGACTCAGAAATCACCTATATCGACGGCGACAACGGTGTTCTCTTGCATCGTGGATATCCCATAGAGCAACTAGCCGAAAAATCAGACTATCTGGAGCTGTGCTATCTGTTGTTAAACGGCGAACTGCCAAATTCCGAGGAAAGCGCGGAATTTGTCGACACCATCAAACACCACACCATGGTGAACGAGCAATTGCGCAGCTTCTTCAAGGGCTTCAGCCCCAACGCCCATCCCATGGCTATTTTATGCGGCGTGGTTGGTGCGTTATCTGCGTTCTACCACGACTCCACAGACATTGATAACGCGGAGCATCGCAAGATCACCGCGCATCGCCTGATCGCCAAAATGCCCACCTTGGCAGCTATGAGCTATAAGCACGCACAAGGTCAGCCGTTCATCTACCCGCGCAATGATTTGGGTTACGCCGAAAACTTCCTACACATGATGTTTGCAACACCCTGCGAGGATTACCAGGTCAGCCCTACAATCGCTAAAGCGATGGACCGCATTTTCTTATTGCACGCAGACCACGAGCAAAATGCCTCCACTTCAACTGTGCGTCTGGCAGGCTCCACCGGAGCTAATCCATTTGCCAGCATCGCTGCAGGGATTGCAGCGTTATGGGGACCTTCCCATGGCGGCGCCAACGAGGCTGTACTGAACATGCTCGACGAAATCGGCAGCGTCGACAACATTCCGGAATACATTAAAAAAGCGAAGGACAAAAACGACCCCTTCCGCATCATGGGTTTTGGGCACCGTGTCTATAAAAACTACGACCCGCGCGCCAAGGTTATGCAGCAGACCTGCCACGAAGTGCTCGAAGAGCTGGGGGTTGAGGACAATCCAGTACTGGCTATGGCCCGGGAACTTGAGCGCATTGCTCTAGAAGATGAGTACTTTGTAGAAAAACGCCTGTACCCGAATGTAGATTTCTACTCAGGCATTATTCTCAAAGCCATTGGTATTCCGGTAGAGATGTTCACAGTGATCTTTGCCACTGGCAGAACCCCAGGTTGGATAGCCCACTGGAATGAAATGATCAGTGGGCCCTACAAGATCGGGCGTCCACGCCAGCTCTACAAAGGCTATACCACGCGCGATTATCCGAACTAAAGACGTTCAGCCGCACCAAAAAAAAGGCGCCTCAGGCGCCTTTTTTGTATGCGCAATCAACTCAACCGGCGCAATAGACTGGACGTGTCCCAGCGGCCACCGCCCATACTCTGTAAGTCGGCGTAAAACTGATCCACTAATGCGGTCATGGGTAAGCGCGCGTTAAGTTCGCGGCCAGTGTCCAAAGCAATGCCCAAGTCCTTGCGCATCCAGTCCACAGCAAAGCCAAAATCGTAGGTGTCTTGTGCCATCGTCGCTGCGCGATTATTCATCTGCCACGATTGCGCTGCGCCTTGGGAGATCACATCAACCACAGCATCCACATCAAGACCAGCCGCCTGGGCAAAGTGCACACCCTCTGCAAGCCCCTGCAACACCCCAGCGATGCAGATTTGATTTACCATCTTGGTTAACTGCCCGGCACCGACTGACCCCATTAACGCGGTCTTTTTGGCATAAACATCCAGCAATGGACGAATCTTCTGATAGTCGCTCTCGCTGCCGCCCAACATGACCGTTAAAGCGGCATTTTCGGCCCCTGCCTGACCACCCGACACCGGTGCATCGAGAAAACTAACCCTTACGGCTGTGCATGCGCTCGCTAATTCCACAGCGAGCTGTTGCGATGCCGTGGTGTGATCCACCAAAACGGTGCCAGAACTCATGCCTGCCAGCGCCCCATCCTCTCCGAGGGCCACGCTGCGGACATCATCATCATTACCAACACACATAAACACCACATCGGCCGCTTCTGCAGCCTGCCGAGGTGTTGCGGCGGTCGCACAGACACTATGGTCCTTATGCTCCTGCAGCCACTGATCCGCCTTCGCTTCGGTGCGGTTGTAGACCGTTACGTTGGTCCCTTGTTTTGCTAAGTGCCCAGCCATTGGGTAGCCCATGACCCCAAGACCGATAAAGGCGACTCGACCTAGCTCGTTGCTCATGGTTGTTTTACCCTTCGTGCTTTGATTACAACCATCTTCGCAATCCTGTATCCAGATTGCGAGATGCAACCGCCCCGCTGTGGGTTTTTATTTGAACAAACACCAGAACTGACTATGCCCGAATTACGCGACTTACCGGCCATCGAGACTCTATTGCACGCTGACGAATTGCAGGCGTCCATTGCCGGCCACGGTTTACAAACGGTGAAAGCCATCTTACGTGATCTGCAAACCCAAATGCGCACCACCAAGGTACTGCCGGATTGGGCCGATCAACCTAGCGGCTATGCTCAGGCAGTGGCTGAAACTCTCAGCCACTCAGATTACACGCCGGTATTTAATCTCAGCGGCACCATCATCCACACCAATCTCGGCCGCGCGGTATTGAGCGAACAACTGTGGCGCGGGATCGAGCCACTAATTACCCGCCCGATGAATCTGGAATACGACCTCAGCGCTGGCAAACGCGGTAAGCGCGATACCGTAGTAGAGGCGCGCTTATGCCGCATCATTGGCTGCGAAGCGGCAACGGTGGTAAACAACTGCGCAGCGGCGTTAATGCTGGTACTGAACACCCTGGCTCTAAACAAAAAGGTGCCCGTCTCCCGCGGCGAACTGGTGGAGATCGGCGGCAGCTTCCGCCTACCCGAACTGATGAGCCGCGCTGGCTGCGAACTTATGGAGGTTGGCACCACTAATCGCACACGACTCAGCGATTTTGCCTACGTCGTTGACGAAGCAGCAATGCTGCTGAAAGTTCATCCCAGCAACTATCACATAGAAGGGTTTACCGAATCAGTCGCCGCTAACGAGTTATCACAGTTAGCTCAGGAGCATAATTTGCCCAGCTGCGTGGACCTCGGCAGCGGCACCCTTGTCGACCTAACACGGTTTGGCCTGCCGGCTGAACCAACACCCCAACAAGTTCTTGCCGAGGGTGCTGACCTGGTTACATTTAGCGGCGACAAACTGCTGGGTGGCGTGCAGGCGGGAATCATTGTCGGAAATAAAGAACTTATTGAGCGCATTCGCAAAAACCCCATGAAGCGCGCATTACGTGCAGACAAAATCACCCTCGCGGTACTCGAGGCTACCTTAAAGCTGTACGAAGACCCCGATACTTTGAGCGAAAACATTCCTATCCTGAAAATCATGACCCGCTCCGTGACCGAGCTTGAAGCCACGGCACAGCGGCTGAAGAGTGCACTACCCGCCTCCTACACCTACAGCATAGAGACCACACAAGCACAGATCGGCAGCGGCGCCCTGCCAGATAAAACCATACCCAGCCTAGCGCTGAAGTTGAGTCACACCTCCTTGACCGCCAAGGACATCGGCGAGCAACTACGCGCTCTACCAATACCCGTAGTAGGTCGCATCAAGGACGACAGCGTTTGGCTCGATCTGCGTTGCGCCGAACCGGTTGATGAGCTGATTCAGCAGTTGTCGCTACTGCCAGCATGATCGTTACTTTGGCTGGCCATGTAGACCACGGCAAGACGTCGCTAGTCCGCGCACTAAGCGGCGTCAACACCGACCGTCTGGCCGAAGAGCAAAATCGCGGTCTGACCATAGACTTGGGCTTCGCCTATATCGATGAGGGACAGATCGGCTTTGTCGACGTTCCAGGCCACCAGAAATTTATTCACAACATGGTTGCCGGCGTCGCCGCCAATCAATATGCCATGTTGGTGATCGCGGCCGATGACGGGCCCATGCCTCAAAGCCGTGAGCATTTGGAGATTTTGCGCTTAACAGGCATTGCTGCCGGCTGCGTAGTCATCACTAAAAGCGATCGCGTAACCGCCGAGCGTCTGCGTACATGCGAAGAGGGAATCCACAACCTAGTGCAGCAATCGTTTTTGCAGGCCAGCCCAGTCTTTGTGACATCGACTGAAAATTCCGGGAGCTATACGCCACTGTTAAAACACTTGCGCGCACAAGCCGAGCAGCATGCAAACACCCAACTGCACCAGCCGTTCAGATTAGCCATAGACCGCAGCTTTAATGTTAAGGGCGCTGGCCTGGTGATTACCGGAACCGCCCACAGCGGATCAGTAACCACCGACGAGCACTTATTCCATTATCCGTCCGGGCAGTCGGTGCGCGTACGCGGCATTCGCACCCAAGATCAGGAGGCGAGTACAGCAGGCAGCGGCGAACGTTGCGCGCTCAACATCGCTGGTATGGAATTGGCTAATATCCAACGCGGCGACTGGCTCAGTGCAACACCACCGGCTCGCTACCGCGCCCTAAGCGTCGAGTTGCACGTTAGCAAAGACTTTCCTCGCGCGATAAAACACTGGACCCCAGTGCATGTCTACCATGCCACCTACCACTGTCAGGGCCGACTGGCATTGGCGCCCGGCCAACGACTCGAATCCGGGCAAACGGCGCAGATCGATCTTATTATGGACGAGCCCATCTATTGCCACCGGGGTGACCGATTGATTTTGCGCGACCATGGTCTCGACACAACCTTGGGTGGTGGCTCAGTAATCTATGCAGAAACCATAGCGCCGCGACGGCGCCAGGGCGTTAGACGCCAGCAACACATAGCCGCCTATGCTCTAAAAACCCCCAAAGACTGTTTAGCAGCATTGCTGCAAGGGGGCATCACCGACCTGCAGCTATTTCGTGACTTTTGGCATCTGTCGGAAGATGAGTTCACCACCCTCGTGAGTGAATTCGTTCTTCACCACAGTGGTGATTTTGCGCTGAGTGACGAGCATTGGCTCAACCACAAAGCCGCGCTACTAAAGCAATTTACAGCTTCACCGGATCAGGCCCTGCGTGAGAACCAGTTACTTAGCACCATACCCAGCGCTTTCCGCCAAGCGCTACTTAATGAACTGGTGCATGACAAGGCGCTCACCCACACCGGTGGGGAATACAAACTGTTAGGACAGGTGCTGAAGCTACCTGACCACCTCGTTAAGCTATGGGATCTGTTGGAACCCGCCCTCGCGCACAACCAAGCACCCAGCAGTGGCGATCTAGCTAAGCGCTTCAATATTGCCCAAGCCAACTTAGAACGCGGAATGAATGAGCTGGTTAAAAGTGGGCTGCTTATTCATGTTGCAAATCATCGTTACTACTTGCCGAACCAACTCAAAGACGTTGCAAAAATCGTTCTGCGCATGGCGGCTTCACAGCCACTTACCGTAAGAGGCTTTCGCGATGAAACCGGCATAGGTCGTAATGTCGCCATCGAAGTTTTAGAGTATTTTGACAGCAAGGGATTTACCCGCAGACAAGGCAACGATCGTATTATTTTGAATCCAACTATTTTCGACTAAAAACGAACATAGATCCGCCACGCATTTAGGGGAGAAGGTGCTAGCGATGAAAGAGCGAGATAACAAACACAGACATATAGTTGCGCAAGTTCACCTAGTTCACCCAAGGCATTTGCTGTGAACGAGAACCCATCGGCGCAGGACGGAGTAAAAGCAAAATTTCAGCGCGCCGAACAACGTGTTGGAAAGGTCCCTTTCTGGACTAAATTTGCACAGGGGTTCAGTGCACTTCCGGGTCAACACAAAGAGTGGGCGTTCAACACTTTGTTGCTGTTGTACTACTCTCAAGTACTGGGTATGTCAGCGACCCTCGCAGCTGTGGTCATCGCGATATCGCTAGTTTTCGACGCAATTTCTGACCCAATGGTTGGCGCATTCTCAGATAGTTTTTCCAGCCGCTTAGGACGACGACATCCGCTTATGCTGGCTTCCATCGTTCCAAGCTGCATAGCAATTTTTGCTCTGTTTTCACCACCCCAAGACCTAAATAACTATTACCTCGCGGCATGGATGCTTGTATGTACAGTAACCCTTCGCGTCAGCTTTTCTTTTTTCGCAGTTCCTTGGGGCGCCATTGGTGCCGAGCTGTCCACGGACTATCAAGAGCGCACTATTGTTATTGCTTACCGTATGCTTATTGGTGGGCTTGGCGGGGTGCTTTTCATATTTTTTATAACTGGAGAGGTTTTTCCGGACTCCGATCAGTACCCAAATGGCTTTTTGAATCCTGACAATTACCCCCTGTTTGCCTTGATCATCGCGGGATTAATGGGCTTGTGGATGGCTTTTTCCACATTATCCACAATAGATCAAATCAAATTTTTGCCGCAACCTACCGGCGTAATCCAAAGAGTCAGCCTCGGTGATATGTTGGCACGAATACATGAAGCGATAAAAAATGAAAACTTTAGAGTTCTCTTTGTTGCCACCATGATTGCGGCCGTGGTGATCGGCACCGGCCAAGTTTTCGACTCCTACATGAACGCTTTTTTTTGGGGATTTGGCACTAGCGAAACGCGTTGGTTTGCGCTGTCATTCCTTGGCATGGCGTTTTCTCTAATCACAGTCGCGCCCCTGCAAAAACAATTCGAAAAACGCGACATCATGCTAATTGCAATTATCATGATCTCAGTACTGCAGGTTCTAAAAGTGTCCTTGCGCTTTGCCGGCTGGCTGCCCGAGAACGGCGATCCCCTTTTACTGCAAATCCTAGTCATTCACGCCTGCGTTATGGGATATTGCTACTTCTTAGTGCTGATGATGTTCGCTTCAATGATGGCCGACATCGGAGACGACCAAGAACTAAAGAACGACCTGCGCCAGGAAGGTATTTTTTCGGGTGGAATAGCATTCTCGGGAAAGGTTACAACAGGCTTTGGGTTAATCTTCGGAGGTTTATTATTGGATCTGGTCATCGTCTTTCCAACAGGCCTCCAACCCGGCGAAGTGGCACAAGACGTACTCATCCGTATGGCAATAATCGACGGGATCATCATGCCCGCACTTAACGTGATTCCCTTTGTTTTATTGCTTAAATACAAACTGAATCGCGCGGCGGTGCAAAACATCCAAAACCAACTGAATGCGAGACAGCGATCAGCCAGTGCGCCCAACTAAAGTTCGCTGGCGTATTTCTCTGCCAGCTGATCCGCCAGATGGCTGCGCTCTGTTTTATGCAAACGCTGCAGATAAGATTCCAGCTTGCCACGTACGTGATAAGGGCCACCCTCCTGCATCACATTGTCGTGGGGGTCACGGCCGCGGGCCGCATCCACGATCATGTCGCCTAACCATTGGCCTAGCAGATCGCGCCCTTGAGATAATTCAGCACGCCCTTTCGGCGCTAAATTATGCTGTTGGTGAGGATCTGACTTAACGTCGAACAGCAATTCATCGTCCCAAAGGTGGAATGCATCGTGGCGGGTATTTAAATAAAGATAGTCACCAAACCGCACACCACGCTGACACGCCCAAGCGGCCTGAGACACCACAAGGAAATCGCGACCCACATCAGATCCGTCTTTCAAAGCCTTGGCAAAACTCTCGCCATCCCAAGTGTCCGGCACTTTTCGCTCCAGCAGCTCCAACACCGTGGCAAAGATATCCACGTGATAATGCATGGCTGAATAGCGTCCCTTTTCCAACAATCCCGGCCAATGCAAAATCATAGGAATACGCGTAGTGATCTGATCAGCAGTTTGATGATCCCCGTAGACATTCATCTCGCCAAGATTTTCACCATGGTCACTGCTAACCATAATGACTGTTTCATCATCTAAACCAAGATCAGCCAATAAATTCAGAATCCGCCCAACATAGTCGTCAGCAACCAACACGCCGCAGTCGTAGCCATCAAACATTTTGCGCGCAGCCAGCATATCGGGCGTCTCTTGCGGCTGCCGCGGGTACACCGCCTGCATCGCTTTATTCGGCGCAAAACCATAGTTCTCGCGAGCGCTATGAGGGCCGCAGGACTGCCAGTGGCCAGCCCGAACATCCTCGGTATACCAAGCCGGCAGTGGGCTGTCGGCAAAAGGTTCGCCCAGCGAGGCTGGCGCACGATACGGTGTATGCGGGTCCCACATATGCACATGTAGAAACCAATCGTCCTCTCTACCCTTGCGCTGCAACCAATCCTCAGCAATGGCATAAACCTCGTTAGCGGACTCCAGACCGAACTTGCCAACGTTGTAGGCCTCATCGAAACCCGCATACCAATGAAAAGCCGAGTGGCGTTGGGCGAATGAACTGATCGACACCGTGCGCATCTGTGGTCCGCCCTGCTGGCCACCCCGACCTTTTAGGCGGGTTGGCAGGGAATTCAGTTGCAGAGAAGACCAGAACTCACGGCCAGCACCATCAAATACCGGATCAGCGTCTGTACCGCCGTGGTTAACCACACCGTTGTGGATACCAAAGCGACCGGTAAGCAAAGCAGTACGACTCGGCAAACACGGCACATCAGAGGCATGGACGTTTTCGAATACTGCACTGCGCTGCGCGAGTGCGTCGATGTTCGGACTGGTCGAGCGATGATAGCCGTAACAACCCAAATGATCCGGACGCAGCGTGTCGATGTCGAGATACAGAAAGCGCATAGACCCTTCTAAACCTATTAAAGCCAAGGGCTATTATGCCGCTAAGTGAGCGCAACAATAAGATAGCCAAGACAGGCCAACATCTAATAAGATTTTACGCGGAAGAGCATTGCCTCCGGTGGGGTGCGCGGCCTTCAAAGCCGTTGAGGTGCGACTACGTGCCTGGTGGGTTCGACTCCTACCTCTTCCGCCATATAATTATACTAACTGTCTGTTTTTATTGATTTTTATTTATCTAAAATCGACCAAAATCCTTTCCTTGAAACATCTCTTTCACCACAACATTGCGGGAAACAACAGTTATCCAGCACGTAACTCACTTAGCTTACAATAGGCTTAACCACCCCATGGGCGGGAGACCACCCCACTATCGCCGTACATATCGGCATACGAAAATATTTC
>NYVG01000015.1 GCA_002684495.1 Gammaproteobacteria bacterium | reverse complement strand
ATGTCGCCTGCCCAGGCGCGAGCGCCAACGGTCAGAAACAATGCCCACCAACGGATCGCTCACAGCATCACCGATCATGGCCAACATTACTGCCAAACCGATTAAAGCATTATTTAGGCCAATGACTTGGTTATAGAAAATAACTATGAATGCGTTAGATAGGCCCAAATAGATGGCTTCACCGGACGCGCCGATGCCAAACGCCAATTTTGTGGTCAAAGGAAGCTTGCGCTGACCGTTTTCAGTTCTCGTAGTTGCTTTAGAGATGGTGTTCCCCGTTTCAGCCGCTAGCAGCTTAACGGCTAAAGGTGGGATATCGCCAGCTCTATTGGGGTGGGGATGGGTGTTTTAGGTCTGCTTTCCTGATCAAGGGCGGCATGCTTGGACGAACAATCGCGCAAAACTTTTAATCCGGCGCTCAAAGCTGGAGAGATCTTTGGCGCCTTGCTTGAGGCCGCTGGCGCCAAAATTAATTAACTCTGCAGCTGCTTCCGTACTCAGTCCGGCGCATTGCAAATCAATCTCGTTATTGCGAACGGCGTTGTTCAGGGCTTCGGTCAGTGATTTTAGGAATTTCCTGTTGGCGTCACTAACGATGTCACTGCAAAGGCGGTGGTGCTCATCGTAAATTTCGGTGCCGTAGGTCGATTCAGTAGCGACTTTTTGAAACGGGCCGTGGCGGGCAAGCAGTGCTCCTTCGATGCGGCTGGTGATGTCGTTGCCGCTACTTTCTAGGCTGGCTTGAGCCATTTGTTCAGCCTGGTCATGCAACTGGATCGATACGTTGCGAAAGATGTCGTCTTTATTCTGAAAATAGGAATAAATGGAGGCCCGTGAGATGCCCGCAGCCTGAGCAATGTCCTCCATCGAGGTTTTGCGAAAACTGTAGTGGCTGAACTGTCGATAAGCTGCCTCAAGAATTGCGTCGCGTTTTTTGTCTTTGCTCATAGTGGGCATTTTTACAAAAGCACGCATTGCTGTCGAACCCTCTCCGATTTTGGGTTGGTGCCTGACTCTGGGTGCAGATGTGAATTGACAAATAATACAATAAATGTCAAAACGAAATAAAAATAGGAGTTTCGTAATATGGGCAATCCGAAGGGGCTGGCGGGAAAAACAGCCATCGTAACTGGCGCATCGAGCGGTATCGGTCGTGCCATAGCGGCACAATTGGGTGCTGCAGGCGCCCATGTGTTTTTGGGTGGGCGTACCGCCGAGGCTATGCAGAATTGTGCGACGCAGATTGTCGATCGAGGGGGGCAAGCATCAGTGGCGATTGGGGATGTGACCCAGCCAGGCGTCTTGCAAGGTTTGGTTGATCAAGCGGTTGCTGAAACCGGCCAACTGGACATTATGGTGAACAACGCTGGCTTATCGTATAGCGGCTCAATCTTAGAGGGTGATCCGGAGCATTGGCGTACCATGTTCGATACAAATGTTCTGGCATTGCTGGTGGGTTGTCAGGCGGCAGTGCGTGCCATGCGCGCCTGCAACGCGGAAGGTCAAATTGTGAACATTTCCTCGGTGGTGGCACAACGTCCTAACGGTGGGGTCTACGCCGCGACCAAGCACGCGGTGAATGTGATTTCCGCCAGTTTGCGGGATGAGTTAGAGCAGGATTCGATTCGCATAACAAATGTAATGCCCGGTGCGATTGCCACCAATTTTGCGCGTAACTTCGATGTGGAGTTTTCTGAGACTATGTTGAAGATGGCGGGAATTGATGCTGACGCCGCACCCGGTGGACATCTGGCACCAGAAACTCTTGAAGCGCTAGCAAACAACATGCAACAGCTACTGGGTAATCCCCAGGATGTGGCGAATGCTGTCATGTACGCGGTGACCCAGCCGATTCACGTTAATATTGCAGATATTGTCGTGCGACCACCCAAATCCTTTGATGTAGCGCACTAAAAATTGACGTGGTGAAGAGGGGAGTCAAATGAGTAAACAGCAAGGTCCGATGGAGCTATGCCAGTTGCGCGACCGCGTTGCGGTAGTCACTGGTGCGGGTAATCATGGCATCGGCTGGGGCCTGTGTTGCCATGCGGCTGGTGAATTGGGTATGCATGTGATCGTACTTGATCTGCATGAAAAGCTGGTTCGTGAGGCCGAGCAACGATTACGTCAACTGTACCCCCAAGTCCAATGTCATGGCTTGGCTTGTGATGTTACTGAGTCAGACCAACTGGCTACTGTGGCTGCTCGAATTGCTGATTTACTGCCGGGTAAGGCGATCGGTGCTGTGTTCGCGAATGCCGGTGTTATGTTCTCCCACAGGATTATGAACAGCACTGCGCAGGAGTGGGAAACCACACTGCGGGTCAATGTCATGGGTGTGGTGAACACCATGCACGCCTTTATTCCGTTGTTGCAGGCCCAGGAATCTGAGTCGATTTTTTCGGCCACCGCATCCGTGGGCGGATTGGTGCGTGGTGATAACGGTGGTGCGTCGTATCAGGCCAGCAAGCACGCGGTGGTGGCCACTTGCGAGGCGTTATCCTTTGAGCTGGCGCGAAAGTCACCACAGATTCGAGTGCATGTGCTGTGTCCGTGTATTGTTGCTTCTGCCCTAGACAAAACCAGTGTGGTCAACCAACGCGTGCAAGACGGCGAATCCTCTGCAGATGAGGTGGAAGCCCTTGGCGCTGGTGGCTTTCGCTTGGCTATGACTCCAGAGCGACATGCGATCCAGGTCTTTGAGCACATCAAGGCAGGCCATTTTTATATGGTCACGGACAATGTGCGGCCCTACGTGGACCATGATTTGCCGTTCGATGGCGTAGCCATCATGCGCGAGCGGCACGAAAATATGCAGGCGCTGACCTTGGATAACAGCGACGCTTGGGAGCGCCGGCCCGGCATGGCCCCTAGTTCGATTATGAAGGGGCCAATGTTTGGCGAGCCGGAGCCTTTCTAGATGCGTTAGGCCTTGGCGTGCAGGCGTACCGGAAGGTCGGTATAGCCGTGCACAAAACACGACGGCGTGCGTACTTCTGGACCCATTACTTCGATACGCTCAAAACGCTGTTGGATTTCTTCCCACAGCACTCGGAGTTGCATTTCCGCCATACGATTGCCCATGCAGCGGTGTAGACCGAAGCCGAAAGAAATATGGTTACGCGCGCGTTCGCGATCGACAAGAAACTTTTCAGGATCTTTAATGCTGCGCTCGTCACGGTTGCCCGATGCGTACCACATAATGACCTTGTCACCGGCTTTCATCTGTTGGCCCCTAAATTCATAGTCGTTGGTTACGGTGCGACGCATGTGAGCGAGGGGGGTAACCCAGCGGATAATCTCTGACACCATGTTGGGAATAACGGCGGGGTTGTCGCGCAGTTTTTGGTATTCTTGGGGATTCTGATTGAGGGCTAGAACCCCGCCGGATATAGAGTTTCGGGTGGTGTCGTTGCCACCAACGATCAGCAAAAGAATATTGCCTAAATATTCCTGAGGCGACAGATCGCGCGTTGCGTCACCGCGAATCATCATAGAAATAAAGTCATTGCCTACGGGATTATCTTCGCGTTCTTTCCATAAGCGGGTGAAGTAGGCGAGGCACTCCATTAGCTCTTCTTGGCGTTGTTCATGGCTCTCAATAATGCCCTCGCCTAGGCGTGCAAAAACAATATCCGACCAGCGCGTGAGTTTGCTGCGGTCTTCGAATGGAAAATCAAATAACGTTGCCAGCATTTGCGTGGTCAATTCGATTGATACCCGATCTACCCAGTTAAAGGTTTCGCCCAAGGGTAGGTCGTCGAGGATTTGTGCCGCGCGGCTGCGAATGGTCGCCTCCAGTTCTTTGAGGTTTTGTGGTGCCACTGCACCCTGCACAGTTTTACGCTGGTCGTCGTGGTTAGGAGGATCCATAGCGATAAAGGTTGGTGTGGAGAACGTGCTGCCCTCTACCGGATCGCCGATCGAAATTCGTGGGTAGGAAGAGAATATTTCCCAGTTTTTCTCTACTTCCATGATGTCTTCGAAGCGCGTGATCGACCAAAACGCGCCGTATTCGCTGTTTCGGCAATAGTGCACAGGCGCTTCGTCCCGCAGGCGCTTGAAAAAGGGCCACTTGGCATCGTTTTTCCATAAGTCGATATAACTGATATCAATCTCTTCCAGCGGCATGGTGGCTGGGTCGCGGTCGAGCATGTTGGGAAGTACAGTAGTGTTCATAGAAAGCCTGCTTATGGTTAGGTCAAGTTCGATAGGGTTAGTTTTAGTTTGGTTACTTGTACTGATGGGCGACGCCACTAGTGCATAGTTGTTGGACCGTCGTAGCATCGTAACCCAGTAATTGCGTGAGTACCTCTAGCGTATGTTCGCCGAGCTCCGGCACGCTGTCGGCCGTGGCGGTATCGCTGCTCGCAAACTGGAACGGTGGGTTCTGAATTTTAAAAGTCCCGTCATTGTCCTGCATTTGTTTAAAGGCGCCGCGCTCGGCGATCTGCGGATGGTCGAACAGATCCTTTGTTGCGGTGTAGATACTGCACGGCACACCGGCGTTATTCATAACCGCTTCGCATTCTTCTGCAGTAAGTGTTTCTGACCAGCCTTCGATCTCAGCAACAAAGGCGTCCATGTTTTTATAGCGTTGCAGGCGTTGGGCGAAGCGTGGATCTTCGATCAAATCCTCGCGGTTCATAGCCTGAGCCACGGAGCGCATATTTTTTTCCGAAATAATACAAATCATAACGTAGCCGTCGCTTACTCTGATGGGGCGAAAGCCGCCGTCGCGCGGAGTTTTGGCCAGTTGCGCGTCCTGCAGTTGGCGCGGAATTAGGCTCATCATGGATTCCATCATGGTGACATCGACAAAGTCACCTCTACCACTTTGCATGCGCCCAAGTAGGGCCGTTTGGATTGCACCAAAGGCGTAGCTGCCCGTGAGCATGTCAGCGATCATGATGCCGGAATCAGGGGGACGGCCACCGACTTTTCCTTGGGAACTCAAATAGGCGTAATCGAAGCCGCTGGCGGCATGGGCGATCGGCGCATAAGCCGCTCGTTGGGCGAACGGACCTTGTTGGCCAAAACCAGAAATCGAACAGTAAACTAGGCTTGGAAATTGCTCGCTCAGATCATCGTAGCCAAGACCGAATTTAGCCATTACGCCAGGGCGGAAATTTTCGATCAGCACATCTGATTGGGCGATAAGTTGTTTAGCGATCTGTTGCGCGTCAGGCTCAGTAAGATCTAGAGCAATACTGCGCTTGCCGGCATTAAAATGGGCGAATACACGGCTGTTGCCGGTCGGGCCGCGCATAACGTCGCCGCCGCGAATGGCTTCTACCTTGATCACATCGGCGCCGCAGTCGCTGAGCATGCGCGCACAAATGGGTCCCGCATAAACGGCAGAGAAATCAGCTATTTTGAGGCCCTGGAGTGGCTTGGCTGGCATGATATGGATGGCCCCCTAGTCACCGCTAATTATCCGGCTCGACAAATCGACATCTTACATCAATATTGTCAATTCAAAGCAATGTGTAATGATTATTCGCCAGTAAATTTTGGCTCGCGTTTTTCGCCGAAGGCACTAATGGCCTCCTTAAAATCCTTTTGGCTGCGGGCGTAATCCATCGCAAAATTTTCAAAGTTGCGGGCACTGTTCATATCCGCATTTACGCCCAAGTAACCGATGCGTTTGGTGAGCATCAGCGCAGTAGGGGCGTTGCGAGCGATCTGTTTGGCCATTTCCTGGGCGCAATCATGCAGTTCTGCTGCAGGCACCACTTGGTTAACCAGACCAATTTCCAGCGCTTCTTCAGCTTCGACAAAGCGACTGGTAAACCACAGTTCAAAGGCCTTACCTAAGCCGATGAGGCGCGGCAGGTAATAGCTTGAATGTGCTTCGGGCACCTGGCTCAAGGACGTGAACGGTAAGCGAATGCGCGCACTGTCGGCCATGATTCTGATGTCACATTGCAGTGCCAAGTTGTAGCCCACACCTACTGCGACTCCATTGATGGCCGCAATCATCGGCTGGCGCACGGCGGTAAGATCGGTGGTGCCATTCGGGTAGCGGGGCTGTTGGTGGGTGATATTAGAACGGCCGCGATCGCGTGCATCGATTTCTTTCTGGAAACGCTGTTTAACGTCAGCGCCTGCAGAAAATGCGCGGCCGGCACCGGTCAGGATGCCTACGCGGATGTCGTCATCGTCGCTGATTTCTGTCGCTGCCTTAGCCAACTCGCGGTACATTTTTGGGTTAAATGCGTTGAGCTTGTCCGGCCGGTTTAACGTCAAGGTAGCGATGTGGTTCGCCTTGTCTAAGGTAACGTGTTCGTAGCTCATAAGTAATTCCTCATTATTCGGTGTCTGATCCCCTAGTCGGGCAGTTCCAGCACGCGCTTGGCGATAATGTTCTTTTGTATTTCTCTAGAGCCGCCGGCGATGGAAAACGATTTGGTATTCAGCCAGTGACGTGTCAGTCGCAATTCCTCTTTGCTGTGACCGTCACCCCGCCAACCCACACCCTGAGTCCCGCGCAGTTGAAGTTGCAGCTCTGCTTGCCGCTGGTTCAATTCAGCACCATAGAGCTTAAACATGGATGTCGCGGCGCCTGGCGTGCCGCCTCGGGATTCTTCAACGCTGCGGCCTTGGGTGAGGGCAAAGGCTTTGGCGTCCATGCGATGCTTTGCAACCGCAGCACGTAGCTCTGAATCGACCAGTTTGCCGTCCTCTAATCCCGCATACGTGGTTGCGGCATCGACTAAACTTAGGCCGGTATCCTGCTTGCCCTTGCTGCTGGCAGCGGCTGCTAGGGTATGAATGCCCGAACGCTCATGCTGCAGTAGCCTTTTGCCTACGGTCCAACCCTTATTGAGTTTGTGCACGAGGTCGGTTTTCGGAACTTGCACATTGTCTAAAAAGGTCTCACAAAAGTGCGAGACCCCGCTCAGTAACGGGATTGGCCTTACGGTTACGCCAGGGTCTTCGAGGGACAACAGCACAAAGCTGATGCCTTCGTGTTTCGGTGCGTCTGGGTCAGTGCGCACCAAGGCAAACATCAAATCCGCGTGGTGGGCGCCTGAGGTCCAGATTTTTTGCCCGTTAACGGTGAAAAACTCGCCATTGTCCACCGCTCGAGTTTGCAGGCCTGCAAGATCGGATCCTGCCCCTGGTTCGCTGTACCCCTGGCACCAGCGCGTTTCGCCACGGGCGATCTTTGGCAAATGACGACGTTTTTGCTCCTCGTTACCGTACTCCAGTAGGGTTGGGCCAATCATCACAACCCCCATGCCAATGAGTGGGGGGCGAGCATTTATGGCCGCCATTTCCTGCAGCAAAATCACGTACTGCTCTTTGTCGAGGCCAGCACCGCCGTATTCTTGAGGCCAGTTGGGTACAGTCCAACCCTTTTCGATCATGCGCTCGAGCCAAAGGTACGAGTCGGGATTGTCGCTGCGGCGTTTGTTGCCGCCCTCAACGCGCTCGTTATCCGGCATTGCTGAACGCATGCTATTAGGACAATTTTCTTGTAACCAGGCCCGCGTGCTTAGCCGAAATTCGTCGTGTGCTGTCAAAACTTTGTCTCCTGACCCCATCATCGAAAATTGACACTATTGCTTTGAATTGTCAATTTGTCGAAAACACTGTTGCCCTGACCATGGTTTCGACATCCATTATGGTTGGCGTTGTTAGGTACAATACAGAGCGATTTTTGGGGTTATGCATGCAGCGACTTATTATTGCGGGGGGCGGTATTGGAGGGTTAACCGCAGCGCTGTGTTTGGCGCAAAGAGACTGCTCGGTGTTGGTGCTGGAGCAGGCTGCGCAATTCTCAACTGCTGGCGCGGGTATACAACTGTCGCCTAATTGCTCTCGAGTGTTGCATTATCTTGGTCTCGAGGCAGGCTTGCGGGCCAAAGGTTTTTTACCCGAAGGCACCCAATTTCGCGACTGGCGCAGTGGTCGCGTGATCACCGAGTCGGTGCTGGGTAGTGCAATAGCTGAGCGCTACGGTGCACCCTACTACCACATCCATCGCGGCGACTTACTCGATGTACTGCTCGAGGCTGCACGCGCGCATCCGCATATTGAATTGCGCGTTAATGCTCGTGTTGAAGGTTTTGAGTCTGCAAGTGCAGGTCCTGGTGTGCAGGTGCGCAGCGCCGGCATAACAGAGTCGGCAGCGGGACTCGTTGGCGCCGATGGCATTCACTCTCAGGTGCGACAAACCTTGTGGGGAGAGCAGCAGCCCCGATTCACGGGTAATGTGGCTTGGCGCATGCTGGTGCCAACTGCAGCCTTGCCTGCGGGTATGGTTCGACCAATGTCGACAGTCTGGTGGGGGCCTGGCAAACATTTCGTACACTACTACGTGGCGGGCGGCGAGTTTGTGAATTGTGTCTGTGTTGTCGAGAAAAGTGGATGGCAGGTGGAATCTTGGACCGAGTTGGGAGATGTCGCTGAGTTGCAAAAGGATTTTGTTGGGTGGCATGCAGATATACAGGCGTTAATCGCTCATGCTGATCCAAGTGATTTGTACAAGTGGGCGTTATTTGACCGGCCGCCAATGCCACAGTGGGGCAAGCATAATGTCACCCTGCTGGGCGATGCCTGCCACCCGACCTTGCCGTTCATGGCGCAAGGCGCGGCCATGGCGATAGAGGATGCGGCAGTACTTGCCGCTTGTCTGGATGAGGACCTGAGTGTTGCCGATGGGATGCAGCGTTACGAGGGTTTGCGGCGTAAACGCACCGCGGGTATTCAGCAAGGTTCTCGGCGTAACGCCAAGGTCTTCCACCTATCGGGCATACTGGCATGGCTGCGTAATAGGGGCGCTGGTCGCGCGCGTCGCGGAACCATGGACGGATTATTCCGCTATGACCCGCTGAGGGTTGTGCAGAACGACTGAGTGTCGATTTGCATTCTGCGGGAACTTGCCGCAGCTTAGGTTCGTTGGGCTTTGGAGGAGGTTATGAACAAAGTAGCAGGCTTACATCATCTGGCGATCTGTACTGCCAACATGAAGGAGCAGATCGAGTTTTTCACTGATAAATTAGGTATGGAACTGCAGGCGCTGTATTGGATGCATGGGGTCGAAAATACCTGGCATGGATTTCTGCGCTTGAATGACGAAAGCTCCATTGCCTTTGTTTGTAACCCAGACATTCAGCAAATACCCCGAGTGCTTGGTGAGTCTCATGCAGGGAACCCTGGCGCAAATTGTGCCGGCGGTGCCATGCAGCATTTGGCGTTAAAAGTGCGTGACCACGGGGAACTGATGGCCATGCGTGACCGCTTACGCTCCAAGGGTGTGCCAGTGATGGGTCCGCTGGAGCATGGCATGTGCTGTTCGATCTATTTTGCGGGCCCGGAAAATTTGGCGCTGGAACTGAGTTATTCATTGGAGCCTATTGATCAAGAGGCCTGGATCGATCCTGAGGTTGTGGCGCTGGCTGGCATATCTGCTGATGAATTACAGCGCTACAAGCGACCGCCGGGGTATCAAGATCAGGGCGGTGAGGTGCCGCAGCCGGAAATAGCTGCAGCGCCCGGCCCGCATATGAGCAATTACCCTGAGGGTGTATATGAGCGGGTGATGCAGATACCGGATGAGGTGATGTTGAACTCGGTGCCCAGCGAACCGCCGGTGGTAGTAGAAAAATAATGAGTCATCAATTCGGGGTTAGCAGGAACCAAGGGCTATGAGTGGCGTTACAGACAAAGTGGTATTGGTAACCGGTGCAGCTTCTGGATTGGGTCTGGCCGATGCACAGGTGCTGATTGAGCAAGGCGCCCGAGTGATCATGACAGACATAGATGCGGATCGCGGATCTGAGTTGGCGGCGCAATTTGGGGCCGTGTTTCTGTCTCAGGACGTTGCTGATGAGGCGCGCTGGGTGGAGGTTATGGACGCCGTCGAAGCTGAGTACGGTCGTTTGGATGGAATCGTCAACAATGCGGGCATCGCTCCTATAGCCGACATAGAGACCACTACCACCGATATGTGGCGCAAAACTCTAGCGATTCACTTAGACGGCACGTATTTCGGTTGTCAGGCAGCGATAAAGCTGATGAAAAAGTCGGGGGGCGGTTCGATCGTGAATATGTCCTCCACGGCAGCCCTCGTCGGTATCCCGGATTATTTGGCCTATTCTGCGGCCAAGGGTGGTATTCGAGCTATGACTAAGGCGATCGCTGTGCATTGCCGCCGGGCAAAGCTACATATTCGCTGTAACTCTGTGCATCCGGGCAGCATTAATACCCCCATGGTACAAAACGCGGTGAAACAGCTCATGGATATTGATCTTGACGATAACGCAGAGAAAAAGCGTAAAGCGATGGGTATCGGCGAGCCCCGGGACGTTGCGCATATGGTGGCCTATCTACTTAGCGACGAGTCAAAGCACGTAAACGGCACCGAAATGGTAATCGACAATGCCGATACGGTTATCTGAAGCCAATGACTGCAATACCAAGGATCGACATGAACATAACTGGAATGGTGCACATCAATATCAACTGTCGCGATTACGCGCGCTCAAAAGCGTTTTACGAAATGCTCGGATTTGTTGAGGTGTGGAAGGTGCCTGCAACCAATAATTCTGCAGTAAACGCTGCGGTAGGTATGCAGGACTATCAGGTTAACGGCGCGATTATGACGCTACAGAATGCGGAACCGCCTATGTTAATCGATCTCTTAGAGTGGCAGAGTCCTCGGGATAATTCAGATCCGTATCCGAATTTGCACCGTCCTGGTCTGGCTCGACTTGCGCTTCGCACCAGTAATTTGCAGGCGGATTATGAATTTCTTGTTGCCCAGGGTGTCGAGGTGCTGTCTGAGCCGGCAACGGTGATGTCTAGTGCCGATCACGGCAGCAGCTTCTTCTGTTTTAAAGACCCGGACGGCACGTTCTTGGAGTTGGTAGAAAGTTTCTAGAGTAAGAGTAAATAAAGGGCGAAACGTGGTGTTGGTTGGTTCCTTTTCAGTTACTCAGTTTTGGTGCGCACCGTGAACGCGCCGGCATTACCCAGAGTGCTTGGCGCTTGGGATGTATTTTTTATTGCTGTCGGTCAAATTATTGGCGCCGGAGTAATTGCTTTAACGGGTATCGCAATTGGCATGACCGGGCCCTCAGTAGTCTTTGCTTATTTGGTCTCGGCGTTACTGGTCTTGGTGGTAACGTTATTAATCATGATGGCGGGCACGGTTGCCCCTGCCGTTGGGGCCTACTATACGTGGACCTCTCGCCTTAGTGGTGGTTGGCTCGGATCCATTGTATTGCTGCTAATTTTGCTCGCCAGTGTATCGCTGAGTCTGTATGGCAGTTCTTTTGGGTTGTATCTCAACCCTTTGTTTCCGGTGCTGTCGGTAAATGCATGGGGCGTTGTGGTCATTTTGTTGTTATTTCTTGCCAATTTGTTTGGTCTGCGTATGGCTGCCAAGGTGCAGGTGGTTTTGGTGCTAGCACTTACCTCGGCACTGGCCCTTTATGCGGGATTTGCGGTGCCAAATATTGATAGAGAATTACTGTCGCCCTGGTTGCCGGCGGGTGTGGCGGGCTTTGTTACGGCAGTGTTTTTGCTCAAGTTCGCGACCAGTGGCGCCTACATGATTGTTGGCCTGAGTGGCGAGATGCATAACCCTGCGCGGGTGATTCCGTTGGTGATGACGGTGGCGACCATTGCTGTGGCGGGATTGTATGCCCTTGTGGCGCTCGCAAGTGTTGGTGTAGTGGGTTGGCGCGAAATGGTAGACCAACCGCTAACGGTAGCGGGCCGCGCATTTATGCCGGGCTGGGCGATGACCTATTTCCTTATCGCTGGGGCAGGTTTGGCGATTTGCACCACGCTTAATTCCCAATTCATTCAATTGCCGCGCACGTTTTTAGTGGCCAGTTGGGATCGTTTGCTGCCGGAATGGGTTGGACGTTTGAACCGCTTTCAGGCGCCTCACTGGATACTGACGATTATGTTGGTGGTGGGTATCGTGCCTCTGATTGCCGGACTCGATATTGGCGATATTGCCAGGGCGGCCACCATTTCCGCTGCCTTGCCAGCAATCTTTGTCTACTGGGCCGTCACCCGGATTCCGCGTGAATTTCCCGAACAATACGCCCAGTCGATTTTTAATTTTTCGCCGTTTTGGCTTTGGACTCTGTTTGTGGTTTCGGAATTGTCGGTATTTGTGGGCGTTTACTATTTGGCGCAAGATTTGTCGCCGGCAGTCATCGGCACACTAGCTGTATGGGTGGTGGTGACCATCGGCTACTATCCGTTGCGCAAAGCTTATTTGCGGCGCAGCGGTTATGACTTGGATGCGGCGACTATGGATCGTGGTATTTTCGATAACGCTGATGGATAAATAGCAATATCGTCAGGTTTTTACAGTTCCGCAAAGATGCTGATTTGCAGAGTCGACAGATCCAACGCATCACTCATAGTCAAAGACCTCATGTTGCGTAAATTTTCTAAAGTACCGCTAACGTCTTCGCTATTGATGTTATAGATGGCCAGATAGCCATGGGATTGCGGCTGCATTTGCTGCTCGGTGAGACGAAAGCGTTGTGCTGTCTGAAAGCCTTCTATTTGCAGCACTTCGGGTAGGTGAACGTCGCTATACCAGCGGTTAAATTCTTCTTCCTTACCCTCCACCGGGTTACTTCTCACCATATATAGCGTAGCCATAGCTAATCCCCTGCAGCGCAAAAATATTGTCCGCACAATCTATGCAACCTGAGTGCCGGTCGCAATGAACCTTTGCCGCAGTTGCAGGCACTCAGGCTGGTATTCAGCCCGTCGGATTAGCTCGGATAAAGTCGCCGATAACCTGACACAGTTGTTCAGGGTTACCCTCTTGGACAAAATGCCCTCCGCCCTTAATGGTGGTATGGGGCTGATTTTGTGCACCGGGGACTTGGGCCAGAAATGGTTGATCGCCTCCGGCGGTCACTGGATCATTGTCGGCAAACGCACAAAGAAATGGTTTCTGCCATTGTCTGAAAAACTCCCATGCTTTGCCCTGGGCCTGCAAAGACGGGCTAGTCGACATGGTTGGCACCTGGCTCGGCATCGCCCGAACACCCATCTTGTAGCTGGGGTCTGGAAAGGGCGCCTCATAAGCTTTTGCAGTAGCGGTGCGCACGGGTGACTGTTTTGCCAATCCTAGGCGATAAAATAAAAAGTCGATTGCAGTGGCGAAGGGGTTACGTTTATCGGCCATCATTGACAGCATAAAACCGGCGGGAACATCAGGAGTCTCCCAGCAGAACTTTTGCCAATATGCGAAGGCAATGGCCGGGGCGCGGGCGCCTGAACGAATAGCCTTCATCATCTGCGGTAGGGTAGGCGTGGGCTTGTTGGCGCGGAAATCCTCCACTTCGGCGATGACATCCGCCGGTGTGTCCGGGTTATAGGGCAAGCCGGTATTCGAGACCACCACGCGATCGAAGCGATGGGCAGCGTTGGCGATCATGCGCAGACCAATAAGGCCGCCCCAGTCCTGACCGAAGAACGTCATATTTTGGAAGTCGTTACTTTCAAGCCAAGCACCCATCCACGCAACTTGGCGTTCATAGCTGTAATCTGCACGACTTGCTGGTTTGTCTGATTTACCGTAGCCGGGCAGGTCGGGCGCAATTACGCGAAAACCGTCGGCGACCAGTAATGGAATCATTTTTCGATACAGGTAACTCCATACGGGTTGGCCATGCATACACAGTACGATGGGCGCGTCAGTCGCGCCCTCATCTAAATGGTGAATGCGCAGATCGTTGCCGTCCTCGGTTTTAACCGTGGTGTAGTGGGGTTTGAAGGGGTAATCGGCCAAACCTTCAAAGCAGGCGTCAGGGGTTCTAAGTATCTTCATTAGAGCACTCTCCAGCATATGATTGCGCGATCTCGAAATTTAATAATGAAGTACATTAAAGGGAGGGGCAAGAAGATTGTTTAAAAGCTCAAAGAAGCTCGAATACGTCGCTTACCCAGAAATACTCAGCGATTCCTGAAGGAAAATACGGCGCAAATGGTTTCCGAAAAATTTCTGATTCCAACTACAGATGCGTACACTCGTGCACTGGTCCCTCTAGTATTGAGTGACGCCAGTTAACACGCGCAAATTTTTCTTACCAGTGGGTGTCAGTCTGTTGAGTCCAGCCCCAGCTCTTTTGCGTACTGATCGCGCATTACAAATTTTTGCATTTTGCCGGTCACCGTCATGGGGTATTCATCAACCAGTTTGATATAGCGGGGGACTTTGAAGTGGGTGATCTGTCCGGCGCAGAATTCTGCAATGTCCCCGGGTGTTAACGTTCGGTTTTCTCGCAATTGCACCCACGCAGCCACCTGTTCGCCGTACTTAGCATCGGGCACTCCGAATACCTGAACCTCTTGGATATCCGAATGGGTGTATAAAAATTCTTCGACCTCCCGCGGATAGACGTTTTCGCCGCCGCGGATGATCATATCTTTAATGCGACCGGTAATTTTGACGTAGCCCTGAGCATCCATTTCGCCAAGATCGCCAGAATGGAGCCAGCCCTCCGCATCGATCGTCTGGGCTGTGCGCTCTGCATCGTCCCAGTAACCTTGCATAACTCCGTAGCCGCGGGCGCAAACCTCGCCGGTTTCGTTGATATTCGCAATGCTGCCGTCCTCGCGACAGATCTTTATTTCCCAATTCGTATGCGGCCGGCCAACGGTGCTCACACGGGCCTCGAAGGGATCATCCATTTCAGTCATGGTGTCCACGGGGCTGCATTCGGTTTGGCCATAAGCAATCACGATTCCTGCAAGATCCATATCGTCGATCAAACGTTTCATTAACTCGCGCGGGCAAGTAGAGCCGGCGATGACGCCGGTGCGCAGTGAACTGACGTCATATTTGGCAAAATCTGCATCGTCTAGTTCCGCAATAAACATAGTAGGTACGCCGTGCAAGGCGGTGCATTGCTCATCCTGTATAGCTTGTAAGACCGGCTTGGGTTCGAATGCCTCGCAGGGCAAAACCATGGTCGCGCCGTGGCTAATACAGCACAGTGTGCCCATTACCATACCGAAGCAGTGATACAGTGGCACCGGAATACACAGTCGATCAGCGGCGCTAAGGTGCATGTTCTGGCCAACAAAATAGGCGTTGTTCAAGATATTACGGTGCGTGAGGGTTGCACCCTTTGGATTGCCAGTAGTGCCGCTGGTGAACTGAATGTTAATGGCGTCATGGGCATCCAATTGCTCCTCCATAGCCACCAGTTGGGAAATTTCGGTGGCAGTTCCCAGTTGGCAGACCGCATCAAAGTTATGCATGCCAGCAGTTTGTTCGGTACCCATACGTATCACATGTTTTAGATGTGGTAGGCGCTCTGCCACAAGAGCACCCGGTTCACACTCTTCAAGCTCTGGCGCTAAGGTTTGCAGCATGTCCAGATAAAAGCTGGTTTTGAATGACTCGGCGCTAATAATGGCCTTGCAGCCGACTTTGTTTAGCGCGTACTCCAACTCGTACAGGCGATAGGCTGGGTTAATGCAGACCATAATTGCGCCGATCTTGGCTGTTGCGAATTGGGTAAGAACCCACTCAAAGCGGTTTGGTGACCATATTGCGACTCGTTCGCCCTTACTCAGACCTAACGCCAGCAATCCGGTGGCCAGTTTGTCGACCTCGGTCAAAAACTCTGCATAGCTCCAACGGATGCCTTGGTGGGGCATGACCAGCGCTGGATGCTCGGGTTGGGCCGCCGCGACTCGGTTAAGGCGTTGGCCAATAGTGCTCTCGATAAGATCAGCCGTATTGCCTTGTGTGTGGGCTAGAGTCAGTGGCATGTTGGTCTCGATATTTGTTGCCGGTACAAGTTAAGTGGTGGCGTCGCCATGACGTTGGGCGTAATAGTCGGCCTGCAGCTGAAAAGATTCTTCTTTGCCGAATTGTGCTTTGACCCAGTCCAAAGCCTGTTCTTTGTTCATGCTGATATCCCAAGGCTCGCCCTGGGGTTGGGCCACATGCCAGGGTGTGTCCCAGAGCACTTCCAGGCCATTGCTCTCTGGGTCGTTAAAGTACAGAGATAATGTATTGCCGTGAGATATTGGATTGATATTTATGCCGTCCATGGCGCCTAGGCGCTGATGCAAAAGCTTAAGGTCGGTCAATTCTCCGACACGAAAGGCGAAATGATTCACAGAGTTGGAGGCGTCGGTATTTTTTCGCACCGGGACCATCGCTAATTGATGATGCTCAGTAGCGCATTGGCTGAGAAAAATAATATCAGGTGCGTTGTCCGCCAAGGGGCCGCGATCGGTAACTTGAAAGCCGAGTACACGGGTGTAGAAGTCCAACATGATGGCTTCGTCGTGAACATAAATAACCGCATGAGACCAAGTAAGTTGCATAACCCTAGCTTTGGTAGTGTCGTGTACTGATTAAAACTCCCTTTAGCATTGCTGGCCAGCAGTTATATCTCGCGTATTTATACGTTGCAGGGCTACTTAAGGCGTTGTGCGATCTCCTCTTCAACCCGCCAAATCCGGTCTTGTCCCCAACAGACAAAGGGCTCTGGGTCATTGCCGCCGCTGACGCGAAAGCTTGGAACACCCCACAAGGCGGCATCAGTAAGTTCCTGCAGGTTGGCGTCGAGAAGTGTTTGCCAATCCGCCTTTGCCGCGGCGTCGACCATAGCTTGCCAATCGATGCCTGCTTCATCGGCTACCTGCCGAAGGCCGGCTGTGGTGGTGATGTCAACACCGCGCTGCCACGCGGCGGACAGATAGGCGGTAACGAAATCCATACCCTGGCCCAAGGTATCTGCCCCCGCATAAAGATCAAATGCAGCTTTTACTGGGTCGCCGAAGGGGTCGACGATTTTCTCCAGCGGCGCTCCATAGAACCTACCCTCACGTGCGGCATCGGTAATAATGGAGAGTTGTTTTGCCTGGGGCGCTGGAACACCGCGCATCAGCATTGGCATTACCGGACGCAACTTCACGGTGACGCCGCTGCGCTGGATAAGTTCGAGTACTCGGTTGTGGCCTACCGCGGTGTAGGGGCTGCGTAATGACGGGAAATACTCGAGAGTAATATGCGCAGCATTCAGTCCGCTGGTGTCTTTTGCTTTGGGCAGGGGTGCACAAATAGTTGTGTTTTTAGCTGCAAAGCCCTCGTCGATGAGACGTTGTTCTAAAAAGTGCAGGCGGTTTACGCCCCAAAACCATTCGCCTTCGAAATAAAACATGGCGCCTGCGTAGTGGCCGAGTTTGGCTTGTACGGCATTACCATTTTCTAAAGCGTTGGCTGTGGCAGCAGCACGTTCGCTATCCACGCCGCTTACATCAACGGTATTTGCCCATAGTTCATTGCCAACCGCATAGGCCTCAGCGGCAAAGGTTTCGGTATTTATGTGGGCGCTTAGTCGCAGGTTGGCGCTATGCACTTGGTCGGGTGTTGGCGTGCCGGCAATATTCAGTGTTGTGCCGTGGCCCTTGGCGATAGCTATGGCATCCTGCTGGATCCAGTGTTGGAAGTGTTCGACGCTGCCTTTGAAGTCGTCGGCTGATGCGCTAACTAGGTGTGTGATAAACGGTAGGGCGTACTGATGACGCAACTGGTCGAGTTTTTGCACCGCCAAATGACTGTGAGGGTCGTCTACTTGATGGAAGTAATGAACAACAGGCCCCTTTCCTGACAACCGCCTCTTGCCTCGGGCCATGCGCCGACTCAGTTCCGCGAAACTCGCAGAAGTCAGCAGCCCGGCGATGGTAGAACGAATTCGGGTTTGCAGTTGCATAGTGTTGGCCTTGGTAGCTATTGCGGCCGCTTAATAATGACAACCATTATTAGATCTGTCATGGATTTCGCTTAAAAGTTCTTCTACCCGGGATCGAAGGTGCGAGGCTGACATTCTCGAAGTGTGTGTCGTTAATTGGGGTAAACACTGGCTAGCCCCAAGGGCGGGTCTCGGTGTCCATTACCGGTTATGGTGATGAATCAGATGACCTGCCAAGGCAAAAAATTTGGCGCTATCGCTAAACGAATCCGTCGACCAGACGCTCGATCAATGCGGCGCCAACCCAGGTAAGGGGCGGAATGAACATATAAAACAATAGCCGCCCGATGTTGCCTAAATTGAGAGGCCAACTGGATACGCGCTGTAGATGATTGCGCTGATCCAGCAAGGTGTTGAGGGTTTGCATTTCTACATGAGTTTTCGGGTCCGGCAATTTTTCAATCGCTTGATCAATGCTGAGTAAACGCGTTTCTTTCTGAGCCGCAATCTTGCGCCGCGTTGTGGCGAGCGGCACCATGACCATTGCAGCGACCGCAAGGATGCTCAGGGCCATACCAGGTAAGATTGTGCTGGCTGATTCTGTGCCACTGTCGATGAACAGCAGCGGGTAGATTGCGTTACTGCCGATCAATGCTAGTGAAGAAGCAATAGCGACTCGCGCCAGAGGTTGCCAGGGCTGCTTACGAAAGATGTCAATTTGTTTGAGGTGGTTTGCTAGGTCGTCGATCAGATAACTGTTTTGAATCAGGCTAGAGATCACTGTTGTCATCATGCACCATGTCAGTAGCGTGCCTGCGATAGTCACCTTGACTAGATTGGTAGAAAAATCCAATTCGCCGTTGGCATTGAGAGGTATGAAACCTATAAAATTGATGTGCAGGAGCGCTGCTGTAGTGCCAGCAATCAGCCAGCCTATTTGAAATTTTGCTCCGGGGCGCTGCATACGCTGAGTGATGTCGGCAATATCCTCGTCAGTCACCTGCAAATTAGATCTGAGTTCCAACACGGCGTTGCGGGTAATGTCCAGGATGTAGGCGTGGACTGCAGGCAAGTAGCTCAGAATGACCGCAAAAAATATGCCGGTAGACACCCAGAAAATTTCGCCGACTAGGGCGAGTTGCAGTGCAGTCAAAGTGATCAGCGTAAGTAAGCCGGAGATCAGCGGCCCAAAACGGCCGGGTAGAACCAAATATAGAGTCCAGCATTTCATAGGTAGATTGTCGCCGGCTTAGCTAAAGACTGAGCTCTGAACTGCCCGCGATCGTGGTGCGATGCAGATTTCTGGCATAGCCGTCATAACCGCCATTGGCTTTGTGCAGTACCGAGCGGTTGTCCCACATAACAAACATGTTTTCCTGCCATTTATGGGTGTATTGAAACTCCGCTCGGGTTTGCCAAGCGTATAAATCAACTATCAACTGTTGGGCCTCGTCTTGAGGCATGCCTTCAATGGCGCAGATGTAGCCTGCAGTGCTGAATAAAGTCTCTGCGCCGCTTTCAGGATGCAGGTTGATGATGGCATGGCGCTCCATTTCCAGTGCGCTCTTGGAATACAAAATCTGCATGGTGCGATCTGACCCCTGATCTTTCTCACCGTAGGTGCCATCGGGTCCGTACGCCGCCGCGGCGGAATGCAGAGCAATTTTGCCGTTCAACCGGGCGCGCAAGTCACTGGGCATCATCGCCACTGCCAGTTGCTGATTAGCAAAGCTGGTGTCGCCACCAACGGGCGGCACGATAAGGCTATACAAGCAGGTGCCTATGGGAGGGTGTGCCTTGAAGCTCCAGTCACTATGCCAGCTCTCGGCAAACACGGGTGCTTGCTCATCGGCGCGGCGACTCAGGGCGACCACCGGATTGTCGTCACTTATGGGCACAAAGTAAGGGTCTTCGCCAAGTCCGCCGAAATATTGGGTGATGCGAACCAGATCAGGGTCAGAGAGCTTTTGGTTTGGGAACGCCAGTACATGATGCTCAAGCCAGGCCGCGCGGATATTCTGAATGACTACTCCATCCAGTGGTTGGGATAGATCGACACCGCGAATTTCGGCGCCACAAGCTTGGCCGGTAGGTGTGATTTGTAGCATGGCGGTTCCCCGAACTTTGATCCGCCAGCAAGGCCTGGGGTTATTACCCAGGCCTTCCAGCAGATCTACTTAAAGATCATCATGTCGCAACCGGTATTCTCGATCAGTGCATCTACTTGGCCCTGAGCGTTACTGCCTAATCGCTGGTACTCCTCATTAATCCATTGTAAACACTTAGCCTGATAAGGGAATGTCGGCTGTTCCCAAGGCTGACCGTCGATCGTTGTCGTCATAGTTTGCTCGCCCGCCTGCAAGGCTTTGGCGTTGGCCAGTAACGCGGGAGCATATACGCGACCGATTTCGCTCAGTAGTTCTTTGAGGTGGTCTGCACTGTCTTGCAAGTTGATCCAGTCCTCAGCACCTGCGGGGTTGCCGCTCAAGTCGTCAACAATATCGGTCCAGGCATGAATGCGCGGTGTCTCCTGCATACAGATTGCAGCAGGTGTAGGGTCGAATTTCGCTAACTGGGTAAGCTGGGCGTAGATGCCAAAATCTGCCGATGAAGGTCGCCCACCAAATGTAAATGGATGGCGCTGCAGCATCCGGTCGAAGAGATGTAAGAAGCGCTTGTAGCTGGCTTCAATCACTGGGGCTGTGGTGTCGTTAGAACCCACCACATAAAGGCGTGAAATTTGACGATCGGCAATGTAGGCGCGCCGCGCTTGCAGTTCTTGTTCTGGTGATTGAATGCCTGTCCATCTCGGCAGTATGGTGCCCGCCGTATCGATATCTGCTTGGTAGTACCAGCGATAATGGAACATCGCCTTGGTTAACCACTCGTCAGCGTAATCCTCGATCAGATAATTTAGAAATCCCAGCACTGGATCTCGGGGAATGCTTTGACGCTGCGGGAAATCTGCTTCAAAGCGACGAATCAGAGGTGTGGAGTCAACGACGGCCTGCAGTTCATTGTTTTCGTCGGGTAGAAAGAAGGTTGGAAGCAGTTGTACCTTCGGTTCAGGCAAGTCGGATTGGTTTATCTGATCGCCGATGAGCAATTGGTAACGTATATGGCGAAAGCGTAAATAGGCGAGCATTTTTCGCGTATAAGGTGAACCGGGTACGCCCTTAAATTTAACGGGTTCTGAAATCTGCATGATCGCTCTCCTTAGAAATCTGCATGTGTAGATACCACAAGGCAATAATAATGACTATCATTATTTCGATTAGCCCGCGCATGCCGGCGCCAGTTTTGCTGGCTGTGCAGCGTATTGAGGTGGGCCACGGTGTTAGATAGCTACGGCGCCCTGTGGCTGTTCATTGTTTTGATGGTGAGCACGCCGGGCCCTGCGAACCTGTTGATTATGACCGCAGGTGCCCAGCAGGGGTTTTGGCGCTGCATGCCATTTAACCTCGGCCTGATCACCGGTAAATTGGTGCTCAACGGCGCGATGGCATTGGGGCTAACGCTACTGGTGCAACAGCATCCTAGGTTGGCTCAAGTCTTTGCGCTATGCAGTGCCGCCTATATGATTTGGCTGGCTCTGCGTGGTTGGAATGCGCACTCGGAAAGTCAGCAGCACAGTCGCGTATTGAGTTTTCGTGATGGTTTATTTGTCCATCCCCTCAGTCCGAAAACTTGGGTTATGGTGGTGTTGGCGTTCTCTGAGTTCATGCCTGCGTCGCCATCTTTTGCCGAGCAGTATTTTTTAATCCCCCTGAGTTTTGCCTTGGCGCAATTGGTATTTCACAGTGCTTGGTGTCTCGCTGGAGTGTTGCTGCGCCGCGCTTTGGGGGCGAGCAAAGGGTTGAATCGCTGTTTGGCCCTGCTCACTATTGCGGTAGTGCTTTGGGCGCTGCTGTTGGCATAGCGGCTTTGGTTGCTATTGCCGGGAAATTCTGCCAGAAAAGAAGCCGGTGCATAGAGAGGGGAGATCAGTATGGCAACGGAGTCTGAAGCGATACAACTTAACGGAGTTCATCATCTCGCTCTGGTGTGCAAGGACATGGCTCGCACAGTAGATTTCTATAGCAATACGCTGGGTTTGCGTCTGACCAAGGGTTTTGATTTAGAAGGCTACGGCCAGCACTTCTTTTTTGATATGGGCAATGGCTCGGAGCTTGCGTTCTTCTGGTTTAACGACGCTGAACCTGCAAAGCCCGGTGTGGCTTCAGTAAAAAATATTGTTGGTAGCCGTGCCGGCAATATTAGCTCTGCTCATGGCTCAATGAATCATGTTGCGTTCAATGTTGCAGCAGAACAGATAGACGACTACCGCGAACAGTTGGTGGCCAAGGGTGTTGATTGTACGCCGGTGGTTAACCATAACGATGTGGTTACCGGCGAAGAATCACGCGTAGGGGCGGAGGCATCGGAGAAAACCTGGATTCGCTCGTTCTACTTCCTCGACCCCGATGGCATTATGTTGGAGTTCTGCGCGACCCTACAGCCGGGGATTGAGCACGCCGATCTGCCGGTAGACGAGCATGGCATAAAATCTGATGGTCGACCCGTTAGTGGTTTATAGCTGCGCCCGTAACCAGTTTTGAATGAGATCTACAGCGACATCCCTTGCGCCGTTAGGGTCTTGCAAGTAGTGATCTCCGCTAATCATATGTAGTGTCTTGTCACTGGATGCCAGTTGCTGAAAAATCGCTTTGGCGTCACTGGGAAACACGCCGGTATCAGCATCACTCTGAATAACTAGGGCCGGTTCTGTGATTCGCGCCAAGTGTGCTGCACCGCGGCAACAGGAATCTCTTAAGCTCCACATGGACAACCAGGTGCGCAGGGTATTGGTGAGGCCAATGCCCCGGGGGCTGTAGTTGGCGGTTTTGGGATCGCCTGCATAACAACGACCAATGATGCGCTTGGAAGGATCAAGGCTGCCATCGAGCAGTCGCAAATCGGCCCAAGTCCGATACAGGTTAAACGCTCTATCCCGGTGCCCTAGAGACTCTAGTCTACTCAGTTCGCTATGGCACCAATCGGTTATACGATGATTTCGCGCGATCTGTGCCTGGCGATAGCCTTGAATAAATTCGGCACTGTAGCTGGGTCCGTTGGCAGGGTTATACATGTCCAGATTCGGATCGACGCTCATGGGGTCGGTTTCATCGGTGACTGCCGGATCGAACCATTCCGTCAGCACTTCGGGTCGGCCCTGGTGTGCACACAGGGATATATAAAAGTCGGCTGCGTCCAGATCTTCTAGTGCTGTGGGTAGCTTCAATCCGGGGGTCGCATGCATGGTCACCCCCTTGGCTTGGGATTGATAAGCTGCCATTAATGAGCCGCCCCCGGAATTTCCCAGAATTACGATATTATCCACACCGGCTGTTTCTTTTAACCAGCGTACGCCGACACCCAGGTCAATAAGTGCGTGCTCGAGCAAAAAGAAACCCTCATTACCCCGGAAGCGTGTATTCCAGCCCAAAAAGCCGTAGCCGCGGCTGGCCATGAGTGGTGCGAGGTAATGTTCGCTGAAGTCGACGTTATAGTGCGCTGCAATAAACGCGGTATGCACGGGTTGGTCAGTGGGACTGAAATACAGACCTTGGCAGGGATGGAAGCCTGCGCCATTTTTTACGGCGGTGGGTGATTGAGCGGCGATAAATTCCACGGAAACCTTTTTACCGTTCACTTTATGGGTGCCGCGATGTGTCTGGTTTGCGCTCATGACGGTCTCTGTATCCAATGATAACGTTGGTATAGCAGATTCGGTGATGGGCTGGGAGTCCCATTACGCATTGCAGAGCCAGACGTCAGTATCAGGCCGCTACAAGGCTGGTTGCAAAATACCCGTTGCAGCAACAGTGTTCAGCTTTTTTTTGCGAATAATTCCTATTTTCGTTTATATAAGCTGACGACATCTGTATGCTGCGAAAATTCTATTGAGACTTGGAGAAACTGGTGCGGCGATTACATAATCTCTTGTTGTGCGTATGTGTGGTCGCTGTGCTGCAGGGCTGTGGTGGCGGCAGCAGTGCGTCCGATCTGGTGATTCCTCAGCCGCCGGTTGGTGATGATACGCCGACGGCGCTGTTGACCAATGCAAAGACTGAAACAGAAGTCCTTGCAACCTTTCGAGCCTCCTATGAGTTTGCCCTCGATGGCTCGGAGCGGTCGAAAGGTACGACAGATGCGGCTCTGACTGCTACGGCAGAGAGCGGTGCGGGTGTTAGTTCCAGTGGCTTTTCGGTGACCTATACCGCTGAAAATTCCGTGGATGAATACGACGCCGTAAAATATGACGGCGAATATCTCTACATCGCACCATCTCGCAGTATGGATTGCTGTGTGGTGTTCGCAGAACCAGCACTCGCCTCAGCCGACACGGTAGTGTCCCAGTCAGAGACAGATAAAAGCACACAAACACGCAGTATCCGGGTGCTCCGCACAACCCCTGAAGATGCCGGTGTCACTGCTCTGGCCGAGATTCCACTGGATGATGGGTTTAGTGTGGAGGGGCTGTATCAGCAGCAAGACCGGCTGTTGGCGCTTACTGCAACAAATTGGTGGGGCGTTTTTGGTGGTCGGTCGTTAGAGTCTTGGCAGGGCGAATCGACGGGATTGCAGCTCTATGATTTAACCGATCCTTCGAATCCCTCGGCGCTGGCCGAGGTCAGCATAGACGGGGTATTGGTGACGAGTCGCAAGACCGCATCGGGGGTGCATATTGTATCCAGGCATTCGCCGACCATTGATGGACTGGTTTATAACCCCACCGATGCTGAACAAAGGTCAAAAAACGCAGAGCTGCTGGAAAATCTGGACTGGGCCAGTGTGTTACCGCGGGTGTTGGAAAATGGCACTGCGCTTGATCTGTTTAGCGCTGAGCGTTGCTTTTCGATTGACGTCGATCATCTACTGGCGCCTGCAGAGCTTGGTTACCCGACGGTGACTTCGGTTATTACGGTAGACCCGCAAACCGGCGCCGTGACCGACGGGCTGTGTTATCTGGAGTTTTCCGACGGTGCCTACTTTTCCTCGGATGCCCTGTATCTTACTCAGGTCGATTACGATTCGCCCAGCGATAGTTATCGCACCTACCTGCATAAGTTCGATTTGGGCAACACGCTCGCTTACGCAGGCTCCGGAAGGGTTGAGGGCGCGCTATTTTTGGGGGAGCAGAGCGATTTTCGTATCAGTGCCGCAGCGGACTATGTGCGCTTAGTTACTACCCAATACACTCAAGATGATGCGGACCGTTTGGATCATAGTCTGTTCGTATTGCAGGCAGACCCAAGAGAGAAAAAGCTCAATACGGTGGGTCAGATCCCTAACGACACGCGTAGCGATGAAATTGGCAAACCCAATGAGGATTTATATGGTGTCAGATTCGTTGGTAGTCGCGCGTACTTGGTTACCTTTGAGCGTACAGATCCTCTTTACACCATAGATCTGAGTGATCCTACTGATCCCTATATCGTTGGCGCTCTGGAAGTCACAGGTTTTAGCAATTTTTTGCATCCGGTCACTGACGATTTGCTACTGGGTCTCGGGCGATCAGAGGATAATGAGGTCAAATTAGAACTCTTCGATATCAGTGACTTTGAGTCCCCGAGGAGTCAGGGAGTGCTGACCTTGGGTCAGGATCTGGATTGGGGCTTCAGCGCTGCGGAATTTGATCGGCACGCATTCAGTTATTTAGCGGGCACTACCACTGATCGCTATACTCTGCCGCTTTCTGGCTACCGGCGCGGGAAATGGGATTATTCTGAACGCTTGCAGTTGCTGGAAATTCGCAACAAAGACCAGGCCGCTGGCGCTTCCCTGATTGATTTGGGGTATTTATCTGTTAAGGGACTGGCGCCCGGCGAGTACCCGGATAGCAGTCTCAGTCGTGGGGTGATTTCCGGCGATGCGGTCTACTTCATTAACGGCGCCAATGTCTTTTCTGCATTTTGGAACGATCCCTTCAACCAATCCGGGCCGCATTAACCTAGCATTGGAACATGCTACCATTTGCGGCTTAATCTATGCCGGCGGGTCGTCGTGCAGGTAGGGAGTTAGCAGTTAGGAGGTTCCTATGACGTCACAGCAAACGACAGCGGAGCAGCTGGGTTTTGATCCGGAAGCGTTGCGCGAAAAATACCGAGCAGAGCGCGACAAGCGCCTGCGGGTCGACGGTAATGAGCAGTACCAGGAAGTCACGGGAGATTTTTCCCGCTATGTGGATGACCCCTATGTAAAGCAGGGTTATAGCCGCGCGCCATTGGCAGATGAAGTGGATTGTATTGTTGTCGGTGGTGGGTTCGGTGGTCTGCTCACAGGTGCGCGCCTGAGCGAGGCCGGGGTAAAACGGGTACGGATAATCGAAAAGGGCGGCGACTTCGGCGGCACTTGGTATTGGAACCGCTATCCCGGAGCCGCTTGTGATGTGGAATCCTATGTTTATCTGCCACTCTGCGAAGAGTTGAATTTCGTACCTAAGGAGAAATATACCCACGCCCCAGAAATTCTAGCCCACAGCCGAGCGATCGGGGAAAAATTTAACCTCTACGAATACGCATGTTTTCAAACTGAGGTTGAAGGCATGGAATGGGATGAGGACAACAAGCTCTGGACCGTGTTCACAAATCGCGGCGACAAAATGCGCGCGCAATATGTTTGTATGGCTAATGGTCCACTGAATCGTCCGAAATTACCGGGTATTCAAGGCATCAGTGAATACCAGGGCCACACTTTCCATACCAGCCGTTGGGACTATGGGTATACCGGTGGTGGCCCTGAAGGCAATCTCACGGGGCTACGTGGTAAACGCGTGGGTATTATTGGCACCGGGGCTACTGCAATACAGTGTGTGCCGCACCTAGCGAAAGGCGCAGATGAGTTGTTTGTATTTCAGCGCACTCCGAGTTCGGTAGATGTGCGGGCTAATCGTCCCACCGATCCGGAATGGGCAGCCAGCCTCAAACCTGGCTGGCAGCAGGCGCGTATGGATAATTTCATGACTCTGGTATCCGGTGGCTTTGCTGATGAAGATTTGGTGAACGACGGTTGGACGGAGATTATTCGCAACCTCGGCTCAATGGTGAACTTCAAAGGCATGGGGCGATTGTCGCCGGCGGAAATTGCGGAAAAAATGGAGCTGGCGGATTTCCAAAAAATGGAACAAATCCGTGCTCGGGCAGAAGCCGACGTTGCTGATCAAGATACCGCCGAATCTTTGAAGCCGTATTACCGGCAGTTTTGTAAACGTCCGTGTTTCAATGATGAGTATTTGCCGAGTTTTAATTTACCCGGTGTGCACTTAATTGATACCGACGGTGTTGGTGTTGAACGCTTTACCAAGACTGGGTTGGTGGCGAACGGCCAAGAATTCGAGTTGGATTGTGTGATCTTTGCAACTGGCTTCGAGGTAGGCACCGACTACACCCGTCGCTCGGGATATGACTTGATTGGGCGTAATGGTCAAAGCCTAAAAGACAAATGGGACGACGGCATTGCGACCTTACACGGGATGCAAACGGCAGGTTTCCCCAACTGTTTTATTATTTCTCAGGCGCAATCTGGTTTTACTGTTAGCTTTCCCCATGCCATGAATGAGCAGGCTAAACACATTGCCTACATTATTCGGCAGGTTGCGCAATCGAACGCCAAGGTTGTTGAGGTGACCGAGGAAGCTGAGCAGGAGTGGGTCCAAGAAATCATTAAAATGTCCCGCTTGAGCGAAAATTTTCAGGCGGAATGTACGCCGGGTTATTACAACAATGAGGGTAAACCGAATCCGAAGAGTGTGCAGAACGGATCCTATGGGGCTGGCCCAGTGAAGTTTTTTAAAGTGATCGAAGCCTGGCGAGAAGAAGGCACCCTGACCGGATTAGAGTTGCGCTGAGGCACTTGTCACGGCTCTTTTCAGTCCATAGGCCGACGCTTGACTGCGAGCGATTGGTGAATGCGCCCATAATTTGCTCGTTGATCGAAATCCATTGCATATTGCTAGGACGCCGCTGCGCTTACGATCCAAACCGCGGCGTCCAGGTGGATGCCATTATGGCCTTGGTGAGCAGCCAAGGCGCTGCGAGCCGCGGCTAAAGCTTGTTCTCTATCCTCACCACCAAGTTCCGCCATAACCCGCGCAGCAGGGCCGACTCGGGTCTGTAGCGCTAGGGCTTGGTCTGTATCTTCGCCCAATCGCAACGACGCAGTAAAAGGATTGAATTGAATGCTGTGAAAACCGCTGTTGCTGAGAATAGTGCGGACGTGGTCTGCATCGGCAAAAGCGAAAGGGCCAGGGGCCCTTGGGTCTAATGGTGTTTTGGCCTCAGGTAGATAAGGCGCAATCGCGCGACCGGTGACTGACATCCACGGGTTTTCTGATGGTGGTTGCCAGCAGACGAAGACCAGCCGCCCATCCGCGTTCAACAGGCTGTGTAAATTGCGGAATGCGTCGGTGGGGTCGCTGAAAAACATCACGCCAAAACGCGAAAAAATCAAATCGTAGGGTTGGTCGGGTGCGAAATTAGCTGCGTCGGCTAATATGAATTCCACATCGCTCGAGCGGCTGCGCGCCCGCGCCAGCATGGGATCAGATATGTCCACGCCCTGCACGATGCCGCCATGGGCGGCTAATGCGATACTGGTGTCGCCGCAACCGCAACCTACATCCAGCACCCGTTGGCCATCTTCTACATTGGCGGCACGCAATCCGGCTTCGGATAGCGGCTTGAGCAGCGTATCTAACCGATCCTGTAGTTCTGCCCAGGTATTACCAGCCCGATCATTCCAGTAGTCAGCCTGTTCTTTATTATCTTGTGGCAATGGTCACCTTGAGTTTTTGGTCAGTCAAAAAAAAGCCCCGATAAGGGGCTTTAATTTCAAGCTTAGCCGCGAATGAATTCGCGGATAACTTGCCCGGGTCGATCACCCGTATGCTTGCCGTTTTTAATAATGACTTTGCCCGCAACGATGGTTGCATCGTAGCCTTTGCCCTTCACAATGAAGCGCCCGCCGCCGTGGGGGAAGTCATTAACGTACTCTGGATGACAGGTCGACAGATTTTCGTAATCAATAATATTGATGTCTGCATGCCAACCTTCACGCAGTTCTCCACGTTCCTTAAGACCGATAATTTCGGCTGATTTGCCAGTGATTCGGTGCACCGCTTCTGGCAGCGAATAAACCCCTTGTTCGCGGGTCAGTTCGCTGAGCAGTACGGTTGGCGAGTCGGTGTCGGTAAAGAAACCAACGTGAGCGCCTGCGTCACCCAGCATCGGAACGACGTGGGGTAGTTGCATGTATTTCCACTGGTTTTCAAGATTGCCGCCAAACATCCAGAAGTTGAAAAACTCTTTGCCTTCCGATGCCAGTAGACGTTCGACGTAGATCTCTACTGGGTCCTTACCTTCGGCTTCAGCCAGTTGTAACAGGCTTTGCTTGCGTACGAAGTCCAGATTTGGGGTCGCATCGCTGCCAAACGGGTGCAGCATGTGCGCGAGGTTTTTCATGTCGCCGGCTTCAATGCCTTCAGCAATAAGCTTAGCGCGAGTGGTTTCATTGCGTAGTGCGTTGACCCGATCTTCGATGGTGGGTAACGCCATCAGATCTTTCCAAGCCTTAGAACTCCTAGTGAAAGGCGATAATTGGGCTAGGCCAAAAAAAGCGCCGGACGGGCGGGTATGGCAGATGCTTGCCAGACGCTTACCGCCTTCGTTTTGGCTCTCGAAAAATTCGCCCCAACGCGCTACGCCGCCGTCACCTTCGGCACCGGTGCCGCCAGAGAACAGTACTTGGCAGCCGAGATCGGTGGCATCGCGGAACATTTGCAATTCGGTCTGGTAACGAGTTTGCATATCGTTAGCTGATTGGAAAACGGCGCCGATACCGCCACCGGCGACCACCGCTTCTTGAATGGCCTTGGTTTCTCGCAGGTCTGCCCAAGTGCCTGGGGTGCAGCGTCCGTCTGGAACGGTGTGCAATAAAAAGCGCGAGGTTGAAAAGCCCACAGCGCCTTCCTCCACGGATTGTTGCACCATCTTGGAAATGTGCGCGAGTTCTTTAGTTGAGGCTTGGGCACCCTCATCCATGCTGCGGTCGCCCATAGCTTCGTAGCGAATGGCGGAATGTCCTGCGAGGCCAACAATGTTGAGTGCCGGTTGTAAGGCCTGCACTGAGTCTAGGTACTCGCCGTAAGAGGTCCAATTCCAGGGCAGTCCGTCCATTATTGCGTCAGCTGCAATGTCCTCGACCGACTCCATAAGTTCTGCTAAATAGCGGCGATTGTCAGGGCTACAGGGAGCAAAGGTAACACCGCAGTTACCGATCAGGGCTGTTGTGACCCCGTGATAAGAGCTTGAACTCATCAGCGGGTCCCAACCGACCTGGGCGTCCAAATGGGTATGCAGGTCGATAAATCCGGGGGTAACCACCTTGCCCTTGGCATCAATGGTCTCCGCTGCCGTCGCTGCACCTAGATCACCGATGCGCGCAATGCGTCCGTTGCTGATCGCGATGTCGGCCTGAATGGCATCAGCACCGGTGCCGTCGATGACACGGCCGCCAGAGATAATCAGATCGTATTCCATGTTCGCCCCCAAAAGCTTGCTGTTGTTGTGTAAATTTTTCTTAGCAGCGAAATTTGTCCTGATAAGGCGCCGGCGTCAAGTTTTAGTGATCCGATTTCTGCATCACAGGGTTAACGCCAAGCTTGGATTTTGCGCTAGGCTGGTGCAGTGAGCAGACCAATTTAGAGTGAATATGAGTGTCTTGGGGGATTTGCCGCCGGAGCGGTTTCTGGCCGATTACTGGCAGCAACAACCGCTGCTTGTGCGGGGTGCGCTGGCAGATTTTGTATCCCCAATCGATGGCGATGAATTGGCTGGCTTGGCGCTGGAACAAGAAGTGGAATCACGGCTGGTCACAACCGGTGATATGGCGCGACCATGGCAGTTGCGGCTTGGACCCTTTGCCGCCGACGATTTTATGCAACTGGCTGATCGTGACTGGACCCTATTAGTGCAGGCAGTAGATCTTTGGTGTCCAAAACTTGCGAATTTGTACGACCGATTTGACTTTCTACCGCGCTGGCGCACCGATGACATTATGGCCAGCTATGCGGCTCCAGGCGGCAGCGTGGGACCACATTTCGATCAGTATGATGTGTTTTTAGTGCAGATCGAGGGGCATCGACGCTGGCAGATTGGCGCCAAATGTGATGCCTCGACGCCCCTGTTGTCCGGTACCGAATTACAAATCATCGATAACTTTCAGCCCGTTGAAGAATGGCTCCTCGGTCCTGGTGATTTGCTGTACTTGCCGCCCGGGGTTGGTCACTGGGGCGTAGCCGAAGACGCTTGTATGACGTTTTCTATTGGTTTCCGCTCGCCCTTGCTAGCAGACATGCTGGCAGATTTGGCAGTGGAACTTTCTGCTCAAGGATTCGACCGGCATTATCGTGATCCAGCACTAGTGCCTGCATTTGGTAAAAACCAGATTGATCCGGTTTTTGTGCAGCACGCTAAACGGCAGTTACTGGAGCTTCTGGATAACGATGCACTGATTGCGGATTGGTTTGCGCGATATATGACTGCGCCGAAATATCCTGACTTGTTAGAGACATTGCATGAAAGTCGCCTGGCAAGTTACATGGGGCGCGACTACTGTAATGGCGAGCCGTTGGATTTAGGACAGGGGGAGGTCCGTGATAGCGACAACCATGCGAAATAACTTGGCTTGGGCCGGCGCCGCATTAGCCCTGTGCGTCGGGGTATATTTCAGCAACCCGGCATATGCTCTATTGCTGGGGTTGGCAACACGACTTTCGACTGGCGTTAACCCGCTCCACAGGGTAGCCAACTGGGGTAAGTTGAGTTTGCAAACCGCAATTGTGTTGCTGGGTTTTACCCTAGGATTCGATCGGCTGATGCAAGTTTCCGCCGATTACGGTTTGGTGGTGGCTATTTTTGTTTTGGGCACACTTGCCTTGGGATTTGCCATGGCAAAGGCCTTAGCCAGTGAAACAAATGAGGCGACGTTGCTGAGTGGTGGTACCGCGATTTGTGGCGGTACGGCCATTGCCACATTAGCCCCGATTATTCAGGCTAAACCTCAGCATATTGGGGTGGCCATGGCGCTGGTGTTTTTGTGCAACGCAGTAGCATTGCTGACATTCCCATATATTGGCCATGCGCTGGACTTAAGCCAGCAAGATTTCGGTGCTTGGGTCGCGTTGGCGATTCATGACACCAGTTCAGTGGTGGCGACGGCGACGATTTATGGCGATGAAGCCGCCATCGTAGCCACCACGGTAAAGTTAGGCCGAACCCTATGGCTAATTCCGTTGGCCTTTGCTGCGAGCCTGATTTATCGGTCCAGCGATGCGCGACTGCGGGTGCCAGGATTCATTCTGTTCTTTATTGCGGCGGCAGTCCTAGGCTCCTTCATCCCTATGAATGATGCGCTCCTCGGAGGGATCAGTGTGCTCAGCAAAGCGCTGCTAGTAGTGGCTTTGGGCATGATTGGGTTAGAAATTGATCGCGCCACGCTTAGCCAGATATCGTGGCGCAGTATTGCCTTGGGGATTGGATTGTGGATCTTAGTAGCGCCGGCCGCCCTGTTACTGGTGCTGTGGCTTTAGTGCAAACGACTTGATCAGTACTCGGTGGCCCTGTTCATGGTGCCCGATACCGGGGTCACTCCACACAATGTGTATAACGATAGTGTCTTTTGATCTTTTTCATTGACGGGCCTAGGCACTAATGTAGCGCCATGACAGTTCTACGCACCTACTTAGATCGCGCCAGCTTCTTGGCTATAGGCATATTCATTGCCTACCTCGCCGCGCCGTTATTCGTATAACGGCCACCTCGGCAAATACACAACCGCGCTGGCACCCCCGTCCTATTTCACTCGGCGAAAATGTCCCGTAGTGTCGATACGGGCAACTTGGGTCTGCGGTCAAAGTATAAGAGTCCATTGATCTCCTGCTGGACGTCGGTAAGTTGGGTCCAGACAAATCCCTGCAGGGTTGTGCTTGCCTTGATGCTGGCCATGATCTGACGCAGTTCCTGCTCGAGTGCCGCGGCATCCGTAGGGAGATCACCGTAAGCGAATGCTTCCCTGGTGTGATCGCCTGCGTCGAAGCCAACGCCACCGCATTCGGTAAGCATCACCGGTAGCTGACTGGGGTCGCTGCCGGGCAAAGCGCCGTTTCGAGGCCGGTCGCCTTCAGTGACCGTTTGACTTGGGTCCGCGAGCAGGGCAGCTAGTCGGTCGTCCAAGGAGCGCTGGGCATCGTAATAAAGGTGCAGGGTCCACAGGTCGCCGCTACTGTATTCCCAGCCGTCATTGCCAATCACCGGACGTGAGGTGTCTAGCGCCTTGGTCATTTGCACGAGTCCATCCACCAGCGCCCGTTGCTCTGGGCGTTGTTGGATGTGCCATACGCCCCAAGATTCATTGAAGGGCACCCAGCCAATAACACATGGATGGCCACGATCTCTGCGCACTAGGTCCAGCCACTGGGTAGTCAGTGAGGTGATTAACTCTGTAGAAAATATTCTGCCGGAGGGCATTTCTGCCCACACCAATAAGCCTATTTTGTCGGCCCAATACAGATAGCGAGGATCTTCGGCCTTTTGGTGTTTGCGTGCAAAGTTAAAGCCCATGGCCTTGGTCAATTCAATGTCTTGCTGTATTGCTTGGTCGTCTACTGGGCTATACCAACCTTCGGGGAAGTACCCTTGGTCCAGTATTCCACGCAAATACAGGGGCTTGCCATTTAAGCAATGCTGACCCGCTGTGACGGTAAGTTCGCGCAGTCCTGTATAGCTGTGAACTTGGTCTACTAGCTGTGCGTTTGCATCTACCAGTTGCAGTTCTAAATCGTAGAGATGGGGTGTTTCAGGCGACCAAAGCTGTGGATTTTCCACCGGCAGTGTCAGGCGAATTTCGCTGCGACCCTGAGCATCGGCTTGCACGGTGCCCAAGACCGTAGTACCAGTTTTAAGGGTTGCTGTAACCGTGCCTGTAAAAGCCTCACTGAGTTCGCAGGTCAGCTGTAGTTCTTGCGCATCTATCCCATAGCGACTGCCAATACTCAGCAGATGAGCGGTATTCACGGGCTCCAGCCAGACGCTCTGCCAAATGCCAATCACCGCGTCGTAATCAATAGGCCAGCGGGTTGTGCCTTCTTGTTTACCCCGGGGTTGTTGCCAGGAATCAGAGTCTGCTGCCCGCACGGTAATTGTGTTGTGGCCTGGTTGCAGGTAGTTACCGATGATGACATGAATAGGGGTATAGCCGCCGCGGTGTTGGCTGACTTGATGGCCATTAATGTAAATCCATGTGTCGTAATCGCAGGCACCGATGTTTAACGCCACTTCTTGCGTACCCCAATCCGGGACGGTGAAGGCGCGTTGATACCACACCGTGCTGACTGCAGGATCAATGGTTACGCCTGACGCTGGGCTATTGGGGCAGAAAGGTACGGTGATGGTTTGTGGCCAATCACTGCGTTGCCACCACTGTTCGCGCACCCCAGTATTGTGTGGATCTGCGGCGAATGACCATTGGCCATTGAGGTTAAGCCAACGGTCGCGTTGCAAAATGGGGCGCGGGTATTCAGGTCCGGGTGTCATGATGTTGGGATCCAGTGCCGTCAATAATATAGGGGTGTGGAGCGGCTCTTGCTAAGTTCGCTACCAGCATCGATGGTACCTGAAATAGCGAATAATTCGTCACTGGTCGGTCAGAGCGGCTTCGAGCGTTTGCAGCTCCGAGATGTCGGCTTAATTGATAAAGATTGGCAGGGTGGGTCGTTGGCTCAAAGCTCGCAGTTAATTGGGATCCGTATTAACGCTCAGTGCTTGCAGTAAATTGGCCAACACGATTTCGGGATTCTGTCCCGCATCGACTGTGAGATCACCCAAGCGTTCGTACATGGGCAAACGCTCAGCGATTATGGACTCTAGAGTTGCATTGGCGGCGGCCGCAACTCCGCGGGATTCCAGATTACCGATACGTTCTTGCAGAATATCTGCGTCTGCGCGCAAGTAGACGATTTGGCCGAGGCTGCGTAAGTGGGCCATACTCTCTAGGGCATAGACCGCACTGCCGCCTGTAGCAATTACGGTCCGATCGCAGTTAACAGACCCTATGACATCGGCTTCGATTTTACGCAACTCAAGGAAACCGTCTTCGGCAATGATCTGGGGTAGGGTGCGTTGTGTGGTGACCTGAATCAGTAGGTCAGTGTCTAGGAAGTCATACCCTAGGGCCTTCGCTAATAGTACGCCGATGGTGCTCTTGCCAGCTGCGGGCATGCCAATGAGAGAAATGCAGGTCATATTTTTCGCTAATGGTTGTGATTTAACAGGAGTTCAGTGACAAAGTTAGGTTCAATCACGCTATAGTCAGCGGCCCTCGAGATTAGAGCCTAACCAATGACCAGCAAAATGAAACTTTATGATTTTCCCAATGCCCCAAATCCTCGACGGGTCAGGGTGATTGCTGCGGAAAAGGATATCGAGCTTGAATACGTTACGGTAGATATGACCAAGCGTGAACACAAGACCCCAGAGTTCATAGAAAAAAACCCTAGCGGCAAGATTCCGGTTTTGGAACTCGAAGACGGCACCTGCATTGGCGAATCTATCGCGATCTGTCGGTATTTAGAGTCGCTATATCCCACCCCGAATTTATTTGGCGAAAATGCCCGGGAAACGGCACTTATTGAAATGGTGCACCGGCAGATTGAGTTGGAATTGATGTCGCAGATTGGCACCTCCTGGGTTAATGGCCCGGTCGTCGCCAAGATGGGTTTAGTGGAGCCGATTGAAGCGGCCAAGCAACGCAGTGATAGTTTGACTCGTGCATATTATCGGCGCATGAATGACGAGTTGGCCGAGCGGGACTACCTCGCCGTTGATCGTTACACCATGGTGGATATCACGGCGGCAATCGCTGTGGACTTTGCTAGCGCCTTAGTCGGCTTAAAGCCTGATGCTGAGCTTACAAATTTATGGGCCTGGCACGAGCGGGTAACGTCCAGGGCTGGGTTCGTCGCATAGCTTAGTGCTTAAACTGCGGCCTTGCGGACTCGGAATCAAAATACGATATAGATGCCCAGCTGCAGGGCAATGAGCGCCGTGGCCCACCATCGAATATCTTGCCACTTTTTCGGTGACTGCAAATCTGCGGTGATGGCCTTTATGGGGATCAGCCAGACCATGGCGCCCAAGCTGCAAAATAACAGTATCGATACGTAGTTACCCCACTCGGCGGGTAAGCCTTGCAGCCACTCAATCATGAGTTGCTCCTCGACATAAAGGGTCGATAGGTAAGCGTTGTGAGTTCCTCTTCAGTCAGCCCCGGAGTTATATAGCTCAACAGCCACAAAGCTGTCATGGAATAGCAGAAACTTAGAAACGCGATGTAATAAAAATTCAGATTGGTAAATTGTAGGACTGCGGCTAATGCAACGCCGCTGATTAGGGTCCACAGGCCAGCAGTAGGGGTAGCTCGCTGTGACAGAGCGCCCATTAACAGCAGCGCTAACATAGGCCCCTGGAACAGTGACAAACCGGTCTGTAAAAATACAAATATACCGCCGAGATCACTGATAAAGGGTGCGATAGCCATAGCGGTTATTAGCAATACCAGGGATATCCACCGACCAACCACAAGGTCTCGTTCGGGATCGTGTTGTTTCATCAACACATGGCGGATGTCTCGGGTGACCATCAGTGACGTCGCGTTGATGCTCGAATCCAAAGATGATTGCAGTGCTGCAATAACTGCTACGAACATTAGCCCTGACAGTCCTGGAGGCAGCACGTTTTTAATGATCCAGGGTAAGGCCTTGTCACCTTGGTCGATGGGCGCGTTGAGTACCAGTGCTAACAGGCCAGGAAAAATAATGAGCAGGGGTACAAAGGTTTTAGCGAATGCCGCAAACATCATTGAGGCGCTGGCATCCCATTGGCTCTTCGCACCAAGGGTACGTTGCAAAATGGCTTGGCTAGCTATCCAGTAGGCTGGCGAAAGGACGATTCCAAGTCCCAAGATAACGCCAGGCCAAGGTGACTGCGGATGGTCTGCGGGCAAGTAAACCGATAGATGATCGGGATTGTCCTTAGTGAGTTCTGTGGCGAAGTTAGTGAAGCCCCCTAATTCGGAGATCCCTAATCCCACAATGATAAGGCCGCAGACGAACATGATGCTGACTTGTAAGGCATCTGTGAAGGCGACAGCCGCGAGTCCACCGGTAATGGAATATAACCCGACAACCGCCCCTGATATGAGGATGCTCGTCCATATTGGCCAGCCAAGGTATGTTTCTAAAACCAGGGCCAATGCCCACATCGCCACGCCCATGGCAAAGACTGCGAACAGACTGGTGATCAGAGCGGTCACCACACGTACAGATTGGTTGTAACGCAAGCCAAGGTATTCGGGTATTGAATACACCCCAGCACGCCAGTACAACGGAATAAAGATCAACGATGCCAAGATCATGGCAGGAATGGCACCGATCCATTCAAAATTCGCTTGAGCGATGCCGATCGTATAGGCATTGCCCGAGGCCCCTACATAGCTATTGGTATCGATATTTGAACCAATGATAGAAAGGCCAATGACCCACCAGGTCAATGAGCGCCCAGCGAGAAAAAAGTCGCGAGCGTTTTTAACCTGCCGTGCGACTCTAAGACCAACGAATATGGTAAGTAGGACGTAGCCGACGATGACTACGAGATCTAATGGGTGCAAGACTCCCCTCCTGCAGATTCAGTCTCCAGTATACACCCTCGTCGCGGTGGGGCGGTTACTGAATAGGGCGGGTTAGCCGTAGGCCATTTCTAAAGTTTCGATTACCCATCCAACTTGTACAGACCAAAACCAAGCAAGACTGACTAACGTAACAATTGCAAATCCAAGCGCTGCCTTTTCTAGGGTGTCCTTGTTCATATGGGTGAGCCTCTAAGAGAATCCAATCCAGCGGCCCGAAGCGGCAACCGTGAACCAGATTAAGATTGAAGTGATGGCCATCGTGCGCAGGGTCAGGGGTTTAATGGCGGCATGATCAAATTTGAGCAAGGGGCGGCGTATGGCGTAAACAAATAGCACGCCGGCGCCGAGGCTCGCCATTTTGGCCCAGAACATAGTGTTGTAATACAGCTTCAAGGCTACGGCAGAGCTCATAAAGATCCCGCTGATTACAATTATCACAAGGGCTACGTTAAACCACTTATGGGTGTTCTCAATGACTACTTCAGATGGAATATCTTTCATCACGATATTCAGTAGTCGAAGATCGCCGACCAGAACCATGCCACCGAGCATGGAAATACCCAATAAATGGAACATCTGTACGACAGCGAAAACACCGCCATAGGCTTTAGAGATGTCCGCAAGCAATGAGGTATCCAACCAATCAAAGAAGGGGTATAAGTCCATGGTCTATTCCTTATGCTGAGCCGGGGTTACTGCAGCGCTGCCATTTCGTCGACGCAGCCCGCGGCCCAATACATAAAGTAGGGTAGTTGCTTGTGGCAGTCGAACCAATCATAAGCAATCGTTCGCCCAGTGATTACCACACCAGCCCATAGCGTCAAGGAAACTGCCGCGCCAATGCGAATGCGCTTCGGCGGTATCGGGTCTAGGTCCCAAGAGTCGCTAGAGGCTTGCATTTTGGCGCGAAACATAAAGGCATTAATGCCGGCGGCGATTAACAAAACGACTTTTATGCGAAACCACAGGCTCTGGGTGGTGCGAACTGGAATGGCGTAATACAGCAAAAACCCGGTAATCAGCATAACCACAAAGCCGATCATCATCGGTTTGTCCAGGCGTTGGGCTATCGTGGAGGCGGGCACATTTGGAAATATCGCTCCGAGCATGCGTAAATCAATGACAAAGAGCATGCCGAGGAAAACCATCAGTGTGAGTACATGGGTGGTTTCGATCCACGAGTAAAGATAAATAGACTCGTGAATACTGGTGCTCCAGCTTTGGCTGTCGAGCCAGCGGGCCAGATTCAACAGCAATTCATTCAGCATTTTTTCCTCAAAGCCCTAATTAAGACAACATCATACAAATTTGCTTGAGTTACAGCCACTCTTGGCGACTAGTTGCTTGGCAGTATGGTGCGCAACATCGATTCTTGGGCACAGGTCATCAGCAGCCGGCCATCTTGGCCATAGATTTGTCCCTCGTTCATCCCACGCCCGGCGGTTGCGGCAGTGCTGCGTTGATCAAAAATCATCCATTGAAAAGGATCAGCGTCGCGATGAAACCAGGCGCTTTGATCTAGACTGGTGAGTCGATGACTCTGGAACGGAATGCCATGGGGGAGTACTGAGTTAAACATCAACGGTCCATCAGAGAGATAAGCCATGACAATTTGACGCTCGCGTGGAGTCAGCGCTGTACTGGGAGGTGCTACCCGCATCCACAGCCGCAGGGCTGGCGGTTCATTGCGATCGAATTCAAAAAACGATGGTGAGGCCCATTCCATCTGCACCCGCCCGGCCTGCACAACGGGGAACGGAAAGGGCGACTCGTCCCTTTCTTCGCGAGCCGCGATCACAGCTTCAGGAGGCTCTAAAGCTGGCGCCTGAGGTTGATGTTCATCGCCGGATTCGGCAGTTTTGAATGAAGCGATCATATGGAAAACTTTGTGCTCGTCTTGCACTGCCGTGATTGCACGAGTGTCGCCGTGGCGGCTTTCCCGGAGGCGAGTGACCTCATAATGCAATGGCAGGGTTGGATCTCCGGCACGTAAGAAATACGCGTGATAGGAATGGGCGAGCTTATGCTCCTCGACAGTGGCTAAGCCAGCTGCCATAGCCTGACCTAAAAAGTGCCCTCCATAAATGCCCACAGGGCCATATGTTTCGGTCTTGGCCACAAATACATCGGCTTTATTAGTCGGGTTTACCTGCATTAATTCGGTTAATGACAGATCTGCATGACTGCTCTCGGCTTGGGGCAAGCCCGCTGCGGGACGTTCGGATGTCGTGTTCATGGTTAGCGCATTGCTCCTGGCATACCGCCGTCTATGACAATGGTCTGGCCTGAGACAGATTGGCTGGTGACGAAGGCAAGTGTTTGTTCGGCAATATCATCTGTTTGACCGACCACTCCGAGGACCGCCTGGCGTCGCGCTCCGGCCGCGACCTTGTCGGGCAGGCGCTGGGCCATTCGAGTGTTCTCAACGAGCCCCGGGGCGATACAGTTCACCGCGATATTGGGGGCCATGGCTACGGCAAGACAGCGGGTGAGATGGTTTAGGCCTGCCTTGCTCGAGGAATAGGCAATACTGCTACTGCCTGGGCTTATGCCGCCAGCGGACGAGATATTAACAATGTGTCCACCGTCGCCGGCCTGCAGCAACTTTGCGCCGGCGCGCGCGAGCAGAAACGGCCCTCGAAGGTTGGTTTCCAGCACCCGATCCCAAATATCGGCAGTTAGATCATCAAGATTGGGGAATGGAATGCCAACATTCCAGGCGGCGTTGTTCACCAGAATATCCAGTTGTCCCCATTGTGCGTCAATATCCTGCAGTAGAGACTCAATGGCTGTCGGGTCGCGTTGGTCCAATTGTCGGCAATGTGCTCTTCCGCCAGCTTGCTGGATATCGTCGACAACAGCCTCGGCGCTGTCTTGCGCACCAACGTAGGTAATGATGACTTCCGCGCCCGCGTCAGCCAGTCGCCGTGCAATGGCGCCACCAATGTCGCCGGAACCACCAGTGATCAGAGCTACTTTGCTGTCTAACGTAGGGGACGCCATGGCTTTTCCTTGTAATTGCAGGCCCGCATTCAACCATGAAAGGGCGGAGGGCTGCCATGGCCTGCTGGCTCATGTCTCCGCTATGATCTTGTAGGTCAAAATTTGTATAGCTGAGGATTGCCCATGAGTCGTCCAGCGCCTCTAGCAGGCATCACTGTTATCGATTTAACTCAGGTTTTTGCCGGCCCGTATTGTACTTACCAACTGGCTTTGCTCGGTGCTGAGGTGATAAAAATTGAGCCGCCCGGTGGCGAAATGACGCGTTATGGCGGTGCGCTCAAAGACCTGGCAGATGAGGGTTTGGGGCTCGCCTTTTGCACACAAAATGCGGACAAAGACTGCGTCGAGATTGATCTCAAACAACCCGAGGGAATTACCAAGGTGCTCGAGCTGGCCGCTGATGCCGATATATTTGTGCAGAATTATCGGCCTGGCGTAGCCGCGCGTTTGGGGCTGGGTGAGGGCGCCGTGCGCGGCGCAAACGCCAATATTATTTACTGCTCGATCTCGGCCTATGGTGGTGAGGGGCCAGTGGGTCACAGACCCGCCTACGATCATGTAGTGCAGGCGATGAGCGGGATTATGCAAACCACCGGCACTGAAGATATGGGGCCAGTGAAAGTCGGTGCCCCCTATGTCGACTATGCGACTGGTCTGAATGCAGCGTTTGCAGTCATGGCCGCACTGCGTGAGCGTGACCGTACTTCCGCACCTCAGACCGTGAATGTTGCGATGCTTGATACAGCCTTAAATTTGATGGCCAATAACCTAGTTGCGACGGCAACCACCGGTAATGAGACACCCAAGTTAGGTAATGAGGCGGCGAGTCGCGCGCCGTCCTCTGGCTGCTTCGAAGCTGGTGATGGTGTGTTGATTATGCTGGCGGCGAATAACGAGCGGCAGTTCGCAGATCTTTGTGCAGTGCTGGGTTATCCAGAATGGGCCGAAGATGAGCGTTGGCGGCAGCCGCGACAGCGGGCAGAAAATCAACAAGCACTCCGAGCTGTAATTGAAAATGCTTTCCGGCAACGCAGAGCAGCAGAATGGGAGACCTTGCTTGATCAAGCTGGGGTGCCGGCTAGTCGGGTGCGCTCGGTTGGCGAGGTGCTTGCGGAGGGGCAGCCCGAGGCTAGAGGCTTGCTGCAGGAACTGCCAGTTGGATCTCGTGGCACTTCGGTCAGTCTTCCTGCGATCGGCTTTCGCTTGAATGGCGACAGCTTGCAGCCGCAGCAGGCCCCACGTAACAGCGGTCAGGATAACGATAAGTATCTGATCTGAAGAGGTGGGTTTTTGTGAGACGGCTAACTGGAGTCAGCCAGTGGGCTGTCTTCACTTACTGGGTTGTTGGCTCAGACGCTTGTCGAGGCTCAAGGGTTGGTCGCCTTGAACGGATCCCAACAGCAAAAGGCCCGCCATGATGGCCAAGTTTTTCACAAAGTTTTGGGTTTCATGGCCCTGGCTTAAGCCCTCGTATACATTCCAAAAGTCGTGCATGACTATATTTATCACCAACGTCATGGCGGCGAACATCAGTGCCGTAAGGCGGACCTTATAGCCCACGATTAAAAACAACCCACCGCCGATTTGTAGCACTAGAGTGACCACTAGGAAAAATGGCACCAACACCATGCCGTGCAGTTCCATATAGGCAGCGTTTGCCTCAAACCCTGTAACCTTACTGATCCCCGGGATCAAAAAATACAGCCCTAAAAGGCAACGACCTGCAGTGCTCAAGGTTTGGTTAAGCGTGTTCATGGACGTTTGCATAGCCTTTACGATCTAGAGCCAGCCTGCTCGATCAAAGATCTTCACAGCTTCAGTTTGACGTTGCCCCAGCACAGATGCCGAGACGTTGTCTTCGGCAAAAGCTCCAAGCTCAGCAACGGGTCCTGTTACTTCGCCAACGATCGGGTACTCGTTATTGCCTTCAGCAAAAAGACGTTGTGCGAAATCACTGGTTAGGTATTCCAGAAAGCGTACGGCGTTCGCCTTGTTGGGTGCGTATTTGGTGATCCCGGCACCACTGATGTTGATATGGCTGCCGCGTCCGGCCTGATTAGGGAATAATACGCCGAGGTTCTTCACCACAGCCTGGTCAGCTGCTTTTTCAGAACCGAGTAAGCGGCCTAGGTAATAGGTATTGGCGACGGTGACACTGCACTCGCCCGCGGCTACCGCACGCAATTGACCGGTGTCGTTGCTCTGGGGCTTGCGTGCGAAATTTGCCACCACGCCGTTCGCCCAACCCTGTGCCTGCTCGGCGCCGTTGGCCTCGATTATTGATGCCAGTAGTGACAAGTTATAGATGTTGCCTGAGCTGCGCATGCATACCTGGTCTCTAAGGTCGGCCCTTGCGAGGTCTTCATAGCGGGTCAGCCCTGCAGGCAAGCCTTTGGCTTTGTTGTAAGCAATTACGCGCGCGCGTTTGGAGAGCCCGAACCAAAGACCGGAGGGGTGGCGCAGATGCGCGGGCACCCGCTCGTTGAGTACCGGGGACTCTATCGTCTGGAAAAGATCTTTCTCAGCGGCTCGCCACAGACGACCAGCGTCTACGGTAATCATCATGTCCGCGGGACTGAATTCGCCTTCGTTAACAATGCGTTGGATCAGCGCGTCGCTGCCGCCCTCAATAAGGTTCACTTTGATCCCGGTTTCTTCGGTAAAGCGTTCATACAGGGCCATATCGGTGTCGTAGTGCCGTGCTGAGTAAACATTTACTACGTTCTCGGCGATGCTGGTTTGGGCCCAGCTGAGAAAGAGCAGTAAACTAATGATTCGAGATGAGGTCATGGCGACTACCTTGGTTAGTGAATAAGGGAGTTTAATCTAAATGAGAATTATTGCTATTAAATTCCCGACGGCAAAAGCGCGCAATCAACTCAAGATCATGGCTTTTGCTGAAGCAAAATTAACGCTTACAGCATCACCGACCCGAGCTGCAGGTTTTAGTGTAGTGGATATCTCTAGCTCTTGATTTTCAGCGCTTACCAGCAGGGTATAGCGATCGCCGAGGAAGCGTATATCTTGGACAATGCATGAACCGTCGCGGCTGACCGTGAGACTGCTCGCGCGGACGCCGATGGTTATCGTTGCATTGTCTTCAAGTTGTTGGGTCAGGGTTAACAGTCGCAGGGGCAGCTTGCCGAAAGCCGTGATGCAATGGTTACCCTCGATGCGACCTTTCAGTGCCTGTAGATTGGCAATTGTGGCGGCAACGAAAGGATGTTGGGGGCGCTGCCAAAGTTCTTCCGGGGTTCCGAATTGAACCAGGTAGCCGTCGACTAAAACCGCGATTCGATCGGCCATGGACATCGCCTCTGCAGGATCATGGGTAACCATAAGCGTTGTTGTATTGGCTTTTTTCAGCCGTCGTCGCGCATCTTCTCTGAGGCTCTTGCGTAATGGGGCGTCAGCGCTTGCAAACGGCTCGTCCAGCAGCAGTACATCGGGCTCTGTTGCCAATGCTCTTGCAAGGGCGACTCTCTGTTGTTGGCCGCCGGATAATGTATGTGGATAGCGATCAGCGAGCGTGCTAATGCCGACGTTGGCCAGCTGCAACGCTACCGTGTTTTCCCGCTCCTTGCTTTGCATATCGCCAAGACCAAAGGCCACATTCTCCGCAACAGTTTGGTGTGGGAAGAGCACATGGTCTTGGAAAACCAGGCCAATAGAGCGTTGCTCGGGTGGTGGGTTGACTCGTGGATCCGCCAGCAGTTTACCGTCCACTAACAATTGTCCCTGTTGAATAGACTCCAAGCCGGCGATGATGCGTAATAGAGTACTTTTGCCGCTGCCTGACGGCCCGAGCACGCAAACGATTTCGCCGGAATCAATCTCCAGATCGATATTGTGCAACACTGGGTTGCCGTTAAAGTGGTGGCTTAAGTCAGTAAATCGAATGCTCATGGGGCGTGCAGTGTAACTGCGCTGTGGAAAAGTTACGATACGCGCCGATGCTTGAGGTCAGCGCGATGGTCAATCCGGCGCTGAGCTCACTAAAACTCAGAACAAGGACCGCGCAAAGTCATGGCAGTGGACTCTCGGCCAACGTTAACAACCCCGACGACCTCCTCGGGTTCAATCGCCTGGACGATAATGGCCATACTGGTTGCCATCCCGGTGGCGTTGCCGCTATTGGTGGTCGTGGGGGCGCTAGCGTTTCCGACGACCGCTGTCTGGTCGCACCTTATGCAAACAGTGCTTCTGACTTATACGGTTAATACTCTAGGCCTAATGCTGATAGTGGCCGTTTTGGCCGCCAGCGTAGGGGTGGGGGCCGCTTGGTTAACTGCGCATTATCGGTTTCCGGGCAGTGGTTGGCTGGGCGTTGCGCTGATCTTGCCATTGGCCGCACCCGCCTATGTGGTGGGGTATGTTTACGCGGATTTATTCGATGCAACGGGCCCTGTGCAGGGGATGTTGCGGAGTTTGGTGGGTGTGCAATTGGGCGACTACTACTTTCCTGCGGTGCGCTCTCTCGGTGGTGCGGGGATTGTAATAGCTCTGGTCTTATACCCCTATGTTTACCTGTTAGCAAAAACGAGTTTTCAAAGTCAGGCTGGGGCGCTTTATGAAAGCGCGCGAGTATTGGGAATGGGATGGTCTCAGGTATTTTGGCGCGTCGCGGTGCCGGTCGCGCGTCCGGCAATTATCGGTGGTTTGGCCTTGGTTATGATGGAGACCATCGCGGATTACGGGGTCGCCGAGCATTTTGGGGTTCCTACTTTCACTACTGGCATATTCCGCACCTGGTATGCCATGGGTGAACACGATGCAGCACTAAAGTTGGCTGGTTGTCTGTTTTTGCTGGTTGCAGCGCTCGTTGTGCTTGAACAATCCGCACGACGCGGTGAGCGATTTAATCCGCTGTCGCGCAATGTTGCTGCAGAAAAAATCCCTCTTAGAGGTGCTGCTGGCATGCTCGCTGCAAGTCTCTGTCTGTTGCCGGTGTTGGGCGGGTTTGTTGTTCCGGTCGGTACCCTGCTGTGGTACGCCGTTGCACAAGGCGATCCACTGCTAGGCCAAGGCTTTTATATGTATGGTCTTAACAGCGTTAGTGTTGCAGTCGTCTCTGCCGGGGTTTGTGCAGCGGTGGCTCTGTTGTTGAATTACGCTGCAAGATTACGGCGCGATCGTTGGTTGAATTTAGGTGTTCGGCTGGCGACCTTAGGCTACGCGCTGCCGGGTATGGTGCTTGCAGTGGGCATATTGTTGCCACTTACCTATATAGATAGGAGCTTAGCGCACTACCTAACAGAGTCTTTAGGACGGCCTGTAGGTTTGTTATTGACCGGTTCGATATTTGCCTTGGTTCTAGTGTACGTCGCACGATTTTTGACGGTGGCTTTTAACAGCACGCAAACGGCCATGCACCAATTGCACCCGCAGTTGGACGCAGTCGCTCGCACCTTGGGCAATACGCCTGCAGGTGTCCTGCGGCGAGTTCATTTGCCGCTGCTGCGGCCAGCTGTGCTCAGCGGCCTGTTATTGGTCTTTATAGACGTGATGAAGGAGTTGCCGGCGACACTTATTCTGCGACCCTTTAACTTCGAAACCCTTGCTACTCGGGTCTATCGCCTCGCCTCGGATGAACGTCTGAGTGAAGCGTCCACAGCGGCGGTAATCATTGTAGCCTTAGGTTTGCTGCCCACGATCTGGTTGCTTCTCTTAGAACAAAGGAATGCCAGAACGAGCCATTTGGGTCGCTAATAACGTGCTGGTGTAGCGGCTGTGTTGTTAGTTCTGATAAGCACGCGACTGAGCTGTTTGGTCCACTAATCACGGCGTTAAAAGAGTTTTCACTATTGACCAGTCGCTCGCCAGTGATACTATCTGTTAACTAAATGTTGACAAGCGTTTGCCTGTGTTTCTGACCAAGAGCCGAGTACGTTCCCCATTTAGATATCGTCATCCAAATCTCGCCGATGTCGACTTTTCTTGCGATCGTCTTCATATCGCCGAAGGCGAGCTCAATATTCCGGCCGACTATGAATGGTTAAGCTGGCTCGAGCAGCTACAAGTCCCCTTGGTTTTTGTTGGTATTTGGCCTATTGGTGTTCCAGACGCGAGGTATCAATATGGTCGGCCTTGGACCTGGGAGGCCAGTTTGGTCTTGCATGCGCTGTCGCGGCATCGTGGCCGCTGTGGTTTGAGCCGTTCACAGATAATAGACATTTACCGTGATTTACTGGGACTCAAGAAGGTACCTTTGCGCTCACTGTTTATAGTCGCCGCAAGGATACGTTTGCTTTTCTATTAAGCGTGCAATCTGCGCGCTCGCGCAGATTGGGTGCTCATACAATTGCGAAAACAGAATCTTCCCGAAAAGATTTGTCAGACCTGTGGCCTTAGCTTTGCGTGGCGCAAGAAGTGGCAGCGTGACTGGGCTGATGTCAAATATTGCTCCGAACGTTGTCGGCGCAACAAAGCAACAATGAAAGATGCCTGAGGGTCCGGAAATTCGCCGAGCGGCGATGCGCATAGATAAGGTGCTGCGCGGGCGTGAGGCCGAGGTCGTCGACTTTGCCCAACCGCACTTACAGCGCTACCGATCAGTTCTCAGTGGCCAACAGATTGACTGGGTCAGCAGTCGCGGTAAGGCGTTATTGACACGATTTTCCAACGAGCTGACGCTGTACAGTCACAATCAGCTCTACGGGCGCTGGTATATCGTCCGGCGTGACCAGCTGCCGGCAACCAATCGCACCCTAAGAGTAGCAATCCACACGGCAACCCATAGCGCATTGTTGTACAGCGCTTCGGATATTGAAGTGTTGACCCCAGAGACGCTGCCCTTGCAAAAGTATCTCGCAAGATTGGGTCCAGATGCTCTTGATGACCGCGTGCATTGGCGAGACATCGTAGCGCTGCTCGAGTCGCCGCAGTTTCGACGGCGCACCCTTGCAGCTCTGTATCTGGATCAGGGGTTTGTAGCAGGTATCGGCAACTACTTACGTTCGGAGATCCTTTTTGAAGCACGCGTGAACCCGTTCGACCGGCCCTGTGATCTGACACGTGGGCAATCCGGACGGTTGGCTCGGGCGACCCTGGATCTAACGCGGCAGTCTTTGGCCACCGCGGGTATCACCAACAAACCGTCCCGTGTCGCGCGCGCACGTCGGGCTGGGTTGTCGCGTCGACATTATCGGTTTGCCATATTTGATCGTCAGGGCGAAGCCTGTTTTGGCTGCCAAAATCCGGTGCAGCGGCTCGACGTGAGTGGCCGCAGAATATACTTGTGCACAACTTGTCAGCCGCCACTCCGGGTAAATACCCAAAATGAGGCTCGCACATGAAGTCATCGGCAAAGACTCTATTAATCCTAGGGAATCAACTGGTACCCATACAGCGGCTGCAACAGGGCTTGCCTGAAGGGTGCGAGAGTTACGCGGTCTACATGGCCGAAGATATGGAGTTTTGTCGTCATTACCGATACCACCAGCAAAAATTGGTGCTGATATTGGCCGCAATGCGTCATTACGCAGACGAACTGCGAGCAGCCGGGTTTACTGTGCATTATCAAAATCTTGAAACCGCCGAAATGCCCTTCGCAGAGGGGCTGCGTCGGCATTTACAAGATGAGAACTGCGCTGAGCTCTGGCACTTAGAGATCGAAAGTAAACCGCTGCAGTCGCGAGTGGTGGCGCTTTGCCAGGAAGTCGGGCTAGTGCGTCACGAGATTCAGTCGCCTATGTTTTTGACCAGTCGGTCATCTTTCAAGGAATTTACCGGGCAAAGCAAATCACTGTTAATGGCACGTTTCTACAAGCAACAGCGCCAAAACCTAGGCATTTTGGTGGACGCTGAAGGGCAGCCCGAAGGTGGGCAATGGAGTTTTGACGCGGAGAACCGGAAAAAGCTGCCACGCGACGTGGTGCCCCCGGAGCTACCCAAGGCCTTTGCCAATGCGCACTTAGCTGAAGTGATAAGCCTTGTCGTAGAATTGTTCGTTGATCACCCTGGTAATGCGCGAGAGTTCTGGTGGCCTAGTACGCGCGCCGGGGCATTGGCTTGGTTAGACGATTTTTTGCAACAGCGTTTGGCGCAGTTTGGACCTTTTGAAGATGCCATGAGCCTGCGCACTGATACGCTATTTCACAGTGCGCTGAGTCCGTTGCTGAATATTGGCTTGCTGACACCTGATGAGGTGATCGCTGCGGCGCTACAGAGAGCCGAGACTGTGGACATACCGTTGCCGAGTCTGGAGGGCTTTGTTCGGCAAATCGCGGGTTGGCGGGAGTTTATTCGCGGGGTCTACCAAAACTACAGCGAGCAACAGCAGCATACCAACTTCTGGAGCCATGAATGTCAGCTTGGCGCCAGTTGGTACACTGGTGATACCGGTATTGCGCCGCTGGATCATGCGATACAGACCGCAACGCGCGTTGGTTGGAATCATCACATTCCACGGCTTATGGTGGTCGCAAACCTAATGAACTTATGTGAGATACAGCCAACAGCCGTGCATCGCTGGTTTATGGAGATGTATGTTGATGCCAGTCCTTGGGTCATGGGTCCCAATGTATATGGCATGGGGTTATTCAGCGATGGCGGTATTTTTGCCACAAAGCCGTATATTTGTGGTTCCAACTACCTATTGAAAATGAGTGATTACAAACGTGGTGATTGGTGCGATGTTGTAGACGGTCTGTATTGGCGGTTTATTGATAAGCACCGGGACTTTTTTCAGGGCAATCCGCGTTTGGCACTGATGCCCAAGGCGCTGGATAAGCTTAAGCTTGAACGCCGGCAACTCATTTTCGCAGCCGCTGAGTCATTTCTTGAGTCGCACACCCTTCGACCCAAGGCTTGAAATTGTTGCTCACGATGGCCGCATCAAGGTCCATCTGTTGCATACTGCGCTATCCAAATTAAGCCGCTGTCATGACCGCAAACCTATTCTCTGAATTGGCTCTAAAGCCACAACTACTTACACGCCTTAACGCAATGGGGTTCGACACCATGACGCCAGTGCAGGCAGCTAGTTTGCCTTCGCTTATGGCGGGTAAAGACGTGATCGCGCAAGCGAGTACCGGCAGTGGCAAGACTGCCGCATTTGCGCTGGCCTGCCTACAGCGCCTTAATTCGGCAGCATTTCATGTGCAAAGCTTAGTGCTGTGTCCGACACGGGAACTGGCGGAACAGGTGGCTCAGAGTGCGCGTGATCTCGCAAAAAATCTGGCCAATACCAAGATTTTAACGCTCTGTGGTGGAGTGCCGCTGGGGCCACAAATAGGGTCACTCCAGCACAGTGCCCACATCATTGTTGGAACGCCAGGACGGGTGCTGAAGCATCTGCAGAAAGGCACGCTGCATCTGCATGGGTTGGAGGTCACAGTATTTGACGAGGCCGACCGCATGCTCGACATGGGTTTTGCTGACGAGATTGATGCTATTTGCAGTTATCTGCCGCAACCCCGACAAACGTTATTGTTCTCTGCGACCTTTCCAGAAGGCGTGCAAAATCTCGCACAAGGTTTGAATGATGACGCCGTGCATATAGACGTCACCACTCATGAAGCCGCGCCGCCGATTCGGCAGCAATGGTGTGGTATTGACGCTAGGGATCGCGACCAAGCGTTGGTCAGTGTGCTTGCCCACTTTGGTGGTGAGCGCAATATGGTGTTTTGTAATACCAAGATTGAATGCGCCGAAGTCAGTGCGCGACTGTGTCGCGAGGGTATGAAAGCTGTGACATTGCACGGCGATCTTGAGCAGCAGCAGCGTACGCAGACCCTAGTGCGCTTTGCCAATGGCAGCGCCAATGTGCTGGTCGCTTCCGATGTCGCAGCGCGAGGCTTGGACATCGATTCCGTTGATGCGGTCTTTAACCACACTTTACCTGCCCAACCGGAGGTATACGTGCACCGTATAGGGCGCACTGGTCGTGGTGGTGAAGCGGGTAGAGCCATCAGCTTAGTCGCAGATCGCGAGATGAACCGTTTACACGGTATTGAGGCCTTTATGCAGCAGGGGCCGATGTCAGTCTTGCAACTGCCAGATCGAGCGCCCAATGGGCCGTTACCGGATCCGCTTTTTACAACGCTGGAAATTAACGGTGGCCGTCGGCATAAGCTTCGGCCGGGCGATATTCTTGGGGCGCTGACAGCTCATGCGTCAATTACAGGTGCCGTAGTGGGGAAAATCGATTTATTGGATCAATCAACCTTCGTTGCCGTGCATTCCTCTGTGGTTACTCAGGCGCTGCAGCAGTTGAATCAGCATAAGGTCAAGGGGCGCACACTGCGCGCCCGGCGTGCAGGCTAGTGCTTTAAGTACACAGGGTTATTGGTCGGCGCTGGCAGTTTGCCTACCTGGTTAGGCCACCGTGCGCCGTCGACGTCGTGGTGGCCGCTGACCACCTTGATCGTTATCTTGGACGCTGTCTTTAGCGCCAGCGCTCTTACCCTTGGCTACATGACGCCGTTGGTTATTAGGTTTGTTGCGATGTTTGCCGGGGTTACCTTGGCGTTTTTTAGAAGTTTCCTGTTGAGCTGAATCCTGGGCCTCAACGCGCATGGAAGTACTTGGTCCAGAATTATCATTGTGCTCATTGTTAGGTTTCGGCGGCGGCCTTTTCCGCGCCTGGGTTGCCCGTCCTCGCGATGGTCTCTGTTGCTGCGGATGTTTTTGCGTATTTGCTTTGGCGTTGCGTCGGCGCGGTTTGTTGTCCCCGTCGGGGCGGCTGGCGCGTTTGCTGGGCGACTCGGTCGCAACGGCATTCTCTTCGATCTTGGTGATGTCAAGTTGCAAACTCTGCAGCTTCTTTTTCGTTAGTCGTTCGATGGCGCGCAGGCGACTTTTTTCTGCCGGATCAATCAGCGCCCAGGCAGTGCCGGTAGCGCCAGCCCGGCCGGTACGGCCAATACGATGGACATAGCTCTCTGGTTCGTGAGGCAGTTCGTAATTTATTACGTGAGATACGTCGTCGATATCAATACCACGTGCGGCAATGTCTGTAGCGACCAGTATCCAGGCGTCGCCGTGTTTGAAATTCTGCAATGCGCGCTGCCTAGCGGCCTGAGTTTTATTGCCGTGAATTACCTCCGCAACGAAACCTGAGCTGTTGAGTTGTCGACAGACTTTATTCGCGCCGTGTTTTGTGCGCGTAAAGATTATTGCCCGTTGCATCTGCTCATCACGCAGTAAAGTTTCAAGCGCTGCACGCTTCTGAGCGTTAGCAACCATGACTGCATATTGCTCAATCTTGGCAACGGTTATGTCTTTAGGCGAAACATCGATGCGCGCCGGCTTATGCAGCACCTCATTTGCGAAACGCACGATATCCTTGGGCATGGTTGCGGAAAACAACAGTGATTGGCGTTGTTTTGGCATGGCACTAACGATTCTGCGCACGTCGGGAATAAAGCCCATATCCAGTAGCCGATCACATTCGTCGAGTACCAGAAATGTAGTTTCATCCAAGGTGATGTGACCCTGATTCATCAGGTCTAATAAGCGCCCAGGGGCGGCAATCAGCACGTCGACGCCTGCGCGTAATTTTTTCACCTGAGGGTTTTGATTTACACCGCCGATTACGCAAGCTAAGTATAAGTTCGAGCCAGCGCATAGCTTGCTCAATTCCTCATGTATCTGCAGCGCTAACTCCCGTGTTGGCGCCAGAATCAATGACCTTGGACAACGGGGTTTCGCCCGACCTTTTTTTGCTGCGATTATTTGTTGCAACAAGGGCAAGCCAAAGGCGGCTGTTTTGCCGGTGCCGGTTTGCGCGATTGCGAGGACGTCTCGGCCGGCTAAAATTTCTGGGATAGCAGCGGATTGAATTTCGCTGGGTTGTTTAAAACCTAATTTTGCGACGGTTCGACAAAAGCTCGTGTGCAGACCAAGGTCTGCGAATAAATCATCTGACATTAAATTGTCCGGGTAAGCGAACGCGCGCACCGAGTTGAGTTGGCGACAACACTGACGGTGGGGTTGGCTTCGTTTACGTTGCTTACCCGCGTTATTTGCGGGTCAGATAAGAGGGGTTAGCGCCCAAGCGGCGCACAGTGGGACTTGCAGGAGGCGATGTCAAGGAAAAGGTAAAATCGGTATCGCTGCGCGCAAAACCTTATTTGCGAAGAGCCGGTGTTCTATCGGTTAGTGATCTACATTTACGCCAGAGCTGGTGCGCTAGCTAAGAGTAATTCGTTCCAAGCGTGCCCCAGGTATGGCACGCTTAAACGCTTTCTAAAATGTAGTTGTTTCGATTGGGAGTAAGTGATGAGAGGGCTAATCCGGTTCAGTTGTTTTGCGGTTGTTGCTGGGATGATGAGTGGCTGTCAAAACAGTAATTTTGAGGCCGAGCGTTATGCTGAACTAAATCAGCGTTACGATGTGGTCATCCGCCGCGATATCCGCGGTGTGCCCCATGTTCTAGGCGCTACAGACCCGGATACAGCGTTTGGTTTTGCATACGCTCAGGCAGAGGATAATTGGCAGCTCATAGAAGATGCGATGCCGTTCTATCGAGGTAATAGTGCGCTGTACTCGGGTATGGATGGCGCCATTACAGATTACCTCGTTAAGTGGTTAGGGCTTTGGGAAACTCTGCACGAAAACTACAAATGGGATCTCAGCCCCGACACCAGAGCCTATGTCGAAGCCTATGCAGATGGGCTAAATTTCTACGCGGCGACGCACCCCGAGGAAGTGGATGAACGCAAGTTGCCAGTAACTGCGAAAGATGTTGTGGCGGGATTTATGCTGCGGCATTTGATGTTTTACGGTTTTGATGGCGTGGTGCGCGAGGTCAATAAGGCCGAACGTCAGCGTCAGATCAGCCAGCCTGGCGCAGCAGTAGCGCAGCCTGCAGAGTCTGAAGAAATTACCCTGGGCGGTTTACCAATCGGCTCAAACGCGTTTGCGATTGCTCCACATTTTTCTGTGGAAGGCGCAACACGACTGGCAATTAATTCCCATCAGCCAACCACCGGCCCGGTAGCGTGGTATGAGGCGCATATTAAAAGTCAGACGGGTTTGAATGTGATGGGTGGACTATTTCCTGGTAGTCCGTCGATCAGTGTCGGCTTTACTGAAAATATCGCTTGGGGCGCGACGGTAAACTCGCCTGATTTGGTCGATGTATTTGTGCTGGAGATCAATCCGGAGAACGAATACCAGTATCGACTGGATGGTGAATGGCGTGATCTAGAACGCAGTGAAGTAGATATCGAACTGACGCTGTGGGGATTTTTGCCATGGACAGTGAGCCGCGAAATATTAGCCTCAGAGCATGGGCCGGTGCTCCGTACCGACCATGGAACCTACGCTATTCGTTATGCGGGAATGGGCGAGCTTCGGCAGATAGAGCAGTGGTATCGCATGAATCAGGCTAAGAACTTCGAGGAGTGGCGTGACGCAATGGCCATGATGTCTTTCGCCAGTTTCAATTTCGCCTACGCTGACAAAGACGGCAATATTATGTTCCTGCACAATTCGCTGACGCCTCGCCGCGATCCGCGCTATGACTGGAGCCAGTATCTGCCGGGAGATGATTCAACACTGATATGGAAAGAGCGGTTGAGCTTTTCCCAGTTGCCTCAGGTGGTTAATCCGAACTCCGGTTTTGTGCACAGTGCTAATCAAACCCCCTTCAATGTGACTAGTCCAGGGGATAACCCGCGGCCCGAAGATTATGCACCGGGACACGGTTTTCAGATGGATATGACCAATAGAGCCCAGCGCGGGCTTGAATTATTTGCCGAGTTGGGACCAATCTCAGCCGAAGAGTTTTCAGCCATCAAACACGACAAATACTATTCGCCCAATACCGTCTATGTTGGCTATCTGCAGCAAATAGCCGCGACTGAGTTTGCCGAGCCGGAATTAGTGGCAGCTCAGGCATTGTTGGCCAGCTGGGATTTAGGTACAGACCTCAATAACAATGCCGCGGCACTAGGCACCTGCGTGCTGTTGGCGGCCGAACGCGACGATAAACGGGCCGCGCACAGCGAACAACAAATCGCCGATCTATTGAGTGGATGCGTTGCAAAGCTCGTGGCCGCGAAGGGACGGATCGATCCGCCTTGGGGTGAAGTAAACCGCCATGTTCGGGGCGAACTGAACCTGCCGGTCGCCGGGGGGCCCGATATCCTGCGGGCAATTTATGGGCGTGGCCTTGAAGAAAACGGATATTTGACGAATGTGGCCGGCGACGGGCTGTATTACCTGGTGTCCTGGGCAGCAGATGGCACACAAAAAATAGAGGGGTTACATCAATTTGGCAGCGCAACGCTAGACCAGGCCTCGCCTCATTACGGTGATCAAGCCGAGGACTATGTAGCAGAGATCATGCACGATCCACTGTTCTCTGAGGAGGCTTTGCAAAGTCAGTTACAGCGGGTTTATGCGCCAGGAGAGGAGTAATCATGCAGCCATTGCAATCTGCAGTGCCGCTGATCGTATACATCGATTTCAAAAGCCCATATGCCTATTTAGCGGTAGAACCAACCCGTCAGATGCTGGCGCAGCACGGCTTAGTCGCGGATTGGCGCCCCTTTGTACTCGATATTCAAAGTTACTTGGGTTCGGCCAAGCTCGGCAAGAGCGGTAAAGTGGCAGAGCAAAGCCGCAGCCCCGAGCAATGGTCAGGTGTTAAATATGCGTATTTCGATTGTCGCCGCTACGCTAATTTACGCCGTCTTACCGTGCGTGGCACAGTTAAGATCTGGAATACCGATTTGCCAGCAATCGGGATGTTTTGGCTCAAGCAACAAGCAAGCCTAGAAGAACAGTGCCGACCGGATAGTCTGCTTAATCGCTACATCGACGCGATTTATGAGCCGTTTTGGAAACGCGAAATGGACGTTGAACAGCTGGATGTTATCGAAGATGTATTAAGTGGGATTGGTGCGGATGTGACGGGCTTTCGCGCCTATGCCGAAGGTGCGGGCCAAGACTTTAATGCCGACTTTCAACATGCAGCATTCGAGGCCGGCGTCTACGGCGTACCCACATACATTCTGCAAGATACTACCAGTGGGACAATACAGCGTTATTTTGGACGTGAGCATTTGCCACGGATCGCGTGGCACCTGACTGGCGAGCAAGGCCCGGCGCCGGATATCGCCTATGAAAGCGGCTTTGACGCTGGGCGTACCCCACCAGCGACCAAGTCTCTGACAGTGTGCGTTGACTTTAAGAGTGCTGGTGCCTATTTGGCGCTGCAACCCACCATAAAGATGGCGCGGGACGCAGGCATAGAGTTGCAGTGGCAAATCATCTACACACCCGCCTTGCGTGAGCCGACAGATCCCGGGGCAAAGCCAGACCGAGGCGCGTTGCACAAATATATCCGGGGTCGATATCTCGTCGATGACTTGCGACGTTACGCCGCTCATGAGCTATCTGACCTACATGATGCCCAGCGCAGCGACTTCGCCGCCGCTGGGTTGCTTTGGGTAAACGATAAGCAAGGCGATGCGGACGCCTATATAACCGCAGTATTTGCACGTTTTTGGCGGCAACGAGAAAATATTGACTCAGCAGCAGATATCGCAGAGGTATTGGCGGGGCTGGGTATTGAGGTGTCTGGGTTCACCGCGTTCGTGGAGGCTTCGGGAACCGCCCAGGCCCAAAGCCAACGCGAGGATCTGGCCGGGCAGGGGATATCTTTCAGTCCAACCTATCTGTTAGAAGGCGAGCCATTTCAGGGGCGCCAGCATCTGCCATTGTTGTACAGTCTTTTGGATCGCTAGTGTAACTTTGACTAATTGTTAGTAAGGCAGATGATTCTTGAAGTGGCGATTCTCAATGTGATTGCCGGGCAGGAGGCTGAGTTTGAAGAGGCCTTTGCTGATGCCCAACGCTACATCCAAAGTGTCGACGGTTATTTAAGGCACGAATTACGTAAGTGCTTAGAACAAGCCAATCGCTATATTTTGCTTGTGCATTGGCGGCAGCTCGAAGACCACACCGAGGGATTTCGCAACTCCGAGCAATATCAGCCTTGGCGTGAGGCCTTGCACCATTTTTACGATCCATTCCCCACGGTAGAACACTACCGCTTAGTGGTTTAGTCGTCCAAGTGCTGATTATTCAATGACCCCTAATGGCAAAAAAAGCCAGTAAATGGCTAAAAGAGCTAGGAGGTTGGAATGGCGCGCTGGTGCGCTCCAATAAAGCCCGATATTTCATGCGCTTAGCGCTGACAAATACTTGGCACGAATTCTGAATTAGTTAAAGAGTGAATAAAAAAGCGTGGGGAAAGTCCCTTTCGTGTAATGTTGCTAACAGAATAGATAATAGGTGATCTATGAGAAATGTATTTTTATTACGTACGCTGGGTATATATCCGTTGCTGGCGCTTATGACCGTAATGTTTGGGTCGCTGCCAAGTCATGCTGAAGAATTTGTATATGAGCTGGATGCGGTGCGGGATGTAGACTTGAGCGCAGGCATCGATTTAGATCTTCGTTGTGGTGATACCGACTCATTGCGGGTTGAAGCGGATTCGGAAGACGCGTTTGAATTTTCCAATCGCGAAGGTTCGTTGCGGCTGTCTCGTGCGAGGCAAGGCTGGTTCTCCTCATTGTTCGATTCGGCAGGTCCGATTTCAGCCTATGTGGTTGTGCGATCATTACCGAAGTCCTTCGATGTCTCGTCCGGTGCTATTGCGCATATTACCGATTGTGAGATCAATCGTGGTGATGTGGCTGCAGACATAAGTTCGGGAAGCCGGATGCGAATGGTAGATATGGACGGCGACATTCGGCGTTTGAGCGTGCGAGCTTCGTCAGGTGCTGGATTTGCCATGAACGGTAAGCTAGACCTGCAGCAAGCTGATCTCACTGTTTCCTCTGGAGGCTCGGTCAGTTTAGCTGACGACGTCAATGTTCAAGAGCTGATTGTGGGCATATCGTCCGGTGCATTTATTGACGCATGCGGAGCGCGTGAAGCGGTATCCGGCAGGATATCCAGCGGTGGTGGCCTGAGTGTTGGTGCCGACGCGAAAATTCAAGGGCTTGAGTCGAGTTCAGGGGGGCATGTTCGCACAGACTGCTAGAACATCAGCAAGCAGACAGAGCCGGTTTGACGCTAAGAGCACCGGATCGCTTGCGTAAGAGAAGTTATCAGTGGGCCGTAGCATAAGTTGCTGCGGCCCACTCTGATTACGCGGATTCGTCCTTAATCTCAAAGTCCTTGGCGCTATGACGCTCAAGAACCTGGGTTTCTTCCGGGCCCCATGGGCGGTTCACGCGACGACCCCGCTCAACGGCAGGTCGAGCCTCGATTTCATTGGCCCAACGATTAACGTGAGTGTAGCTGGCCGTATCGAGGAATTCGCCAGAGCCGTAGAGCTTGCCCTTAGCCAGTGCTCCATACCAAGGGTAATTGGCCATATCCGCAATAGTGTAGTCGTCGCCGCATAGATACTGGCGTTCACTCAGGCAGCGATCGAGCACGTCCAGTTGTCGTTTCACCTCCATCGCGTAGCGGTCGATGCAATATTCGATTTTCATTGGCGCATAGGCATAGAAGTGACCAAAGCCGCCGCCGAGGTAAGGGGCGCTGCCCATCTGCCAGAACAGCCAGGACATGCACTCCGCCCGGGCACTGGGTTCCGTGGGTAGGAAGTGGCCAAACTTTTCAGCTAGGTATACGAGGATTGCTCCGGATTCGAATACTCGGGTGTGGGGCGTGGTGCTACGGTCCACTAGAGCTGGAATTTTTGAATTAGGATTGATCTCAACAAAGCCGCTACTGAACTGTTGGCCTTCGCCGATATTGATCGTGTAGGCGTCGTATTCCGCTGCCTCAATACCCAACTCCAGCAGTTCTTCCAGCAACACGGTGACCTTGACGCCGTTAGGTGTTGCCAGAGAATGCAGCTGCAAGTCGTGCTCCCCGGTCGGTAGTTCCTGGTCATGAGTTGAGCCAGCTATGGGGCGATTAATATTGGCAAATCGCCCGCCGCTGTCTTGATTCCACTGCCAAACTTTTGGAGGTGTGTAGGTGTCTTGGTCGGACATGGGTCTTCCTTGCCTTGTTAATATCTGAGTAAGAGCACAATAATCCGCATTAATGGTCGAGCTTGTCCAGCACTAGAGACGCAAATAACCGTTATTGTTCTGATCTCTGTTGGCCGGAAATTTTTACCTTTCGGGGATTTACCATGCACGAAAATGACGATTTTTATCCTAGTACGAACCTGCGGGTTCGTCGCCACTTTTGGCGCATATAGTTATGTCGAACCTCTATATCGAAACTCCAACGCTGCTTTCCGAGCCATTGTCCGATGGTCTCGGAAAACCCGTCTGGCTGAAGCTGGAAAACTTGCAGCCATCAGGATCATTTAAGTTGCGTGGTGTCGCTGTGCTGTGTCAGCACGAAGTGGCGGCTGGCGCGCGCGGCCTTGTATCGTCTTCCGGTGGTAATGCGGGGATCGCGGTGGCCTATGTTGGGCGTAAGTTGTCGTTACCGGTTCGCGTTGTGGTGCCCGAGAGCACAACCGCACAAGCGCGTAAATTGATCCTTGCACAAGGTGCCCAACTCACGGTTCACGGAGCATCTTGGTATGAGGCCAATGCTTATGCCGAGGCATCTTTAGCGCCTTATGAAGCATTTATTCACCCCTTCGATCATCCTCTGCTTTGGCAGGGGCACAGCACGATGATCGATGAGATAGCCCGGGATGGCATCAAGCCCGGTGCGCTGGTGTTGTCTGTTGGTGGGGGTGGGCTGCTTTGTGGCGCAGTCGCGGGTATGCAGCGGCTTGGCTGGTCCGATGTGCCCATATTGGCCATGGAAACTCGCGGTGCTGAATCTTTTGCAGCTGCCTTGGACGCCGGTAAGGTTGTGCGGCTACCGGCGATTACCAGCGTTGCATCTTCGCTGGGTGCACGGCAGGTTTGCGATCAAGCATTACTGAGCGCCCAGCGCCATCCAGTTATAAGCGACGTCATCAGTGATGCGGCTGCGGTGGGTGGCTGCGAAACTTTATTGCGAGAGCATCGGATTTTGGTTGAACCGGCCTGCGGCGCAGCAGTTGCTGGGATTACTCAATCTGCAGAATATTTAGCCGATGCAGAATCCGTGCTGATCATTGTCTGCGGTGGCGTGACCATGACTCCTGAGGGATTGCTGCAACATGGGCAGAGCAGTTAGCCGACTAGCGGCTTGCTATTCAGGCACTGCTGACAAGGCTGCATTGGCGTGAGCGGGCTAAACTATATTGCATAGATTTTGCCAATTTAAATGCTAATTCAGTTACCGTATTCGGCTGTTCGGTTACTTGACAAAAAGCGTTCTGTACATATTAATGCAGTCCATTAATAACCTTTGATGGAATGGCGTTATCACAAGCAGCCAGCATCTAATCACACACAACTCATAGGGCTTTTGATGAAAACACGGATTACTGAACTCTTTGGTATTGAACATCCCATCATTCAGGGTGGTATGCACTATGTTGGTTTAGCCGAAATGGCCGCCGCTGTATCTAACGCTGGAGGGCTCGGGATTATTACCGGGCTGACTCAAGGCACGCCTGAGAAGTTAGCCAACGAAATAGCGCGCTGCCGCGACATGACCGACAAGCCGTTTGGCGTCAACCTTACGTTTTTGCCTTCAGTAACACCGCCGGACTATCCAGGGTTGGTGCAAACCATTGTTGACAGTGGGGTTAAGGTCGTCGAAACCGCAGGCAATAATCCCGCAAAGTGGTTGCCGCAACTGCAAGACGCTGGAGTTAAGGTCATTCACAAATGCACGAGTGTTAGGCACTCGCTGAAGGCTCAGGACATAGGCTGCGATGCGGTATCAGTAGACGGCTTCGAATGCGGTGGTCACCCCGGCGAAGATGATATTCCAAATTTCATTCTGCTGCCGCGAGCCGCCGATGAACTAGAAATTCCCTTTGTATCTTCAGGGGGCATGGCTGACGCTCGTTCCCTAGTTGCATCTCTCGCCATGGGTGCCGAGGGTATGAACATGGGTACGCGGTTCATTGCGACCAAGGAAGCGCCTGTGCATGAGAATGTAAAACAAGCCATCCTCGCGGCGTCTGAGCTCGATACGCGTTTGGTGATGCGCCCGCTGCGCAACACCGAACGAGTGCTCACTAACGAAGCCGTTGAACGCTTGCTGGAAAAAGAAAAAGCCATGGGCGCGGAGCTAAAGTTTGAGGATATTGCCGGTGAAGTCGCGGGTGTGTATCCGAAGATTATGCAAGAAGGAACAATGCAGGCAGGCGCTTGGTCTTGCGGCATGGTTGCCGGGCTGGTGTACGACATTCCTAGTGTGCAGGAACTAATCGACCGCATTATGGGCGAGGCTGATGCACTGATTTCTCAGCGTTTAGCCCAGTTCTCAGCGGCCTAATAAGACACTTAATAGCAATACAAACGGAGAAAACCTTATGCGCGAAGCAGTTATTGTTTCCACTGCCCGAACCCCGATAGGCAAGGCCTATCGCGGAGCTTTTAACAATACACTGGGCCAAAGCTTGGGAGCCCACGCCATCAAACACGCGGTACAGCGTGCAGGCGTCGATGGGGCGGAAGTTGAAGATGTCATTATGGGCGCGGCGTTACAGATGGGTAGCAGTGCGTTTAATACAGCGCGCCAATGTCTGCTTGAAGCGGGTTTGCCGGATACCGTTCCGGGCCAGAGTATTGATCGTCAATGCTCTTCTGGAATGATGGCCATCGGTATTGCCGCTAAGCAAATTATCTCTGACGGGATGGACGTGGCGATTGGTGGTGGTGTCGAATCCATTTCCACCAATCAGACCGGTGACATGTTCACCACACCAAGTCCATGGCTTATGGAAAATCAGCCTGGCCTCTATATGGCGATGCTAGAAACTGCAGAGGTCGTTGGCGAGCGTTATGGCGTTAACCGAGACGACCAGGATCAGTACGCCGCTCAGTCTCAGGCGCGTACCGCGGCGGCTCAGCAGGCGGGGGCATTTGACGACGAGATCGTGCCATTACCGTCAGTGATGAAGCTGATGAACAAAGAAACCGGCGAGGTTAATGAAATCGAGATGACCCTCGATAAAGACGAGGGTAATCGGCCCGGTACAACTTATGAAAGTTTGGCCGGCCTGCAGCCGGTGTTCAGCGGTGGCCAAGTCATTCAGGAAGGCAAGCACGTTACCGCCGGTAATGCATCGCAGTTGTCGGATGGCGCCTCAGCGTGTGTGTTGATGGAAGCTAAATTGGCCGAGCAGCGCGGTCTGCAGCCCCTTGGTGCCTATCGTGGTATGGCCGTTGCTGGTACTCAGGCCGACGAAATGGGTATTGGGCCGGTATTTGCGATCCCGAAATTGCTGGAAAAAAACGGTCTCAGCATGGATGACATTGGCTTGTGGGAGCTTAATGAGGCTTTCGCAGTGCAGGTCGTATACTGCCGAGACAAACTGGGTATTCCGGATGAACTGCTTAACGTCAACGGCGGCGCGATCTCTATCGGCCACCCTTACGGTATGTCGGGATCGCGCATGGTTGCCCACGCGCTGATCGAGGGTAAGCGTCGTGGCGCGAAATATGTCGTGTCCACCATGTGTATTGGTGGTGGCATGGGCGCTGCGGGACTGTTTGAAGTTCTCTAACGAACAGCACTAGCCGCTCCAATACTGCTGGGCCTTTGGCCCAGCAGTATTGGCATATCAAGGGCTGGGTTGTGGTGAATAATCTGTTAGTCGCATAAAGGTGCGCTGGATAGTTTCCACCAGACGACCGTCGGCGATTGATGCAGCGTATACCGCTTGCCACTCTGGATCATTGCCAAACGCCTGCCAGGCGTTGGCCGCAGCAAACTGGCTTGGATGAGCAACCAAGTAAATCAGCGTATTTGGCTGCTCCAGGGGTTTCCAATAGCTGACATTGATAATCCCATGCTTCTCAAATAACGCCATAGTGTGGTTGCGAAAGCGCTGCTCCAGGGCGTCGAGCTTGCCCGCATGAGCTGTATATGTCCGCAGTTCGTAGAGCAGTCCTGCCTCCTCATTCAGCGGCATTGCCGTTGGCTCCTCAGCATTTGCCCACAGTGGCGTGGCCATCAAAATCAAGCTGTAGACAAAGCGATATTTGTAACCCATGGATTCCCCCTGATATTTTTAGCGATACTAGTGGGTTTTTGCCGTCAGCGGCAAATTTGCAATTGCTACGAAACGAGTTGGCAATGTCGCGGATTTGCGCGAAGCTAGGGCTCATGGAACATTAAGGCTTGTAATGATTTGGGAGGATCTATGCATTGGACTTTTGTCAGCCGCATTTTAGTGAGCACATGTTTATTGGGTACAACGCCGGCCGCCATAAGTGAAATTCAGCGCACGTCAGCGGGGCACCCGGATCTTACGGGAACCTACGACAGCGGAACTTTGACTCCTGAAGAGCGGCCTAAGGTTTTTGGAGATCGGCAGTTTATGACGCGTGAGGAGGCGGATATGTTGCTCAAAGCGCATCCGTTTACCCAGAGTGACGCAGACGTAATCAGCGATCCGAACCGGGGTGCGCCACAGGCCGGCGGTGACGGCCAGCAGGCATACGGTGCTGGTGGTGTGGGTGGATACAACTCATTTTGGGTAGACCCTGGCAGTGGTGTTTCCGAGGTCAACGGTAAAATTAGAACATCGATTGTATATGACCCCCCGAATGGCCGCCGACCACCCATGACGCCAGCCGGTATGAAGAAGATAGCCGATAATTTCAGTTCGTTCGCGTACCAGAATGATGGCACCGCGTCTTGGCTGAAGACTGATGGCCCTGGTCCTTTTGACGGTCCAGAGAGTGTGGCGTTGGCGGAACGCTGTCTGCTCGGGTTTAGTGCCGGTCCGCCAAGCATGCCTGGCCTCTACAACAACTTTAAGCGCATTGTGCAGACCGACGACCATGTCATGATTCTGCTGGAGATGGTCCATGATGCACGCATTATTCGCCTTAATAGCGAGCATGGTCCTGTGACTAATCGTAAATGGCTCGGCGATTCCATTGGTCGCTGGGAAGGCGATACTTTAGTTGTGGAGACCAAAAACTTTAAGGAAAAAACCGGCCTCTACGGTGGTGATGAAAATCTGCATCTGACCGAGCGTTTTACCAAACTTGATAATGGCAACTTGCTGTACAACTTCACAGTGGACGACCCTACTGCTTGGACCAAGCCTTGGAGCGGTGAATATGTCTGGAAAGCAGGCACGGGCAAGGTATACGAATATGCCTGCCACGAGGGTAACTACGCTATGGGGAATATTTTACGGGGTGCGCGATTGCTCGAGCGAGAAGCCATGGCGGCGCAATCAAAAAACTGATGGCACCAGATTGACCTAGGCGCGGCCATGAGCATCGAAATCCGACCGGCAACAGCCCCAGAGATGGGTCAGCTAGGGTTGATGGGAGCCTACTCCTATGGTGGGGCGTTTGGTGACGGACCAGACAACGTAGTGGCTACCGGTACTCGGCCGGAATGGACACTGTGCGCCTTTGATACTGCAGTGCGTCAGGCCGACGGGCAGCCGACGATGGCGACGTCGTTCAGTGCGTTCCCCTTCACCACGCGGGTTAACGGCAACGCAGTGCCACTAGCGGGCATCTCCACAGTAGGCACTCGACCCGAATACCGTCGTCAGGGTTTAGTGCGGAAAATCATGACCCAGGCTTTCGCCGATCAATACCAGCGCGGTCAGTGCTTGGCGGGTTTGTGGGCTTCGCAAGCAGCGATCTATCAGCGCTATGGTTTTGCCGCATCAGGTGGATTGCGCGAGTACCGTATCGATACCGCCGATATACATTTGCACGAAGATTTTGCAGCGGTGCCCATAGTCAGGTTCGAAGGCATCGAGGCGCTGGATGCGATGCGTGAGGTCTACAAACAGTTTATCGCTGAGCGTACGGGGTATCTGCATCGCGGTAAAAGCCTCTGGCTCGATAATGTGCTCGCGCCGCCACCGGAAGAAGGTCCAGCCTACGTGGCCTTGGTCGGATCCCTCGAAGCCCCCACGGGCTATTTGGTGTACACCTTACGGGCAGGTCGCGTAGCGCATCGTGCGCGCGCTCAGCAAATTTGTATCCGCGATTTTGCTTGGCTCGACCTGGCGTCTTACGCTTCGTTATGGCACTACTTGGGGCGCCACGATCTGGTGGGTCGAGTAGTTTGGGGCCGGGCGCCAGTGGACGACCCGGCACCGGACTTATTCATTGAGCCGCGGTTATTGCACACCCAGGACTTGGAGGGTACATGGTGGCGGGTTGTGGACGCCCCATCGGCGCTTACGTTGCGTGGCTATGACGTTGCAGGATCATTGGTATTAGCGATTGCTGACGATGAGCTTGCACCTTGGAATAATGGACGTTGGCATTTGGATGTGGGCCCCCAAGGGGCAGAAGTACGAGCCACCGCAGCGACTGCGGATGTTGAGCTCTCGGTGCGCGCCCTAAGCAGTCTCTACAGCGGCAATCGGTCTGCTCAGCAGTTGGCAAATGCGGGTTTGCTTGCGGGCGCCCCGGATATCATAGCCAAACTTGATCAGATCATGCGCACCCGTTATGCGCCGCACTGTCCTGATCATTATTGATCGTAATTCGTCGAATACCCTAACAATGGATCGAATACTTGAAATCGGTGGTTACAGTGCTGGTTTCTGTGGGCGCTTGTTTGCTCAAGCGGGGCATGCAGTTACCCGGGTGGAGACAACGCAACCACCGGCCTGGGCCAGCCAAGAGGCTATGTCGCTATTCCTACATCCCGGAAAACGCCGCCTGCATGCCGATCCCTCGCGTTTTGCTGAATTGGCGTCCCAGGCCGATGTGGTCATTGTCGAAGCGGAAACGGCGGAGGCGGCATCCGCATTGGGGTATGAGCAGTGGTCAACGCCGGTCAAAGTAGTGATTACACCGTTTGGCTTAACCGGACCGAAACGCAATTGGCGCGCCACCCCCAGCACACTCCTGGCCATCGGTGGCTACAGTCAAATTGTCGGTGATGCGGGCCGCGCACCGCTGTCCCTGCCGGGACATTATGTTGAGTTCCAAGGCGCGCAATTTGCCTACGCTGCTGCGAATGGCTGCCGCTTTGCCGGTGAGTCCAATGTTGTAGACATTAGCTTGTACGAGTCCTTGCTGGCACTGAGTCAGTTTACAACGGTGATGTGGACTTGTGCCCAAAGGGTACGTTCGCGGCACGGTTCTGATTTTTACTGGGTAGTGCCCAGTAATCTTTTCGCCTGTGCAGACGGCTGGGTGTATATCAATACGGTGCCGACTTTTTGGGATGCTATGACCACTTTTCTGGAGCTTCCAGAGCTGACCATAGACCCGCGGTTTACCGATAATGACCTGCGCATGCAGCATAGAGACGCATTGCATGAACTTATCGCTCAGGCACTGGTATCCGTAACGAAGGCCGAAATCCGTCGGCGCTCGGTAGTGGCGCGGATTCCAGCAGGGGTTGTATTGACCTTTGATGAGGTATTGGAGGACGAACATCTAGCCCAGCGCGAGTTTTGGCAACAAATAAAAGGCACCGATGGTCACGACTACCGCGCGCCGTCATTAGGCTTTTGTATCGATCGCAGGACCCGTAGACCCATGGCGCTGCAGAGTGTCGAACAGGATCAAATGTTATGAGTTCGGTCAACGGGCCATTGAAGGGTGTTCGAATTCTCGACCTTACTCATGTATGGGCGGGCCCCATGGCAACGCGCATCCTCGGTGATCTAGGCGCGGAAGTGGTGAAGGTAGAACGGGCGCTTGGGCGCGGACCTAGTGTTGCGGCGATTGAACCGATTGCCGGTTGGATAGGCGGCGAACCTGGCGCAGAGCCATGGAACAATAATGCGGCGTTTGTGAAACTTGCGCGCAATGCCCAAAGCATCAGTCTAGATTTGAAGCATCAGCAGGGGCGAGACATATTTCTGCAATTGGTCGCAGTAGCAGATGTGGTCATCGAAAATTTCAGTGCGCGAGCCATGCCCGTAATGGACCTGAGTTACGAAGTACTGAGCGCCCACAACTCAAGACTGATCTACATCACAATGCCTGGATACGGAACTTCCGGTCCGTACAAAGACTGGGTGGCATTTGGTCCTACCGTGGAGCCGATGACTGGGCTTAGTCAAATGCTCGGCTACAGTGAGGAAGAACCGCGTAATAGTGCAATGGCGTTAATGGACCCCATAGGCGGTATCACCGCTGTCACGGCGTTACTTACTGCTCTGCGTGAGCGGGAACATACCGCGCGGGGGTCTTATGTCGAGTTATCGTTGCACGAATGTGGCGTGACGTTTAACGGCCCGTGGTTGATTGAGCGGCAACTGGGTGGCGAGTTGGGTCCCCAGGGCAATGGGCATCCGGAAATGGCACCTCATGGAATGTATCGCTGTCGGTCGCGTAACTTGGACGATGATGCAGATTGGCTGGCCGTCGCTTGTCAAGATCAGTGCGCTTGGCAGGGCTTAGCGACATTGCTGGGTAATGAGTTGGATCCCGGATGGGATTTTGCCGAGCGCGTTGCGCACGCTGCAGCCATTGATGCGGTATTAGCAGATTGGAGTCTGGGTCTCGATAAAGATGCAGCTGCTGAAGCACTGCAACAGGTCGGTGTGGCCGCGGGTCCTGTAGCTACAGCGCCAGATATGCTTGCAGAAAGCCAGGCTCAGGCGCGGGAGTTTTTTGTGCCCTATGAACGCTTTGCGACGCCGATTCCCGGCAATCCAATTCACATGTCGGGTCTGTCTCATACGGATTGGGCACACTGTCCGGCCTTGGGTGCGCACAGTCAGAGTGTATTGCAGCAATGGCTCAATATGTCGCCACAACAGACTCAGCAATTGCTCGAAGCAAATATAATCGCTGAACGGCCGCCCGATTGATGTGCTATTGGCGTCTAGTGGTGTGGGGCGCGGTTGACTATGCTTCTAGGCGTATTTTTCGATAGCCAATAGCTGGAGTAGTCCCCATGCTGGAGCGTATAGCCCCGTCGAAACTTGGATTGTCTGAGCGTCGATTAGATCGTGTAAGTGATTGGCTTGAACAGCAAATCGCCAGCCAGCGTTTAGCCGGTGCCAGCGTAATGATTGGTCGGCGCGGTGCCATCGGCTATGCCCGTGCAGCGGGTTTAGCGGACGTTGAGCGCGCCACACCCTTTACCGAAGACACCATCGTGCGCATCTTTTCGATGACTAAACCCATTACCTCAGTAGCCGCGATGATGTTGTACGAACAGGGCTGCTTTCAGCTGGATGATCCGGTAGCCAAGTACCTGCCTGAATTTGCCAATACGCAGGTGTGGAAAGGTCCGGGTCATGGGCTTGAGGACGTTGAGCCGCAACAATCGCCGATGCTGATCAAGCACTTGTTTACCCATACGTCCGGTCTAACCTATGGATTTATGAACGCCAATGTTGTGGATGCGGCGTACCGAGCGCAGCAACTCGAGTTTCCGAGTAAGGCCGCAACGCTTGCTGAATGGGTTGAGGGGCTGGCGTCGGTACCGCTGCTCTGTCAGCCGGGCAGTCAGTGGAATTACAGTGTCGCTACCGATGTTTTGGGCCGGCTCGTAGAAGTGTGGTCGCATCAAGACTTGGCGAGTTTTTTCAATGATCATATCTTTGTGCCCCTGACGATGCGGGATACCGCATTTTCTGTGGCGCCACAGAATCAGTCGCGGTTTGCGGCGTTGTATGCGCCACTGAGCGGCGGTGATATGAGCTCGGTAGGTCGCAAGAGTGAAGCAACTGCGGAGCAACCTCGTGGCGGCTTAAAACAGATGGAATCGTCACTGCACAGCGATTATTTCAATCAGCCAAAATTGTGTTCCGGTGGTGGTGGCTTGACCGGTACATTGGCGGATTACGCGCGGTTTTGTCAGATGATGCTCAATGGCGGTGAGCTTGACGGTGAGCGCTTTTTGAGTCCAACGACGGTGAATTATATGCGTTTGAATCAGCTGCCGGATGGTCGCGACATGGCAGCGATGGGGCAGCCGGTATGGAGTGAAACCAGCTATGACGGCATCGGTTTTGGTTTGGGCTTTGCCGTGGTTATTGATCCGCCAAAAGCGTCGATTATTACGTCTAAGGGCGAGCATCATTGGGGTGGCGCAGCCAGTACCTTTTTTTGGATCGACCCGGTGGAAGATTTATTTGTGGTTTTCCTTACTCAGCTAATGCCGTCTTCTACCTATCCGATCCGGCGCGAGTTGCGTACTCGGGTTTATCAGGCAATCGTGGAGTAAGCGTATATGGATATTGAAACATTCAAGCTGCATGGGCTGGATCGAGCTTGGGGAGACTTGCACGCCCAAGATTATCAAGTGAACGGACGCTCCAATGCCGAGATTTTGCAGGTTCTCGATACGGTAGGCGATGTTCACTATCACCCGTGCCCGGAGGCCTACGTTCGCGAGGGTGTCGTGCCGGGCGAAGTGGTGCGCTTTAAGAGTTGGGATCAAAGTGCCGTGTTTACGGGCACCCGCCGCGACATTTGGGTGTATAAATCTAATGGCGCCGACAGCGCTGATGCGCTCAACTTAATGGTTTTCAACGATGGTCCCGGCTATCTGGCTCGAGCAGGGGCGGTTCGTGCGACGACAGTTCTGGACAACTTGATTCACGCGGGCGAATTAGCGCCGACATTAGGTATATTCATTAATCCGGGTCTGCCGCCTAATGTTGAGCTGCCTGCAGCGAGTCAACGGCCTGATCCTTTAGCCATGCAACAACGGAGCGTCGAGTACGACAGCTGTAGCGACCATTACCTAAGGTTTTTGATGGACGAGCTGCTGCCGTTTGTTCGCAGAGAAGTGGATGTTCGCATCAGCGATGATCCCGCGAACCGGACCATTTGCGGTATTTCCAGTGGTGGTATTTGTGCCTTCAACGCGGCCTGGCACGGGCCGGAGCACTTTGGTCGGGTCATCAGCCATTGTGGCTCGTTTACTAATATTCGGGGTGCCCACAACTACCCGTATTTGATTCGCAGTACCCCACGTAAGGCCATCAAAGTTTTTTTGCAAAGTGGTGAGCTAGACGCGGATATCGTAACGGGTAGCTGGGTATTGGCGAATCAACAGATGGCCGCAGCTTTGCAATTTGCTGGTTACCGGCACCGCTTTGAATTTGGTACCGGGGGCCACAACCTGCGTCAGGGCGGCGCGCTATTTGCAGAAACCCTGCGCTGGCTGGACGCTGCTACCTAATAAATTAATTTTCGGTGGACAGGGCAACCATCACCGCGAATGACCGATCGACCGTGGCTCCGTACGCGCATCGAAGCGGCGCTGCCAGGTCTGCAGCAGCATTAATTTGGTTGCAATTGGTCGAGCAAGTCGCGAATTACTTTACGTTGCCGTTTTGGCAGTCGAAAAAATTTGCCCGCAACAGCTATTGTCTCTTTGTCGAAGCTTTCAATAGTGCTGTTGAAGGCCGCTGGGGATTCGGTAACACCAATAAAATTGCTGTCTTTGCGTGAATTTTTCGATTCCTTGAAGGGGTTCGCCCTGCCGCTAATCAGCCATTCCAAAGGTACGTTCAGAACCATTGCCAAACTGCGTAAGTTAGTAGTGCTCGGCAATGCCTTGCCCCGTTCCCAGTGGCCGATGGCGCCGCGGGTAAGGCGCAAGCGTTCGCTCAAAACCTCCTGGGTCAGGCCTCGCGCTTTGCGTGCTCGCTTAATACGGTTCGAAATGGCGGGTGTAAGTGAAGGCATATACCAAAGGTTAGCCTTGGTGTGCTCGCAAGAATATGATAATTTTCTTATCTAAGAAAAAGATAAAATAAATATCTATAGAATGTCGAACAGGTAATTATCAGCTGGCGCCCATTTGTCAGTTGATTTGGGTTGGTGCCGGCTGTTGTATATGCGGTATCGACGGCAGGCCCGGATGTGATGACCACCACTTGATTGCATGCGGGCCTGTTTTCTCTTTAATCAGTCTTCCTAGCGCTCTTGCTCTTTGTCTGTTTTTTTCTGATCCTCTGCGCATTGGAGTGGGTTAAAGAGGATTTAATGATTTCAGTCACCGATGAGGGCGCCGTTCGTAGCTTGCTATTAGATCGGCCCGAGGCGTTAAACGCCTTCAATAACGCAATGTTTGATGACCTGACAGAGGCCCTTCTGGCTGCGTCTCAAGACGAGGCAGTGAAGGTGGTTATTATTTCTGGGGTGGGGCGAGCGTTTAGCGCGGGGTTGGATTTAACCTCCATAGGCGCCGATGAGCCTGAGCCTAAACATGGTTTCCCCGGACTCTATGAAGCGTTGCTGGAATTTCCTAAACCTTTGTTGTTGGCCATCAACGGCCTAGGCGTCGGTGTCGGTTGTACGATTTGTGGACTCGTAGATCTGGTGTTTATGGCAAAGAGCGCGCGTTTGCGTTGTCCTTTTTCTGCGCTTGGGCTGACTGCGGAAGCCGGTAGCTCAATCACCTTTCCCGCGCTTTTGGGGCATCAGGCGGCTACCTGGGTGCTGATGAGTTCTGAGTGGTTAGATGCAGACACATGTCAGCGCCTCGGATTAACGTTCGCAACGGTGGCCGATGCAGATTTGCTTGCAGTCACACAGCAGCATGCTCAGATCTTAGCCGCACAACCTTTGGCATCGTTGATGACAACGAAAGAACTGCTGATGGTGCCGCGGCGCGAAGCACTGCGCAGCGCCCATGAACTTGAGGGTGCGGCGATGGCCAGTTTAATGGGTGGGGCCGCCAATCAAGAGGCAATTGCAGCTTTTAAACAAAAGCGTCCACCTGACTTCAGTAAGCTATAGGGTCAAATTCTGCAGTTATAGATCGCTTTTTAGTTTCGCATTGTCAGCGATACTGGAGCCGCCGCGACGGTATTGTGCCTTGCGGGCTTTACTCCACTGGTCGATCTCGTCTTTTGGAACGCCGTAGGATATGCCGCGCTCGACCCCGGGCCTTGCGCGGACCCGTTGCACCCACTCCAGTACAGTGGGGTACTTAGTGATGTCGACCTTGCTCCACTTCCAACCCCGCATCCATGGGTATACGGCGATATCAGCAATGCTAAAGGTGGTGCCGCAGATCCATGGATTGTCTCCGAGCTGCTTTGCCAGGACAGCCATAAGTCGTAACGCCTCCTTATTAAAGCGCTCCAGCGGGTGTTGCTTGTGTGCTTCAGGCACATCGTCCATGTAGCGGGTATAGCTTAACTTGTTGCCGAAGTTGGGACCCACATTTGCCGCCTGCCAGTACACCCAAGGCAATATGTCCCAGCGTGCTTCGCCTGCTGGCAACATTGGCGTTGGATACTTCTCGGCTAAGTATTGCAAGATTGCGCAACTTTCCATAATGCTGCGCTCACCGTCGATTAATACAGGGATTTTTTGGTTCGGATTATGTTGCGTGAAGAGTTTGGTGAATTGTTCGCCTTTGCTGAGATTGATAGTTTTGATCTCGACCTCTGGCAGCTCAATGCCTGCTTCTTTTAGCTCTTCAAGCATGATGCTGACTTTCCAGCCGTTGGGGGTTGCAGCGGTCCATATTTCCATCGCCCACTCCATTGCTGTTTTGTTAAAGCGGTAAAGCTCGCCTATGCTGTAGTGGCAGCATATAAAGAACTTAAGCCAATGCAGTTGGTGAACGTTAGGGTAAAGGATAAATGCAATCAACAAAGTAAAAAATTAGGGAGAGAAGCATGGGTAAGGCAAACATGGCTGAGGATCCGAGGATTGATCCGCGCATAAAGGCGGTATTCGCGAACCTAGATTTGGGCCCATCTGCAGATGTACAAAATCGGCAAGAAATTTTGGCTGCTGCAAATTCAGAGGACGGTCGTGCAGCAGAGGAATTTTTGCAGGCATTTTTAGCGATGTCTGATAACGAAGATATTGCGCCAAGTGCTGGCTTAGATATCAGCGATCACGAGTTAGTATCGGAGCCAGACGGCAACACGATAAAGTTGTGCCTTATGCGTCCGCAAAGCCCCGATCCCGTGCCCTGTGTCTACTATATTCATGGTGGTGGCATGGCGACCATGTCCTGCTTCTACGGCAATTATCAGGCTTGGGGTCGAATGATCGCGGCCAATGGCGTGGCTGTTGCAATGATCGATTTTCGCAATGCGGTAAGTCCTTCTTCGGTGCCGGAGGTGGCGCCCTATCCAGCGGGTCTCAATGACTGTGTATCGGGTCTAAAATGGCTGGTGTCGCAAACCGAGGCCCTGAACATCGATGCGGACAAAATTATTATTGCAGGGGAGAGTGGTGGCGGTAATTTAACTTTAGCCACGGGTATGACCCTTCTCAGAGAGCACCAGATGAGTTTAGTCCAGGGTCTGTATGCTCTTTGCCCCTACATAGCAGGGTATTGGCCGTTAGCAGAAAACCCCTCCTCCGAGGAGAACAATGGTCTGTTACTTGATTTACATAACAATTACGGCCGCGTTAGCTACGGTATTGAGGCCTATGAGCGGCGCGACCCCCTAGCCTGGCCTGGTTTTGCCTCTGCAACCGATGTGCAAGGGCTGGTACCAACAGTCATCAGTGTTAATGAATGCGATCCGTTGCGGGACGAGGGTATTAACTTTTATCGTATGCTAATGGGTGCTGGAGTAGCAGCGCGCTGTCGGCAAGTTATGGGCACCATCCACGGTACTGAGATTTTTCCGGCGACGTGCCCAGAAATTTCTCGCGATACAGCGGCTGACATAGCGCGTTTTTGTAAGGGCGACTAGAGTTACCAGACTTGGCGCGCGGCGATCCGCCGCGCCGCCTCGAAGGTTCGAGTGCGCAGATGGGTAAGCCGAGCGTTTAGGTTTTGGTATTTTAACGGCTCACCACTTTCGTAGACTTTGCCTATGATTAGATCTGAAAACGTATCCATGCCGCCATAGCAGCCGAGAATGAGGGTCGCACCAGCGAGCTCATGAGCGTTAACCTTCGGCAGGGCGCGTTCAAGCATAAATTTCCAATACTTTTCGTCCGCTTCATCGAGCAAACTAATAAGTTCTCGGCTGGCTCGTGCAAGTTCGCTGAATTGTTCACTTAAGGTGTTGATCGGTCTTCCTTTTGGCGCAATAAAAAACGATAGAAATGCTGCTCACGAATATCGAATTGACGTATGGTTAAGCGCAAGTTGAGGTAAATGATAAGGACTGCTATGAGGGAGAACAAGGCATTGAGCGCCTGGCGCGCAGACGCCCAGACAATTGGCTGTTGGCTGAGTCTGGCTAACCCATACTCGGCAGAGTCGCTGTCACAACTCGGATTCGATTGGGTGTGTATCGACTTGCAGCACGGACTTATCGACTATACGGATCTGGTCAATATGTTGCCGGCTATTTCGACCTCGGATGCCACACCTATTGTGCGGGTGCCGTGGAATGAACCCTACGAAATAATGAAAGCCCTAGATGCCGGCGCCTACGGGGTTATTGTGCCCATGGTTAATAACCGCGAAGAGGCCCAGCAAGCAGTCATGTCCTGTCGTTACCCACCTGATGGTTTCCGATCGTTCGGACCAATTCGCGGTGCGCTCTACGGTGGACGCGGCTATGCAGTTGAGGCGAACAATCAGATCGCGTGTATCGCCATGATTGAAACGGCGGAGGGTCGTGAAAAGGCCGAAGAAATCATTACTACGCCTGGATTAGATGGTGTCTACATAGGCCCGGCAGATTTAGCGTTGTCGATGGGTTTGCCCGCTATGGGAGATCAACCCCAACCAGAGCATCTGCAAGAGGTGCAACGTCTACTTGCCCTTTGCAAAAAACATGGGGTGGCCGCTGGTATTCATACCGGCGGTATTGAGTACACACAAAAACACTTAGAGCTGGGTTTTAATTTTGTAACCCTAGGCAGCGATTCAGGTCATATGACTAAAAATGCCGCCAAAGAATTGGCAGCGGCCCGCGGTGGCCAAGAGAAGCAACGCGAAAGCTCGGGGTATTAATGTTTCCGCAACAAGTCCGCTGATCGCAATAATTTGATGAGTTAGACGATTGATCTGGTTGTTGGTGCTTGTATTGGCATTGGTCTTTGGTCCCAACCTCTGGGTGCGTTGGGTTATGCGGCGCTATGCGGACGATCTGACAGGTATGCCCGGTACAGGGGGTGAACTGGCACAGCATCTGATCAAAGAGTTCAAGCTTGATGGCGTTGCGGTAGAAGTGACTGCCCTCGGCGATCACTACGATCCCACCGATCGAAAGGTTCGTCTTAGCGAAGCGAATCACCAGGGCCGTTCGTTAACTGCCGTAGCCATCGCGGCTCACGAGGTAGGACATGCGATTCAGCATGATCGGGGTGACAAGCGCTTACTTCTGCGTACGTCCCTTGTAAAATTTGCCGACCGCGCGGCACGGCTCAGTGCGGCTGCGATTTGGTTGGCGCCTATCATCGGTTTACTGACGCGACATCCAGTGCCTGTCTCGGTAATGGTTGGTCTTGGGTTGGCCGGATTATTCGGGCGTATGCTCCTGCATATGGTGACGTTGCCGCTTGAGTGGGATGCCAGTTTTGCCAAGGCTCTGCCAATATTAACGGCGGGTAATTATCTGCCGGTCAGTCAGCGCGCACCGGTAGTGCGGATACTACGTGCCGCGGCTCTAACCTACGTCGCCGCGGCTTTAGCCGACGTACTAAATTTGGCGCGCTGGGCGGTGTTATTGCGGCGTTGAAGTGCCGCCAGTGATGCTGTTCGTTGGGCGTAAATTTGCTACCGCTCGTCGGGAAGTGGATGGCATTTGGGTTTCCTTGTTTATGTTACCGCGGTCTATTTTGCTCTAGGTGGTTAAGGATCGAATGAGAATAGTTAGTTGGAATGTTAATGGGCTTCGTGCTTGCGCAAAAAAAGGGTTTTTGCAGGTTTTGCAACGCCAGAAAATTGACATTATGGCTCTGCAGGAGGTGCGCGCGTTTCCTGAACAACTCCCTGACAAAGTGCTTAACCCTAGAGGTTGGCATGCTAATTTTGCACCGGCAAAACGCCCAGGCTACAGTGGTGTGGCGATCTATAGTCGCGTTCCGCCGACGCGGATTGAGAGTTCTCTGGGTGAACCCCGGTTTGACGACGAGGGTCGTTTTTTGCTCGCGCAGTTTGGGCGCTTAACGGTCGCCAGCGTATATTTTCCAAAGGGCAGTGGCAAAGATCGCGACAACAGCCGCGTACCCTACAAAATGGACTTCTATCGAGCGGTATTTGATCGAATAGAGCAGAAGCGTAAAACCGGGCCAGTATTTGTGGTGGGTGACTACAACACAGCTCACCATCCCATTGATTTGGCCAGGCCGAAGTCCAATGTTAAGGCCAGCGGGTTTCTTGCGGAAGAACGGCAGGAATTGACGCGCTGGGAGCAAGCAGGTTGGGTCGATACCTTCCGCGATAAGTTCCCAGATCAAGAGGGGCACTATACCTGGTGGCGCCAATTCGGCGGTGCTCGCAAAGACAATGTTGGTTGGCGGATCGATTATTTATTTGCGTCGAAAACAGCCAACCACAGGGTCAAGAACGCGTTTATATGGCCAAAAGTCATGGGTTCAGATCATTGCCCTGTAGGCGTAGACTTGTTGTAGAGCCCGCCTCAATAGCGGCTCCAAATTCATCAACAGGAGTCGTGACATGGCCCAGCCTTTTCCCAACCATCCCAATCTCAGCGGCGGCTTTGCGCCGATACAGATGGAATGTGATGTTCATGACTTGGTAGTGGTCGGTGATGTGCCGCAAGATTTGCATGGTAGCTTTTACCGTAATGGGCCGAATCCGCAATTTGCGCCACGTGGTTCTTATCATTGGTTTGCCGGTGATGGCATGGTCCATGCGTTCCATATTGAAAATGGCTGCGTGAGCTATCGAAATCGCTGGGTGCGCACACAGAAGTGGCAGCTTGAACGGCAAGCAGGTCGCGCTTTATTTGATCCATTTAATCCTATGGATCAGGATCCAAGCGTTATCGGTCTAGAGACCGATGGCGTTGCCAATACCAATATCATATGGCACGGGGGCAAGCTGTTAGCGCTAGAGGAAGGCCATGCGCCTTTTGAACTCGATCCTATTTCATTAGCGTCTGTGGGTTCTCACGACTACGCGGGTAAGTTGCAAGGTCCCATGACGGCGCACCCTAAGGTCGACCACGAAACCGGCGAAATGCTGTTCTTCGGCTATAACGCCAAAGGCGGAATTTCCGAGCATATGACGTTCAATGTGATCGACAAAGACGGTCAGTTGTTGCGCAGCGAGTCGTTTAGAGCACCCTATGCGGCGATGGTGCATGACTTTATGATCACCAAAGACCATGTCTTGTTCCCGATCATGCCACTCACCGGATCCCTAGAGCGCGCTATGGCGGGTGGTCCAGCCTATGCTTGGGAGCCGGAGAAGGCCACCCATATAGGGGTGATGCCACGCCAGGGCAGCGTTGCCGACATACGTTGGTTCGTCGGCGATGCGTGCTATGTATTCCACCCTATGAACGCCCACAGTGACGGCAATAAAATCATTTGCGATGTTTGCGAATACCCCCAGGCGCCGCTTTTTCCGCTCGCTGATGGTTCGCCGGGCGATCCTAAGCAAGCCTTGGCTAAGTTGGTCCGCTGGACTTTCGATTTAGATGGGAGCACTGACGATTTCAGCCGTGAGCAATTACATGATGTGGTGTGCGAGTTTCCGCGCTTGGATGAACGTCGTACCGGCTTGAGCTATCGGTACGGCTATTTTTCGGCTGACTCCAAGCCCGCTGCCAAGGTCGGTGGTTTTAACCAGATTGCACGTGTGGATCACCATACCGGTAGCATCGAGTCTTATGATGTGGGTGCGGGTTGTGCAGTCAGTGAACCCATATTCGTACCGAAATCTGAGTCCGCAGCAGAAGGCGACGGTTACGTTTTAGCCTATGTATTCGATGCAAATAGACAGGCCAGTAGTCTTTTAATACTCGATGCGCAAAATGTCAGCGCGGGTCCGCTTGCAACCGCCTATTTGGATCACCGCATACCGTTTGGATTTCATGGCAATTGGCGTCAGGCCCAATAACCAACGTGCTGAAGCCTAAGCCAGTGCGACACTCTTAATCAGCGCAAAAACAGCCATACCCTCCTGCAGTGCTAGGGCGTCGGTCGCATGGCGGGTTACTTGGGCGAACAACAGTTGGTCGGCGACTCTGATTCCGACTCTGACTCGGTTGTCGGCGTCAGGTCGCAGTGATTCCACAACCCCGGGCAAACTGTTGCGGATACTCAATCCCTGGGGTGGCCTAGTTGCCACTGCAATATCCCGGGCGGGCAAGAACAGGCGCAGGCGTGTGCCGGCAGCAAATTGATCCTGCATTGGCACGAATAGAGTATGCCCGGCTAACGCCAATCTTGTTAAGGAGTAAGCAGGTTCGTGATTGCTGATAACAGCTTCTATGACGGCTCCCATGGGTGTGCCAGTGCTGGCATCCGAACTCTGATTCAGTCGTTGAGTAACCGCGACGGTACTGCCCTGGTCCGTCACTTTTCCCGACGCCATAACAAGCATGTGGTCGCAGAGACGGGCTACTTCCTCGATATCATGGCTGACATAAAGGGTTGGCAGTTTGAATTGTCGGGTCAACGTAGCAAGGTAGCCGAGAATCTCTCTTTTACTGTGCTGATCTAGGCCATTCAACGGCTCATCCATCATTAGCAGCTTTGGTTGATTCAACAAAGTGCGAGCAATAGCGACACGCTTCGCTTCACCGCCTGATAAATCGGTAACAGCGCGTGACAACAATGCTCGTACGCCTAGCGTATCGATGACTTCTGCATAATTTATGCTGCCTGCTGGGGCGCGATTCATGGCAAAGGCAAGGTTGTCAGCAACATTGAGATGTGGGAATAGTCGATTGTCCTGAAATACCAGCCCCGCCGAGCGCGCGTGGGGTGGCAAGAACACCGTATCGTTCTGCCAGTATTGATCCTGAAAGCGAATCAGCCCTTGGGCTGGTACTAGCCCGGCAAGGGCCTTGAGTAGGGTCGTTTTACCACAGCCACTGGGACCGAATAATGCACACACATCAGTGTTGTTTAGCGTGATATCGACATCGAGCTGAAAGTTACCCTGACCGTGTTGTAGTGTTGCTTCGAGCATCAGTTCAGCCGCAACGCTGATCGGCCATTGGTCACATAAACTGTGCACAAGGCGATAAAAGAAAAGGTAAGCAAGCCGCCGGAGAGAATATGGGCTTGGGCATAGTTGAGCGTTTCCACCTGTTCATATATGGCAATTGAGATCATTCTGGTCTCGCCGGGAATGTTGCCGCCGACCATCAGAATGATTCCAAACTCGCCGATCGTGTGAGCAAAGCTGAGGACACAGGCGGTAATAAAACCGCGTTTGCTCAGGGGTAGCACTAGCTTGCGAAAAATGTCAGCAGGTGTTGCTCCCAATGTCGCGGCGGCCTCGCGCAGGCCTTCGTCCACTGCGGCAAAGGCATTAACTAAGGGTTGCACCATGAATGGTAGGGAATACAGCATCGACGCTAGCACTAGGCCGGAAAATGAAAAAGCCAAGGTCGAGCCGGTGAGCGTGAACCAAAAATTACCGAGCCAACTGTTGGGGCTGAACAGCAGCAGCAGATAAAAGCCAATAACCGTAGGCGGCATGACCAGTGGCATGGCTGTAAGCGCCTCGATAATTGGCCGCGCGGGATTGCGGCTATGGGCCAGCCACCAAGCCAGAGGCGCGCCCACAAGCAGCAGTAATACGGTTGTGGTGCTGGCCAGTTGTAAGGTTAGCCAGACGGCATTGAGCTCAGTCAATTTACTCGACCCCTGTGCTCTGGTCTGACGGTGTCTTGAAACAGTTCAAGATTGGGTCAAAAGCAGGGGCGGGTAGAACCCGCCCCAGATCGACACGCTCAAATCGCAGGTTTTACGAACTTGAGGGTCATACGATTGGACTCGCCAATGGCCCGCATTGCCGCTGCTCTTGCCTCGTCATCCTTACTACCCGCCAGAGTTGGCGGTAAGCGCCAAACCACATCATTGGCACCAGGAAGATCGCGAGGGTTGGCGTTAATGTCGCTTGCAGCAACGTATTCAAAGCCGGCAGCCTGCATTTGTTCAATTACAAAGGTTTTTTTCAGATAGCCTTTAGAGCCGTTGGCCCAAGCATCGTCGGCATCGCTGGGTGCCGCATGTTGGACGATACCCACTATGCCGCCAGGCTTAAGTACGTCAAAAGTGTCTTGCAGCGCGCGGCTCATAAATCCGTGTTGCTCTTCAAACCTGGCGAGATTGTGTAATGCACGGATCAGCAATACGGCATCCGCAGTACCTTTCTTGCTGTCTGCCAGATCGCCCATGACAAAGCCGGATACTGGGGCGGCCTTGCCTTCCACCCAGGTTTGCGCGGTCGCTGGCCAATCTGTGGGCCAATTTGCCAGCTTGGCTAAGCGCTCGTCGTCGTAACCGAATAACTTATACATGCCGGTCGGGTAGTTAGCGCCAACAAGCTCGCCCTCATTGCCCAGATAGGGAATGAGTAACTTGCTGTACCAGCCACCGCCTGGCAGTGCCTCGACCACAGTCATGCCCGGTTGAATACCGAAAAATTCCAGCGTCTGCTGAGGATTGCGCGATGGGTAGCGCGCGATCACTGCTTCGGGCTGTGCTGCCAGAATGCTCGCCAGATCAGATGAGGCTGGCGCTTGCTTAACTTGGCTCGGCTCGGTTGTCGCGGCCATGCTCTGCATAGGCGCTGCACTTTGGGTTGGTGCTGTGCTTGCGGTTTGGTTGCCGCTTTCACAGCCAGTGATGCTGATTGCAGCAATGATGCTTGTGATTAAAGCGATCAGTGATTTTTCCATGACGTTACCTCTTGGTTAAGGTGGCTTCGAAGAATTCAGAAGCCTACAAACAAATATGCATCCGTTACTAAGTCGCAAATACTACTTTGCGATGTTGCCTGCCCACAACTGCCGGTTGTTGTAAGGCTATGCAGTCTCGTCTATGGCTTCGGCCACTGTGGTGGCCATATTCTGTATTTGCTCGGGCTGCGCAATAAAAGGTGGTGCAAACTGTAAGGTGTCGCCGCCCCAGCGGACATACAGCCCCTTTTCCCAGCAGCGAATGCCAACCTCAAAAGGTCGGACAATAGGATCGCCGTCGCGCGGTGCGAGTTGCAGTGCACCGGCCAGTCCGAAATTGCGAATATCAGTGATGTGCTTGTTGCCTCTGAGCCCGTGCAGTGCGTCCTCAAGTACGGGCGCCAATGCATTTGACCGCCCTACCATATTGTCGTCTTGCAATATATCTAATGCAGCTAACGCCGCGGCGCACGCTACCGGGTGTGCAGAATAGGTGTAGCCGTGGGGCAGTTCGATCATATGTTCAGCCTGTTCGACGGCCATAAAAGCGTCGTACAACACGCTGGAACTGATCACTGCACCCATTGGAATCGCGCCATTGGTCAAACCTTTTGCGACGTTCAAAATATCTGGAGTCACACCGAAGGTTTGTGCGGCAAACGTATTGCCCATGCGCGCGAAACCTGTGATCACTTCGTCAAAAATCAGCAATATATTGTGCTCGTTGCAGATTTGCCGCAGCCGCTGCAGATAGTTTTGCGGTGGCACTATGACACCAGCAGATCCTGAAACGGGTTCGACAATCACGGCCGCGATCGTTGAAGCGTCGTGTAAGAGGATAAGTTGCTCAAGATGGTTAGCGAGTTCCTCGCCGTGCTCGGCTTGTCCTCGGGTAAATGCATATTCAGGTTGTAAGGTGTGGGGGAGATGGTCGGCATCACCTAGCTGACCGAAAAGTTTGCGATTGGCGCCGATACCACCGAGGCTGGTGCCGGCAAAATTGACCCCGTGATATCCTTTGATGCGGCCAATAAACCGGGTTTTGCTGGGTTGTCCTTGAATGCGCCAGTAGGCTCGCGCTAGTTTCAAGGCGGTATCAGCGCACTCGGAACCAGAGTTCGTGAACAGCACGTGATTGAGGTCGCCGGGCGCAAGATCGCTTAAACGTTCAGCCAAACGCGTAGCACCTGGGTGTGTGTATTGAAAGGCGGGTGCGTAATCCAGCGTGGCTAATTGTTCGCTGACCGCTGCTGTGATTTCCGCGCGATTATGCCCGTAGCCGCTGCACCAAAGCCCCGACAGCGAGTCGAAGACTTCGCGCTTGTCCTGACTGATATAGTGGCAGTCTCGAGCCTCAACAACCACGCGTGGGTCTTTGTGAAACTGTCGATTGGCAGTAAATGGCAGCCAATGCGCGGTGGTAGAGCTAAGGTTCTCGCCAGTCATGATGGCTCCTAAAGTTTTGGTTTGATGATAACTCGCCATGCACCTATAGCCAGCACTTAGTCAGCATTGCCGAAGGCAGTCTGGTAAGCGGGTCGTTGCTGCAGTCTATCCCAGTACTCGGCCGCTGCCGGCGGTGCCGCTTCGGGCAGGAATTTGGCCGCGAGCATGAGGGTGTAGCCGAGCATGATGTCTGCGGCGCTGAAACTGTTACCGACGATATAGTCCTGGTTTTTGAGGCCTTCGTTAACCGCCGTTACGCACAATCTAGCGCGATTGCGCATCTCCTCAATCGCCGCTTCGCTCGTCTGCTCACCGGGGAACTCGCGCAGATGATTAACAATCTCGCCCAGTGGTCTGGCAAATGTCGCCTCGGCAAACCAGCTCCACTGCAGATACATGGCGTGATCTGGTGTGCCGGGTTGGGGTTGCAGTTGACCGTTACCGTAGCGGTCGAGCAGGTACTGAACCATGGCTCCAGATTCAAAAATAGTAAGATCGGCGGACGCGGTATCGACCATTACCGGCACTTTTCCCACAGGATTCATACGCCGCCATTCTAAGCTGCTGCGGTAACTGGCGCTGAAATCCACATCGATCACTCGATAGTCGATGCCCAATTCTGCGCACAGCCAAATTGGTCGCACGCCGCGAGTACCTGGTACGTGATAGATCTCGATCATTTTGTGCTCCGCAAGTGGTGAGATATTGCCTATGGGGGCATAATTTATCGTTCTAAGAACCACGGCACTAGTGGCGCTGCGGATTACGTACTTTGGGAGGGGGCGTGTCGGGACAACCTGTTGATGTATTGATTATCGGCGCTGGCGCCTCGGGTGCAGCGGCGGCTTGGAACCTGGTAGATACGCGGATGCGAATCCTCTGCTTAGAGCAAGGTGATTGGATGAATCCACTAAATTACCCCAGTACCGGCCTAGATTGGGAGGCCCGCAGTTGGGGTGAATTCAGTGTGTCACCAAATCGTCGCGGCCGTGCAACAGATTATCCAGTCAACGATGAAAATTCGCCGATTTCGATCTCCAATTTCAATGGGGTCGGTGGTGGTACGGTTCTGTACAACGGTCATTTCCCGCGTTTTCATCCCTCGGATTTCAAGGTCAGGACACTTGACGGTGTGGCAGATGATTGGCCGATCGATTACACGACGTTGGCATCCTACTATTCTATAAATGATCGGATGACTGGGGTGGCTGGTTTGGCGGGAGATCCGGCTAATCCGCCCCACGAGGATCCTGACATTTTGTTACCACCCTTACCGCTGGGAAAGTCGGCTAGTGCTATTGGGGCGGGCTTTAACGCCAAGGGATGGCATTGGTGGCCATCGGATGCGGCCATCGCCACCAAAGAATATGATGGACGGGCACCCTGCATCAATCTTGGTGCGTGTTTATCCGGTTGTGCTCAGGGTGCTAAGGCCAGTACCGATATCACTTATTGGCCGCATGCCATTCGCCAAGGCGTTGAATTGCGCACCCGTTGCCGGGTGCGCGAAATAACCGTAGATGATGACGGTATGGCAAATGGGGTTTGGTATTACGACGAGCAAGGTGAGGAACAATTTCAGGCTGCCGCAGTAGTAGTCCTGGCAACGAATGGTGTTGGCACCCCGCGGTTGTTACTGAACTCTAAATCAGAGCGCTTTCCAGATGGTCTGGCTAATTCCAGTGGCTTGGTGGGCAAAAATTTGATGTTCCACCCCTACGCGATGATTCGTGGTGTGTTCCCGGAAGCCTTGGATGGAAACAATGGACCTGGCGCCTGTATTTGGAGTCAGGAATTTTACGAAACGGATCTACAGCGCGGCTTTGTGCGCGGATTCACCTACGAGATGAACCGCGGTATGGGGCCGGCCGCAACCGCGATGTTGGGGTTGACCCATGGTCGTTTGCCTTGGGGCACGAACTACCATAAGCATTATGCAAAATTGCATCAGCGCATAACTGGAATGGTAGCTATATGTGAAGACCTCCCAGAGTTGCACAATACCGTGACTCTAGATGCGAATTTATTCGATAGTCATGGTATCCCAGCGCCAAAAATTGATTACACCCTGTCTAGTAACAGTCGCAAAATGCTCGATTATGCGGTAGCGAGAGCATCCGAGGCATTGCGTGCGGGTGGCGCCACAGATGTCATGTCTGAGGCACCATTAGCGGTTGGTGGTTGGCATTTAATGGGTACAGCACGCATGGGGTTGGATCCCCAGCGTTCCGTGGTTAATGAGTGGGGGCGGGCCCATGATGTAAAGAATCTGTTTGTAATCGACGGCAGTATTTTTGTTACATCAGGAGGGGTTAATCCTACGCGCACTATTCAGGCGTTGGCGTTATACATAACCGATTGCATGAAAAAGCGCCTAGCTAACTTATTCGATTAATCTCGGAGTGCCAGCATGACCGTCAATATAGCTACAGATGCACGATTTAACCCGGCGCAGCAACAGTTGGTGGGCTATGTGGCAGGTGCCATAGTCCCGGCATGTTCGGAACAGGGTATGCTTGCCGCCAATGATTCGCATATATTGCAAGATATTCTCAACACCGCCGACTTTGATGCGATAAACGGGTTTTGCGAGTACGTAGAAACGGTTACGCAGCAGACTCTGGGGTGGGCTTTCGTTGCGCTGAATGAAGAGCAAAAATATCAGCTAGCACAGCACTTAGCCCATTCGAATGCCCCCGACGTGCGGGGATTTGTGAGTTTAGTGGTGCAGTGTTACTACCGCGACCCACGGGTCTTGGCGGCTCTTGAACTAGCGGCACGACCCGCCTACCCGAAAGGGTATGAAGTTGTAGCAGGTGATTGGACTTTGCTAGAAACGGTGAAGCGGCGTCGGGCTTTTTTCAGAGCAGTGGATAGCTAAATTGCCAGCGCTAAAGAATTATGTTGCAGTGAGAAACAAAAGAAACGACTGAACAGTCACAAACAACAAGTATGGGAGAAAAAATGAGCGGCGAAATAATCCAGTTAGAACGCGAGGGAGACGTATTTACCCTAACCATGAATGCCGGTGAAAATCGCTGGAATACCACCTTTGTTCGGGCATTTGCCGCTGCGTTGGATGAGGTGGAGGCTTCCTCTGGGCCGGCAGCATTGGTTACTGCATCTGCAAGCGAGAAGTTCTTTTCCAATGGCCTGGATCTCGCCTGGGTACAGGATCCAAGTGCCCATCCGGAAGCCGGCGATCGGCAGGCATTTGGCAAAGAATTTATGGCCTTGATGGGGCGCATCATAACGTTACCGGTGCCCACCGTATGTGCTGTAAATGGACATGCATTTGGCGCCGGATTTATGTCGGCGCTGTGCCACGATGTCCGTATGATGCGTGCGGACCGCGGATTTTTATGTGCTAACGAAATGCAACTAGGTATGCGCATACCCCAACCAGAACTGGCCCTGTTTCGACACAAAATGTCCTTAAACGCGTTTTTTGAAACGGTGCAGTTAGCAAAGCGCTGGGCAGCACCTGCCGCTTTAGAAGCGGGGATCGTGCAGCACATAGCGGATGTAGATGAATTGCTCGCAGCTGCTCAGGCCAAGGCTCAAGAGTTGGCGCCACTTGGCGCGAATCGTGAGAATTATGGTGGTCAAAAAGAAACGCTCTATGGCGAAAATGCCGCCATAAATGGCGTTCACGGTCCTGCCTACATGCTGAAGAATCCGCAACAGTTCGGGCACTAGCCGATTGTTGAAGCGCCACCGGAGAGGTGGCGCTGGCCTTACCCCGCTGGTCGCTTGAGCAGATCGGCCAAGTCCTCTGGCACATCCTTGGTCGGGCTCATCTGCCATTGCGGCGTCTGTTTGTTTAAGAACGCCTGCACGCCGACTTTGACGTCGGTTGACTGTCCAAGCCAGTCAATGAATTTGCCCTCTGTTTCCATTAACTTCGTAATGTTTGCGCCGAGGTTTTGCCACATCAGCGCCTTGGTGACCGCTACGGAGACGGGTGCAGTGTTCGTGGCGATATCTTGAGCAATTTCCATCGCGCGATCCAATAGCTTGTCGCTGTCAATGGCCTCGCTAATCAGGCCCATATCGGCAGCCTCTTGCCCGGAAATTATACGCCCGGTCATCAACAGATCAGCAGCCCGAGAAAAGCCTGCCACCTGATTCACAGTCACGTGAGATGCCAGTTCGGGCAGAATGCCGCGACGTACCATGGCAAAGCCGATTTTTGCGGTTGCGTTAGCAAGACGGATGTCCGCTAGCATGGGGTAGGTAATGCCCACTCCCACAGCGGCGCCATTGATTGCTGCTATAACGGGTTTGCGAACTTGATAGGGCCACATCGGTGGACGCTGAATTTCGACTCTGTCGGTAAAACCTTCTTCGCCACCGGATAGGTCGGCACCGGCACAAAATGCACGGCCCGCGCCTGTTATTACAACGGCGCGAATGTCATCATTTTCATCGCACTCGTACATAGCATCGCTGAGGTCGCGACTCATGATAGGTGTCCAGGTGTTCATCTGATCGGGTCGATTTAAGGTAACCAGAGCCACGCTGTCGTGGACTTCGAATGTGATGTGCTGCAAGCCGTCGATACTCATGTCTTTCCCCCTGTGACATTGTCTCAAGATTAACCAGCGACATAGCTGTGGATCAATACATAGTTGCACTTCATATTGCGAAACAACTGTTGCTATGATCAGGCGAGGAGTGTCAGGCCAGCGGGTCTGAATTGACGGAGGAGATAGCATGCGCATCAGCGATGAGCACGTTCAGCATTACCATGAGCACGGTTATGCCATTGTCGAAAACTTTTTGACGTCCAGCGAGTTGGCAGGAGCGCGAGCTGATGTGGAGGCGTTTATTCCCGGCTGGTTAGACTATGCGGATGATCCGAGCGGGCCTAAACCGGTCGGCTGGGATGAGGCTCAACGTTCTCGGCGTGCCGTGCGTTTTCCGTTTCGTGGTGCCCACCTTAATGCGATTACTCTGCATCCCGAGTTGCGGCGGTTTGCCTCGCTAATGACCGGGGGCGAAGCACTGTTCTGCGAACAATCGGATTTAACCTATAAGTGTAAGGGACACTATGGTGACGCCGATCAACCGATGCACCTCGATTACGTAAACCATACCTTGGCCTATCCGCCTGATCGAGCGAAGTACTGGCAAACCGCATTCCTGATTTATTACACCGATGTGGCGATTCATCAAGCACCGACGGCGGTGTGCTCATGGCAACATTACCGTGATGAGATCCTTTGGCCGGCCATATACAAACCCAGCCAGCGTGCCCAGCTATACGAGAACGAGGTCAAGGACACTGTTCCTGCGGGCTCGCTATTGGCCTATAGCATGCGTACTTTTCATCGAGGTACTGCATTTTTGCAGGAGGGCGCGCGTGTAGGGCATTTCATCAGCTATGCGCCGAAACGGCCCAAATGGATGGGTATTGTCGGATGGCCAGAGCAGGGGGTGTATCAGAGCTTTTCTGCTTGGGTAGAACAAGCAACCCTAGAAGAGCGGGAACTTATTGGGTTTCCTGCGCCAAAGGATGATTATTGGACAGCGGAGACGCTTGCCGGCGTTGCCGCACGTTTCCCAAATATGGATATGAGTCCCTACAAAGATTAAATCCGCTAGAAGGAGAGCAAGATGAGCGCGATATTAGAGCCTAAATCCGCGGCATGGTTAGATCAGGTACAAGAAGACATCATAGATCCCCAGCGTCGGATCATTGATCCGCACCATCATCTTTGGTCTGAGCCGTTAATGTTTGGTCGCTACGAACTGGCAGATTTGTGGGCCGATACGGGCTCCGGTCACAATATTGAAAAAACCGTATTCATCGACTGCCATGCGAACTATCGAAAAGATGGGCCGGGTCGCTTGAAGCCCATTGGCGAAACCGAATATGTAGCAGGGGTCGCGGCTGCCAGTCGCGATAACCCGGAACAGGCCACCATCGCAGCCATCGTCAGTCATGCGAATCTGCTGCTTGGTGATGGAGTGGAAGAAGTTTTACAAGCGCATGAGGAAGCAGGGCAGGGGCTGTTCAGAGGAATCCGCCATGCGGGTCCCTATGACGATACCGCGACCTTGGCTAATGCCGGCGGTGGGCGCCCTTGCCCCTATCCCGAGGAGGACTTTCGCCAGGGTTTACGCCGGCTCACGGCGATGGGCTACAGCTACGATACCTGGCATTTTCATATGCAGAATTCAGCATTCTTAGCGCTTGCTGAGGCGGTTCCAGAGGCGACCATGGTGCTTGATCACTTTGGGACCCCCTTGGGCGTTGGGGCTTATGCTGACAAACGTGAGGAAATCTTTATGCAGTGGCGCAAAGATATTGCGGCTATCGCAGAGTGTCCAAATGTGTATGCGAAGTTAGGTGGCTTGGCCATGATCGACAATGGATTTGGTTGGGATGCTCAAAGTCGACCGCCCACGTCTGACGAATTTGTTGCCGCTCAACGTCGCTATTATGAGCATGCCATAGACTGTTTTGGTCCAGAGCGCTGTATGTTTGAGAGCAACTTTCCAGTAGATCGGTTGTCGATTTCCTATCCGGTCCTTTGGAATGGCTTGAAGAAGATTGCTGCGCAGTATTCTGCAGACGAACAAGACGCTATGTTTTACGGCACCGCAGCCAAGGTATATAAGGTTTGAAAACTCAACAAACATTTCCGCACTCGTTGAGTGATGGCACGGTTCGGCTGTTCAATGACCAAGGTTTTGTGGTCACCCCAGACGTATTCGCCCGAGCCGAGTTGCTGACGTTGGGCGCCGCGGTTGACGATGAAGTGGCAAGGCGCTCAGCCCATGACACTCGCGAGGTAAGTGCGAAAAGTACCTACGAACAGTCCTTCGTCCAGTGCATGCGGCTTTGGGAAACCAGCAATACGGTCAGGGAATTTATCTGTGATGGCCGTTTGGCTGGCATGGCTGCGCAATTATTGAGGGTGCCGTCGGTACGGCTCTGGCAAGATCAGGCTCTGTACAAAGAGTCCGGAGGGCGCGAGACCGATCCCCATCAGGACCAAACGTTTTGGCCTATTGGCGATGCACCCTTGGTGAGTGTTTGGATTCCATTCGATGCGGTTACACACAGTAACGGCGCGATGGCGTATGTGCCTGAATCCCATCGCGCGGGTGGACTAAAGCCCGTGGATATCACCCATACCACCGAACCCTACGATATTCTCAACGACCCTAAATTAGCCCAGCGCACGCCAAAATGGATGGAAGTAGATGCAGGAGACATGATTTGGCATCACGGCTATACCATTCATCAGGCGGCGGCTAACACCAGTGCTGCAACCCGGCGGGTATTTACTGTGGTCTTTATTGCGGATGGGTGCACCCGGCGAAAATCCTGGCCAACGTTTCCGCTGGATCGTGATCAGGTGGGCGTTGGTGATCAAATAGCCGGTGTAGGTATGCCTGTGTTGTGGCCAAAGCCCGATACGGTGCCGCCAGTTCCCGAGCAACAGGGTGTATTACTGGGCGTCCAGTCAAGGGTCGTTTGAGCGTGGTGATTTATGGCGTTGGCTTACTTGCCGCATGTATGTTGGTGGGGGTCATACTCGGTGACCTGCTGGGGCAACTTATCGGCGTTCAGGCCAATGTAGGCGGCGTCGGGATTGCGATGTTGTTGCTGCTTTGGGCGACGAATTCCAGCCACTTTAAACCACTGCTTGCGCCGCCAACTGCCACCGGTATTACTTTCTGGAGCGCCATGTACATTCCTATTGTGGTGGCGATGGCGGCAAAACAAAATGTCCTGGCGGCGGTGTCGAGTGGCTGGCTCGCGTTGCTAGCAGGGGTTGCCGCGGTGGCGGTTAGCTTTGCGATGATTCCGCTGCTGTCGCGCCTTGGTCGCCAGACCCACGATCAGTCATGAACACAGTCGTAGCGCTGCTGGAAAAAAACGCCCTTATTACGGCCTTCGTTATCGTTGCGCTGTTGTTGGCTACATCAAATTGGCTGGCGGCAAGGCTGTTTCGTGGGCAGATTCACGGCTCGGCCATTGCCATAAGTCTCGGTCTGTTGCTTGCCTATTGGGGTGGGGTATCCACTGGTGGCAGTAACGGTTTAGCGGACGTCAGTTTCTTTTCCGGATTGGGTGTATTGGGTGGCGCCATGTTTCGCGACTTTGCCATTGTTGCAACAGCTTTCGGCGCCGACCTCGATGCCCTAAAACGCGCCGGTTGGGTTGGTGCGCTGTCGGTGGTGTTGGGTGTGGGTTTGTCGTTTGCGGTGGGTGCTGTTGTTGCCGTGGCGTTCGGTTTTTCGGATGCTGTATCCATCAGCACCATTGGAGCGGGAGCAGCAACCTATATTGTTGGGCCGGTAACAGGCACGGCGCTGGGTGCGGACTCTGCTGTTATCGCCTTGAGTGTTGCTGCAGGCTTAGTCAAGGCGATCTTGGTTATGGTGGCAACACCATTGGTCGCGAGCCGTATCGGTTTGGATAATCCGCAATCGGCTCTCATCTACGGTGGCCTCATGGGCACCACAAGTGGTGTAGCCGCCGGACTGGCGGCGACCGACCCGAAGCTTGTGCCTTATGGTGCGATGACAGCGACTTTTTATACCGGCGTAGGGTGTTTGCTGGCGCCGTCCTTACTTTACCTGTTGGTGCTTTTTCTCCAGCGGCTGTTTTAGATGAGCCGCTCTGAGGGGTGCGGTATCCGCTCTACCAGCGGCAGCACTTTGGGTTTGTATACTTCAACAAAGTTTTTGTTGTTGCGGTGGGCGTCTAGATGCTCTGGGGTAGTCCACCACTCCATGAGCAAAAAAGTTTGCGCATCCGATTGCGAATGATAGACCTCAAAGCGCTCACACCCAGGTTCCGTTAAAGATACCCGGGCTTGCTCCTGCAGTAGCGCGCTCACTGTGTCGATATTTGCGGGGTCAAGCACGCGCAGGATGACATTGTTGTATTCCATCAGTATGTCCTTGCTCTATTGCAGCACAGTGTGCCACACCCACTTCCAGTCATGCTTTGATACAGTAATAAGCGTCGTTTGGTAAATGTGCAGGGAGGCAGTAGCCAGTGAGTCCGAAGCAGATGCAGGAAACAAGCTGGGAAGCGGAGTCTATGCTGCCCCTGTGGATAGATGGTGCGCCTAAGGCTTTGGCGACGGGACAGTTACACGAACCCCAACTCACCGTACATCTACCTGCAGAGGGTTTGGCCAATGGCTGTGCGGTGATCGTTAACCCGGGTGGCGGCTACCGTATTCTGGCATCAGATCATGAAGGCCTGCAGGTCGCTCGATGGTTAAACCGCTGCGGTATCGCGGCCTTCGTGTTGCGCTATCGGGTTGGGCCAGATTATGCGACATCGGTATCGCTATTGGACGGTCAGCGGGCAGTGCGATTGGTCCGCTCTCGAGCGGGGAGCTTTAATATCGATGCGAATCGAATCGGCATGTTGGGTTTTTCTGCAGGTGGTCATTTGGCCCTCGCGGTTGCCACCAATGGCGATGACGGCGATGCGCAAGCGCCAGATCCGATCGACCGCTGCAGCAGTCGCATTAATTTTTCGATCCCCGTGTACGCCGTCAGCAACGGCGCTCGGCGCGGCCGCAAGGCGGATGAATATACGCCAACAGATCAGTGGGTGAATGCCCACACACCGCCGTGTTTCATTGTTCACACCCATGAAGATGCAATCGTACCGGCATCCCAAGCGACCCTGTTTTATGAGGCGTTATTACGCGCTGGGATAGCGGCCGAACTGCATATATTCAACGATGGCGAGCATGGGGTGGGATTGGCTGTCGGCGATCCCGATGTGGGGGCATGGCCAGAGTTACTTTGGCGCTGGTTACGGCGGCGCGGGTTTTTGTCGGCACAGCCGCGGATCGCGCTGCAAGGCACGTTGACCTGTGCTGGCGCGCCCTTGGGTATGGCGTGGCTTACGCTGATTCCGAAGAATCCACGAAATCCTTCGACCCGCCTTTTATTGCATGGCCGCCAGGGTGAGGACTTTGCAATCCCAGAAGCTCGAGGGCCTATGCCGGGGGCGCATGAGTTGCAAATTCATTGGATAAGCCAACAAGGCCACTACGATGCCAGCGGCAAATATAGTCTGGAGCAGAGTTTGGTCTGTGTTCGCCAAGTGCAGATTGAAGCCGATCAAATGTTGGTAATCCATCTGCAGTCGGAGGATTTTTCACCATTGGATGCAATCAGTGGTTGAGCGTTCATAGCCGAACCCCACCAATACGATGCTGCCGTTTAATAGTTGCGGTGCTTGGTTTTTGGGTTAAGGTGAATGTGTTGGCTGGAGGGGGTTCAGCCTAGGCTAGGACGTAGGAGGGGCTATGGCTGACCTAAGCGACAACAACAGCGGGTTTTGGAAGACCCGCTACAGTGTCATCTTGATGTGTTTCGCTGCCACGTTTGTATGCTATATCGACCGGGTCAACATCTCGGTTGCGATTATTCCAATGGCCGAAGAGTTTCAGTGGGACCTGGAAACCCAAGGCATTATTTTATCATCGTTCTATGTTGGTTATTTGATCATGCAGGTCATGGGCGGATTTTTAGCCGATCGTTTTGGCGGCAAAATCGTGCTTGGTCTTGGTGTGCTCATTTGGTCATTCTTTACCATCGTTACACCCTGGGCCGCGTTCTCCGGCATCATAGGTCTGTTGGCTGCGCGTATCGGTATGGGGTTAGGTGAGGCGGTTACCTTTCCCTCGGTATACAGTCTTATTACCCGTTGGTTTCCGGTACATGAAAAGGCTAAGGCGGTAGCGTTCAACGCCAGTGGCATCCCGATTGGTACTGTGTTCGCGCTAGTTGTCACGCCAATTGTCGTCAGCGAATTGGGTTGGGAATGGGCTTTTTATTTGTTTGGTTTGGTTGGTGTTGTTTGGTACGCGGCCTGGCATCTGGTGGTGACCAACAGACCCGAGGAGCATCCGCGAATTGCATTGGAAGAAAAGCAGCATATCGCAGCAAATGCTCCGGCAGCTGGCAAAATAGAAGCACCCCCGATGCGGCAATTCCTTCGCAACAAAGCCTTGTGGGCGATTATTGTCGCGCACTTCTGTAATAACTGGACGCTGTACGTAATCTTGTCGTGGCTGCCTAAATACGTAAACGACGGACTGGGTGTAGCGTTCGCATCGGTAGGCCTTATTGCGATGTTGCCCCATATCACATCGTTCTTTTGTCTTAACATTGCGGGCAACATTGCAGATCGCCTGATTCAGCGCGGCATGTCGGTGACATTTGTACGAAAGCTTATGCAAACCATTGGTTTTGGTGGTTTGGCGATCTGTCTGCTGTTGATCACAACCGTGGATGATGTGTGGTCAGCGATCGGCTTATTGTGTCTGGGTAAGCTGTTTGGTGCTGCAGGAATTGGTGGTCACAGCGTTAACCATATGGACATAGGTCCTAAATACGCGGGCACCCTAATGGGCGTAACGAATACCTTTGCGACACTGCCAGGCATAGTGGCGGTATACGTCACTGGTTACATTTTACAGGTCACCGGGTCATGGGATTGGGTGTTCCTCACCACAGCTGGGGTAACCTTATTTGGCATGGTCTTTTATCTAATTTTTGCTTCCGGGGAACGACAGTTCGACTGAGGCCGGCAAGGATTCGGAATTAATAGAACGCCGCTGGGGAGGGAAGTATGGCAGCAGATGATCAGCAGACGAGCGAGCCTGCAGCACAAGCAACAAAGCTAGGGGGCGCTTACTCCCACTATGTCTTGTTCGTTTTGGTAATTGTTTACGTATTTAATTTCATTGATCGCAACATTTTGTCGATCCTGTCTCAAGACATTCAGGCTGATCTGGGGGTTACTGATGCGGAAATGGGTTTTCTCTACGGCACTGTATTCGCAGTGTTCTATGCGGTATTTGGTATCCCGTTGGCACGTTTCGCTGACGTTTGGGTGCGCCGCAGTCTGATTTCCGTTGGCTTGGTGTTTTGGAGTGCGATGACAGCACTGTCAGGTTTTGCTCGATCGTTTTCTGTACTCGCGATGTTTCGTGTTGGCGTCGGTATTGGCGAGGCCAGTGCATCACCAGCTGCCTATTCGATGCTTTCGGACTATTACCCGCAGCGGTTACGTGCGACCGTCATCGCAATCTACTCCTCAGGTGTATACATCGGTGGCGGCATCGGTCTATTCCTAGGAGGCTTTATAATGGAAAGCTGGAATAGCACCTTTCCAGATCCGTCCACAGCACCCCTCAATCTAAAGGGCTGGCATGCTGCGTTTCTGGCGGTAGGTATCCCAGGCATTTTTATGGCGCTGTGGGTGCGCTCGTTACGTGAACCGAAACGAGGCGTTTCCGAGGGGATTGTCAGCGCTGAGCACCCAAATCCATTCGGGGTCCTGCGCACCGAACTGTCGGCGATGATTCCAATATTTAATCTTTATGGCCTGGCACGAGATGGCGCATCGCTCAAAGATAATTTTGTCGCCGCAGTAGTGATAGCCCTAGTAGCCTGGTGTCTGATACTGCTGACGGACAATGTGCCACAGTGGGTTGCCTTAGGCATTGGTATTTACGTGGTTTATTCCTGGGTGCAGTCCTTAAAGGCTCGAGACCCAGTGACTTATCATATGATTTTTCAGTCCAAGGCCATGGTCTATACCATGCTCGCTTTCCCCACAATTTCTTTTGTTACCTATGGTGTGGGTTACTGGACTGCGCCGTTGTTGATGCGGCTCCACGACGTTTCTGCAACCGAAGTGGGCATGTACATAGGTCTTGGTAATGCTCTGGGCGGGCTGTTAGGCGTCACCTTGGGTGGAATCTTTGGCGATAAATTTAAGCAACGGCATCCGGCCGGGCGCTTGTTAATCGGCTACATTGCAGTTTTTGGCACGGCACCATTAGTGTTGTGGATGGTTTATACCGATAGCTTATACATGGCGTTTCTGTTGAACTTTATTCACCACCTGTTCAGCGCTGCATGGCCGGGTATTCCGCCCAGTACGGCTGCAGACTTGGTGCTGCCACGAATGCGTGCAGTTGCTGGTGCATATTATATTCTCATCAACACAATGCTCGGACTCGCTCTGGGTCCATACATGATGGGGCAACTATCAGATACCTTCGCAAGCACCGGTATGGACTCAGCAGACTCTCTGCGTTCTGCCATTGCCTGCACACTGCTGATCTTCGTTGCCACGATCGTGCTTTTAACCCTCGCATGGAAGAACTTGCCCAAAGACGAGGCCTCACGGCTCGATCGAGCGCGCGCTCTAGGCGAAGAAGTCGAGGAGGTCAAAGCCTAAGTGTTTGAGCTACTCAATGGGCTTAAGGTGGTAGATCTTACCACCGTTGTTTTAGGTCCATATGCGACCCAGCTGCTGGCAGATTTTGGCGCTGATGTCACCAAGCTAGAGCCGTTAACAGGTGATGGCTTTCGTGCCGTAAGGCCAGGCAGGCATGCCCAGCTCGGGGTGGGTTTTATGAACTTCAATCGTAATAAGCGCGCGATTGCAGTGGATTTAAAACAGCCCGAGGGCAGGGATATTCTCTATCGGTTGGTGGCAGATGCGGATGTGTTCGTGCACAACATGCGGGGTAAGGCGGCGGCGCAACTAGGCATTGACAATGCGACTCTGGCCGCACTGAACTCGCGCCTGGTGTATTGCTCTGGCGTAGGTTTTGCCAGTGGCGGCCCAGATGCAGATAGCCCGGCTTACGACGACATTATTCAAGCGCGATCTGGGTTGGCGGCGCTGAATAAAGATGCTGACGGCGTGCCGCAATTTGTGCGGACGGTCGCCTGTGACAAGATCGTTGGGCTGCATTTGGCGCTGGCGATTACTGCAGGGGTGATAAAGCAACAGCGCGAGGGCCAGGGCTCAGCCATAGAGGTGCCGATGCTGGAAAGCATGGCCGCATTCTTAATGGCAGAGCATCTGGCTGGGCATACCCTCGTCCCTGCCGAAGGTGATCTGGGGTATGAAAGGTTGTTCTCCAGTAACCGCAAACCCTTTAAGACATTGGACGGCTATATTGCAGTGATGCCTTATAGCACTGGGCAGTGGCAGAACTTTTTTGCGCTGATTGATCGTGCGGATTTGGCTCAGGCGCCATGGGTTCTGGACCCTGCTCTGCGTTCACAACGCATTGATGAGTTGTATGGCCTGCTGGATAGCGTTATCGCAACCGCAACCAGTGAGCATTGGCTCACTCAGTTGAGCGCCCATGATATTCCCTGCGCGCGCATTAATGCCCTAGACGACTTGCAAGAAGATCCGCAACTGCGTTCCAGTGATTGGCTGCAACAGCATGATGACGAAGAAGTTGGCAGTTATCAGTCACTGCGCTCACCATTTCGTATAGCGAGTGATGAACAACCCGGCGCCCCTCAGTCCAGTCGGGCGCCGAAAATCGGCGAACATACACTGTCAGTGCTCGCAGATCTCGGTTATAGCCAACAACAATTGCAGACCTTTATAGAAACTGGCGTGATCGGCACTTAGCCTTTAAACGTCACAGTCTCTTGTAGTTCTGCACGAGTGGTGAGGGCGTTGTTGACCGCCATGGTGGGGTTTGGGAAGCCAAAGCTGATACCAAATAGAACTTTCACTTCATCGTCCAAACCGAACGCTTCGCGCACCAGATCGGGGTGGTGAGCCATCGTCCCCTGAGCGCAAGAGGCCAGGCCATTGGCGGTCATGGCGAGCATTAAGGTTTGTGCATACATGCCGATGTCCCAGGCGCTGCCCATGTCGAATACCTCATTCATGCACAGGAATGCCACGTGGGGCGCGTCAAACAGCTCGAAATTACGAAATGCCACCTCGGCTCGGGCGGGTTTATCCTCCCAAGCGACATCCATTGCGTCATACAAAACCGCTGCACATTCGCGGCGTCGGTCTTTCCAAATCTCACCAAGTGGCCCACGTGTACCTTTGTGGTCAACGCTTGGTGGGTGCTTGTCCCGTGTGCGTTGCATAAACTGCGCTCGCAGATTGTCGCGTGTTTCGCCCGACGCGACGTAGACTTGCCACGGTTGAATATTGGTTCCCGAAGGTGCCCAGCGCGCCAGATCAAAAACTCTATCCAGAGTTGCTTGGGGCACTCGGTCGGGTAAAAAGCCGCGCACCGAGTGCCGTGATCGAACGGCGGTTTCTAGACTCATTTCAGCCATATTGTTTCCTAGTAGAGTTTAGCTGTCGTGCAGGTACCAACGGATACCGCATATGCTCAGTTGGTCGTCGCTAACATAGCAATTGCGCTGTTTGGCCTCTGACAAAATCGCTTGGCGATTAGCCACGCGAATATCTAGGCCACCCAACCCGGGCCCGCGCCCGTCGGTGTCTGCGACAAAGCGGACAGTCGCGTTGTTAAAGCGGATGCATGAATCGTCCAGATCGGTCTCGATAGGTAAATCGGTGACATTGGCCCAGTGCTCGGCCAAAGCCGCAGGATCACTGCCTTGCAGCTCGACGCCGATGAAATCTACCGTCTGATCTTGATTTACTTTATCTTCCCAGCCCAATCCGCCCACAGGATTCCAGAAACCGTTGAAGTCAGCGGCGGGATTCCACTCCAGTTCCAAAAATGCAGCTTGCATGTCGCGAGGATGCAGTTGACTCAAGTACCACTCATCGCTGCTATGTTCGTGGGCGATGCGCACACCCTGATCGAGTGCGCGTTGGCGTATGCGCTGATGTTCATCAAGGGTATCGATTTGCGTAATTACCATGTAACCGCCGTTGCCATTGCGTCGCTGTAGGTATCTACCTGCCGCGGTATTGTCCTGGGTAGGTGCGACCACCTCGAGGAAGTTGCGTCCTACTGGCATCAGATTGTTTTCCAGGCCGAATTTGCCCACTCCAGGGTCAACGTAGCAGCTGTGGATACCAAGTATTGCAGTGAGATCATCGATGACAGGCGCGAGTTGCTCGGCTACCAAGCAAATTTGTCGAAGCTGTATCGTCATTATCCTCTCCCCAAAAGAAATGAATAGTTGTTGTTTACGCTACTACGATCCGAATGTGCCCCGGCGCTTGGGCAGCTCGGTAAAGTCGCCCGCTCGCTTCTCTGCCCGCGCCTGCATGGCCTCTTGCATTTCCTGCCCTTGCATCATCGAAGCATTCCAGATCGCAATGTAGTCCAAGGTGTCGGTGGTGCTGTGATCTTTCGAATAATTGATCATGCGCTTGCAGCCATAGACAGCGAGGGGCGCTTTTTCGGCAATTTCTGCCGCGATGGCCATAACGCCATCGAGCATGGAGGCATGGTCTACAAATGTCTGATTCACCAATCCTACGGCTTTGGCCTCTGCCGCCGGCATACGTCGGCCAGTGTAGGCCAACTCGCGTACCAAGCCCTCAGGCATCTGCTGTACTAAGCGCGGGAAGGTGCCCACATCAGCGGTCATACCGATATTGGTCTCGAATATAGTGAAGAAGGCATCTTCGGTGGCGTAGCGCATATCGCAAGCTGTAACCATATCTACGCCGCCGCCAACGCAGCCACCCTGTATTGCCGCCAAAATAGGCAGACGGCAGGATTCAAGAGCATTAAAGGTCGCTTGAGTTTTGCGTGCGGTGTCGTAAAACGCAGCGCCATGACGAATACTGTTGCGGCGCGCTTCTGCTTTATCTGCGACAGCTTTAGGCGCAAATGCAGCCAAGTCCATACCAGCAGAGAACACTGGACCGGTAGAAGATATTACGATGACGCGAGCGCGCGTATTGTCGTCAATGTCGGCGATTACCTTGGGTAATTGCTCCCAGAATTCGGGAATCATGCTATTCCGCTTTTCCGGCCGGTTTAGGCAGATATGTGCGACATTGTTTTTGATCGAAAGGTCAAAACAATCAAACTTTTCCTCAGACATCTGAATTCCCCATTGGCTCTTATTAAGCCCCTGAGTATAACGTCGGTATCAGGTCAGCAACAATCCATGCAGATATCGCCCTGGCATCAATGTGAATGCACCAGCCAGTAGCACCGCGCCGATGTAAACCCCCAGCATACTGTACTTATGACTGCGCACATTGTGCCTGCGGGCGGCAATATAGGCGCGTGGTACTGAGACAAGTACCAGTAGGCTAAAGAGGTGGATAAAGCCAAAGTGGTTGAACAAAGTAGGTCCAACTTCCGCCCGCATAAACAGCGTTAGCGCCGAGGTCACGAGCATTAATAGCATATAAATTTTGCCGAAAAGACGGTGCAGTGACGTGCCCTTGGTAAGCGCGAGCAACATCCCGCCAATCGCAGCAGCGGGCAGAATAGTGCCCAGATGCCAGTACATGAGGGTGAGATAATTCATGCGGCCTGCCTAGCGAAATTTTGTCCATCTTCGCACACGACAGAAAATTGTCGATTGCAATTGGCCCACTAGCAGCGATAACTTTGTGAAAGTAAGGAAGTAAATAACAGTAAGGGGGGTTCGATGAGCGAAACAATCAACACAGGTACAGATGATTTATTGGCCGCTTTAGATAACGGCGTATTGACTCTAACGCTAAACCGTCCAGAGGCGCGCAATGCGATGTCGGGCGCCATGACGGCGGCGTTAGCTACGCAATTGGCCGATGCAGAGTTAAATGCTGCAGTAAAGGTGATTGTCCTCACTGGCGCAGGTAAGGGATTTTGTGCTGGCGGGGATGTGAAAGGCATGGCGGCCAGCGGCGATGGTACGGTGGGCGACAACACCATTGATGGCGCAATTCATCGTCAGCGCGTCAATCAACGGAGTACGGCAGGCAAGCTCTACAGTATGCCCAAACCGACGATTGCGGCTCTGCCCGGAGCAGCAGCGGGTGCTGGGCTGTCCCTGGCCTTAGCCTGCGATATGCGCATCATGTCAGCTACCGCAATCATGACTACAGCTTTTGCGCGAGTCGGTTTCTCCGGCGACTATGGTGGTACCTTCTTTATGTCCCAGCTCATCGGGGCGGCAAAAGCACGGCAATTGTACTTTTTGTCTGAGCGCGTCGACGCCCAACAGGCGTTAGACCTCGGGCTCACCAATTGGGTATGCGAAGCAGATGAACTTGCAACGAAGACTAAGGAAATAGCTGAGCAATTGGCTGCCGGTCCAACGGTTGCGTATCGCTATATGAAAGAGAATTTCGCCCGAGCGTTGTCCTCTGGTGATGTAGATGATTGTCTAGATTTAGAAGCGACCCACCATGTGCATTGCGGGCAAACTGAAGATCATCGGAATGCGACTAAGGCGTTTGTGGAAAAACGTGAGCCGGTGTTTCAGGGTCGATAATCGGCTATTGCATAGCCTGCTTCGCGTACGATTTGGCGCGCAGCAGGACTGCGTAAATACTGCATAAATGCCAAAGCGATCGGATTTTCAGCTGCGCGCTTAAGCAATATGGCGTCTTGCCGAATGGGCGTATGCATTGTTTCATCGACCATCCAATAGCGGTCATTGCTCACCGCTTCTGGATGTGCCAGCGCCTGGGTCAAAGCAATGAATCCGGCCTCGGCGTTGCCGCTGCTAATCAGACTGAATGTTTGGCCAATGTTTTCGCCGCGCACAATTCGCGGACCTAGTTCCTCGTACAAACCTAAGCTCTGTAAAAGTTGCTTGCTGGCTAGCCCATAAGGCGCCAGATCCGCGTTGGCGAGGGCAATTCGCGAACTGTTTTTCAACAAGGCAACCGTTTCTTCTTGGCTGAGCGAGAAGTGTCCAGGACCCGTCGACCGACCAGGGAGCCAGGCAATGAGTCGTCCGATAGCATAAGTAAATTGACTTCCCGCGATCGCCAACCCGTCGTCTTCTAACTGCGCCGGCCGGGCCTGGTCCGCGGAAAGAAAAATGTCGATCGGCGCGCCCTGATTTATTTGCGCATAGAGCTTGCCAGTGGATCCTCCTACAACGATAAGTTTTCCCTCATGACGGGTCTCGAAATCACGTTGCAGGGTCTCGATGGTCGTGATGAAGTTAGTCGCAACCCCCACAATCGCCTGCTTAGGGTCGGCACCGCTTATTTCGGCATAAAAACATGCGCAGAAGAATAGAACTAACTGGCTGAACAAACTGCCGCGCTTGGTTTTTAGCATAGAGGTCTCGAAAATCTAATCATCAATTTACTGACTTCCCACGAATCAATTTGATCTAGGCCTGTCTGTGGCTCTGGTTGTGCTAATAACTTGGATCGGAATCTAGCCCTAATGCCTGTAACTTAGAAATGCTGGTGTGTTACGTATCAGGGCAGATCTACTTCGCTATAGTACCTCGACGCATGCCGATTTGTACGGCGGTGCCGTTGCATAAGAATTGCTCCTGATAGCAGATTCAAAGTGTTAAAGTCTCATTCGTTCGACTTGTTGGGGAGAGGAAAGTGAGCACCACAGAAAATTCAATGCGCAAACTCGCGGCCACCGCTTTGGGAGGTACCAGTATCGAGTGGTACGATTTCTTTTTATATGGCACGGCGGCCGCTCTGGTTTTTCCAGTGCTGTTTTTTCCTGAAGATCTTCCTGCCTATGTCGCCTTAATCGCGTCGTTCAGTACCTTTGCAGTGGGGTTTTTGGCGCGTCCTGTAGGCGGGATTGTTTTTGGCCATTTTGGCGATCGGGTGGGCAGAAAATCCGCCCTAGTGGCTGCCATGACTCTGATGGGCGTTGCCACCACAGTTATTGGTTTGCTGCCGAGTTTCGCGCAGATTGGGGTGATAGCACCTCTTGCATTAATTGTGTGTCGCTTTGCGCAAGGTCTGGCTATCGGCGGACAGTGGGGTGGGGCGATGCTTCTCGTGACTGAAAATGCGCCTGGTAACAAGCGCGGGTTCTATGGGGCCTTCGCCCAAGCCGGTGCTCCCATGGGGGTTATTTTAGCCAATCTAGCGTTCTTGATCGTCAGTGCGAGCGTCTCAGACGAAGCCTTTATGTCTTGGGGCTGGCGTATTCCGTTCATTATAAGTTTCGTTTTAGTGGGTTTGGCGCTTTACGTACAATTTCGCCTCGAGGAGACCCCTGCGTTTAAGGCGCTTGAAAAAGAACAGCCCGACTCTCCGGTGCGTGACACCAAGACGTCGCCGGTGCTAACCGCGGTAAAGAAATTTCCACGGCAAATAGCATTGGGCGCTGGGGCGTTTCTTTCGGTGCAGGTGTCTTTTTATATTTTCATAGTCTTCGTCGTCTCCTATGGGACAGACCCTGAGGGGCTCGCGATGAGTCGCTCTGATATGTTGCTGGCTGTGCTTATATCGTCTGCTGCGCAGATTCCTGCGCTGTTCTATTTTGCCGCGTACTCTGATCGCAACGGTCGTATCGGTGTTTACAAGTTAGGCGCGATATTGATGGGACTTTGGGCGTTTGCGGTTTTCCCGATCATGAACAGTGGATCGCTGTTACTTATCACTCTTGCCTTATGCATTGCACAAATTTTTATCGCAATGATGTATGGACCCCAGGCAGCCTTGCTTACCGAGTTATTCAGTGCAGAGGTTCGCTATTCTGGTGCATCACTCGGCTATCAAATTGGCGCTATTTTAGGTGGCGCTTTAGCCCCCATAGCAGCCACCGCCTTGCTCGCTACATTTGGCAGTCCGATCTGGATAAGCGCATACATTGCATTTGCCTGCGTGCTCACCTGGTTTTCTGTGCATGCCCTTAGAGACCATCAAGCACACCAGATGGCTCCTTAACTTTGGGCCTGCTGGCGTCTTGTGTTTCAGTAAAATTCGCCAACATTTTGTCGGGAGGCGGGTCTTTGGCGCTGTGTGGCGCCAGCGGGGATGGCAGTCATTCTAAACTAGCTATTGAATCTCGATAAGCACAAGTGGTTTGCTTAAGGGATTAGTTTTCAGAGTCTTGAGTCGAAATGTGAGAGGCGTCGACGAACCGATTTTGCTGTCGCGCTTCCTCTGCGCAATGCTTGCCGATATCGGTTTCTACCCATTGCAGAAGTGTCTTGCATTGCTCCTCGCTGCGCATAAATAAAATATAACCGTTAAGCACGCGAATGAAGCACCAGCGCGGCTCAACATCTTGCTGGCTAAGAATAGTTGCGATTGTGTCAATATTTAGTGGCTCAAGCGTTTCGTGGTTATTAAAGATTTGCTGACGCAAAAAGCCTGGGAATGAGTCGCTGAAGAATAACCCTTGCGTACCGTCGTCCACACAATCCAACTCTTGCATGGAGCTGAAGGTTATGAAGGCTTGAGTAATCACGCCGAGTAAGTTGGTTTCGTTTGTGCTATTACTCATGTGGTGTCTGAGTGATTCGCTGATTCGATGATACCTGTTGTCTTAAAAAGCCAAAAGAGAAATATTTTTGGCTTTTTTTGTTCTCACTACACCCAAGAAACGTTAACGTTAAGTTCTGGCAATGATTGCTGATGAAGGTAGCGTGTGAGTCGAAGAAAGCTGTTAGGCGATAACATTAGAAGAGCGCGGCGGGTAAATAATTTAACCTTGGACCAAGTGGGTAAGGCGATTGGCGTGGGCTACGGGTCGGTAGCTAAATGGGAGCGCGATGAAAATACACCCACGCTCGACCATATTGTGCAATTGGCAGAATTGTTCGGCTTGCCTTTAACTATTTTAGTTGAGGAAAAGTTGACAGGTATTGTAGCAATGATCCCTGAAATTGAGGCACTACCCGTGCTAAAGCAGCAGGAGTTGGCGGGTCTTGTCAGGGATTTTATTGATCGAGCAAATAACCCCTGACTCTGATTGGTTGCGTTCGAGGGTAGATAGTAACGGGTAATATTCGTTAAAAATGTCTTTTAAAGACAAAGAATATATGTTAATTGTTCGTGTCCCTTTGGCGTCGGGGAGGTAAAAATGACGCTTGAAAGGCACGACAAGCACGAAAATACAAAGATGGCGCGTTTTGTGCTTACTGCTCTTGGAGGCTCTTCCATCGAGTGGTACGACTTTTTTCTTTACTCCACTGCCGCGGTGCTCATTTTCCCGGTGTTGTTCTTCCCGTCCGGTATTCCATCCTATGTTGCCCTGATTGCATCGTTTAGCACGTTTGCCTTCGGGTTTATAGCGCGCCCCATTGGAACGATAGTTTTTAGTAATCTCGGTGATAGGGCAGGGCGCAAAACGGCGCTAGTGGTTGTTTTGACCCTGATGGGTGTAGCAACCACGACTATTGGCCTGTTACCCACTTATGCAGAGATTGGCGTGTTCGCGCCAATCGCTTTAGTGCTCTGTCGTTTTGCTCAAGGCCTTGCTATAGGTGGCCATTGGGGCGCAGTCGTGTTGTTGCTTACGGAGAGCGCTCCGCCGGAAAAACGTGGCTTTTATGGGGCGTTTGCTCAGGCCGGGGCGCCTATTGGATTGATCCTTGCCAATCTCGCTTTTTTAATAGTTAGCCTTGCTATGCCTAGCGAAGACTTTATGGAGTGGGGTTGGCGCTGTCCTTTTGTGGTTAATTTCGCGTTAGTTGGCTTGGCCATATACGCGAAGTTTCAACTTGAAGAAACGCCGTCTTTTCATGCGATTGAGGTGTCGGACCCCTTGGATCTGCGTTTTCGATCAGAGCCGGCTCCCGTTCTTCAGGCCCTAGCTAAGTTTCCGCGAGAAATTGGGTTAGCGGCTGGGGCGGTTCTGGCTGTGCAAGTGGTTAGCATTACATTTTTAACTTTTGGCTTGGCCTATGCGTCGGAAATACCGGGAATTCGTCGCTCCGATATGCTGGTCGTGTTGATTGTTTCCAGTGCGTTCCACATCCCGTGGTTGTTCGTTTTTGGTAAATATTCGGATCGCTGCGGCAGATTTAAAATTTCTCAGTTGGGCGCCGTGCTTTTAGGTGTGTTGGCTTTTGCTGTGTTTCCGGCTCTGAAGAGCGGTTCATTGTTGGTGATCACAGTTGTTTTTTGCATGGGTCAAACTTTTATTGCAATGATGTATGGGCCTTATGCAGCGATGCTATCCGAGCTTTTTAGTGCGGAGGTGCGTTATTCGGCCGCATCCATCGCTTATCAGCTTGGCGCCATGCTAGGTGGTGGGCTGGCCCCAGTTATTGCGACTTTAATACTCACTACCACCGGCAGTACCATCTGGATAAGTGTGTACGCGGCCCTAGCATGTTTAGTGAGTTGGTTCTGCTTCCAAAGACTGCGCGGCATACAGGCGCAAGCCCCCAGTTTGATTGCGGGCGGGTGTTACGACGGTGTTGGGGTAAAGTAACCAGCCTCGCTGATTTGCTGTGAAATGCTAAACAATAGGGCTTCGTTACCAAAGTCAGCAACCAATTGACAACCTACCGGCAGACCGCTGGTGCTGATCGATAGCGGCAAGCTGGCTGCTGGATTCCCGGTGTCATTGAACAGCGCGGTAAAGCCAATCATTTGATATAACAATTGCAAGTAGCCGTCGGTATCGCTACTCATCATGTTTAAGGCACCGATTTCTGGTGGCAGACAAGCCATAGTCGGCGTCAGAATAAGATCGTACTCTGCAAACAGAGCGGCACATATTTGGCCGTGTTGATGAATGCTGGTGATGGCGCTGGCGTATTGGGCCCCAGTAAGTTCTTGGGCGCTTTGAAAGTTATTCCAAGTGACGTGCTCAATGTCTTGTTCGGTCAGCGCTCGTCCCAAGCTTTGTTGCTTGCTATTAAGCATTGCGCCAATGTGACTCACGGCGAGTATGCCATGGGCATCACGTACAACATCAGGGTTAAAAGGGTGTTGAATCGATTCAATATGATGGCCCAACGCGGCTAATGTGTTGGCACTTTGTTCGGTTAAGGCCGCCACTTCCTTGGCCACTTCAGCGCCATTGAAGCTTTCCAGACACAGCCCAATGCGCAAGGGTTGTGGCGGCAATTGCAAAGCACTGCTAAAACTCACTGAGCTATAGGGTGCATGATACGGGCTGCCGGGTTCTGGCCCGGCACTAATATCCAGTAAGGCTGCAGAATCCCGCACGCTGCGGCTTATAACATGGGTTGTAGACAGACCACCCCAGCCTTCCACCGCGCTGGGGCCTAGTGGCACCCGTCCGCGGGTGGGTTTAAGACCAAAGAGTCCGCAGCAACTGGCTGGAATACGAATAGATCCGCCGCCGTCTGAAGCGTGGGCGACCGGGAAAATCCCTGCTGCGACAGCCGCAGCCGCACCGCCACTGGAGCCGCCGGTTGAATGATCAATTGACCACGGGTTGCGTGTAGGCCCATGTAAGACCGGCTCCGTGGTTGTAGCTAAGCCAAATTCAGGCGTATTGGTTTTACCGCTCAGCACCAGGCCCGCGGCCTTGTAGCGCTGCACGAGGGTTGAGTCATGGTCAGCGATGTTGTCAGCAAATAATCGTGAGCCATTACTGGTAACAACACCCTGGTAATATTGTCCAAGATCTTTTAGGGGCATGGGCACGCCGCGGAAAAGTCCTGTTGGCAAGCCGTCGCGCAGCGCCTCTCGGGCCTGGGCCCACATTGGGGTCACAACGGCATTTAAGGTGGGGTTTTTGCTGTGGTATTGCTGCTCGGCACAGTCAAGTAGCTCTTCTGCGCTGATATCGCCGTTGGCGACAAGTTCAGCTAAACCTAGCGCATCGTATTCTGTGTACTCACTTACAAGCATCTCTTTGCTCCAGAAGTTTATTGCTGATTTTGGGGGTCAGATTCTCTAGCAGCTTAGGTCGAGGCTCTGTGGGTTAGAAATCCTCGACGGTTCACGTTAATCATGCCTAGAGTCAGAGGCAATGTTTTTTCAATCAGCTGAATACGAAAAAACCGCCGTTGATTGCGGTTTCACCGTTGGGGTTGGATACTTCGAAACTCACATTGGTGAGGCCGTCATCGTTGCGCTGGCAATCGCTGGTGCGTAACTGCAAATCTGCAGGCATGAAAACCATAGCGGCAAAGCGACCGCCAAGGCGGACTACCCGCTCTGCTTCGCCTTGAGTGAACTGGTCGACGAGTTCGCTAATCGCCAGGGCCAAAGTCGCCGTGCCGTGCAGAATAATGTCTGGCAGGCCGGCAGCTTGAGCAAATTGACGATCTGTATGAATTGGATTCCAGATTCGTGCGCATTCTGTATAGGTATGAGCGCAGCCTGCGGGGACCGAAATATGCGTCGTCGATTCATTTAGTGGGCTACTGATTGGCACCGCTGGCGCAGCCGCAGATGCCTTGGCATCGCCTTCCACGGAGACGCCGCGATAAATACCGTACTGGAACGTTTGGCAGACTAGGTTCTCTGCGGCATCAACGGTATCTAAGCGCAACGTATAGCCAGCTCCAGGTTTTATGCTTTCCACACCGATCAAAGTGGCTTTAGTGCGTAGTTTGGAGCCGGCTAGAATTGGACGAAAAATATGTAGGTCATGGCCGGCGTGGACGCCGCGGGCGCTTTCATCGTCTGTCAGATGGTCGCCCAGCAAGGCTCGTGTCGCGAGAATAGACGGCCATTCGAGGCACACTGGGAAGACTGGATGCGCGCATACTGCGCCGGCGGCAGTATCCATATAGTTTGGATTCAGGTCGCCGAGGCTTGCGGCGTAGGCCATAAGCCAGCGTGCGTCCACCTCGTGTTCGATAAAGTCTGTTGCGCGGCCAACACTGGCAGTATTAAGTGGCATGCATATTCTCCCGTTATCGTGTCCAAGTTTAGCTGTTCACATACGACATATTGAAATTTGTGTCGGCGCTTAGAATTAGCATGATGCTAGCGGAGGCGTGGCCATGTCCAAGTGCGCTTACAAGAAATACCTGCCTAGTGGATAGTGGACGGAAATCTAAGCGATCAATCTTTCTAAGGTTGTGTTATCTAAAGCTAGGACAATAAACTATCCGCGATTCTTGGTAATGCATACGCAGACGCCTAGATGGTTCTGGGAGGGAGCTAGCTGGTGCACGTGGGTTCGCACTAGTGCTGCCGCGGGCGATTGGTCAGCTCGAGGTCCGGCGGTTTCGACTGGGCGAGGCTACATGATTTGAAGGAGAAGCGGTTATGCAGACACGACCGATGTCGGCGCCTCTGGGGCTGATCGTAGAAAATCTAGATGTCCGAACAGTTAATCATGACACTTGGATGCAATTGGATGAATTATTCTGCAAACACCACGTATTGGTTTTTCCCGATCAGCAGTTAACGCCCGCAGAACATCAGGCTTTTGCTCAGCACTGGGGTGAATTGGTGCCATTTCCTTACGGTGGCTTGCCAGATTATCCAAATATCATTGAATTGCGTAATCGGGGCAAAAAAGGCGACGTGAACCAACATTGGCATACCGATATGAGTTATGCGCCGGCGCCGCCAAAATTAACAATGCTCTATGCGTTGGAGACCCCTGCCTTGGGCGGTGAGACTGCATTTGCCAATCAGATCCTTGCCTATGAAGAATTGTCTGTAGGTATTAAGCGCTTACTCGATGATTTGGTTGCTGAGCATTCTGCAGAGGATTTAGCCCGCCTTTATGGCGCGGATGCCCAAGAGGCTTCCCGAGCGGAGCACCCGGTAGTGCGTGTGCATGAAGATAGCGGCGAGCGGGCGCTTTATGTGTGCCGGGCCTTTACCCGTCGCTTTAAGGATTGGACCCGGGCGGAAAGTAAAGTGCTATTAGAATTTCTCTACGAGCACAGTGTACGTCCTGAGTTTCAGGCCCGGCACCAGTGGCGGCCCAATGACTTGGTCATGTGGGATAACCGGTGCTTACTGCACTATGCGGTACATGACCACGGTGACGATCTACGATTACTGCACCGTTTGCAGGTGCAGGGGAATCCGACCCAGTGAGCGGTCTAAGCTCCTTCCGTAATTGGTCTGAGTTAGAGGCGACCCTTAGTGCTGGTAGCGATACCAAGATCGCTAACGAAGATGCATACAAAGCGCTGTGGCAGCGCCTTGTTGCGTCGCAACAAGATTTGGGTTTGCTGGCAGTGCAGGGCGGCCTACTTGCCGACCGTTTAGCTTGGGTATTCGTAGCCGGGTACCAAGCTGCATTGCGTCGGACATTTCCGGATCAGGGTTTTTCGGGTTGGGCCGCATTTGCAGTATCCGAAGATCGGCGGGGCGATCCGCCGCTGCCGGGGGTGGATTATCAGAACTTGGATACTGGATTTAGCATTTCAGGTCACAAAACCTGGGTCGCCACCGTAAATGCCGTTGATCATCTGGTAATAAAGGCCGGTCGTGGCGCGCGTGCGCGTTATTTCAACTTGCCACGGCAGACCCGGGGCTTAGAGTTGTCCGCACGTGCCGCAAACTTTTTAGGCGAGATGAGTCAGGGCAGTGCGCATCTAGTCGATGTGCGGGTTGCCACAGATACCGCCTTGAACGCCGATGCGGTGCCGCAATTTGGTCAACGCGAAGCGCTCTACATTTATCTGGCGTTTCTGGCCTACGCGGGGCGCGCCTGGTTGCAAGATGCTGCCCAGAATGATTGCTTGAGTTTGATTCAGCGTTTGTATCAAGTGCTAGCGCAACCGCAGTTGCCGCTAGCGGAGGTTAAGGAGCTGGATGTTGCAGTGCAGAGTGTTCTCGCCACAATCGCTGCCGCTGCCGCAGCTGACAATGAGCGCTGGGAAGTAGACCAGCGCCTAATCAGTATGTATTCGCCGGGTATTCAGCAACGTCAAGAGTAGCCCAAAGCCGCGGACGAATATGCTACGCCCGCGCCTCGAAGATTTGTGGGTTAGGACACTACTGAGCCGCCATCGCAGGTAATCACATCGCCGACGGTGAATCCGCAGGCACGCGAACTCAAAAAAATCGCCAAGCCAGCAATGTCTTCCGCCGTGCCGACCCGTCCCCGCGGGTTGCCCTGACCGACAGCGTCCCAATCGGTATTCTCGGTGTCNCCGCCACCGCCAACTCCGGTGCTGAGCATATAAGTCGGGAAAGGACCGGGGGCGATGCCATTAACAATAATATTGCGCTTAATCAGATGTGCAGCGAGCACTCGGGTCAGATGGTGTACTGCGGCTTTAGATGGGCCGTAGGAGAAATTGTCGAATACGGGGGTTTTTATGCCATCTATGGAACCGACGTTGATGACGTGGGTGGGGGTCTCGCTGTTAGCGTTCTTTTCCAGCAAGGGCAGTAACTTTTGCGTCAAAAAGAACACCCCTTTGACGTTCGTGTCCATTACTTTATCCCAGCCTACTTCTGGGAAATCTTCGATCGGTGCCCCCCATGCAACCCCAGCATTATTTACCAGAATATCCAGATGCTCCTCTTGCGCACGAAATGCTGCTGCGAAGGCCTCTATACCTGCGACATTCGACATGTCCGCTGGCAGGGAAATACACTCGCCACCAAATTGTTCGCTCAGGCGCTTGGCCGTGGCGTCACAGACGTCGGCTTTTCGCGAACTGATATAAACCTTGGCGCCGTTTGCAAGATAGCCGGCGGCGATCATTTCGCCGATACCCCGAGAACCGCCAGTAACGATGGCGACCTTACCCGCGACAGAAAATAGATCCTTCATAGTGCTCCTCCCTAGAAATGATACTGGCGGCTCGCCAGTGACTGTTGTTGCAGTGCATAGTATCCAAAAACTCAGGTGAACGGTTTACCATATCGAACAAAGCCAAAAGGGGGATAAAAATGAGTAGTGAATGGTTGCGCGGCGAATTCAGAATGCCGCGGCAAATGTTAGGTGATCAGGAGTATGACGGTCATTTATCGATCCACGATGATCAAATGGCGGAAGACTTAGGTTTTGCTGGCGCCCCTATTGAGGGTCCCACCCACTTCAGCCAGTTTGTACCGTTGCTGCATGAAGTGTTTGGTGATGATTGGTTCGTCCGTGGTTGTATTAGCGCGCACTATCAGAACATGGTGGTGGAGGGTGAAGAGGTCCGGGCCATGGTAGAGAAGGCACCCAAAGATGGTGTGGTGCGCATTGCTGCGGAAAAGCGCGATGGTACGCCGGTGCTGATGGGAACAGCCAGTGTCGGGCCCGAATACGGCGCAACAGAGTTAGAGCAGCGTATGGATCGGCTGCGGCCGGCGGAGCAATTAGTAATCTTGGCAGACCTTCAAGTAGGTCAGAAGGGCGCGGGTAATCCAGAGCAAATCCGCATGGATATGGATCAGAATATGGGCGATATGTATCCTTTTTCCAACGCACAGAAACTCCAGAAAATAACCGAACGTCACCCGTACTACGACAACACCTCACCCTGGGGTAAACCCGTAGTGCCACTCGAGATGGTCAGTGTGCTGACTCAATACACGAGCGGCCAGTCAGGGTTCCGCAGTCGCGGACCGGCTATTGGTTTATTCGCGGGGCAGCAAATAAAAATGCTTAATGGGCCGCTGCTGATTGGTGAAGATTACCTATTGGAGCGCGAAATCATTGCGCTGAGCGAAAGCCGACGTACCGAATCCAACTGGATTCTTAGTCGCGTATATCGTGCCTCGGACAAAGAACTGGTAGCTGAAGCGATTCTGAATTCGGCGACGCTGAAAGATTCTTACGCAAATTACGAAGCAGATGCTGCCGCCTTGGGTAAGGAACTATCGGCCTGATTCACCGGTTGCAACGACGCGACGTGTTCGAGCATTGCTAGACGCTCAGGACCGGGTTGTATGCGCGCCCGTGCGTTGCGCTTTCGACCCCGCAGCATGTAGCCCAGTATGGTCCAGCGCACCCGTTGGTCTTTAAGGAAGTCGCCGGGTTTTTCTACCAGATTAACGGTGCGCATGATGCCGCGATGGATATGCAATTTATCCCTAGCTGCCGCGGTCAAGGCATCTCCAAAAGCTAGCCCAAACCACTTCTTTAATGATGTCGCGCGGTCTAAATTCACGCCGTTGAGAACCGCTTCGGCCCTTTTAATACCGCGCTTGTCTTCGTTCAGGCTGGCGTTAAATATAGGCCGGATATGCTCATTTGACTGCTCACGAAAACGCTGGGCGCGCAGCCATGGATCGCTGGTTTCGGCTAACACATCAGCCAGAATGTGTGCATGCAAGGTCCCAGTGCTACAGCCGCGCCCGTAAAGTGGATTTGTGCGAATCGCGGAATCACCTACGGCGAAAAAGTTCAGCAAGCGTGGACCCTGGTCCTGCACATAATCTCGCCACACCGCGTGAATTTGGCCAATGCCAAAAGGTGCGGTGGTGGGTTTTGCTTGAGTCGGTGAAATCCATGGCCGCAGGCCGGGAATCGTCATGCAGATATCGTCGAAATGCGTCCCGCTTTTGATCGCTTCACGTAGTTCGTGCTCGGCATTGGGTAAACAAATAATCAGCGCAAAGTGGCCGTTGTCGCCGGGGAATACACCGTATTTCATATAGCCCAAATCGCCGGCAGAGGGGTTACGACTGTCGCGCTTGGGTTCGCTGATGCCTGGTAGCAGCTGATAGTGGCGGGTGTAATAGACGATCTCGGCATCATCGCGTTGTTCGGTGACCTGCACGCCTTGAGCCTTTAGCCAGCGATCAAATTTACTGGCGCGGCCGGTGGCGTCAACAATGATGTCGGCACTGTGGCGCGACTTTTGGTTAGCGTGGATACGGTCGGTGAGCTCAATGCCTGTGGCGACGCGGTTTTGCAGATTTTCAGTACAGGCTTCGGTGAACACCTGAGTCACGTACTTCGAATTCTCGATTTGGACTGTGGATTTGCGTTCTACGTAGCGTCGCACCACGGTTTCCATAGTGGCGCGGCGACACATCAGCACCCACATTTTTTCGTCGCCCGGTTCCGGTTGATATTGGTCTTTCAGTTGATCTGGAATAGTGTCGGCGAAGGCTACTTTACGTGCCCCGGCGGCAAAAAAATCTTCTAATAGGTCGGGATAGTGCTCCTCTAGCACACTGCACATTAAGCCTAGAAAGGCGTGGGGATGGCGAAATTGCGCGGCCCCGCGGCGTTCCCATGTAAAAAACGCCTGATCAGCATCGCCCTCTGGTGGTGGTGTATCCCGTTCGAACAAAGTGACATCAAAGCCCCGGCGTGACAGTGCAAGACTGGTAAAAAGACCGCATATGCCCGCCCCGACCACGGCGACGGTTTGCGCATCGGACGTTTCTGCCAAAGGTGAGTGGGGTGTAGATGCACTCGATGTCATGGGTACTGCTCCATTTGATGGACGAAAGGTAGCAAAAATTTTTCCCAAAGGAGTAAAAAACACGACAGTTTTTGCGCCGTTGCCAAGACCTGTCCAGAAGTGCGACTCACAGCGCCAACTGAATGCAGCGATCCCAAGCTGCTAGATGCAATGCTCGCGGTGGGGTGGTGGATACTTATTTGGCAGAAATATATTACCTAGAGTTACTTTTTCGTTAACCTCTGTGTGGCAATCGATACAACAAGTTTGGAGTGGATGGATGTTAAAGCCAGTGCAGTTGGGTAACAGTGGCCTGCGTGTATCGCAGCTATGTCTGGGCACCATGAATTTTGGCATTCCTGGGCGTGGTCACCAAGGCGATTGGACTTTGACCATGGACGACGCTCGCCCAATTATCAAAGCGGCGATTGACCATGGACTCTTTTACTTCGACTGCGCAGACGTATACGGCCTCGGAGCATCCGAAGAGGTGGTAGGCGCGTTGTTGAAAGAACTGCTGCCTAGGGATGAATACGTTTTAACCACAAAAATCGCCATGCCCATGGGGCATGGTGCTAATCAAGCGGGGTTATCGCGCAAACACGTACGCGAGGGTATAGATGCGTGTCTAAAACGACTGGGCCATGACTATATTGATCAGTTGGTTATTCATCGTCATCCTCATGGAGTTCCTGGGCATGTGGACACACCGATTGAGGAGACCATGGAGGCCCTCAACGATGCGGTAAAAGCAGGCAAGGTGTTATACCTAGGCGGCTCGTCTATGTTTGCGTGGCAATTTGCGCAGCTGCAAATGACAGCAGAAGCCAATGGCTGGACCAAATTCATCTCCATGCAAAATCATTACAATCTGGTGTACCGGGAAGAAGAGCGTGAGATGAATCCGTATTGTCTGAGCACCGGTGTTGACCTAACGCCCTGGTCGCCGCTGGCTCGGGGTATTTTGGCAGGCTCCTATCAGGGTGGATTCAGCGGTGGCAGTACCGATCGTTCTAAGGGCCAAGACCGTCAGCGTACCGAAGGCTTGTACCATGGTGACCATGTCTTCCCGATTGCCGAGCGGGTTATAGAGATAGCCGCAAAGTACGATAAGACACCGGCGCAGATCGCGGTGGCATGGCTGTTACACAAACCCGGTGTGACCTCACCGGTAGTGGGTGTCTCGAAGGTCTCCCAGTTGGAACAGCTCGTTGCAGCAGTGGAGATTCAGCTTGCCGAAGAGGACCTCTACTACTTGGAAGAACTGTATCGGCCGGTGGACAATCTCTTGTCCATTGGTTTTTCCTAGGCCTGCGCTAGCTGAAACTTACAGCTCTTTGCTTACGCTAGCGCGGCGAGGACTACGGCGCCGCTGAAGGTGCCGGCTATGCCTGCTCGACGGAAATTTTGTTTTGACAACTCGCCCAATGCCTGTATTGGTTCGATGCCGCCAAAGGTTTTGCGTAATACGCCGGTTTCTATAAACGTGGCAAAAATGGCAAAGCCAAAGAGTGAACTCACCAGTGCTGCACGCCCTAGCGTATCCATGGGTAATATGGCGAAAATCAGCAGCAGGACAGCCCAATGGCCGACCCAGCCGCCGAAGCTCATGCTGTGAAATTGGGTGGCGGAATTACTGCCAAAATCAAAACTGAAGCGGAATAAGTTAGTGATATTTTTGGGCAGTGTGCGGGTGGTTTGTGCACCGCTGATTCGTGCCCCCAGGTAATGGCCCCATTCATGGAAGACGGAGGCCACAATATAGCCAACAAAAATGCCATCGGCCGCGCTGAGCAACTCTGCCGCCCATAGTCCGGTAACTTGGAACCAAGCATCTGATGCAGCCCATAGAGTCAGGGCAGCGAAAACGATCATGGCATCGCGAGTTAACAAACTGAATAAACGTGGTTCTTCAACGGTCTGGGTCTGGCTGTCCGCCATTATTTTGCTCTCCATCAACTGCCCGAGCGATACTAGCCCAAGCTTGAAACTTTGGGTATAGAATCATCCGCAGCACCTAGGCGCTGAGGGTAACCCTAACCTCGCCAATGCCTTCGCTAAAATGTCCGCGAAATTCACCAACCTCAAANGGGTGTTTTTCATAAGCGCCAGTGATCACCCATTGATCAGGCTGCAGCGCATGTCCGAAGTCGTGGAGGCGGCGCGCAAGGGTTGCCAGCGATTCGTAATGATCATCGATNTGGCCGGCGCTTTCGACACAGCCTACGGAGTGCTCCGCGCGCGGGNCGGCGTCGCTTGGATTACGGTATAGGGTAACCGCAAGATCGCTCAGGTCAGCTGGTGCGTCGACAGCTGTTCCGGCTACTATTCCCCAATTAGATAANTTGTCCGCTACCCGTACGCCGGCATTGCACCCAGGCGGCAGGCGCTTTTGGTTTATTTCAAATCCCGGTGCTGCATGCCGCACCGCAGCTTGGGCACTTGCCGCAGTGGCGTTCTCGCCCAAGGGCGAATCGANGATAAAGCACAATTCATTCTCGACGCCGCCACGATACAGCTGNGCGCGCGGGATATCCGCGCCGTTACTCAGCATACGGCTTGCCAGCACGAAGCCAAATGGTCTAATGCCGGCGCCCAACGCGTCCCTTGATTCACCAGAAGTCATACCGATCTTCCAGCCGCCAAGTGTCTCGCCCTCGTTCAACCAGCGCTCGAGCAGTTGTAACTGCAACGCTTGGCCCTCATCGGCGGACAGTTCGGTGGTCAGCAAAATATCGCCGGCGGCAAAATCTGGATCCTTCTGCAGTTGCCAGAGGGTGTCGAGTAGTTTGGGTGCGTCCTTATGCATGGTTTAACTGTTCCTCGTTGCTGTAAGGCTGCGATAGTAACTAGGTTGGCNGTTGGCGCAAAATGTTGCCGCGACTTGGCAAAAACGGTTACCTTTGCAGCCTGTAATCTAGATATTTGGGGAACTGGAGAACGTTATGGCATATGCACCCGCAGATCGCGCGTTTTACGACGCAGACAGTCACATCATGGAATTGCCGGATTTTTTGCAGGCCTACGCTGATCCGAAGTTGCGTGACGACATCCCCGAGGTCAGCTACAGCGCGTCTGTGGTCACGGATGAGGAAGTTGCGCAAATTATGCAGCAGGGCGGTAAGCATTCCGCCGAGCATGTTGCGGCGCAGATCGCCATGGGTGATGCGCTCATTCAGGAATCCAAGGAAATACAGGCGCTGGGTGCTTTTAATAGTGCGGACCGCACAGTGGCCATGGATCTGCTGGGGTTTAAGAAGCAGTTAGTTTTTGCAACGCATTCGGTGGCATTGCCGTTTCATCCCAGCTCGAAAAAATCAGTGCAGTTACGCTACGGTGCGACCCGGGCGCACAACCGGCACATGGCAGAGTTCTGCTCCCAAGACGATCGTCTGATGGGAGTTGGCGTTGTGCCCCTAGACGATCCAGCCTCAGCGATCACCGAGCTGGAGTGGGCGATTGATAACGGCTTAGAGTCTATTTGGATACCTCATCGGGCACCTATCGGTCACTCGCCAGGCCATGTAGACCTAGAAGGATTTTGGGCGCGCCTAGCAGAAGCAGGCGTCCCTTTTGTCTTACATGTGGGCGGAGCGCCGCTGCAAGTTGCCAGAGATTGGGGCAACAATGGACGCGGTGCGGTCAAAGATTGGCTGGGCGGCGGCGAAAATGTTCGCACTAAGGATGCTGCCGTTCTGCACCAAACGCCCGAGATGTTTATTAGCATGCTGCTATTGGACGGCGTCTTTGATCGACATCCTACTTTGCGCGGTGCGGCCGTTGAACTCGGCGCTGGCTGGGTGCCGGAATTGTGTCGGCGGCTGGACTGGGTGTGTCGAATTTATGGCCGTTCTGACACCTCGGTGCGCTTCGAGCGTCCGCCGTCTGAACAGTTAAAAGAGCAAATGGGCTTTACGCCGTTTTCCCATGAGCATGTGGGCGATTTAGTTGCTGATTCGGCAGCAGACCTCTACTTGTTCAGCAGCGATTATCCCCATTTGGAAGGCACCAAGGACCCGATTGGGCGTTTTGAGCGCTCCCTAGTCGACGTNGAAGANTCCGTGANAGAAGCTTTTTACAGNGAGAACTTCTTACGCTTGTGGCCCGAGGCCCGGGTAAGTTAAACCCTAATGGTTCGGCGCCTGTCCATTGCCGCGTTAGTGCTGGCCTTGGCATTACTCGCGGCGGTTGGTCTGACATTTTGGTACGTNTGTCCCTGTGAGCGAACACCGGGAGGGCCACTGCAGTTCGCTGAAGTCAAAGAGCCGATAGAGGATTGGGGCTTTGCCAATNAAGTNGGCTTGTGCCAGCTTGAGGTGCAGGCCTTTGTGCCGTGGTCGGTCAACTTAAACTGTATGTCACATCAGCAAAAGCTCTACATCAGCTGCGCACGCTGTGACGGAAAATTTTGGTCAACCATAGCGTTGCGCAACGATACTGGCAGAATCGCAGTGGGTGAGCGGGTTTATCCCGTGCGCATGCGTCGGGTATTAGACCCGCCAGAGTTGGACTTAGCCTGGCGTGCCCGCGCGCAGAAAACCGGTCGCGGCCTCAACCTACCCCGCGCGGTGCATTGGTGGTCCTTCGAACTTACCTCTGTGCAGGAGCGCTAGCTCGCCGGCTCATTAAACATTGATGTTCTACCAGCATCGACTACCAGATCATGGCAGTTCACAAAGCGCCCAGCCTCACTCGCTAGATACAGCGCCGCCTCAGCGATGTCCTCTGCCAGACCGGTTTTACCCAGCGGCACAGAGCGCGCAAGGTTTTGTTGCAGCTTCTCCATTTTGCGTGCGTTGTCTTCGTCACTCAGTCTATTTGCTCGACCTGAGCCGCCCCAAAAGATTGGTGTAGCAATGGCGCCCGGAGAAATCGAATTGACCCGGATGTTATCAGCCCCCAACTCTATTCCCGACATCTTGGTGAAGTGGGTTACCGCAGCTTTTAGCGCNGAATACAGTGGGTCACCCTGCCGATAGCGCAGTGCGGCGATGCTCGAGTTGTTAATAATGCAGCCGCCACCAGCGGCTTTCATGGGCTCTATCACATAGCGGGTGCCGAGAATGACACTGGACAGCAGCAGATGCACACCGTAATCGATATGCTCTTGGGTGAGTTTGTCCAACGGCGCGCCTACTGGGCCTCCGGCGTTGTTAAATAAAATATCCAGTTTGCCGTGCTGGGCAGTTGTAAAATCTACCGCCTTGGCAATGTCAGCTTCCTGGGTGACATCAGATTCGCAAAAACTCACCGCGGCCCCAAGCTCGTCCGCCAGCGCACTGCCTTTTTCCACCGACCGGCCGCTAATGACCACGGTTGCGCCTTCAGCGGCGAACAGTTGTGCTGTTGCTGCGCCTATACCACTGGTACCGCCGGTGATAAGTGCGACTTTTCCTGCAAGGCGATCAGACATGTCATTTCCTTAGTTCTGTAATGTTTCTAGTGGGCTCTATCTTAGCGTGTCGCGATTGACTTTGTAGTTGCTCAATACTGCTACGACATGCACCCTAGTCGCTTTGGCGGATTTGGCAAGCGCGCCGCTTAATCGAAGTAAATTGAAAAAACACTGAACAAAACGACACAACGATAGGGGGTAACTTGAGTTCAATACGAATCGGTTTGGGTAATAAATTGGCCTACGGATTTGGGTCCGTAGCCTTTGGCGTAAAAAATAACGGCTTTGACTATTTTTTGTTGTTTTTTTACAGCCAAGTGATGGGCGTTAGTGCCTCCCTAGTCAGCACCGCGCTGGCCATTGCCTTGGTATTCGATGCCATCAGTGACCCACTTATTGGTTTTTTTTCGGATAACACGCGCACTCGATGGGGTCGTCGGCATCCATATATGTACGGTGCTGCGGTGCCGGTAACCCTCTGCTATTTCTTTTTATGGAATCCNCCCGGTCAGCTTAGTGGCGACGAGCTGTTCCCGTTTCTGGTTGCTATTTCCATCTTGGTGCGAACGCTGATTACTGTCTACGAGATNCCAAGCTCGGCCTTAGTTGCGGAAATGACCGACGACTATGATGAACGAACCTCGTTGTTGAGCTATCGCTTCTTTTTTGGCTGGTCTGGCGGCACCATAATGGCTACGGTGGCAACATTAGTGCTACTCGTGCCAACAGCTGAGATCAGCGATGGCATGTTCAATATTGCAGGTTATCAGCAAATGGGATTTGTGGCGGCGGGATTTATCTTTGTTGCCATTATGGTGTCGGCATTGGGTACCCATNGGATTATACCTAATCTCAAGGCACCCCCGCCTAAGCGCGAGCTGTCTATTCGTACCATCTACCGGGAAATTTTTGACACTTTGGCAACTCGTTCGTTCGCGGCGTTATTTTTATCTGCCATGTGTGGTGCAGTAGCCACCGGTATGGTGGCGTCCCTCGCCTATCTACTTTATACCTTTCTNTGGGGCTTCACGNCCCAGCAGATNGGTTATATCTCTGCAAGCGTNGTCATCTCTGCGGTGCTGGCGCTNCTTATCTCTCCGATGATCTCCAAAACACTNGGTAAGAAGCGCGGCGCCATTGCGGTAGGAATACTGGCGTTTACCGTCAACCCAGCACCCATTGTGCTGCGTTTATTCGACCTGATGCCGGAAAATGGCGACCCCATTTTGTTTCCGCTCTACTTAGGCATCATCGTGGTGGATGTGGCNCTCATTATCGTTTANCAGACATTGGGCTCATCAATGATCGCNGATTTAGTGGAAGACGCTGAGGTGAGAACCAATAAACGNAGCGAGGGTGTGTTTTTCGCCTCGGTGACCTTTATCCGCAAGACCACTCAAGGAATCGGCGTGGTCGCAGCGGGACTGCTGCTGACCTANAGCGAGTTTCCAGAAGGTGTGACACCAGATCAGGTACCAGTATCNGTCGTCCATGATTTAGCNACCATTTATGTGCCGGTGGTGATACTGCTTTGGTCNCTNATGATTCTGTGCATTTCTATGTATCAAGTTGATCGAGCCAAGCATGAGGAAAATTTACAGACCTTGGGCCGAGGTTAATTAGNAGGGCTGGCAATCCTACNAATNGATGTNNNGNGGNGGGGCGCAGCTGGCTTTTNCATGCTCTGCCAATTTTCGATAATTATCGGTAAGCTCAGGGGTGGGATAAGAGAGAGGTGAACTAACGTGGCTTATAAAGACATGGTTTTGCGCGCGGTTATGCGTGGCGCTCTGCTGCTCGGATTAATTGGAACGCCTGCTGTTTGGGCGCTTGAGGTGGGTGATCGCGTCGATAATTTTCGCTTGATGGATCACAACGGTGGTTCCAGCGAGCTTTACTATTTTGCAGATGTTAAGGCGGTTGCGGTGATGGCCCACAACAGTCGTTGTGAGCGGGCCGCTCNTACTGCTCAGNGGCTACAGGCGCTGCAAAGTGGCTTGGCTGCAGACCACCTGCAAGTACTGCTCGTTAATTCAGATCTACTGGATCGTCGCGACGATATCCTCGGCGCGGCTGCCGCCGCGGCACTGCAGACCCCCGTGCTGATGGATACCACGCAAATTATTGGTGAATCTCTGAGCTTGACAGCAGCAGGNGAGGTCTTGGTTATTGATCCCAAGGGCTGGCGACTAGTTTATCGCGGTGACATGGTCGGCGCGCATAAGGCGATCGCGCAACTCACCGGTGTACCGGCANCCAACCGCGTTGGCGCTCAGCAATCTGCTGCGCCTNTTGGAGAGGCNGCGAATTGTACGATTGATTATCCNGAATTGGTGGATCGGTCCCAGCACGCGAATATTTCCTATGCTGAAACCATCGCGCCGATGTTGGCTGAAAACTGCGTGAGCTGNCACAGAGAGGGCGGCATCGGGCCTTGGGCCATGAGCGACTACAATATGGTTCGGGGATTTGCGCCCATGATTCGCGAGGTTGTGCGCACCCAGAGAATGCCGCCTTGGCATGCGGACCCCCACGTTGGCAGTTTCAGCAATAACCGCAGTCTGAGCGACGAAGAAATCAGAACATTGGTGCATTGGATTGAAGCTGGAGCGCCCAGAGGCGACGGTGCAGATTTACTCGCGGCCATGNAACGNCACTGGCCACAATGGGCGATGGGTGAGCCTGATGTAATTATTGAAATTCCACCGGAGCAGGTGCCTGCGACCGGCGTTGTGGACTATAAGTATAAGATGGTGCAAAACCCGTTGACCGCGGACGCATGGGTTAAGGCCGCAGAAATTATCCCAGGGGATCGTGCAGTATTGCATCATGTCATTACCACCTTCGGTGAATTGGAAACTGAGGGTCGGCGCGCTGGGCGTCTCAAGCGCGGTACTGGTGGCGGTTTAGGTGGGTATGTGCCCGGAGATAAGGGCGACCCCTTTCCAGCTAAAACCGGGGTTCTATTACCCGCTGACGCCACTATTGAGTTCCAGATGCATTACACCACGTCCGGTAGAGCGACNACCGATGCGTCACAAATTGGCCTCTACCTNCACAAAGATAAGCCCGAGCATGAACTGCAGTCGATGATTTTGCTGAATCCGCGCATCAACATACCGGCCGGCGCCGACAACCACAGCGATTTGGCACAGCGGGTGATCGACAGAGATATATTGGTCTACAGTTTGCTGCCCCACGCCCACTATCGTGGCAAGGCCTCGGAATTTGTCGCCCACTACCCCGATGGGCGGGTGGAGAAGTTGTTGTCCGTGCCGCGCTACGATTTTAACTGGCAAACCACTTATACCCTTGAGCAACCGAAGCGTTTGCCNGCCGGTACCCGCATTGTGCATCGGACCTGGTGGGACAACTCAGCACGCAATCCGGCTAACCCAGATGCCAACCGGGCCGTGCCATGGGGTGAGCAATCTTTTGATGAAATGCTGTTTGGTGCAATTCGCTATCGNGATTTGGAAGCGCTTGGCGAGGCNGGTCAGGCGGCTGGCCAGTAATAGCGCCNGCCTAACTTTATGCGANTGGCAGGGTAAGAGCCTAGGCTCTTACCCTGTTAGAACGGTTACCAGCTAGCGGTTTCGTTTAACACCAAAGCAGTGGCTTCTTCTAAGGCAGCGGTGCGTTCGGACCAGCTCTTGCCACCGGTACCCAGTCGCACAGTATTTACTCCCGCGTCGCGGAATGCGCGTAAGCGTGCTCGAACCATGTCCTCGGTGCCGATGAAATTAGTCAGCAATACCATCTCGTCGGGCACCCGGGCGATCGCTTGGTCGCGCTTACCCTCTATCCAAAGGCTTTGCACGGCTTTCGCATCATCCTCATAGCCGGCACGGCAATAGGCGTCGTTATAGAAGTTAGTCTTAGCCGACCCCATGGCGCCTAAGGTAAACGCCATGGCCGGCTTACGCTCAGCAACCAAGCGTTCCACATCATCACTGATTTCAAAGTAACCGCCGGTTTGGATATCGATGTCTTTGAGACTGCGACCGGCACTCTTGGTGCCTGCTTCCAGATCGTCGAGAAAGACGTGGCCCGCCTCTGGCATAAAACATGTGCCCAGCCAGCCGTCTGCAACCTCGCCCGTCATTTGCAGCGACTTAGGTCCTAGTGTTGCAAGATATATGGGAAGGTTGGGGCGCGGAGGCTGCGACAGACGAATCGGCTTGCCCTCACCGCCGGGTCGAGGCAGAACATAATGTTCACCATCATATTGAAGTTTTTCGCCGCCCAAGCCCAAACGCAGGATGTCCACGCATTCGCGTAGGCGCGAGAGTGGCTTGGCGAATTTCGCGCCGTGTAAGCCTTCTACAACCTGAGGTCCGCTCACTCCTAGGCCAAGATTGAAGCGGCCGTTGGACACGGTGTCCAAGCTTTGGGCGGTCATTGCGATCATTGACGGTACCCGTGAACTGATCTGCATTATCCCGGTACCCAAGCGCAGGTTCTCGGTCTTCGCAGCCAAATAGGCGAGAGGAACAATGGCATCCATGCCCCAAGCTTCAGCAGACCAGGCTTCGTGAACGCCCATNCGGTCAGCNGCCTGTGTGTATTCAACTAATTGGTCCCATTCCTCGCCGTTGTAGTAAGCGGAACCGATAGAAATTGATATACGCAAGATGCTCTCCTTGGTGTGTTAATTGGTGTCGCAACATCGCGTTTACATGGCCCTTTGTCAACGGTTGTCAGAGTGCCTAGAATTAGTAGCTGAAAAACAAACAATATTTACAGGAGGTTATCTAGTGGCAGCATTGAAAATGGGCGCTCGGTTAAAGAGNACAGTGTGTGACGGCGAGATCATGGTGGTCATCGCGCCGGATACAGAGCTGGAGATGAGTTGCGGTGGTGTTGCCATGGTAGATGCAGGAGAGGCGGTTACNCCAAGTGGCGAAGTGCATCCGGATCACGCAGTGGGTGTTGCTATGGGGAAACGCTACATTGACGAAGCGGAGACGCTAGAAGTTCTGTGTGTCAAAAGTGGCGACGGTAGTCTCGCCGCCAACGGCAAGCTATTGCTGCAGAAGGATACGAAAAAGCTTCCCAAAACTGATTAGGCGCAGCCATGAACGTAATGATGTTACTGGAAATGGCCAGTGCGGCCTTTCCCGAGCGCCCGGCATTTACCGACGGCAGCACTGGTGCCAGCTTTACCTACCAACAGTTATTTGACGCTGCGCGCCAAAGGGCCGACAGCATCCGCAACAGTGGCGCTGAGCGGTTAGTGAAACTCGATGTTAGTAACCTTGGAACGCCGCTGAGTTTGTTTGCCAGTGCATGGGCTGGTGTGCCCTATGTGCCGTTAAACTACCGGCTTACGGATGGTGAAATTCAAGCGCTGTTAGCCCGGGTCACACCGGCTTATCTGGTGACGGAAGATTCACGACTGAGTGCTTTGGGNGCCGTCGCTGATGTGCAGGCCGTCAGTACGGAGAGTTTTTTGGATGACGCCCAGCATGCCAACGCGNCTGACGAATCCTGGGCCATGGATCCTGAAGAAATAGCAGTGTTGCTATTTACCAGCGGCACTACNGGCGAGCCCAAGGCCGCGGTATTACGTCACAAGCATTTAGTTTCATACATTCTAGGCTCAGTAGAGTTTGCCGGGGCTACCGAGGAGGATGTCGCGCTAGTGTGCGTGCCGCCTTATCACATCGCCGGTATTGCCGCGATTATGAGTTCGGTGTACTCCGGGCGGCACGTAGTGCAGCTACCGAATTTCAGCGCCGAGGCGTGGATCGAACTGGCGCGCAAGCATAAGGTCAGCACCGCGTTTGTTGTGCCAACGATGCTCGCGCGGATTGTTGAAAGCCTAGAAGCCGAGGGCGCAGAAGATGCCGGCTTACCCCATCTGGCGAGCCTTTCCTACGGCGGCGGCAAGATGCCGTTAAGCGTTATCGAAAAAGCCATGACCCTGTTCCCGAATACAGATTTTTCTAACGCCTATGGTCTTACCGAGACCAGTTCTACCATCTGTGTACTGGGTCCAGAAGAGCACCGTAAAGCCGCCGCAGCAACCTCGGAACAAGAACGCAGACGTCTGGTTTCGGTAGGGCAGCCGTTGCCGGGAGTAGAGATCGAAATTCGTGATGAAGACGNTCAACAAGTTCCTGCAGGCGAACGCGGTGAAATTTATGTGCGTGGCGAACAAGTCTCAGGCGAGTACGANGGNCGNGGGTCGGTNACNGATAGCGAGGGCTGGTTCCCGACTCGCGACGCCGGCAGCATGGATGCAGACGGCTATCTATTTCTCGAAGGTCGTGCGGATGATGTGATTGTGCGCGGTGGCGAAAATCTCTCGCCGGGCGAGATTGAAGACGTCATGTTGACGCATCCAGCGGTGGCTGATGTTGCGGTAGTTGGCGTGCCCAGCGACCAGTGGGGTGAAGCCGTGGCTGCAGCAGTGGTCGCCAAAGTCGGTGCGACCATCGACACCGCAGAACTGCAAGACTACGTTAAAGAACGGCTACGCAGCTCACGGGTGCCTGAATTGATCCAGATCTGGTCCGAGTTACCCTACAACGAGACCGGAAAGTTACTGCGACGAGTTGTGCGTACTGACCTAGCGGCAGCGCAGTCTTAGTCCACTTGGTTGATTAGGCCGAGCCCAAGTGCTTGTTGTGCATCAAGGGTTTGGCTCGTCAGCGCGAGTTTGGCTGTGGCTTGGCGGCCGATTCTACGGCTGATGCTGACGGTGCCACCGGCGCCGGGGATNANGCCCAGAGCAACCTCTGGTAGGCGGAAATAGGCATCNTTGTGGGCGTGTATATGGGCGCAAAAAGCCGGCAGCTCAATGCCCGCGCCGATACATGCGCCTTGAACTTCGACCGTTACCCGATCGCTGATTCTGCTTAATAGTAGTGCCGGGCTGCGAGTCGTGCGGGCGATGTGTGCGACCCCCGCATCCGTTACAGAGCCGAATTCCGTTAAATCACCGCCAGCACTGAACGAGGCTCCCGCACCACGCAGAATGACCCGGCGAATGCTCGAGTCGGCGACAGCGAGTTGCAGTGCTGCAGATAACTCGTCGCGCATTTGTTCGTTATAGGCGTTGTGTTGCTCAGGCCGATTCAGTGATATCAGTAATTCGTTATCCGCTCGCTCTATCAGTACCACGGGATCACTGCTCGGTGGGTGAGGGTGCTTAGACTGGGACGCCAACCAAGAGCGAAATCCGTCACTGGACTGAAGTAAACCATAGGCCATGGACTCGGCGTTCAGTGCCTGTTCGACGGTCAAACTCTGGCTTTGCCGCAACAGATGACACAGGGTTGTTGCTGCCACAGGTTGATCGCGAATACTCTGCAGTAGCTGTTCCAGCTCCGCTGCGGTTGCTACGCAATCGAAATGGGACAAAATAGCATTGGTTGGATGGGAGACAGAATCTGTGTGCAACGCGATTAACGGACAATTAGGTAACAGCGGCAGATCCAAGGGGTTTCGCAAAGTGCGCGTATCCACAATCACGCAATCCTGCCCGTGCCCGACACTCAANTCTTCGGAGCGTAGAGCTGAGGTAAGGGTTTGCTGCAGCTCCTTGGGGGAATAGATTTTGGCTGATGCGTCCATAGCTCGATGCCTCTCAGATATACGCAGTATACCTGTCCGCGATTTCAATGAATGCGCTNACACACTACTGCACGGGCTACGTGTATTTCATAACAATTTATTAGCGGGCAGTTCAGGCTCGGACTTACTCTGGGAACGCGCCACTGAGTTAAGCATCGTGCCGCAAGGACAAACCTCCGCTAACAGTTCATGCCGCCTTTTGCCTACTCGCGATGGATATATCGCCATAAACCTTGCCCGTGTAGAAGATTGGTCGCTGCTGCCGGCATGGCTTGAACAACCAGCGGCAGATTGGCCGCAACTGGCTGCGAAGGTGGCAGACCGGGCCACCATACCGTTGCTTGAGCGTGGGCGTCTGATGGGTCTTGCGGTTGCAACACCCAATGAGGCCCACACCCCTGAGTGTTTCGATGAGCTTAATGATGCATCAGGTACTATGTCCTCGGCCCCTCTAGTCGTCGATTTATCAGCACTCTGGGCTGGGCCTCTTTGTTCTCATCTATTACAGCAATGCGGTTTTCGTGTCATCAAAGTCGAATCAATACAGCGGCCGGATGGGGCAAGAGAGGGCAGCCCAATGCATTTTAACGCCCTGCATAAAGCCAAAGAGTTGCGTCACTTCGATTTTGCCGATGCCAAAGAGTTGCAGACTCTGGGTGAACTGCTGGCTAGCGCCGATGTGGTTATTGAAGGCTCCAGACCGCGCGCCTTGCGCGCCCTAGGATTGGATCGTGAGAGCCTGCAAAACAGCACGCGCATAGCGGCGCCGTCACAGTTGTGGCTGTCACTGACCGCCTACGGCCGGCAGATGCCTTATGGGAACTGGGTTGGCTTTGGCGACGATGTCGCCATCGCGGCTGGGGCNTGTGCATTGANCGACCGGCAACAGCCCGGNTTTATCGCTGATGCCATCGCTGATCCGCTCAGTGGATTGATGGGCGCGCTGATTATCTTGCAATTGCGCCAGCGACAGATGGGCGGTGTGGTAGATTTTTCGTTATTCCGAGCAGCAGAGTTCTGCGTCAACTGGATACGGGACAGTGGTGGTGTTTTGGCAAGTTCAACTAAATATCCGAATTTACGATGTTAATTGTTAATGCAGATCTAGAGGGCCGCATAGTCGATATTCGGTTTGATCAGCATATCGACGAAATTGCATCAGGCCTGATCCCACGAACCGGTGAGCGGGTACTCGATGCCAAGGGTGGGGCGGTGTTGCCCGGCCTGCACGATCACCACATGCACTTTCTTGCAACAGCCGCCTGGGCCAACTCTGTTGATTGCGGTGATGTGGGGGTTGCAGATGCACAAGCATTGCGCCAGGTTTTGCAGCAGCATCCCGGAGACGGCTGGTTGCGCGGGGTGAACTATGATGAATCCATAGCTGGAGAATTGTTGCGTGGGCAGCTTGATGGGTTGATTGATCAACGTCCGGTGCGGATTCAGCACCGTAGCGGCAAAGTATGGATGCTAAATTCTGCCGCTGTGGAGCGTATCGAACTGCAAGCCCATGCCAGCCAGCCCGGTGTGGAAGTGGATGCTAAAGGCGTGGTCACCGGTCGATTATTTCGATTGGATGATTGGCTCCGAGAGCGCCTTGCCAGTGATCTTGTCACCGATATCAAAGCGCTATCCGATGAACTTTCGGGTTATGGCATTACCGGTTTTACCGATACCTCCGCGACCAATACAGACGCAACCGCGGCCCGCTTTGCCGACTGGCACAGCCAAGGGGTTTTACGCCAGCGGCTACTGCTGATGGGGGGTGATGAACTGTGTACCGGCCCTTTAAAAGTGATACTCGATGAGGATGCGCTGCCGCCGTTGCCGGATTTAATTGCGCGTTTAGCGCGGGCGCGGGCAGCGGGCCGCTCGTTTGCGTTTCATTGCGTCACCCATGTTGAACTGCTGTTTGCACTCAGCGCTCTGCAAGCCGTTGAGTCGGACCCGCGTGATCGGATCGAACATGCGTCGGTGGTATTTGACGAGGTTATGCCGCTATTACGCGACAGCGGTGTATCAGTGGTCACTCAGCCTGGATTTTTGTGGCAGCGCGGAGAGCGTTACCTAAAGACGTTGAGCGGTCATGAGATCGATCATCTGTATCGCCATGCCAGCATAGCCGCCGCCGGCATTAATGTTGTGGTGAGTAGCGACGCCCCCTATGGGCCGCTAAATCCCTGGCAAGTGATCCATGCCGCCACTGAGCGTAGAACCCGTGAAGGCAAGATAATTGGTGCTGATGAAGGCATTGCCGCAGAGTCGGCGCTAGTGAGCTATTTGCGTCAACCCCACAGCCTTACCGGCGCGCCCCGTAGAATTACTGTTGGTAGTGATGCAGATATCTGCGTGCTGCAGAAACCGTGGCGCGGGGTGTTTGATCGGGTTGCCGATACTAGGGTGCTATTGACGGTTGGTAATGGTGAATTGATTTATCACGCGGACGCAGAAGCTCTAAAGCACTAGGAGATGCAGGGTGGGCGAGCCTGAGGCTCGGTAATCGCCTACGAACCGCGCATTTGCGGTCGCAGACGGTNAGCCCTGTGGTTGCTAGTCGGGAAGACCCAATACGCGTTTGGCGATGATGTTCTGCTGCACCTCGTTGGTACCGCCGTAAATCGTTACCGCCCGGTCACGTAACCAGTTGCGGGTGGATTCCAGTTCGTCTGTGCTGAATTCGTTGCTTTCCCAGACCAGTCCGGCGGTGCCGCGTAATCGTGACTTCAGTTCGGAGCCAGAGCGCGATAGCGAAGATCCCACCAATTTGAAAATTGATGTTGCGGCACCCGGGGCGCCTGTGGATTTACTCTCTTCCACTACGCGGCGGGTAGTAAGCGCTAGAGCGCGCTCTGCCATAATCTGATCTAGGACATCTTCGCGACTGGCGTCGTCGTTAATGCGACCTTGGACATCAACACCGACGTATTTTTTCGCGATCTCAGCATAGGGGTTAGCCTGTGGCTTGGCCGCAGNTTTCTTCTTGTCGTCATTTTTTGGTTTGCTGCGAGTGGTGGCATTGCGCTCGTACTGCAAGAGGCGCTTGCCCACTGTCCAGCCCTGGTTTAGCTCGCCGATTAAGTCTTCGCGCTTCGCTACCGCGTTGTCGAAGAACGTTTCGCAAAAGGGTGATGAGCCAGAAATCAATTTAATGGGTTTAACGGTTACCCCGGGCTGATCCATAGACAGCAGGACAAAACTAATGCCTTCATGCTTCGGTGCGTCTGGATCAGTCCTTACCAAGGCGAACATCCAGTTAGCGTACTGTGCACCACTGGTCCAGATCTTCTGGCCGTTGATAATAAATTCGTCGCCCTCCAGTACCGCCTTAGTTTGCAATCCGGCTAGGTCCGATCCAGCACCGGGTTCTGAATAGCCTTGGCACCATTGAGCTTCGCCACTAACGATGCGTGGAATATGCCGCTGCCGCTGTTCTTCGGTACCCATTTCCAAAATAGTCGGCCCAATCATGGCCAGCCCCATACCCGTGGCGGGNGGAATCGCTTTGATGCGCGCCATTTCCTCTGCTAGCACTTGGTGTTGTTCACGGCTCAGGCCACCGCCACCGTACTGACTCGGCCATGCTGGTGCAGTCCAGCCNCGCACAGCAGCACGATCACGCCATTCTAGAGCCTCGTCGGTTTGATAGAGCTCGTATGCGTCCTCGAAGTGCACGGCGCCGATGCGCACGCTCTGTGGACAGTTGCTTTCGAGCCAATCCCGGGTTTCTTCTCTAAATGCCTGTAAGTCCATTTACCGACCTCTTGTTATCAACTAAGTAATTTCGCTAGGTCATCGAGTATGCCCCATGGCGGGGGCGATGCTGAATGATTTGCCAAGCAGCGGCCGCTTTTAGCGAACCGTCTAAAAGCTGTCTAGTTTAAGCGCNCACGTTCGCTCTGACCATAAAAGCTTTTACCGCATTCCGCAGTCGCTTCGATTTGTGCTCAATGTGCAATGTTTCGGGCAGATAAGTGGGCGGATCTGATACCAGATTACGAATGCGCAGGCTGCAATCTAAGTTTCGGCAGATATGGTTGCCAATAAAACGTCGCCCATCGCTGCCATGAACGGTAGTGCTGAACAACGCAGTACCGCGGCTACGGTAAACATGATGGCACCAAGAGCACATATGGGTCCTTGGGCGAGACGTGGTATTTATGCTGCGGCGCAGGCGCATGCCCTTTAGGCCGTCGCTGTCGGCGAACACCACAAAACCTGAGTGGCCAGCGGTATGCAGCCAGCCAAAGTAATCCAGTACGCCCCAATCAACGTGCCTGAGGTCCGGCAGCGCCAAATCGGCGGCCGAACAGTCAGGGAACAATTGTCGGATTTGTGATTTGCTCAGNGATTGCATCGGTTTTGTGATTTGCTCAGAGATTGCAAATACGTTCAGGGCNTTGACGGTTCAGTATAAGTATAGCGATGCNGTTTAGATTTTGCTGGTTTTGCGTGAGCTAGGGTTATGACAGCAGGTTGTTTTTCTAATAGGGCATGCGCAGTCGTTATCTTACTGTATGCTGCGCAGCCATTATCACGCTTAAATTACGGGAGAGCACATGAGCGATTTACCAAGCACTGGTCGTCAACTGCGTACCGAGGTTACCTCGGCGGGCGAACTTAAACTGAATCTTGTTGATGTTCCAACGGCGCCTCCGAAGCCCGAGCAAGTGGTTGTTCGTGTTGAGGCTTCGCCAATAAATCCCTCAGATCTGGGGCTGCTGTTAGGTATGGCCGACGTATCCACTGCGAAGCAAGTAGGCAGCGATGACAATCCAGCAATCACCGCTGAAGTACCTGCGGGAATCCTGCCGCATCTGAAAGCNCGTTGGGATGAGTCCATGCCGGTAGGTAATGAAGCCGGTGGTGTGGTGATCGCTGCAGGAGATAGCCCCGAAGCGCAGGCATTGCTGGGTAAGACTGTGGGAGTGCTTGGTGGCGCAATGTACGGTGAATACCGCACCCTGCATGTTAGCCAGTGTCTGGCTATGCATGACGGCGTTACACCCCGCGAGAGCGCATCCTGCTTCGTCAATCCGCTTACTGCGCTGGGCATGGTTGAGACCATGAAGCACGAAGGCTTCACCGCACTGATCCATACGGCCGCCGCGTCTAATCTTGGTCAGATGCTGCAAAAGATTTGTCTCAATGACNGTGTGGCGTTAGTGAATATTGTGCGCAAGCCCGAGCAAGCTGAACTGTTACGCGGCATTGGCGCCAGTCATGTATGTGATTCCAGCCAAGACTCCTTTGTTGCAGACCTCACCGCAGCAATTGCTGAGACTGGTGCATACATGGCGTTTGATGCTACCGGCGGTGGTGAGTTGGCCAACCAAATATTGATCGCCATGGAAGCCGCAGCAAATCAGACGGCTACAGAATACAGCCGCTATGGTTCTACTCAGAATAAGCAAGTCTACATCTACGGCGGACTAGAACGACGTCCCACGACGCTTACCCGCAGTTACGGTATGCAATGGAGCCTCGGTGGTTGGCTGTTGACACCGTTTCTGCAAGAAATCGGACCTGAGCGCGCTCAGGGATTGCGTCAACGTGTGGCTGATGAGATCAAAACCACATTTGCCAGCAGCTATACCGAGGAAATTTCACTCGCCCAAGCGCTGCAGGTGGATGTCTTGCAAACCTATGCTTTGCAGGCTACAGGCAAGAAGTTTCTTATCAATCCAACCCTATAGCAGCACTGACTCAGGTGCAGCACTAGGCATTGCTATTGGGCAAGGAGTATGGCGTCGTAGAATCAGCTGCGACGCCAGCAATGCTCTAACCGCTGATCGCGACATAACTCGACCTTAATGCGCCTGGGCAACGGCGCCCATTTCAATATTCGTGCAAGCCTCGTAGGCAATACTGTAGCTGTGGCAGCGCGCATCGTGATCGAAAATCTGCGATGTGATGATTAACTCATCCACCTGAGTTTGCGCAACAAATGCGGCAACCTGGTTACGCACCTGATCGAAATTGCCCACCGCTGCAGCGGCATCTGATTGGGCAAGAATACTTTGTTCGGTTGCGCTCAGAGTCGCTTCAAAGTTGTCGATGGGTGCGGGTAACGGACCAGGGCGCCCTTGGCGTAAATTCAATAGTGCCCGCAGCCCTGAGGTGCGCAAATGCCATGCTTCGGCCTCGGTATCAGCGGCACAGATGTTATAGCCCAACATCACATAGGGTTTTTGCAACTGCTCGGATGGCGTGAACTCTTCACGGTATAGAGCGATCGCGCGCATCATTGCAGCGGGTGCAAAGTGCGATGCAAATGCGAAAGGTAGCCCCAGAATGGCCGCTAATTGCGCGCCAAATAAGCTCGACCCCAAAATATACAGTGGTACGTGGGAACCCTGTCCTGGAATGGCCAACACTTTCTGATTGTCCTGGGCGTCGGCGAGATAGCCTTTGAGTTCCAGTACGTCTTGGGGGAATTGATTGGGATCACTGTGCAAGGTTCTGCGTAGCGCGTGGGCGGTGACACCATCTGTGCCTGGGGCGCGGCCTAACCCGAGGTCTATGCGGTTGGGATACAGCGCTGCCAGGGTGCCAAATTGCTCAGCCACCATTAGGGGTGAGTGGTTAGGCAGCATGATGCCACCAGAACCCACACGTAACTTTGTGGTGCCACCGGCTATGTGTCCGATAACCACCGCCGTAGCGGCGCTGGCAATGCCGGGCATATTGTGATGTTCAGCAACCCAGTAACGGTGGTAACCCAGAGCTTCCGTATGCTGGGCTAGGCGCAGACTATTATCCAACGCTTGGCCCGGACTGGCTCCGGCGGTTATTGGTGAAAGATCTAAAACAGATAGAACTGGCATATTCCCTCCCTGCACATGGGTGATTAGTTTAGAGATAAATGTGGTAAAACTCGCGGGTAAATTCATTTTCAGTTGGACATGGATGGCAGGGTCTTAGTTGACCTGAAACAGCTTTGTTAAAGGGGGTGGAACGTGACTGATTTTTCGAGGGTGAACTACGCGGTAAACGATGGGGTTGCCCGCATTACCTTAGATCGTGCTGATGTGCGCAACGCGCAAGATAAAGCAATGCTCTATGAGCTTAACGACGCCTTCGATCTTGCGGCACAAGATGATGAGGTCAAAGTAGTGGTCCTGGCTGCCAATGGTCCACATTTTTCATCAGGTCATGACTTAGCCGATCGCAGTGAAATGGATGAATTTTCGCCGGTTACCAACTGGGGCGGATTCGCGAAGCCCGGTGCTGAGGGGCGCCAAGCGCTTGAGGAGGAAATTTATCTGGGACTGTGTTGGCGCTGGCGCAATTTGCCGAAACCGACTATCGCGGAGGTGCAGGGTAAGGTTATTGCTGGTGGTCTGATGTTGATATGGGTTTGTGACCTAATTGTCGCGACTACCGAAACTACATTTTCTGATCCGGTGGTGGCCTTTGGGGTTAATGGGGTTGAGTATTTTGCCCATCCTTGGGAATTTGGCCCGCGTAAAGCCAAAGAACTGCTATTTACGGGTGGGCGCATGACCGCTCAAGAAGCCCAGTCGTGTGGCATGGTGAATCACGTTGTTGCGAACGAAGAGTTGTCTGAATTTACTGATCAGTTGGCTGCACGCATTACTCAACGACCCAGCATGGGCCTGCGCTTGGCGAAGCAAAGCGTTAATCAAGCTCAGGATGCTCAAGGGTTTTATTCAGCCCTGCAGGCGGCTATGTCCCTGCAACAGCTTGGCCACGCGAATAATGAAATCGTTCATGGCCGAGCGGTTGATCCAGCGGGGGCTGTGGTTATCAAGCGCGAGGCAAAGTTACCTTAGAGTTTAGCGCCCAGCCGCGAAGGAAAGTTGCATGGGGGCGTAGCGCCCAGCCGCGAAGGCAAGTTGCATTGGGGCGCTAGCGCCCCGTAAAGTTTGGCTTACGCTTTTCGAGAAACGCGCTCAGGCCCTCGGCGAAGTCTTCGCTCTGAAACATCCCCGCAAGATGGACCATTAAATGGTCTACTGCGGTGTCGTAGGATTCTTCAAGACCCATGCGCATCATGCGTTTAGTGGTTTGTACTGCCATGGGCGCGTTGTCGGCGATTTCTTGCGCCCAAGTCATAGCGGTGGGTAACAGTTCGTCCGCGGTTACAACGGTATTTACCAAGCCAAGTTCAAGGCTTTCGGTGGCGTCTACGGTGCGCGCCCGATAGTACAGTTCAGCGGCCTTGGCCCAGCCAACTAATCTCGGTAGCAGCCACGTACCGCCACTCTCCGGTACGACATTGCGCTTGGCAGTGACCGCAGCAAGTTTTGCGTTTTCCGACATGATGCGAATGTCGCACAGCAAGGTCATGTCCATCCCATACCCTGCAGCGGCACCGTTAATGGCACAGATAATAGGGGTATCGCAGTGCCACATGACGTTAATTGGAGCATCTCGTAGGTCAAACAGACGCCGCGTGGGCCGGTTGTCGCCCGGCTTTTTCGCGGTGTCTTCGTCGCCGTCCTTGCGGCGTGCATTGGTGTCGATCAAGTCCAGACCGGAACAAAAGCCCTTGCCATTGCCGGTAAGCACTATGCAACGAATGTCCGGATCTTTATCGGCTTCTACGACTTTGGCCGAGAGTTCGTTGAGCATCTCCCGGCTGATGGCATTCAGGCGGTCGGGCCGGTTTAGGGTAATGAGTAAAACGTGATCGTGTTGTTCTACCAGCAATTGCTCGGTCGTGGATGCTGAAATCGTCATAGTGGTCCCCTCGATTCGATAAAAGATGATGGTAGGCATCTTTTCATCCAAAGAGAAGTACCGCAAAATGGCTCGTTTTGTTTTGCTCAGAGGNACCGTGAATCACTCCTCGATGTTTTTATCGCCCGGGTACGTCCGCACAGCGTTGCCCCGTTTTGCAATCGCCGTCGCCATTTTGCTGTGCTGGTTTTGCACATCGTTTGCGTTTGCAGAACCCGGCGTTGTAGTCGGCAGTTACAGCAAGCAAAGTAATGCCGAAGCAGCGGCACAGACGGCCCGCGACAAGCTTTTGAATTTGGGGCTTGATGTCACAGTGCGGGTCATACCGACTGCGACAGCAGGTGCGAATGCCTCGACAGCGCCTGCGAGGGTCGTGGTGCTGCCGCGGTTTGGAGTTGGTGCACGTGCACTGTTGCGCCAAGTGCGAGCCCGCGGCTTCGCAGATGCTTGGTACCTTGCACAAACTGGCGCCTCTGCAGCTGTGAGGGCCGAGCGTGCTATCGCGCAGCGTGCCAGCAGTACGGCTGGAGTAGTCACACCAACGCCTGCCTTGGCCCAAGCAAAACCGGCCCAGCAGCAAAACAATTCGCTCCCGGCGGTAACCACCAGACCGCGCCCTAGTGCGGGCCCCCAGACGGTCATTGGTCAGGAGGCGGGTGTAGATCTGCATCGCCTGACTATCCAAACCCTTGCTGAAGCGGATGTGGATGTGGTCATCGATGGCAAGGTGGATGAAGCGCTTTGGCAGCAGTTCCCATATTACGACAACATGTTGGTCTCCATCCCAGCTTTGCTTACTCCAGCGGAGTACGGCACCCAAATGCGTTTGTTCGCAACAGAAAAAGGTTTGTACGTCAGCTCAGTGATGGAACAACCTCCGGAATCACTGGTAAAACGTTACTCCCGACGCGATGATTTTTTTGATCGGGATACCTTTGGTGTCACTATCGATGCCTCGGGTGAAGCATTGGTAGCCTATTGGTTCTTCGTTGCACTTGGCGACAGTTTGTCTGATGGCAAGGTGCTACCGGAGCGGCGTTTTCAACGGGACTGGGATGGCCCTTGGCTGGGCAAGTCAGCGACTACAGATAACGGCTGGAGCGTAGAATTTTTCTTGCCTTGGTCGATGATGAATATGCCGGAAGTGGAAGGTCCCAGAACCATCGGATTCGCGGCCAAGCGGAATATTTCTNCAACCGATCAAAGTTATGGCTGGCCTGGTTATGCCCAGTCCTCCGCACGGTTTGTGTCCGCATTAAATGAACTCGAAGTGGTTGGCGTGCAACCGCGTGCGCAAATTGCGGTTATTCCCTTTGCCGCAGCAACCTACGATCAAACCTCTAGCGATGCCGACGTCAAAGTAGGTATCGATTTTTCTTGGAAACCGTCGCCGAAATTAGAACTTGCAGCCACTGCGAACCCAGATTTTGGTGCGGTGGAAGCTGACGATGTGGTCCTGAACTTAACCGCCAGTGAGACATTTTTCCCGGAAAAACGCCTGTTTTTTCTTGAAGGTAATGAGGTCTTCAGCATCATGCCACGAGACGACTTCAGTAGTATTTATCGAGTTGCGTTGAACGAGGACTATGCCACTACGTCCCGGCGTACCTACTTAAATGACTTTATTCCCGTACCGGTTTCGCTACTAAACACTCGGCGTATTGGCGGCACAGCTAATCAACTCGAGGTGCCGGCGGGTATTACTGCCGAAGTGGGTGAGCGCGACACCCCGACGGATCTCGTGGGTGCGGTAAAAGCCACCGGCGGTCTGGGTGACCTTCGATATGGTGTCTTGGCGGCTGTAGAAGACGATATCTTATGGCGCGGTCGCGACACAGCGAATCTGCCAGTGGACATAGAGGGCGCCGGTAGAGACTTTGCCGTGGCGCGTCTGGTTTATGAAAACGTTGGTGAATCTCGCCGCTCTGTTGGTTATATGGGCACATTTGTTGGTGGCTCATTATATGACGCGACGGTGCACAGCATTGACGCGCACTACGGCACCGGTTCAGGGCGACTCAAGGCCGACTTGCAATTGATAAACAGTGATCGAGACGACGTACTTGGCTATGGCGGCATGATCGATGTGATGTATGCCCATGCCAATAATCAGCGTCATAAGTTTGAAGTCGATTATATGGATGAAAACGTCAACTTTAATGACCTAGGATTTTTGCGACGCAATAACTATGCGCGATTCCGCTACGTGATGTTGTATAACCAACAACGCGTCAGCGATGCGATAACGAATTATCGGACAACACTGAGTCTCATTCAGCAATATAACGTTGACCGTAATCAGGTAACCGACAGCGCCATTCTCTGGCGCTCGTCAATGGTTTTGCCTGGCAGAAATACCTTACGCACGGGCATTGGCTATTTGCCAGCGCGCTATGAAGATCTGGACAGTCGTGGCAACGGCGCGTACCGCGTTGAAGCGGGTGGGTGGTGGGAGGTCGACTTGGCTACCGACGCCAATAGTATGTTTAGTTATTCGGCATCTGCCTCGGGGATCCGCGAACACATCGGCGATTGGAGTCAGAGTTTTGGTCTTGGCGTTACGATTAGGCCCATCGACGCGGTAAGCATCGACATGGACCTCAAGTACCGCAATCGCAATGGCTGGNTGGTTTATCAGGGCGGNCGCAACTTTGGGCGCTTTGAGGCCAATGAATGGCAGCCNAGTTTTGACGTTAACTGGTTTATAGCACCGGGGCATCAGTTGCGTTGGAACCTTCAGTGGGCGGGGGTGCGCGCCACAGATACCGGATTCTATGAGGTGCCACTTGGGGATGGGGATTTGGTTGCGGCCCAACGCTTGGAAGACAGTTACGACTTTAATCTTGGATTGTTGACAACCCAACTGCGCTATCGCTGGGAGATAGCGCCNCTCACAGATTTTTTCTTGGTTTACAACCGGGGTAATTCGCTGCGCAATGCCCTAGAATCAGACGCCGATGAAATTGAACTCAACGATTTGTTGTCTGATAGTTTCAACGATCCGGTTATTGACACATTTGTCGCGAAATTGCGGTATCGCTTTGGCAACTGACAGAGTGATCGTCTTAGGTAACGATTTTTTTGCATAGAGGGAGAGATATGAGGACAGGTATACAACGATTGTTTGCGCTGATTGTGCTTACGGCCTTCGCTTCAACGGTCGCAGCCAAGGAAATCGGCATATCTAAGCCGGAACGCCAGGGCTATTCATCTGAGCGGCTAGCGAAAATTACCGAGTTTATGAACGCCAAAGTTGATGATGGCACCATGGTGGGTGGCATGGGCGTAGTCATGCGCAACGGTAAAATTATCTATCAACAGACCTATGGTCAGGCTGACCGCGAGGCTGGCCGTCCAATGGAGGATGATGCGATTTATCGAATCTACTCTATGTCGAAGCCGATCACGGGCGTGGCTTTGATGATGCTTTATGAAGACGGCAAGTTCCGTCTTAATGATCCTATCGCCATGTATATGCCTGAATTTGCCGACCTTAAGGTGGCAACCTCTACCGCCGGAACCAATATTGTTTCGGATGGCACCACCAGTCGTACCGTGGGCAGTGGCGATGACAGCCTAGTAGGCGAGTGGCGTAAACCCACCCGCCAGCCGACCATTCGCGATCTGCTGCGTCATACCGCAGGCATGACTTATGGTGTATTTGGTAATACGGAAGTGGATCAGCTGTACCGTAAGGCCGGTTTATTGGGTGACATGACCTTAGCTGAATTTACCAAAGCACTCGGGCAGTTGCCGTTGCAATACGATCCCGGTTCGCAATGGCACTACAGCGTATCGGTAGACGTCCAAGGACGATTGGTTGAAGTATTGTCCGGCATGAGCTTCGGTGAATTCCTTAAGCAGCGAATTTTCGCACCGTTAGACATGCGCGATACTGACTTCCAAGTCAATGAAGACAACAAAGACCGGTTAGCGCAGATGTACAAGCCCATGGGTGTGGATGCNAACAATTTCTTTTCGCCTGCCACCGGTAAAGGCTTGGAAGTGGCTGATGCGTTTGCCAGTGCTCGATACATTTACGGTGGTAAGTTTGAAAGTGGCGGCGGCGGCTTGATATCGACGGCGCGGGATTACCTGCGCTTTAGCCAGATGTTATTGAACGGTGGTGAGCTCGATGGTGTACGCATACTGTCGCCAAAAACTATTCAATTGATGACCACCAATCACTTGGGCGAGTTACCCATGGGCTTTGGCGGCAGGGGGGCTGGATTCGGCCTTGGCTTTGGTGTGGTGCTCAATCCGGGCGATGTGGGTGAAGTCAGTTCAGCCGGTGAATACAACTGGGGTGGTGCCGCCGGGACGCGTTTTTGGATCGACCCCGAAGAGCAGCTGATTGGGTTGTTCATGGTTCAAAGTCTTCCCCATCGAACGCGCTTGGCGGACGATTTTAAAGTNCTGACTTACAGCGCAATGACTGAACGTCAGTCGAACTAAGCAGCCCCGAAGCCGGAAGCTTCAGGCCCGAGTATGCGTAGAGTTCTGCTTTGGGTCACGGTGCTCATAGGCGGTCTAATCGGGCTGGCGATGCTGGCCCTGCAAGCCCTAGGCATGTCGCCCACCAGCCTCTCTGCCAATATTGCAGTGGGCACAGGGATCGGTGCCAAGCTAGCGTGTTCTGGGCGCTATTTAAGTGGCTTTGATGAAGCNCAGATACGCGACGATTTAGCCTCGTACAGCCCAGCCACCGACTGGCTCTCCATTACGCTCAATGATGAGGAAGGCCGAGCCACGGCAGACCTGCTAGGGTTTTCCCAAACCTCGGCTACTTTTCGGCAGGGGCTTGGCTGCACCCTCGACAAGCCCGTGCCCGGTCAAGACTCTGCAGGCCTATTGGATCGCTTAAATCCGCCAGCTCCGCCCCCAGTCGATAAACAAAGCTTGTGGCCTCTGGGAGCGCGGGTTTCTGAGCCTGATGAGGGTTTGGCCGCAGTGCTGGCCCAATCTATGGCCTTGGATGCGCAACAGGATTTACAGACCCGTGCATTGGTGCTGGTTCAGGGCGGGCAGATTGTAGCGGAAGCGTATGCGCCGGGTNTCACTTCTGACACCCCGCTCATGGGTTGGTCTCAGGGCAAGAGTTTGACCTCGCTTATGCTTGGTTGGTTGCAGATGCGTGGTCAGTTGTCGGTCTCCGAGCAGCAGTTGTTTCCCCTCTGGGCTAATGATTCTAGGTCAGAAATCAGTATCGAAAACTTGCTGCAAATGAGCAGTGGTCTTGATTTTGCCGAGGTCTATGCGCCTGGCTCTGATGCCACCCGCATGTTGTTTATGGACCCGGTGGCTTCTGCCTTGCCAATACGAAGTGCACTAGAACATTCGCCGGGCACCCACTTTTATTATTCCTCCGGCACCACCAATCTACTAACGCTATTGTTCAGCCAACGCGTCGGTGGACCGCAAAAGGCGATCAACCACCTATATCAGGATATTCTGTGGCCATTAGGTATGCGGCATACCACCTTAGAGCCAGACGCCAGTGGGGTTTTTGTAGGCAGTTCTAATATTTATGCGTCAGCCCGGGATTGGGCGCGCTTAGGTCAGGTATTTTTACGGCAGGGTGAACTGAACGGTCTGCGCATTGCCAGCACCAGCTACATGCAGGCCTTGATGCAGCCCAATACCAGCGCCAACGGNCCCGCCTATGGCTATCAGGTGTGGTTGAATCGAGGTGGTAAAGAATTGCGCTGGCCTGATTTGCCCGCCGACGCCTATGCGTTCACGGGCAATCGCGGCCAAGTAGTGATGATCATTCCTTCCTTAGACACGGTAATGGTGCGGTTGGGCTGGAGTGCTAGCTACTACCCCCGAAACCAGCGTTTTGCCCAGTGGTTGCGCGCATCCAACACGGGCTAACGAGGGCAATCAACTAACGACTGTGTCGATGGGCCTCGCGGATAAAATCTGCGCCGCGCTCGGCGATCATTACCGTAGGCGCATTGGTGTTGCCTGATGTGATGGTCGGCATGACTGACGCATCAATCACCCTTAAACCCTTGATGCCATGTACCCGCAACTGGTCGTCCACCACAGCACTAGTATCGTGAAGCGGACCCATTTTACAGGTGCCCACTGGGTGAAAAATCGTTGTCCCTAGGTCTCCTGCCGCCCCTTGCAAATCTTCTTCAGCAGTCACCTCAGGTCCGGGCTTAAGCTCTTGGGGGTTGAAGGCCGCAAGGGCAGGCGCGGCCATGATTTTGCGCGTGAACCTGAGGCCTGCAACAGCGACATCTAGGTCGGCTTGAGTGCTTAGATAGTTCGGTGCAATGGCTGGTGGGTCGTCGGGTTTGTTGGACTTCAGAGCCACCGTGCCGCGGCTTGAGGGCCGCAAGTTGCACACTGATGGTGTGATTGCATTGTACTTGTGCAATGGCGAACCAAATTTATCCAGCGACAACGGCTGTACATGCCATTCCATATTGGCGGAGGGTTGCGACGGATCGCTTTTGGCAAAGGCGCCGAGCTGGGACGGCGGCATCGTCAGCGGGCCAGTCTTGCGTAGAAAATACTCTAAGCCCATCAGCGCCATACCCCAGGGGGTACGCGCCCGTTGATTCAGGGTAATCGTATTATCCACCGAATAAATTGTGCGGATCTGCAGATGATCCTGAAGATTTTCGCCCACCCCGGGCAGTTCAATCAGCGTTTCAATGCTGTGTTTATGCAGTGCTTCGGATGCGCCGATTCCGGACAACTGCAACAGTTGGGGCGATGCTATGGCGCCGGCAGCTAAAATAACCTCGTTATTTGCAGTAAAGACGTGCTCCTGGCCATCATGTAATACTGCAACGCCCGTGGCTCTGGGCTCGGCAGGGTTATCGTCGAAGCAGATCTTGCGCACGTTGGCCTCGGTCAAAATCGTCAGATTTGCGCGCTCCTTAACAGGATCTAGAAATGCTCGCGCGGCGCTCCAGCGCTTGCCGTTGTGCTGATTCATTTGGAAATACGCGTTGCCGAAATTGTCGCCACGGTTAAATTCATCGATCTTTGGAATCCCACATTCTTCTGCGGCATCCCGCCAAGCATCCAAGATCTCCCAGTTCACGCGCCGCTCTTCTACGCGCATCTCACCGTTGCCGCCGTGAAAATCGTCGGCGCCGTGTTGGTAGTTTTCGGAACGCCGAAAGATCGGTAATACGTCCTGCCAACCCCAACCACGGTTACCAAGATCGGCCCAGTGATCAAAATCAGATTGTTGGCCACGCATGTAAATCATGGCGTTAATGGACGAACAACCACCCAAAACTTTGCCCCGGGCGTAGCCGATGCTGCGGCCGTTCAACCCTGGCTCGGCCTCGGTTTCAAAGCACCAGTCTGTGCGTGGGTTGCCGATGGTGTAGAGGTAACCGACTGGAATATCTATCCAAAAATAGTTGTCTTTTTTACCCGCTTCGAGCAATAACACTTGTTTGCTTGGGTCCTGGGACAAACGATTGGCTAAAACACAACCGGCGGTGCCGGCGCCAACAATGATGTAGTCAAAGCGCTGGTTCGACGAATCTGCCATGGTTCCCCTTTTCAATTCAGCGGACGCTGCCTAATGGCGAGCTGTGGCGAAATGCTAGGCTGGTGGCGCGGAATGTCAATTGCGATGACTGAATTGTTACAGCAGTGGGCAGAACTCTGCCACTATCCTCAATCCCATTGAGGCGGTTATGCTGCTTTTGCAATTCAGTTAGGGGAGGAGTGCTATGAAACTTTATATGGTGCCGGCGGCACCGAATCCAACCAAGGTAATGCTCTACATTGCCGAACGCGAGGCCGCGGGTAGTGTGCTACCTGTTGAGCAAATTGTGGTGAATACCCTGAAAGGCCGTCACCGAGAACCCGAACATTTGGCGCGTAATCCATTCGGAACGTTACCGGTGTTGGAGTTATCTGAAGGTCGCTATTTGCTCGAATCCTTGTCGATCATTCGTTTTCTAGAGACAGTGCAACCAGAATCAGCCCTAGTGCAGGGTGATGCAGCAACTCAGGCGCTCGCCTACGATCTCGAGCGTACGGTGGAGCTACGATTTGCGAACTTTGTCGGGCGCTATGTGCATGCCACGAACTCGCCTCTAGGTTTGCCCGCCGACCCGGAATTAGCCGCAGAGTTGTTGGGATCTATGAGCCAAGCCTTGGATTATCTGCAGGATTTGCTTACAGATGGCCGTGACTGGCTGGGCGGCGAGCAAGCGTCGTTAGCCGACATCACGTTGCAGTCTGCGCTGCAGTTTGCGCGCTTCGCTAAGGTCGAGGTCATAAATAGTCATCCAGGCCTGCTAGCTTGGGATGATCGTTATCGACAACGGCCTGCAGCTCAGGCGGTGTTGCGGTTCTGATTAAAGGCGGAGATGGACGGCCAATTTAGCCGTCCTTTTGTGGCCAATACTTATCTTTGAGTAGGCGCTTGTACAACTTCCCGGTGGGCAATCTCGGCAGTTCATCCGTGAAGTCGATGGATCGAGGGAGTTTGTAAGCCGCGAGGTGCTGCTTTGCAAAGGCCATCAGCTCGTCTACTAAGTCTGCGTCTTGAATAACATTTGGCGCTGGTTGTACCACCGCCTTAACCTCTTCACCAAAGTCCGGATTGGGCACGCCAAATACCGCAACGTCCTCCACAGCTGGATGCAAAATCAGTGTGTCCTCGATTTCTCGCGGATAAATATTCACCCCGCCGGAGATAATCATGTAGGCCTTGCGGTCAGTAAGGTACAAATAGCCGTCGCCGTCGACATAGCCCACGTCGCCGAGTGAACTCCAGTTTGCATGAGTCGGGTGGGTAGCGCTGGAGGTTTTCTCTGGTGCATTGTGATATTCGAATGCCATTGCGGGCTGCTCGAAATAAATCATGCCCTCCTCACCGGNCTTTTGCTCAACACCGTCCTCGTCGCAAATATGCAGAATACCGCTGTGGGCTTTGCCCACTGAGCCGGGATGTGCCAACCATTCATCCGGACCGATTACGGTAGAGCCATTACGCTCGGTACCGGCGTAGTACTCCCATAAAATGGGACCCCACCACGTCATCATTTGTTGCTTGATCTCGACTGGGCAGGGTGCAGCTGCGTGGATAGCACAGCGGTGTGAGCTCAAATCGTAGCCATCACGCAGTTCATCGGTGAGTTTCAGCATGCGTACAAACATGGTTGGCACCCATTGAGAATGGGTAATGCGATATTGCTCGATGTACTTGAGCGAAAGTTCGGGGTCGAAGCGTTGCATCATGACCACCTGGCCGCCGAGCGCCAGTGTGCGCATGCAGTAGCCGAAGGGTGCAGCGTGATAGAGCGGCGCCGGGGACAAGTAAATTGATTCAGCGTCTATACCGTATGGATTATTAACTTCTACCCCTGGAAAGCCGCCACTGATATGTTCGCCGCTCAGAGGCCGCTTGATACCCTTAGGTTGGCCCGTGGTTCCCGAGCTATACAGCATAGCGTCGCCAGCGGGTTCCTCAGCTAAGGGCGTCTTAGGTTGGTCGGCGACGGCTAGCACATACGACTCGTAGCCGCTAACCGTCGTTCCGGTGATAAAGCGCTCGCCACATGTCGGCGTCAACTCCGGCAAGTCTGCAGCGATTGTCAGCACATCCGCAGTAAATAACGCCTTACTGTTAGAGTCGTTAACGATGTATGCCGCTTCCTCGGCGGTCAGGTAGCGGTTGATGCAGGTAATGTACAAACCCGAGCGATAAGCGCCCCAGGCGATTTCGAAAAACGCCAGATCGTTCTGCATCAGCAAGCTGATGTGGTCACCCGGGCGTAAACCCCGGGCATACAGTAACTGAGCTACTTGATTTGACTGCTGATCGAGTTCCTGCCAGCTAAGCTTTGCGCCTGAAGTCGCGTCGACCACGGCATCAGTATGAGGTTTTATGCTCGCCCAATATCCCGGATACATAAGGTTCTCACTGTAAATTTTGCTCGCTGCGGTCTATTCAGCGTCGTGGTGCCTCTAGCTTGGCCAACATGGCCGCCATATCCTCAGCTGAGGTGCTGGGTTGCACCTTGCGATCTATTGCCACAATCGTACCCTCGGCGTTCATATAAAACGTATGCCGTTTGGCATAACCCCCGGCGCTGAGAACCCCAAACTGCTCGGCAACGCGCTTGCTGGTATCGCTTAAAAGCGGAAAATCAGCTTCTTGCTGGACCGCGAAACCCTGGTTATCTGCCAAGGCATCGACGCTTGCCATGTAGTAGCGCACGTTGTACTGGTTAAGCAAATGGCCGTTTTCTGCCAGCGATTTGCACTCGATGGTGCAGCCGCTGGTATAGGCTTTGGGAAACCAGGCGACGACCAGCCAGCTGTTGTCAGCGGCGACTAGCGTATGCGTATTGCCGTCGGTTCCAGGCAGCTCGAAGTCCGGTGCGCGGTCGCCAACCTGCAGCGCGTTAGCTAGGCTGCCAGTGCTGCAAAGGGTGCCGAACAGGGCGAGTAGCGTAACGAGGGTGCGTATTGCGAATGGTTGTCTCATAGGATTTCTCCTGCGATTACCTCTAGTGCCTTGGGCTGCTGGCAGCCCAGCAACATGGAGGCGACCTGGCCGTTTGCGCCTGCAGTTTTCCAACGTTGTAGTCGCTCTTTAATGCGCTCGGCGGGTCCCACTAGATGACACGCATCGATGAGCTCGGCCGGCACAGCCGCCGCTGCCTCGTCTTTGCGACCGGATAAAAATAGATCTTGAATTTCCACCGCCGCATCCTCAAAGCCCAATGCCTTGGCGTAATTGTTATAGAAGTTCTTATCCCGAGCACCCATGCCGCCGATATACAACGCCATATTGGCGCGGATTGGCATCATGCATTGTTCGACATCATCGCCCATGGATACTGTGACAAAGGGCGAAACTTCGAATTGACTCATATTCTTATCGCCAGCTGCGGCGAAACCCTCATTGATCGGTGCATCGAAGACCTGATGCTTTTCCGGATCCATCCAAATTGGGAAGAACCCGTCGCAAACTTCTGCGGCCGCAGCAACACCCTTAGGCGTGATGCTGGCTGAGAAAATTGGAATATCTTCTTCGCAATGCAAAATACTCTTTAGCGGTTTGCCCAAACCAGTTGCACCTGCGCCCGTGTAGGGCAGTTGATACAGCTCGCCTTCGAAACTGAGCGGTGCTTCGCGACGAAATATCTGCTTCATAATCTGCACATATTCTTTTAGGCGGGTAACCGGCTTACCGTAAGGTACGCCATGCCAGCCCTCGACCACCTGGGGTCCCGAGGCTCCAAGGCCAACAATAAAACGTCCGCCAGAAAGCTCGGCCAAACTCATAGCCGTCATCGCGGTCATAGCGGGTGACCGCGCCGGCATTTGCATGATGGCGGTACCCACTTTTATTTTATCGGTATGTGCGAGCATCCAGGTTGCGGGGGTTACGGCGTCGCCGCCCCAAGCCTCAGCGGTCCAGACCGAGTCAAAGCCAAGAGTTTCGGCGTGTTTTACGACCTCTAGATTAACCCGTACCCGCGGGCCAATGCCCCCTGCTAATAATCCTAGTTTCATAGTATTTCTCCCTCGTTTAATCCTTAAGCGGCGTTCCCTGTGGTCGCCAGTTGTGTGTTCATAGCCTCGGTGTCCGCTAAATCTTTGCGCATATGTCGAGCGCCCAGGAAGTAGTGTACCGCGGCCCAGATGTTCGCCATAACCGCCAGACATAGAGCATAACGAATAGATTCTTGACCAAAGGTCGGAGTCAGGTAGTCGCTGGCGACACCAACAAGATAGGGACCTAGGCCCATGCCAATGAGATTCAGCACGAATAGCAAAATGGCTGATGCAACGGCGCGCATCCGTAAACTAACTAAAGCTTGAGTCATAGCGAAAGACGGTCCGAGGTACATATTGCCTAGAACCGTGACGAGCATCAGGCTCGCGATTACAGCACTGATGCCACCGTACAAGTAAGCAAGAAATTGAAAGGGCACCATGACGAAAGTGGCAATACCTGGAACCCAAAAATACCAACGTTTTTCGCCAGTGCGATCCGCGAGTTTGTCTGCCCAGTAGCCGCCTAGGAATGTACCAATCGCACCGATGCCCGAAACTAGGGCGAGCCAGCTGCCGACCTCGCCAATAGGCATTTCATGAATGCGGATAAAAAACGGCGCATTCCATGTGCCTGCGCCATAGCCAACAAAGGCGTGTAACCCGGCGGCAAAAGACAAGTGCCGAAAAGAGCGTTTGCTCCACAACAGACTCAAAACTTCGGAGACCCCTGGCGCTGCAGGAGCTGAATCTGGAGTTTTTTCAGTTGGCTTAGAGTTGTCAATGACGATGCCATCAGACATGCCGCGAGGTGGCTCACGCAGTGTGAACCAGATCACTAGGGCGACCAGTACGCCGGGAAGGCCCACGAGATAAAATGTGTTCCGCCAGCCTAAAGCCTCCGCACCCCAGCCGCCGACAAAATTACCAATCATGCTGCCGATGGGTATGCCTAGGGCGTAGATAGACAGGGCAGTGGCTCGAGCCTCTACGGGAAAATAATCCGAGATCAAAGAATGGCTAGGCGGACTGGCTCCAGCCTCGCCGGCGCCCACACCAATTCGGGCCAAGAGGAGGCTCATGAAGTCCGTAGCTCGACCGCAGAGGGCTGTCATAAGGCTCCAGACCACCATAGCAATGGCGAGAATCTTTACTCGGCTTTTGCGATCCGCGAGCATGGCTATGGGTATGCCTAAGAAAGTATAAAACACGGCAAATGCCAGACCGCCAAGAAAACCGAGCTGCGTATCGGTGAGCGTGAGTTCGAGTTTTATGGGTTCAAGCAGGATGGAAAGGATTGTGCGGTCGACAAAGTTAACGATATAGCCGACTAACAAAATGGCCAAAGCGTATTTTCGATAGGCAGGACTGAATTGAGTTTGATTCGCCAATTTGACTCCCCTTATTGCTCTGTATTTATTCGGTCCGATCTAATAACCACCAGCGCATAGTCCGCGTCACTAAGTCGGCGGCATCTTGCTGTACAAAATGGTTCGCCTTGGGTGTGGTTACCAGGGTGACGTTATTGTCCACCCAATCCCACGTATTATTTAACCCATCTGAGTGCAAAGCGGTATCTTGCAGGCCGTGAAAAATTAGCAGCGGCATCGGCAAATTTGGCATGGGTTCGCTGCTCGCAACGGCGCTNGATTGGCCTGGTCTTGGGTAATTGGCTTTGTAGAAATTGAGCATGCCGCTGAAGCTAGAGCGCGCAAATGCGGCCTCGTATAAAGGTTTCACCGCCGGATCTTGCACCCAGCCCGCTAGCGTTTGCGGTGTCATGGGGCCACCAAAGACGATATCGGGGTCGTCAGCAGAACCTTCGATGAAACGGCGCGCATAGGAGCTATTGCGCTGTTGTTCAGGGTTGTTCGCCAACTCGCGTGCCATGCCGTTGGGGTGCGGAAGATTAAGAATGACAAGATTTTGCACCACTTCTGATGCGTTGAAGGCAACCTGCCAAGCCACGGCGCCGCCCCAATCATGGCCGACCACGGTAGCTTTGGTTGCTCCCGTATCCCGAATTACGGCCATCACGTCGCTCACTAGATTCGGCATGGCGTAGGCGTCGACTCCGTCGGGTTGATCGCTGCGGTTATAGCCGCGTTGATCCATCGCGACCACGGTGAAGTCTTTTTTCAACCCGTTCATCTGGTGGCGCCAGCTGTACCAAAAGTCGGGAAAGCCATGAACCATCACCACCAGAGGGCCGCTGCCTGTTTTCACGTAATGGATTTTAACGCCGTTATTGTCGACGTAGTGGTGGCTAACCTCCTCAGTGAGACCCGCGTGAGAAGCTGTTGCTGCGCTTGCTAACAGCAGTGTCATTAGTGTGAGCAAAAACCGCCGGTTCATGGTTAGTCCCCCTAAAACTAAAACCAAACCGTACCATTCAGGTTGGTTTTAGGGTAGACGCTAACGCCGAACTTTACGTTTTAGTCGATCGAGCTTTTCCTTCCAATACTGGAACTCTTCGGGGTCGCCGCCGCGGTCGGGGTGCAACTGCTGACACATGCGGCGTGCTTCTAGAATTTCTGCAACCGGAATCACTAACTCCAGACCCANCGCCTCGATCTCCGAGGGGCTAAGGGTTTTTACTGGGCTAGATTCTTCTGGCTGCCGGTAGAAGCCGCGCCAGTTGCTAGAGTTGCGACTGGCATAGGAAACTGGACCGGATAAGCCGAGCTTCCAAGGGTGGTTTTTAGCCGGTTTCTTCATGGGCTAAGTGTAATCGTGTCAGCCGCTCGCTCAAGCCTTTTCTTTAGCGTTAGTTGTTTATGCTCAGCTGGACTGTTGGGCTTTCTTGCCAGCCGTAGCGAATCGATTTTGCCTGCACGGCATTGTGCTGAAGCGGCCCGGTATACAGTTGCCATGGTTGGTTACTACTCAGGCGATAGCCAATGCTGGCGCCGATTGGGCTGCTCAGGTGCAATCGGTTGTTGCGCCATGAAGCNGTTGGTGGCGGNGTGCTAGGCAGNTTTCCNTGGGGTAGGAGCTGTTTGCGCAACTCGGCTTCGCTTATCTGGCTGGTATCGCCAACACGGGTCAAAAAACTATCGAGTTGTTGGCGTAGCCGTAACAACGTGCTGAGGTACTTTGGATCTTCAGCCAGATTGGCGATTTCGTGAGGGTCATTATGCAAATCGTACAATTGCTCGTGGCCNGCGGGTTCAAACCAGCGCGCCTGAATGGGNTCGAGNTTGCCGGCCTCAAAAGCGCTGCGCCATGCTCTTACCATATCAAGATTGTCTCGGTAATCGAGTGCATGGCCGCCGGGCACTTGAGGAAAGTAACTGCGAATATATTTAAAGCGCTCATCGCGCACGGCTCGTTGACGGTCGATAACCTCATCAATGCGATCGCGGCTGGCATAGNTGTAGTTGCGCGGCGGGCTGTTAGTTCCGAGAAAATCGTTTCCGTGCCAGTACGCGGGTGGGTTTTTGCCGCCGGCAATGCGATACAGGGTCGGCGTCAGGTCAACAAAGCTGACGAGTCGACTCTCAGTGGTGGCGGTTGTTTGTCCCGGTTGCTGTACCAGCATGGGAACGTGTATTCCCGAGTCATACAATTCGCGTTTTGCCCTTGGTAGACCGTCACCATGGTCACTGGTCCAAATGACTAGGGTTGTATCGGCGAGTCCGTCTTCGCGTAATGCCCGCAAAATTGCCCCGACACGCCTATCCATGGCGTGAATGTTGTCGTAGTGCCGCGCTAGATCAGCGCGTATCTCGGGCAGATCAGGGTAGTAGGGCGGTAGGGTAAGGGCCGCAGGGTCTGTTACCGACGGTGCCACTAATCCCATGGCTTTGCGCATGCGTTGGGTCTGACTATGGCTTTGACCATAACTCTTGCCGTCCGCGCGCATCACGCCGCTCTCATGGGTTTGCATGAGATTAATCAGCGCAAAAAATGGCTTGCCCTCCGGTCTTTCGCGCCAGCCTTCGGCGCTTTCGCCTTCTTTGTCCCAAAGCGTAAATGGTCCGCTGCCAGCGCGAATGCCACTGAACTGGTAGTCCAGCTTGCCGTCGGTATAAGTGTAGTAACCGAGTTGACGCAGCAGTTCAGGCAGTGCTCGCAGATCTGCGGGTGGCTGCGCGAGGTAACGTCCGAGTGGCGCTGTGGATGAGCGCATATGTTGAGCGCCGAAACTAATTTGATGTTGTCCGGTAACGAGAGCGGCTCGACTGGGCGCGCAAACGCCTGCGGTGGTATAAACCTGAGTGAAGCGTGTGCTTTGTCGTGCCAGAGCATCAAGATTCGGCGTCTTGGCATGCTCATCGCCATAGCTGCCAAGGCGTGCTCCCATGTCTTCGGCGACCAATAGCAAAATATTGGGCGCAGTCGATTCGGTGCTGTGGGCTACTGCGCTGAGCATGAGCACGAATAACCCGCAAAAATTGGCCGCTCGGCGCAAGGGGTTCATCTCTTGTAACTTACCAGACATATAGAAAGGCCAACAGCCAGCTTAATGTGAGCCACATTATAATGGTTAGAGGTACGCCTACCNTCACAAAATCGATAAAGCTATAGTTACCGGCATTCATGACTAAGAGATTGGTTTTGTACGCCATGGGTGTCGCATAACTCATGTTTGCACCAAAGAGGACGGCTAAGATAAATGCTTCAGCCGGCAATTGCAGTTGGTTGGCAATACCTACCGCGATCGGCGTGCCGATTACTGCAGCGGCGTTATTGGATACAACATTGGTCAGTACCGCTAANAACANCATTAATGCCGACAATATAATGGCGGGGCTGGCGCCGTCGGTGGCGTACAAAAATAAATCAGTTAAATAAACGGTAGCGCCTGTTGCCTGCAATGCCATGCCCAAGGCCAAACTGGCGGCGACAACGAAATATATGGCTGGACTTATAGCGCGCACTGCCGCGCCTAGGGTTAAGCATTGGGTGACCAACATCAGGCCCGTGCCGGCTACGGCAGCGATCGCGATAGGTAATACACCAGTGGCTGCTAGCAAGATTGTTGCTGCCGTGATGATCAGTGCCGGCACTGCCTTATCCGTGCGGGGTAACGTGATGGTGTGATCAAGCAGCAAAAGCTCAGTGGATTGTTTCATTGCGCGCAGCGCGTCGTTATGTCCTTGGACCAGTAATACGTCGCCATTTTGCAGGATCAAATCCTTCAGTCGTTCGTTAGCGCGCCATAAGTTCTGTCCTTTGCGGTGTAATGCCAGAGCTACCAGTCGATGGCGCTGGATAAATTGATTTTCTGCCAGGCTGGTGCCATCGAGACTTGATCCTTGCACAACGGCTAGCTCGGCCAGCCTCTGCTCGCCGGGGTTCAGCGGGTTTGTTGCTGAAACCGGTTGCTCGACCTCGCGCTTGCCACCGGCATAGAGCTCGCCGCCTAGGGCGGTTGCAATAGCGTGCAGATTGGCTGGGGTATCGAATAGTCGGAGCCGGTCACCCGAGCGTAAGACCACGTCGGGTAATGGCGTCAGCATCGCGTCCTCGCGCAAGATTCTGCGAATGTTCACTTCAGTATCTGCAAGCGCGCGAGCTTCAGCCACGGTCATTCCTACGGCTGCACTGGATTCTCCAAGCAAAAGACGTGCTGCGAATAAGCGTGGGCTATCGGTATCCAGTGCCGTTTCTCGGTGCGGCAGCAGCAGTGGTGCAATCAGCCACAGATAGACAATGGCTACACTGGCGGCGATGGCTGCGGGCAGCGCGAATGAAAACATATTAAATTCGGCGATGCCCAGGTCCTTAGCAATGCCCACCACTAACAAGTTCGTTGAAGTGCCAATAGTTGTAGCCATACCGCCGACTAGGGTGGCAAAACCCATGGGGATAAGGATCTTGCTGGGTGATTTATTGGTGCGCAGACAGACCGATATGAGGATCGGTAGCAATAGTACGACAATGGGGGTGTTATTGATAAAGGCTGAAAGTAGGGCGCCAACCACCAAAGTGAGCAGCAATGACAATGCCGGTAGCCGCCCCCACAACTGACCCAACACTCGCCCTACCGGTTCTAATGCGCCGGTTTTGACCAAACCCTGGCCCAGTGTCATGAGTGCACAAACAGCAATAAGCGCTTCATGGGCAAACCCGCGAAAGAACATCATCGGATCTACATCGGGATAGGGGAAAAGGGCAAAGGTGAGGGCGATAATCGTGAGCAGACCCAGCGAGGTTACCGCCAGCTGGAGGCGCTCAATGCTGAATAAAACCAATGCCCCAGCGGTCAGGGCGAGCATTATCAGTGCATGGGGATCGGGCAATGGTGGTAGTGCTGACATCGCGACTCTCTAACGGTCAGGCAACCATGACCCATCTGTGCGGTGCTTGCAACGAACCCCTAACGCTGCCGGGGCGTTGGTACAACGTCGCCGAAGATGGCCCGAGCGCTAGGCGTGTCGGTCTCGCTGAAACTAGCGGGTAGGTGGGGTTTTATCGAGCGGCTTAGCCCGCTAGGAACTGCCGGTTAGCTTTCGTTTTGATTGGCAGCGATACCGGCAGGCAATTTAGCAGCATTACCATTGGCAATGTCATTGGCACCAATATCGCTCATGCGCAGCTGCACCAAATCCGCAACGATATTACCGGCTTCCTGCAATAGAGCGTCGTCTTCTACTAATTCTATGGTAGTAGGTGCGACACCTTCAGCAGTGGCATCCTCTGCCCCGGCAGATGCTGAGTCGTCTATGGCGAACTCATCGTCCGATGTTTCAGTTTCAGCCTCGACCAACGCCTCTAGTTCGTCGAGGTCGCCAGCTGGTGGCTTATCTGTCGCCGCTCTGAGCCGGTTTTCTACTGTTAGGCGCCAATCATCATCGGCAGATTTTTCATTGCGACGCGTGTCTTCATTGAGTGATAGATAGAGTTTTTCTGAATTGGCCACGCTGCGAGCTCTTAGCGCATTGTAGTAATCGAAGTGCGGATCGTTTGCAGCGCGCTGCTCATGACGCTGCCTTAGAGTATTAATGCGCACAGACAACTGATCTAAAGGCGTATAGACCGCAGGCTTGATCATATCCCATGGCATGGCGTCCTCTAGGGTGCTTTCGCCAATCTGCGCGGAATCAACAAGAGTGGGGAATGTCACATCGGGTGTAACGCCTTGATGCTGAGTGCTTTCTCCAGAGATTCGATAGAACTTGGCGGCGGTCAGCTTGAGCTGCCCACGATTCAGCGGGATAAGCGTCTGTACCGTGCCTTTACCGAATGTTTGGCTGCCGATGACAATGCCACGTTTGTAGTCTTGAATGGCGCCGGCAAAGATCTCAGAAGCGGACGCGGATAGTCGGTTGACCATAACCGCCAGTGGGCCACTCCAGGCGACTTCATCCGTGTCGCTGCTGTAGACGCTTGCTTGACGACGAGCTGCCTTGACCTGCACGGTCGGACCGGCGCCAATGAATAAACCCGTCATTGAATCGGCTTCTTGCAGTGACCCGCCGCCGTTACTGCGCAGATCGATGATTAAGCCTTCGATGTTTTCCCCTCGCAGTTGCTCAATAAGCCGGCTCACGTCGCGAGTGGTGCTGCGGAAGTCCTTCACGCCCTGCTGTTGCGCCTTAAAATCAATGTAGAACGTGGGAATTTCGATAACGCCGATGCGCATTGGCTCGCTGGTATTTGTGTTGCTCACCGGGGTCAGGCCCAGAGGTTTGGGTTTGGCAACCTCAATTATCCTAGCTTGGGCGGCCTGCTCTTCGAGTTTTATCGTGTTGCGCACGATGGTTACACGCTTACTGGTCTCTTCATCCGCGTCCGCGCTGATAACCTCTAGCTGCACCGTCGAACCCCGAGGGCCACGAATCAGCTCAACAACATCGTCAAGTCGCCAGCCGACAACATCGATCATGGGGCCGTCTTTACCTTGGCCAACTGCGGTGATCTTATCTGTTGGTTTAATCGCCTTCGACTTTGCGGCTGGTCCGGCAGGAACCAGACGCACAATGGACGTAGCATCATCTTCGCTCTTTAGGACAGCACCTATGCCCTCCAGCGATAGCGACATGTTGATGTTGAAATTTTCCGAGGTACGCGGTGAGAAATACTGAGTGTGGGGGTCAAATGTGCTGGCGAATGCATTCATATACAGCTGAAAGGCGTCCTCGCTCTTATTGCGCTTGGCCATCTTTATTTGATTGCGCAGACGTTTGGTCAAAATTTCAGCGATTTCTGTATCGTCTTTGTCATTGAGTCGTAAAGATAAAATTTGCGCTTTCAAACGCCGTCGCCATAGATCGTCTTGGGCCTCGCCATCGATGGGCCACTGGGCGTCTTCGCGATCAATTTGCAGGGACTCGTCAAGCGTGAAATCAAATTGCTCGACCCCGCCCTCGAGCAGAGATAGCGAATAATTCAAACGCTCGAACAAGCGCTGCTGATAGCGATTGAACATGAGGAACGCAGGCTCAAGATCGCTATGCTTCAAAGCATTGTCCAACTTCAACCGCAGTGGCTCAAAGCTTTGGATGTCGCTGGCAAGAAAATACGATCGATTGCTGTCGAGCATGCCCAAAAACTTGTCAAACATCTGGCTGGACAGCTCATCGTCGATGGGTTTGCGGATGTAATGGTTGCGCCGTAATTGCTCCACGACGTTAATGCTGGTGCGTGGATGTTCGGTCAGTGGTTTGAGTGGTTGCCACTGCTCGCTGTCTTGAGGCGCTGCGGAATTGCTTTGGGCCTCAGGTGCTTGCGCGTCGTCCACCGCCAATAGCGAAGGTGCAACGGCAACCATAAAGAGAAACGCAACAGCGCTTACAAAAATGTAAAAGGGTGTGTAGCGGTGCGTTTTGGAAGTCATAACTTGATTCTACCTATAGGTTGTCGCCAACAACCAGCAGGTTCTCTCGTTATGACAGCGGCTTGATGCCGCGGATCTGTATCGAAAAAACCTCAGCTGTTACCCACTTGCATTGCAGAGATCGGGATGCAGGACCTTGGGTAATGTGCCATCTCACTCAAGGCTGTGAAAAATGCGTGTGCATCTCTGTTATAGTCGCCGTGCAACTCAAGTATCACGTTAAAAGAGCGCAAACAAATTGTTGGTTGTTCGCAGTGTATACTTCTAGTGTAAACATAACTCGACGTCAGCAAATGTCAAAGCTCTTATTTGTGACCCTCTCTTTGACTAGGAAGAGGAGTTATCCACTAATTTACGGGTGTTTTTCGGCATTTACTGACAAAAAAGGATCGTTAATGAAAAAGAATCTTATTCGCTCTGTGTGCTCGCTATTTTTGATGGCGTCTATTTTTGGGTGTCAAACTGAAGAAAAGGCGATGTCTGACCAAGCGCTCGATCAAACTTCAGATCTAGACAGCGCCAGCTATCTCATTGGCTATCAACAAATGCGTACCATGCTCGAGCAGACTGGCGATGCAATGAATTTAGATGCATTTGCGCTGGGCACAGCTGACGCTATTGCGGGCAAAGAATCTCAGGTTGCAGCAGATCGTGAAGAAGCGGTATTGCAGGCTCTTAGACAGGCAATTAACGCAGATAAGAGCGTTGCGGGTAATCAGTTTCGCACCGCGAACGGCGCGCGGCCGGAAGTGACAACACTTGCATCAGGTTTGCAGTACGAAGTGATTAATNCGGGCGGCGGGCCTAAGCCAGGCCCGACCGATACAGTCTCTACGCATTATCACGGCACTTTGATCGATGGCACCGTATTCGACAGTTCTGTCGACCGTGGTGTGCCGGCGGAGNTTCCTGTGAATAGGGTTATTGCGGGTTNNACCGAGGCGCTGCAATTGATGACTGTTGGCTCNAAGTGGCGTTTAGTGATTCCACCTGAATTGGCCTACGGCGAGCGCGGTACGGGCGGTGTTATTCCGCCCCAGGCAACGCTGGTATTCGAGGTTGAATTATTGGACATCGTTGACTGATCCATGGTCTGCTCGGGGCCGCAGCGTGCAGCGCTGCGGCCGCCAGTAAGCGCTGTATGCCGAGCTAGTTAGGCCGGCGGAAGAAATCGTTTGCATACGCTATTAGTGATTTGTTACACAGAGTGCGAAGACATACTGTTGTAGTGGCTATGCAGATCAACTTTTTAGATATTGTCGCCCGTGCCTGGGCACACTATGACGATTCCAGAGCGGTTCAAAGTGTTGACGATATCAGCGTCTTGGTTTCGACTAATCATGTGTTCCGCGTGCGCCTGGAGAATGGCGACATGGTCATCGGCAAGGTGTCGTATTTTGGTCGTTACGAAAGCTTTGTCGAAGACCACACGCTCATAAATGCCCTGGCAAACAACCTACCTACGCCATTCGATCAATTTTTGTCTCGGTCTTTGGTAAAAAAGAATCAGCTCTTCATCTACCGGCATCAGGATGAACTGCTGGATGTATGGGTGGTTTTTTACAATCCAATTGCGATCGACACCCAATTGCCCAAACAGTTGCAGACCCATCACATAGAAGCGTTGGGTCGCGAGTTGGCACTATTTCATCGGGCCTGCACGAGTCTTACCAATATCTTGCCGGATTGGTCGAAAACTTTGCGCCGCGACATGTCGGATTTAGCGGCTTGGTTAGATCAGCCAGAGGGCCAGTTCTATTACCGTGGTCAGCTAGACATTATTCAGGAACAAATGGCGTTGTTTGAACAAAATACCGAGGCGCTTGGTGCCCATGCCTGGCAACCTGTTCCTGTCTTCGTAGACTGGAATATTGGAAATTTTTCCGTTACCCAGGATTTAAGATTCTTCTCGCGTTGGGACTATGACTGGTTCCGTATGAGCTCTCGTGTCTTTGATTTCTATTTTTTCAGTCGTGTCTGTTCTAAAGCCGGAGACCGCTCGGTATTTAGCTATCAGTTAGACACCCTGTTGGAAGATGGATTCATGCGCTTTCTAAGTGCCTACCATGAGGTGTATCCGCTGACGCGCGAGGAGTTGCAATTCATACCTGAGGCATACCGGTTCTTTATTTTAAATTACGTTATAAAGTACGGACGTTATTTTTTTCAGGACATCTATGCGAGCAAATTGGGCCTCGAAGCGTTCACCCAATATTTTCCGCGGTTGCAACAAGGCTTTGATGTTGAGCAGCTGTGTCGTCGCCTTGGCGTATAAGCTGCAGCCTAATGTCAGGTAAACCACCTAATTATCAGTTTATCCTCTGGGACAACGATGGCGTTCTGGTGGACACTGAGCAGTGGTATTTTGCCGCCACCCGCGAGGCATTAGCGGAGCTCGGAGTCGACCTGCCAATGGATACCTATCAGCAGATCATGATCCAGGGGCGTTCGAGTTGGGAGTTGGCGTTGCTGGCAGGGATCCACCCAGACCGAGTGCAGCATGGGCAAGAACGTCGTGATGCTCTCTACCAAGCCTATTTGCGTACTCAAGATCTACGTATCGAGGGCGTTCTCGAGGTGCTGGCCGAGCTCGCCCAGCATTATCAAATGGCCATTGTGACCACCTGCAAGCGTCGAGATTTTGAACTCATACACAGCAACCCGGACCTACTGCAATTCATGCAGTTTGTTCTCGTCCGTGAAGACTACGAGGAATCTAAGCCGCACCCGGAACCGTATTTGACCGCACTGCAGAAATTTTCAGCGACGCCACAGCAGGCTCTGGTGATCGAAGACTCCGAACGAGGCCTGCGCGCAGCCCGAGCAGCTGGCATAGATTGCGCAGTAGTGGACTATCACTTTACCCGCAGCCACGACTTTAGTGCTGCGCAATACAGATTGCACAAACTCACGCACTTGCCGCAATTGTTGGCAACCTAATCAGTCCGGTGATGGTCCTTGGGTGAATTTTCAGGCATTGCAACGGTCTGAATTAGCGTAGATTCTCGTAGCGTAGAGGGTTGGAGAAATTTTTTGACATTGACCAAATCGGTTTGGAGTGCACCAGGCTTTAGTGCCTATCTAGGGTCGACGGGTTTCTCGGGCATGGCATTGGCCATGCAGCAGTTGCTGTTAAGCTGGATATTGATCGGGATTCTTAATCTTCCAGCCGATCAGGTTGGGCTAATTCAAGCGGTGATCGGCATTCCCGGCATAATACTTATGCTGATGGGGGGAGCCAGTGCTGACCGTACGGACGCCCGTCGCCTACTGGCACAAATTTATTTGGTCGCGCCGATTTTCCCCGTGTTCTTGCTCCTGATGGAGCAGTGGCAATGGCTAGGTGTAGCCACCGTCATCCTATGGGGACTCGGTATGAGCGTGGTGCAGTCCTACTCGATGCCGGGCCAGCAGGCCATTCTCAACCGCGTCAGCGGCGACTTGGTGCAGCAGGGTGTCACTATTGCAACTGCCATTGGCTATGTGGTGCAGGTTGTGGGTCTAGGCCTTGCGGGTCAGATCGACCGTTTCGGCATTACCCCGGTACTGGTTATGCAAGCCCTGAGTCTGCTGATGGCAGGGATCATGATGCTGCGAATAGCACCGATGCCAGTAGCTCAGAGCACAACCTCTTCAGTATCGGCATTGCGCGGCATAGCCGATGGCCTGCGCGCAACCTATCGAAGCCCGGTTATTTTTGATGCACTGCTAATAAATTTCGTATCGAGTATTTTCAATGCAGGATCCTTCGTCACCGCATTTCCCTTCATTGTAAAAAGGATATATGACGGCGATGCATGGATGTTGGCATGGCTGATGGCTGTATTCTTTGCCGCCGCTGCGCTCTCTAACATGCTGTTACTGCGTTATATGCCGCTTAAATTCCCAGGTAAATTATTCCTTATCATGCAACTCACGCGGATTCTGGTTCTGCTGCTTATTTGGGTTAAGCCTGAGCTATGGCTGCTGGTGGTGGCAACCATTGGCTGGGGTTTAAATATGGGCGTTACCACAACATTGGCGCGCACCATTGTGCAAGAGTCAGCGGAGGCCGAATACAGAGGGCGAGTGCTGTCGGTATTCAGCGTGGGGATGGTCGGCAGTGCACCCATTGGCGCAATTTTGCTGGGTTGGATTATTGAAAATTTTGGTACCTTAAATGCCTTAGTGCCCGCCATGTTTGTATCGCTTTTGTTGTTTTTATATGGCGTATTTTTTTCCAAGGTTTGGTCTTATCGCAGCGCAACAACGGATTGACTCGCCTCGACTGAGGGGAAGGGGTAGGCTATAGCGGCTGTAGAGGACCCCTTGATAATGGATCAAACCCGCGATATTCGTAGAGAGTACGTTTATGCTGAATTAAGCAGAGCAGACCTTGCTCAGCAGCCCTTGGATCAGTTTAAGGGCTGGCTCGATCATGCGCTCACCAAGTCCGTGCCCGATGCCACAGCCATGGCTTTGGCAACAGCAGACGACCAAGGCCAGCCTTCGGTACGTATTGTGTTGCTGAAGGACTTTGATGCCGACGGCTTCGTCTGGTTCAGTGATCAGCGCAGCGAAAAAGGCCGTGCTCTGACGGCTAATCCTAACGCCGAACTGTTATTTCACTGGCGCGAGCTGGACCGGCAAGTGCGCATTCGTGGTCAAGTACGCTTGCTTAGCGCACAGGCAGCGGACGATTATTTCTATTTACGGCCCCGGGCAAGCCAATGGGCGGCGGCAGCGTCTGAGCAAAGCCAGCCTATTGATTCTCGTGCCGCACTTGAGGCCCGTTATAGCGAACTTGCGGAATCTGCAGAGCATGCGATCCGGCGTCCAGAATCCTGGGTTGGCTTTTGCCTCCAGCCATTGGCTTACGAATTCTGGCAGGGTCGCGAAGGGCGACTGCATGATCGGTTTCGCTTTCAACGGACGTCTCTAGACGCCGATCAGTGGACAGTAGAGCGGCTGCAACCCTGATCTGTAGCTTGTGCGGATCAGTCCGGTAGACCTAATACCCGCTTCGCGATGATATTTTTCTGTACCTCCATCGTGCCGCCGGCGATGGTCAGAGATTTTTGTTTTAACCAAGTGCGTGTGGCTGCCAGTTCGCCGGCTAAGAAATCGCCCTTCCAGCCCACACCTTGGGTGCCAAGGGCATCGATAAGCAATTCATCGCCTGCCTGAGTGATCAGTGCATTGGAGAGCTTAACCGCCGAGGAGGCGAAGCCCGGAGCGTTGGCAGCGGTTTCTTCTATAACCCGCTGCTGAGTTAGGCGTTGTGCGGCAAAAGCCATTTGGTGTTTGACCAGGGAGCGGCGCAGTGCAGGTTGGCCGGATAGGTAGGGACGTAGCTGCTCGGGCAACGTATTGCTGCTGGCGCGACCGCCCTGAGAGCCGGACGTGTTAATTCCCGCATGAGTTGAGCGTTCAAATTGCAGCAGGCGCTTGCCTACGGTCCAGCCATTATTGACACCACCGATGACGTCATTAGCCGAGGCAATGGCATTTTCAAAAACGGTTTCGTTAAATGGCGAAGCCCCGCTAAGCAGGCGTATAGGGCTGACCTGTACACCCGCCTGATGCATATCAACGAGAATTAAACTGATGCCCAAGTGTTGGGGCGCGTCTGGATCTGTGCGCGCCAGAATGAAAATATAGTCACAGTCCATGGCGTCAGAGGTCCATACCTTGCGTCCATTGATCAGGTAATGGTCGCCATCGAGTTCGGCTCTGCAAGCAAGGCTGGCGAGGTCAGAACCTGCGCCAGGCTCTGAATAGCCCATGGCCCAGCCGCCCTCGCCGCGTGCGATTCCAGGCAGCCAGCGAGCCTTTTGTGAATCAGTGCCCAATTCAAGAATGGTTGGCCCGATATAATTGACGCCGCGCCCGGTCAGAGGCGTGCGCGCATTAATGCGTTTCAGCTCTGCAATCAGCACCGGATAGAGATCTCTGTCCAGACCGGCACCGCCATATTCCACCGGCCAGGTTGGCACGGTAAATCCACGCCCAGCCATGCGGTCGAGCCAGATGCGGCTGTTGTCATCCAGCTCAATGCTAGAGCTGCCCCAAGGCGTGGTCTCCACATTGGGTTCGGCACCATCGCGAACCCCCTTGGGGCAATTTTCTGCTAACCAGTCGCGTAATTCGGCGCGAAACTCGGCAGCTTTTTTGGAATCTGGCATAACTTAAGGCATCCAAGGTGAACTTAAATGAAAGCCGCACGTGAGCATTATGGACACAGGGTTGCTACCTTATCGCCAATCAAGGCGAAACACATTTGGCTCTCACAACTGCTCGCTCGGCGGTTTATTTCGGTGGGGTCGGCAGCGCTTTGGTTGAATGCAGAGCCCAGCATTGTTGTGCTCGATACCCGAACGTCGTCGAGGCAAGGTGGGTAGGCATACAATTCCGAGTGATTGTTAACCATTTCGTTATACACGGCTGACAAACGATTTTGCGCCTGCTCAACCTCAGTCATTGACTGCTCGGCAGCCTCAGAGCGCTCAGTGAGCGTGGTGAACAAAAGATCCGAGCGATACCAGTACAAGCGAAATTTGCCGTCGTCGCGTTTTACTACGGCACCCTCTTTAATCTGGCGTCCGCGCTGATCTCGGCTAGCGTACCAGATCTCCACGAATTCGCCGCAGGCGCGCTGACCACCGTCGCCAAAGCACTCAAGCGCTTTAATGCGCTCACGTTTACGACTGTCAGGCACCACCTGAGCGGCGTGGTATTGCATGTCCTCACATGAGGCGGCTGGGAACATCAGTAGACCAAAGGCATGACACGTGGCCGGTTGCGATGCATTGCTACTGGCCAACCATTGAATAAGGAAATCCTCTGCATCCAACAGCGTTTGCTGTTGCGTATTACCGCACCCGCCTGCCACGAGGCAGGCGGCTACGATAAATCTTAGGGCGCGGGTTTTAGACCCGCTCAATGATTATTGCGGGTGCCATGCCACCGCCCGTACACATGGTGACCAGGCCCGTGTTCAGGTCTCGCCGCTCCAACTCATCGAGTACCGTGCCGATTAAAATAGAACCGGTCGCCGCAATTGGATGACCTAGTGCCATAGCTCCGCCATTGACGTTTACCTTTGCTGGATCTAATGCGAGGTCGCGGATGAACTTAGCCGCAACCACAGAGAATGCCTCGTTGATTTCAAACAAGTCGATATCGTTAGTTGTCATGCCTGCNCGCTCTAGGGCTTTCTTTGCCGCAGGNACNGGNTCATTCAGCATCAGTGTTGGGTCGCCGCCAACTGTTGCCATGNNGACAATACGCGCACGNGGCNTCCANCCGACTTTATCGGCNTAGGCCTTGTTGCTCAAAATCAGTGCNGCGGCACCATCCACCACCCCTGAGCTGTTGCCAGCATGGTGGACATGATTAATCGCAAGNTCNGGGTAGCGCCGAGCCACAAGTTGCGNAAAGGTTTCACCGCCATTATCGATCGGCGCATCCATAAATTGCGAAAACACCGTTGGCAGGCTCGCCAGTGTTTCAAGGGTAGTGCCTGGGCGCGGGAATTCCTCACGGTCTAGNGCGGTTGTGCCGTCATCGTTGCTAACGGCAATTAAGCTGCGGTCAAAGTGGCCATTGGCCATGGCGTATTGNGCGCGGTTTTGACTTTCGACNGCCAAAGCATCCAATTCTTCACGGCTGAAGCCTTCCAGGGTGGCAATAATGTCAGCACAGACGCCTTGGTGTGGTTGCGGGTGTAAGTCCCGCAGATGCAGATTNCCGCCGTCCACCGTGCGATTGTTGTTTTCAGGCATTAGTGTCGCGGTATACGACATCATTTCNACGCCGCCAGCGACACAGAGGTCATCCATACCGCTCATGATGTTGGCTGCAGCCAGATTTACCGAGGTGATGCCTGACCCGCAAAAGCGGTCCAGGGTCACAGCTGAGGCAGAGGTGTCCCAGCCGGCGTCCAATGTGGCCATGCGTCCGATGCAAGAACCCTGCTTACCCACTTGGGAGCTGCAACCCACAACGACGTCGTCGATTTCGGCAGTGTTGAGGTCGTTGCGTTGTTCAATGCCCTCAAATACTTTGGCGAGCAAACGACTCGGGTGAAACTCGGACAGTGAACCCTTCCCGAGTTTGCCGATACCGCGGGGTGTTCGTGCGGCGTCAATAATGTATGCGTCTGTCATAACAACTCCTTTTCGTAATTAGTCAGTAAATCAGTAGTGTGCTTATCGGCCCTTGAATTCGGCTTCACGTTTTTCCATGAACGAGGCCATACCTTCAGCAAAGTCTTTGGACTGAAACAGAGGTAACAGTTGTAAGAATACGTGATGTACGTGGTCATTGAAGGTTTCGTTCATACCCATGCGCATCATGCGCTTTGATGCCTGAACCGCCAGCGGTGCGCGTCCCGCGATCTCCTTGGCCAGCATGCTCGCACGTTCGCCAACCTCGTTGTTGTTGACCACGTGGGNCACTAAGCCCATGTCCTCGCACTCGACGGCACTGAGGGTTTTGCCAGTAAAGATAATTTCGCTGGCCCGCGACCAGCCGATTAGGCGTGGCAAGATCCAGGTGCCACCAGACTCCGGAACAACNCCGCGTGCTGTGAATGCGGCAGCCAGTTTGGCGGTGTCGGCCATAATGCGAATATCGCAGCCTANCGCCATATCCATGCCGTAGCCCGCGGCCGAACCATTAAGGGCGGCGATGGTCGGCGTATCGAGATTGTGCAGTACTGTCGGCGGCGTATTCTTTAAATCTAGGGTAGTTGGTGTGGAGCGTTCTGACGAAAGATTGTCAGTGATATCACTGCCACGCAGATCAAGACCGGCGCAAAAGAACTTGCCGCTGCCAGTAATAATAATGGCGCGCACATCCGCATCCGCATCCGCTTGCAGCAGTAAATCGCTAAAACGCTTCAACATGCTTCCAGAGATCGTATTCTGTTGTTCGGGCCGGTTAAAGGTAATGGTCGCGACGTTGTCTTCCACAGTGTAGAGCATCTGGTTGTCGGTCATAGTTTCCTCGGGTTCCGTTGCTGAAAAAAATCTGGGTTACGGGCTAGGCATTACGTTCCGGCATCCTCTCCTCGCTGACAGCGTAACCGGCTTCTACCGGAATGCACAGATATTGGCCATCCTCTCGACGTTCTGTCCAAGGCAATACCGGAATAATGTCGGAGCGCCCAGCTTGCTCTAGGGCTTGGGTGACGCTGTTGGCGGTAGCCAGCTTTTCTAAATTGCGCAGGGTTGGAAATATCACTGTGCGCTTACCTGATTTAGCTTCCNCGACGGCGGCTCCCGGTGCGATCCATATGGAGTCGACCGATTCATAGCCGTCGTGCAAGGCCAAGTGATCTGCCGGAGCTATGGCAAGATAAAAATGCGTGTCAAACCGCTTTGGCATCATCGGTGGCGTGATCCAATGAGCAAAGTGAACCAGCTGATCGCACGCAAGCTGCAGTTGCTGCTGCAGCAGAAAATCCAGCAAGCTGATCTCGCCCTTGTTCATGGGCTCGCGGAATTCTTGCAATGTAGTAAGACGCTCGCCACTGATAATGTCTGTCGAATCTTGTTCTCGAGCCAATAAGATGCCACATTCTTCGAAAGCCTCGCGGATTGCGCTAACCTGNGCTGCGCGCATATCAGTATCTTCATGTTCACCATGCAGGAATGGAATCAGNGCGCTGTCGAAGTCCTGAGGATCCGCCTTACCNCCNGGGAANACNANGGCGCCNGAGGCGAAATCGATTTGATGGTGGCGCACCACCATAAAAACCTCCATGCCAGCACTGCCGTCTCGCAGCAGTAAAATAGTCGCTGCGGGTTTCGGTTCCGATGGTGTGGGTTTATCAGTCATATTATTGTCCTGTCGGATGCGAATCCATTAGCGAGCCGGCTAGCGCCCCGCCACATGTTGAATAAATGTGTCCAGAGTTTTCAGCTTTGCCGCCGTAGGCCCCAGGGTAAAGTCCGGTACGATCAGTTCATCCACGCCAGCATCTGCGTAGGCTTGCACAATATCTCTGACCTCATCGGGTGTGCCNATAATTGAGGGCCTTGCACCCGCACCTGCTCGGGCCTGATCGAGTATTTTGCTGTCCTCACTCATAAATAGCAGGGCCACCGCGGAACGCTGNNNGGTCTTAGGATCGCGGCCCAGGTCAGCGCAGTGCTGATCAAGTATCTGCATCTTATGCCGTAGCGTGTCCACTGTGCCCCAGACATTCCACTCATCTGCATGAGCCGCGGTAATCCGCAGCGTCACTTTTTCGCCACCGCCTCCGATCATCAGCGGTAGGTTTTTTTGCACTGGCTTGGGCTCTAAGGTCGCNTTTTCCAGNTGATAGTATTTGCCTGAAAAGGTGCTCTCATGACTTGCAAACAGCGCCTTAATGACTTCGCAGGCCTCATCAAGTTTCTCTAAACGCTCGCCAACACTGCCAAATTCAATTCCGTACTGTTGGTGTTCGTTTTCTTGCCAACCGCTGCCCAGGCCTAGGACCACGCGCCCTTGGGTAATGTGATCCAAAGTTACGGCCATCTTTGCTAGCACAGCAGGGTGTCGATAGGTGTTGCTGGTTACCAGTGTGCCGATGCGTAGCCGTGGCACCTCGGCACCGATCGCCGCCAAAGTAATCCAGGCTTCTGGCCATGGCACCTGAGTATCCGCGGCGTTTGGCATAAAATGATCTGCGTACCAAAAGCCGTCCCAACCGGTCTTTTCCACGTGTTGTGCCAGTTGTTTAACATCAGTGTATGACTGACTTGGATTTGGCCAAAAGCTAAAGCGCATACGTTATCCCATTCCCCGGTGAGCAAGCGTAAATTCTGATGCAGGCGGTTGATGTTCGCTTATGTATCAGCCTATGGCAAACTGCGCCGGCAAGAATATCTATCGAACCGCCTGTCGTCTTATTGCTATGCCGCTAGTCGTAACAGCCCTAGTTATTGTCCTGGTATTCCTTTACCTGCGAATGAACCGACAGGCGCGGCTGCGTTGGGTGCGGCAGATCGACCTGCCCGGTCTGTGGCGCGAGCAAGACTCTGGTGCTGCGCGAATACCGCGAGAGTTGCGATTATTGGGCGGTATCGCTGCTGGCGACTACCTGTTAATCGAAGGTCAGCGCGAGCAGCGCGGTCAGTGGGTATTTCGTGGCGACCAGTTGCTGTTGACGGCAGATCAGGGTCAGACCGAAGTATATGTTTTGCGTTTATTTAAACCTGGCCAGATAAGCCTACAGGCGGGCGAAGGCGATACTCGTTTGTTTCAAAAACAAACCGATAACGTCATAAGCATGCAACGTCCCCCCCGAGATTAGCGAGGTAACTGTGTGAGCAGAAGCGACCATCGAGCCAATGAGTCGGTTTTCCTTGAATTAGCTCAGCGCGCCCTTGCGCTGTTGCCAACCACCCAGCAAGTAGATTGGGCCGAAACTGCAGCGGCGGTCTGGCTGCCCGGACGCTGGCGCGGTCAGCTGCATAGTGTTGAAAGCATTGCCACTACTGGATTGGGCGATTTGTTGCACATAGACCGACAAAAGCAGCAGTTAGTGGACAATACGCGACAATTCGTTGCGGGTTTTCCAGCCAATAATGCATTGCTATGGGGAGCGCGCGGGACCGGAAAATCGTCGCTTATCGCGGCACTGGTGCAGGAGTTTTTTAATCATGGTTTGCGCGTCGTAGAAATCGGTAAGGATGCGCTTGCAGACTTAAACACGGTGGTGCAGCAATTGGCCAGTCAGCCCTATAAGTTCATCCTGTTTTGCGATGACTTATCGTTTGAGGCGACCGATCCGTCGTACAAGATATTAAAAAGTTCGCTGGAAGGTTCGATCGTTGCTGGTTCTGCAAATGTGGTGATTTATGCAACCTCAAATCGCCGTCATTTGTTACCAGAGCGGATGAGTGATAATCAACAGGCACGGATGGTGGATGAAGAATTGCACCAGTCCGAGGCTACTGAAGAAAAGGTCTCGCTGTCTGATCGGTTTGGTTTGTGGCTGTCATTTTATCCGGTCAAACAAGAGGCATATCTGGACATGGCGACACATTGGGTTGTCACAATGGCCACGGAATTCGGCGCCCAAGATCAATCTTGGGCCAGTGACCTCGAGGAATATCGCGCTGCGGCTTTGCGCTGGGCGCTAGCACGCGGTGTACGCAGTGGACGTACCGCGCAGCATTTTGCGCGTCATTGGGTTGGTCAACAGCTCACCCAAACCACTGAAAATCTAAATAGTTAATTAGGGCGTCCGTTATGGCTCGAAGAATGATCTCAGCGATGCGTTCGCGTTGCTGTATGCAATTGGCAGGACTATTGGCATTAGCGTTGTTGGGTAATGCTCAGGCGGACACTCTGTTGTTGCATAACGGCGATCGCCTGACTGGCACTTTGATTTCAATCGCCGACGAAAAAGTTGCCTTCGAAACGGTTTACGCGGGGGTGTTAAAGGTAGAGCAGCGTGTGGTTTCGCAAATAGAAACCAGCCGCAATTATATCTTTCGCGGTGCCGCCTTTGAGCAGCGAGGTCAGCTGCTGGTGATCGACGGTCAACAGAGCGTCGGTCAGCCCGATGATTTCTCGCCCGTGGACATCAACTCCATTGAGTCTGCGGATCGAGTTCAACGGGTGGTCGCTATGCTGCCGTTGGACTGGGTATCGCGCGTTGACTTGTCCGCGGTGTTCTCGTCTGGCAACTCAAGCACCGAAAGTTTCAACACCCTCGCGGAATCGCGTTTGAAACGCACCAATGCAGAGCATTTGGCAACACTATTGCGCAACACAGAAAAAGCAGAAGGCGTAACTAGTAAGGATCAGGTAGACCTCTCTTATGGCTTCAAGCGTTTTATCTCGCCGCGTTGGTATGGTTCAGCCAACGGTAACTACTTTCGTGATGAGCTGAAGGATATCGATCAACGCCTATCTCTCGGTGCCGGCCTAGGATTTCAATTAGCCAACAGTCGCCTTGGGGTATTGTCCACCGAAGTGGGTGTGAGTGCGGTACAGGAGCGTCTTGACGGCATCGACCGTACCAATCCGGCGGCACGCTGGGCGATTGATTTTCAGCGTTATTTCTTCGACCGACGTATGGAGTTGTTTCATCGACAAACGGTCCTAGCGATCGCGTCAGAGAGTCGGGGCCAGGTCCTGACGTCGAGTACTGGTCTGCGTTTTGCGTTAAGCGAGCGCATAGATACTGCCTTACGTACAGACATTAACTACGAAACAGACCCGCCTCCAGGCAGTAAAAATACCGATACCACCTATACCCTTGGTATCGGCTTGAAGTTTTAGGTCAAGCGCGAATAATTTCGTGCGGGTGGCAAGAAACCGGTGGCTGGGCTTGACTGTACGCATGGCCATTCATAGAATGCGCGCCTTCTTGATCGTCTGTTGTGAATCAGCTGATTACAGCCGTCGCTTAAGAACCTGCGTCCCCTTCGTCTAGAGGCCTAGGACTCCGGGTTTTCATCCCGGCAACAGGGGTTCGAAACCCCTAGGGGACGCCACAATTGCATTAAAACCCTTGCGGTACACGCCGGAAGGGTTTTTTTTTGCCTGCGAGAATGGCGATTTCTTTGCTTAACTCATCGAGTTCTATCTATCTGCGGTGGCTAGGTTTCGGCGCGCTAATCCACGCACGATTCGTGCATGAAGTTGTGCGTCGAGTGGATAGAACAGAATAACCAAAACTGAAAGTGCGCTGGCAGCTGCGGGAATTAAAAATGCCGACGCGCGAATACCTTGCAACGTNGCTGCGGATTGTTCGATGCCGGCGGTATAACCAATGGCGCTCAGCAGTAAGCCGATCATGCCCACTCCTAGGCCAGAGCCTGCCTTGCTGATCAATTGGCTCAGCCCAAATACGATGCCATCGTCCCGCACGCCGCTACGCCACTGACCATATTCCACCGTATCCGGCAACATGGACCAGAACATAACCGCCACTGCACCGCCAATGAGCCCATTGCAAAAGGCCAGCGCAGATAATGTGTTTACATCTTTTACATCGAATAAGAATAGCGCCAGATTTAACAGCGAGGCGCCGCTCGCGCCGATCACCCATACCCATCTTTTAGAGAGATGTCTTGCTACCACGGTCCATAGTGGAATACCGATTCCTGCGCCTAAAATCCCGATAGACATGACCTCAGANACGCTTTCTGGATGCCCCGCATAGTAGTTGATGTAGTAAACGATTGATTTTCCGCCTATGGCAGACCCGATAACCCCCACCAGCGAGGCGCCGCATAAAATCCAAAACGCGCGGTTGTGGCGCAGAAAAGACAGGGTTTGCCGACTCGTTACGGTCTTGGTGCTTATTAGGCTGGCTTCTTGTGACGTGGTCAGGAAGATGATCACCATCATCGCTGAAGACAGCAGTCCATAGACGATAGCGACCTGCACAAAGCCCTGGCGCATGTCGCCGTTACCAAAATAGCGTGCCAACTCAAGCATGGTCGCAGCCGTGACAATGCCGCCGGTCATGGCCGCTATCATTCTGACACCGGCCATGGTGCCGCGTTCCTGACTATTGTGGGTTAACGCTGCGGCCAGAGAAGAGTAGGGTACTGAGGCTACGGTATAGGCTGTTCTGAAGATTGTATGCGTCACCAGACAAGCGATTACCACATGGTCTGGGAACCAGACGGGNGCGGCAAACATGCCAACAAAACTGAGCCCCATAAACGGGGCGCCAAACAAAATATACGGTCGGAATTTACCGAAGCGAGAGCGTGTTCGGGTAACGATCCATCCCATCAGCGGGTCAGAGATTCCGTCCCAGACGACCGGCAGCATGATTATCAGTCCAGCGACCGCTGGATCGATATTTAGAATATCGGTGTAGTAATAGAGCAGATATAAGTTCAGACCTGCAAAATACAGATTGAAGCCAAAATCACCTGAGCCGTAACCAATAGTAGTCACCCAGCTCACTCTTTTGGCCTNGTTCCCTGCCGGGTTTGCTTGCAGAGTATGGTCTAGGGGTTTGGTTTTGCTCACTGTAGCTTGGCGGCACGGATAGACATTCAACTGAGCATAAGGCGATTGGATTTAAATTTCCTGAGAATCGCGCACCTGTTTGGCAGCTTTAAGAGCCTTGGCGGAAGGGCCGCACTGTATCTACTGCAATGAAAAGGCGAATCCTTAAGGCGCCCTAACCAGATCGAAGTCTACGCCAACGCGATCGACTACCTTTTTCAGTGAAAAGTTCGACTTGATGTTAGAGATGCCCGGTTGCTCGGTGAGTTTCTCCTCTAAAAAAACTTTGAGGCTGTCCAAATCCAAGAGGTCCAACTGCAGTAGGTAATCGTAGTCGCCCGTCATTAGATAGCACGATTTTACTTCCGGCCAACGCTGCGCGTTTTGCTCAAACAGATCCAGATTAGCTTTGTCCTGCCGGTCCATTGAGACTTGCACGAACACATGCACCTTGAAGCCCAGTAATTCGCTGTTTATCAGACTCACTGTACGGTTAATGACGCCGGATTCCCGCAATATCCGCAGACGCCTAGAGCAAGGTGAGGGTGAGAGATTAACCCGCGCAGCAAGATCCAAGTGGGGAATTTCTGCGTCTTCTTGGATCAGGCGAAGCAGCTCAATATCGATGTTGTCGAGGTTCAGGTTGGTATTCAAAAAAATCCACCAAATTAGCTTAATAAGCGACATATTAATAAAGTAATAGCAGGAAAAGCTAATTTTAAGTGTAAATATAGCCTAATTTGGTAAGTAAACGCGTGAATCGGACCGTATATTTCTAGGCTCAGACGCAGGGAGGAATCACCGTTGCTGAGACCATACACACTGGCCGACAAATACGATCTGACTAAAACCCAGCTGATGATAACCGGCATCCAAGCGCTGGTGAGATTGCCGCTTATGCAACGGGCGCTTGATCAACGCGATGGGCTTAATACGGCGGGGTTTATTTCCGGTTATCGCGGCTCCCCGCTGGGTGCGTTAGACCAGGAATTGTGGCGTCAGCAAAGCCTTCTGCAGTCCCATGACATCCATTTTGAGCCAGGCATTAACGAAGATCTGGCGGCGACGGCGATATGGGGCACTCAGCTCATTGATTACTATCGNGCCGATGCCACCCGTGATGGTGTTTTCGGCATGTGGTACGGCAAAGGACACGGTGTTGATCGTACCGGCGATGTATTTCGTCAGGCAAATATTCAGGGCACCGCGCAACACGGTGGTGTTTTGGCAGTCGCTGGCGACGATCACTCTGCAGAATCGTCGATGTTTGCCCATGAGACCGATCAGATTTTTGAAGCGGCGATTATGCCTGTGCTTTTTCCATCCTCGGTTGAAGAGTATCTGTGGCTTGGTTTGGCTGGCATTGCGTTGTCCAGATTTTGTGGCTTATGGGTTGGGTTCAAAACGATAACGGATACTGTGGAGAGTGGGGCAACGATTTGTGTCCCAGAGNTGCCGACATTTGTCACGCCGGAGATTGATCNTCCTGCCCATGGCTTTAACTACGATGTTGAACTGAAGTGGCCATCCCAAAGGCAGCTTTATGAAAACCGCATGATCGAAGAACGGGCGCCGGCAGCCCATGCCTTTGTATACGCAAACAAGATTGACCGAGAGGTAATTAGGTCGAAGCATCGTAAACTCGGCATCGTGTCCGCCGGCAAAGCTCATGCTGATCTTATGGAAGCGTTTCGCATGCTGGGTATTTCTCAGCAGATGCTAGTGGACAGTGGCATTAGCTTGTACAAGGTCGGCATGACCTGGCCACTTGAGCCACGTGGTATTCGAGAGTTTGCCCAAGGCCTTGAATCCATATTGGTTATTGAGGAAAAGCGCCCTCAGCTCGAGAAGCAAATCAAAGAGCAACTTTATAATTGGCCCAGCGATCTTCGGCCCATGATCTATGGCAAGCTCGGTCCCTCAGGTGAACAACTCTTACCAGAAGTCTTTGTGTTTACACCCGAACAGGTTATTTCTGCGTTGGCGACTTGGTTGGCGCAGGAGACCTTGGGCGACTACATCGCAAGGCAGGTCAAACAAGAGAACACGCGACCTATAGAGGTGCAAACCGGCGCTATACGAGAGCCGTTCTTTTGTTCAGGTTGTCCACACAACACGTCCACACACATTCCTGAAGGCAGTGTGGCCGGCGCAGGCATCGGCTGTCATGTCCTCGCCGTCGGTAAAGGGCGTAACACTGAAACGGTAACGCATATGGGCGGCGAGGGCGTTCAGTGGGTGGGGCTGCATCGGTTTTCTGATCGACCGCACATTTTCCAGAACTTAGGCGACGGCACCTACCAACACTCGGGCACCCTAGCCATACGTCAGGCGGTAGTGAGCAACATCNNTATCACCTACAAGATATTGTTTAACGATGCGGTTGCCATGACTGGCGGACAACCCACCGAGGGTGCACCGACGCCGCAGATGATCGCGCGACAAGTGCTTGCAGAGGGTGTCAAGGAAGCGGTCATCGTCACAGACGATGTGAGCCGCTACGATCAAGTCGAGTTCAATGCCCTTGGTGTAGGAGTGCACGACCGCAAGTACCTGGCGCAGGTGCAGACCAGATTACGCGACGTGGCAGGCGTTTCAGTGATCATCTATGAACAGACCTGTGCCGCCGAAAAGCGGCGTCGCCGCAAGCGCGGTCTTATGGAGGTGCCAAATCGCCGATTGTTTATTAACCATCGCGTTTGTGAGGGCTGCGGCGATTGCTCGGTGCAATCCAACTGTATTTCTATTGAGCCGAAGGCAACGTTCTTCGGAACCAAGCGGCAGATCAGCCAATCCACCTGCAATATGGACTATTCCTGTGCAAACGGATTTTGCCCAAGTTTTGTATCGGTGGTTGGCGGTTCGATCAAATCCAAAGGGTTAGGCGACCTGGGTCAGCACGAAACGGTTCTGTTCAGTCAATTGGCTGCACCCCAGCGCGAGGAATTGGACGCGGTGTATTCGATACTGGTTGCGGGGATTGGCGGTACCGGAGTATTGACGATTGGCGCTATCTTGGCGACGGCAGCACATCTTGAGCACAGCAATGCTACGAGTCTGGATTTTACCGGGCTGTCACAAAAAAACGGCGCGGTTGTTACTCATATCAGAGTCGCCCCGAAAGACGTACCGATCGTTAACAATCGAATCGCCGACGGTGGTGCGCATGTGCTTGTGGGTTGCGATATGGTGGCGGCCATGGCAAATGCACAAAGAGCATCGGTCGAGAAGACCCACTGTGTGCTCAATACAGCTGAGGTGCAAACTGCTCAGTTCACTTTGGACAATACGCAAATCATCTCCGTAGCCAATATTACAGATGAGCTTACTCAGGCGTTTGGAGAAAAAAAGCTTGCACGAATCAATGCCACAGCGATCTGTGAAAAACTGTTCGGCGATGCCATAGCGGCCAATCTATTCCTAGTGGGGTATGCCTATCAGCTTGGACTGATCCCCATCGGCGAAGCAGCGATATTTGGCGCGATTGCGTTAAACGGCATCGATGTAGATATGAACCAACGTGCATTTCAATGGGGTCGCGTTGCCGTCGCTAATCGAAGCGCAATTGATGACATTACGTCGCCCAGTGCCCCCTCGGCGTCGGTCAATGCTGATCACTTGTCACTTGATGCATTCCTAGAACGATTTAAGTCCGAGCTAACCCGGTATCAGTCGCCACGTTATGGCGCTGTGTACGAGGCAAAAGTTGCACATTTGCGCGAAGCGCTGGGTGCAGACGAGGCGGTAATAAAAGGCTATGCCGCCAGTTTGTATAAGTTGATGGCATACAAAGATGAGTACGAAGTGGCACGGCTCTACTCATCAGCGGAATTTCGCTCTCAATTGGCTGAGCAATTTGCGGGGGATTTCAAGTTGAAGTTTCACCTTGCGCCACCGCTGCTGTCGCGGACAGGTCCGAACGGACGCCCGGAGAAGATTGAATTTGGATCTTGGATGCGCTTTGGCTTTGCTGCACTTGCTAAGTTCAGATTCCTAAGAGGCACGCCATTTGATCCCTTTGGGTACTTTCAAGAGAGAAAAACTGAACGGGCGTTGCTTGGTGAATACGAGTCTTTGATTCAGCATCTTATTGCGAACTACGAAGGGCTCTCGCCATCACAACGTTTATGGATGGTGCGGCTACCGGATCAGATTAAAGGGTATGGTCCAGTGAAAGATCAAAATATTGCCCTGTTCCGGCAGGCGCTGACAGAGGCTATGGCTTTGCCCCAAGCGCAGATAGTAAGGGTAGCGGCATGAGCATTGAATTAGCCGCACAGCAGATCATGGTTCAAGCAATGGCGGCATCAGCAACTTTGTAGAGCGGCATCGGCCTAGCCCGCTAATTTCCTAGCCTTGTTTATCTAAGGTACAGTGAGCTAGGTAAGGGAGCTTGAGCAACGAGGAAACGATGTCGGAAACCAGTGAGTTGGCTACAGAAGCAGCCGAGGCGCAAACCGTTCGCTTTCACTTTCATGGCCAGGGCAGCGAGTTTTTCCGAATTTGGATCGTTAATCTAGTCCTAACAATACTGACTCTGGGGATTTATTCCGCCTGGGCTAAGGTTCGAACCAAGCGCTATTTCTACGGTAATACCGAGCTTGCCGGCGATCGCTTTGATTATTTGGCGAGTCCGATCGCGATACTCAAGGGGCGCATAATCGCCGTGGCGTTTCTTGTTATTTACACCTTGGTTAGTTATTTCGCCGCAACATGGTCTTTTATCTTGTTCATTGTGCTGATGTTAGTGATGCCATTTGTGGTGATGCGGGCAATCCGCTTCAACGCGGTAATGAGTAGTTGGCGTGGAGTTCGTTTCGGTTTCAATGGCGAATTGGTCGATGCCTACAAGACCGTATTGCTATGGCCACTATTCGGCATCGTTACCCTTGGTTTGGGTATGCCCTATGCTTGGTATAGGCAAAATCAGTACCTGTATAACCATTACGCTTATGGTCAGACCACCGCAACGACCTCGGCATCGGCCAAAGATTTTTATAGAGTACTTTTTGCTGTAATTGGCGTCAGTTTTGTTGGCGGATTACTTCTGTCCGGCATTGCTCTTATGTTGAGCGAATCTGTTGTTGCACTAATCATCGCCGGGGCTGGATATTTAGCCTTGTACGTATTGATTTATGCTGCTTTCCAAAGCACTTATTTTGGTGCCGTTTTCAATAACGTTCACATCAAGGGTAATCGTCTGCAAACAGACGTTACCATTACCGGGTTATTTGCGATCGTACTCCCGAACACCATTTTGACCATCATGACGCTGGGACTCTATTACCCGTGGGCAGCGGTTAGGGTAGCGCGCTATATGCAGGAGCATCTATGGGTTGAAGCGGTGGGTCTGGACGGCTTCGTCGCTGCGCAACGCGACCAAGAGAATGCGCTAGGGGACGAAATCGGTGAAGCCTTTGATCTTGGCATAGGCATTTAAAGCGCAGTGCAGTTCCAGGGGACTTATTTCGACGGCATAACCAGCGCGGGACAAACTGCGCAACTGACTGCTGATGCTCGTTCTGTTTGCGTCTCTTGGTCTGGCGGTGAACAGGTCATAGGCACACAAGATATCCGGGTTGAAGCTGCCCTAGGGTCGGTGCCGCGTAGAGTGTCTTGGGGCGCAGACGACTACTTTATCAGCGAGGATCATACGGCCTTAGACGCCCTTGCGCAGTTCAGGGGTGACCGCGGTCTGTCTTTCTGGGTCTCGCGTTTAGAGGCGAATTTCAGCGGTGTCGCGGTGGCGGTAATGTTCACTCTGGCGACATTGGTATTATTTGGGCTCTACGGCATCCCTCGTATTACGGCGTCTATCGCCCACCAGTTGCCCTTGACCGTGAGTGCGCAAATGGCCCAGTCAACCATGACAAATTTAACCCCGTTATTGCAGGAATCTGAACTGACGGAGTCGCGTCAGCAGCAGTTGCGCTTATATTTTTCTGAGCATGAGCGCACGGATGTACCTGCAGTTGATGTGCACTTTCGGCGAGCTCGTTCGTTTGTTGGGCCGAATGCACTCACCCTCAGTGGCACCACGGTAGTATTTACCGATGCCATTGTAGAGTTGCTGCAGAACGATCAGCAGCTTTTGGCAGTATTTCTGCACGAACTAGGGCATGCGCGTATGCGCCACGTGGAACAAACTTTGCTGCAGAGTGCAGGCTGGGCGGTACTGTTAACCTTTATTACTGGCGACATCGGTGGCGTCGGTGAATTGGCGCTGACACTGCCGTTTGCCATTGGCCAGTCAGCGTATACACGAGAATTCGAGCGCCAAGCCGATGCCTTTGCGGTTGCTGAGTTGCAGCGCCTTGGCATAGACCCTGAGGTATTTGCCCAGGCGCTAGAGGAATTAGAGCGCAGCCATGAGGATGAATTTGATGCTGAGTCCGTCGACACGGAACACAGCGATGCTTCCCGGGAGGTGCATCGTAGGCTCTTAGAGTATCTCGCCTCGCATCCGATCACCGCCGATCGCATTGCTGCAATTCGTGGAGTCCCAAGTTCATAGGCGCAAGGGCTATAAGTCCTTCTGCTACAGCATTCAGACACCTAGTGCATTATCTGTTCGATAAATGATCGTCGACTGAGCCTCAATGATCGATGTGGGCTTGGGACCAAAAAGCGTCAGTGTTTTATAGCCTTGCTCACGTAACTTGGCGAGCAGGGTCTGATATTCGCTGCGGTGGGTGTCGTCTAAGATGATCACACCGTCAGGTGTTAGCGCTTTAAGAGAAGCCTCCACACAAGCCACGCGGTCCAGTCCGTCAACCAAGATGAGGTCAAAAGGAGGCTGGTGGTTCGGCGCTTGAATGTACTCGGCTCCTGGCGCAGCACTGGTCAGGGTAACGTTGTTAGGTAAATAGGGTTGCAGTTCCTGCACCCATGCCGGCACATGCTCAACACTGGTTACTGATTCGGTGCGTGCCGCGAAATACAGGGTTGAGAAACCACTCCCGTACTCAAAAACCCTAAGGCTTTTATTTAGGCGCTCATCCAGGAGTCGGATTAGGCTGTAATTCAGCCAGGGCAGCGGTTCACCGTTTTTGTCCACCGGGCGGTTTTCACGGAATGAGCGAGCCAACCCAGTACTGTTGAAGAAAGATTGCCNNTGGGTCCGCAAACGNAAGAAACGCAGTAATGCAGAGAAGGTTGAGCGCGGTTTACCCGGCGGNGTCGGTGTGGCGNAGTCTGTCATATNTGCTGANTCGCTTNAGAGCGCACAGAGTAGTGGTAGTGGCAACGCCTCGGCAAGCCCATTTGGCAGTCGCCCATAGCGAACTGGGCAAAGCTTCGAGGTTTTGGCAGAATCAGTCGACAGGGGATGAGTGTTGCAGTCGCCAGAGTGCGTACTGTCAGATGATCTAAACGAGTGAATAGATGAATAGGGGAAAGCATGAAACCATCGCAAAATGAGTTTGATGTCGTNGTGGTNGGTGCTGGCTTCTCTGGCATGTANTTGCTGCANAAATTGCGTCAGGCTGGATTGTCCGCGCGCGTGCTNGAGGCTGGCAAAGACGTAGGNGGCACTTGGTATTGGAACCGTTACCCNGGCGCGCGTTGCGACGTGCCGAGTATCGAATACTCNTTCAGCTTTTCNTCTGANTTGCAGCAGGAGTGGCAGTGGACTGAAGTGATGGCGGCGCAACCGGAAATACTCGATTATGCCAACCANATAGCCGAACGCTTTGATCTACGTAGCGATATAGAATTTTCAACCCGNGTTNCATCGGCGCATTTCCGNGANGACGAGCAGCGNTGGCNCGTGACAACCGACTCAGGNAAGGAGTACGCAGCGNGCTTTTGTGTGATGGCCACTGGNTGNCTTTCGGTACCTAATACGCCACAGATCAATGGTGCTGATAATTTTGCAGGTGATGTATTCCACACCGGTAATTGGCCTGCTGAAGGCGTGGATTTCTCTACCCGTCGGGTAGGAATCATCGGTACTGGCTCTTCTGCGATTCAGGCGATCCCTGTCATCGCCGAACAAGCAGAGCATCTCACGGTATTTCAGCGCACCCCGAACTACACCATGCCCGCGCACAATCGGCCGCTCAGCGACGAATTCCGCCAACAGGCTATTGAGAACTACGACGAAATTAGACAACAGCAACGTGAGTCCCAAGTCGGCATTGTGGGTTACGGATTTGGCTTTGGCGGGGCAGACAACGTCGAACCTANCGAAGAAATTTTGCAAACNACTGCAACCGAGCGTGCAGCATTAGTCGAAGAAGANGGCTTTGTNGCAATCCGTCGTTTTGCCGATGTGGCCCTTGACCCTGAAGCCAATGAGCTGGCCTGCGATATGTATCGGCAGCAGATAAGCCGCATGATCAATAACCCAGAAACGGCAGAGGCCTTGATGCCGCGAGACTACCCCATGGGCTGTAAGCGTCCGGTCATCGACACTAACTATTATGAAACCTACAACCGCGACAACGTGAGTTTGGTCGATCTGCGTAAAGGCGGAATAGACACAATCACTGCAAATGGCGTGCAGACCGAGCAAGGGCACTACGAGTTCGACACCCTGGTGTACGCCACAGGCTTTGATGCCATGACGGGGGCGCTGCAGAAAATAGACATTCGTGGGCGCAGTGGCGAACGCTTAGTTGATCATTGGGAGGCGGGGCCGCGTACCTACCTTGGTTTGCAGGTGAATGGATTCCCGAATCTGTTCACTGTGACTGGGCCAGGATCACCCTCGGTACTGAGCAACATGNTGGTGTCCATAGAGCAGCATGTGGATTGGATTACCGAATGCATCGAGCATATGCGTGATCATCAGCTGCAGCTAATTGAGCCCACCCTAGCCGCAGAAGAAGAGTGGGTCGCCCATGTTAACGACGTCGCTGAGGGCACCATGTTCACCGCACCCTCGTGCAACTCGTGGTATCTGGGGGCCAATATTCCGGGCAAACCGCGAATTTTTATGCCCTACGTAGGCGGCGTCGGCGAGTACCGCAAAAAATGTGATGAGGTCGTTGCCAACGACTATCAAGGATTTATGCTCACTGCATAAGTGATCGCGAACAGCAGTTGCGCAATGCCCTGTCTACCTAGATTGGTCATGCGCAGCACGGCTGAATAAATAGACCTCGCGCGGCATCGGTTGTTCTCATAGACTGTTGCGCTCGCAAGCTGGCGCATTCAATGTTGCAACCTAAAACAGCCTATTTGACGGCGATTTCTGCCTGGTACGGNGCCTTCGGCATGCAGTCCGTGGTGTTCGCATGGCTGGTTACTATGGTTTTGCGAGAGCCAGCCGAGCGTGTCGGCTTGGCGCAGATGTCATTATTGCTGCCGGGCATGCTGTTCATTCTAATAGCCGGTGTTTTAGCGGATCGAATTGGTCAGTGGCGTCAGGCCGCCTGGTCGCAACTATTCGCAGGCCTTATGCCACTATTCTTAGCCCTAGCGGTCTATGTGCAAGCACTGAGCTTTGCCGTAATGATCGGTTATGCGCTCCTGATGGGTTGTGCTTCTGCCTTTCTAACCCCAGCTCGTGATGGTCTGCTCAATCATGTGGCCGGCACAGACGTTCAGCGGGCGGTAATTCAGGCGAGCTTGTGTCAATTTGGCTTCCAGATTTTGGGTTACTCATTTGCCGGGCTGGCGGATACGTTAGGTGCTGAAATCATTTTAGTCGTGCAAAGCGTGGTATTGCTTTTGGGTGTTTGGGCCTATTTGCAACTGCGCGAAGTAGCGCCCAGACAAGACTCAGAAGGCCCACAGGAAGATGTGCTCACGAGCCTGCTCGATGGTGCTCGCACCGTGATCTCTAACCCGCTTATGCGCACGGTCATGTTGCAGAATATAGCCATGGGCTGCTTTTTTATGGGCGCGTTCATTGTTGGTTTTCCGCTGGTTATGCGCGAAGTGTTTGCTGGCAGCTCTGCAGATTTAGCTGTGTTGAATGCGCTTAATTCCCTTGGCCTAGTCGTTAGTATATTGGCGCTGTTAAAGCTTGGCTTTGTCGCCCGGGCGGGACGTGCTTTGGTTATGGCCCAGGGTTTGGGCTCGGTCGTACTGCTGACCACTGGGCTGGTGAGTAACCAGCCGCTATTTATGTTCTTAGTCTTTGTTTGGGGTGTTTGCGGTGGTATTGCCATGCCGATGTCGCGCACCCTTATGCAGCAATTAGCACCGCCGTCCCAGCGCGCTCGAGTGATGAGCTTTTATGCGTTTTCATTTATGGGTGCAGGTCCAATCGGCACCCTCTTCTGCGGTTACTTAGCAGATCTATTTGGGCCCCAACAAGCCATTGTGATCAGTGCGTTCTGTATGCTCCTAGTGCTTGTGCTCATAAGTCTTTCGAGCCCCCTATGGGGCAGTAAATTGGAACAGGTACAGCCCCAAGCCGACTAAATATAGGGAGAGGCCGCGTGCGACGGCGAGATTTCATCATAAGCGCCGGGGTCTTGGTCACTGGCAGTATTTTAGGCGGCTGCAGCAATGCCCGGCCGAGTGCAATTCTGCGAACTCAAGCGGGCGCAATCCAGGGTGAGATTAGTGCGGATGTCCATCGGTTTTTAGGCATTCCCTACGCAGAGCCACCCTTTGGCGCATTGCGTTTCAAAGCGCCGGAGCGACGCAAGAGCTGGGATGGGGTGCTTGTTGCCGATAAATTCGGGGCGATTTGTCCGCAGCCAGCTGCGGCGTCTGGGCTACTGGCCCATGGCGAGGACTGTCTAAACCTGAATATTTGGACCCCGGATCCGAGCGCGACAAATTTGCCGGTGATGGTTTGGATGCATGGTGGTGACCAACTGTCAGGTTCAGGCTCACAGCCGCTATATGATGGCAGTCAATTTGCCAGAGAAGGCGTAGTTCTGGTGACGTGTAATCGTCGTCTTGGTGCAGAGAGTTACCTCTACCTCGAATCGGCGATGCAGCACGGGATTGGTCCCGGCAACCTCGGCGTGCTTGATCAAATGCAGGTATTGCACTGGATTCAAGAGAATATCGCGGCGTTTGGCGGCGATGCAGGTAACGTCACTCTATTTGGTCAGGCAGATGGTGCGGTTACGCTGCAAGCATTAGTTGCGACGCCGGCGGCCCGTGGTTTAGCGCATCGAGTGATTCCCCAGAGTGGTGCTTATGCGGCGCAGCGTCCAGAAACAGCGCAAGTCGTAGCCGAGCTTGTGCTTAAACAGTTGGGTATAAAAGCAGGTGATTTGAGTGCGCTTCAGGCCGTGCCGAGCGCGCAGTTAGCAGCCTTGTATCCGGCAGTGCATAAGCTTCAGCAAGCAGCGCCCCAGCCCTATTTGCCAGTAATCAGCGAATCCATGCCCGTGCATCCAGCAGATGCCGCACATGCCGGATTCGGATTGGAGCTGGACTATTTGACCGGGACTTGTGCTGATGAAATGGTAAGTGCGCCAGACAACGCCATGACCGTGCAAACTGTGCATATTCGCCAATACGCCGAGCGAATTTTGGCCACCGCAGGGGTAGATCGTGAGCGCCTTTTATCTACTTACGTCGAACAACGACCTAATCTCAGCCCTGAGCAGATCGAAACAGTTATGTTGGGAGATGTTTGGGCGCGATTACCCACATTGCGCGTAGCTCATGGCCATGCCTTGCGGGGATCTGGTAAAACCTACTGCTACTATTTTGCTGAGGCAGCACCTGCCATAAGTGCGGCCCATGGCTCAGATCTGATTATCTTTGGTAATGACAGGTCCGCTGTGGCTGAGCCGCCATCAGCTGCAGCTGCTGAGGTCGGTGCGCTTATGCGCAGAGCTTGGTGTAATTTTGCGCGCAATGGTGATCCGAGCCTGCCGGAACTGCCTTGCCCTGAATACAACAGCAAGCAGCAGTCGACCCTGCGAATAGGCCCCCAGCCAACGATAGTTGAGCGGCCGTTTGCCAAACAGAGCCGTATCTTAGGCACTGCTATGGCAAACAATTGGCAAGCCATGGGGCTTTGAAGCATCGAAATGCGCTCGCGGCGAGGCCAGCAAAGCGCAAAAACAAGGAATGAAGACAACAAAAAAGGGCCGGAGGACCGGCCCTTTCGCTCATTTAAGAGCAGCTCGTAGTTAAGGATCAACTACGCGAGATGACCCCTAAAACTTGCAATAGATAACACTGATCACCTCCTTTTAATAATTGCTAATGGGACCATGATTATGTGCCAGAGCTTGGATAAATCAAGCCCCCGGAGAAGAAGATGAGAGGATTTTTTCACCTTTAAGGCTCTCTCAATAGCTAGAAAATCGGATAGCGTTTGACACCTACCAACACTTCTATAAAATTCCGCGTCCCAGAGTTAATGCTCTGAATCTCTTAGCGGGAATAGCTCAGTTGGTAGAGCACCACCTTGCCAAGGTGGAAGTCGCGAGTTCGAGTCTCGTTTCCCGCTCCAATTTCTTCACCGCCGAACACCGGGAACCGAGCCTGATTGGTTGAACCCTCGGCGCAGCTAAGGCGCTTATCGCCGTATCATCAGCTTTCGAACAGCACCTCTGGGTTAACCATGGTTTTCATCTCGAGGACATTGCCATTAGGGTCTTTGATGAAAAACGTTTCCTGTTCGAACTTATCACCCACAAAACGGCGATAGGGGGCATCAAGGTACTCTATGTGATGCGCCTCAATCCGAGCCTTCAATGCTTGAAAGTCAGCTTCGCTCAGATGGGCGCCGAAATGCGGCACACTGACGTTACCCATATCTACGTCGTGTCGCACGCCGGGCAGTTGCTCCTCACTCTGATGCAGGGTGAGCTCGTTGCCCCAAAAATTGATATCAACCCAGCGCCCGGGCTCTTGGTTACCCTCGGCGCACCCTAAAACGTCACAGTAGAAGCGCTTCGTTTCTGCAAGGTTGCCCGCAGGTATTGCGAGATGAAATGTATTAGTCATATTGCTCCTTAATAGCTCAGCAAGAATTTCTCTAATTGGCGCGTCGCTTCGGTTAAGCCCAGGTAGCGTCTATATTGTTTAAATTTTTGTGCGGCCAAAGTTACCAAAAAAGTTGCATTGTCTGCTATTGCAGACCGAGTAAATTTTTAGTTTATTTTTGGCTATGCCGCTATAAACCTTTAGAGCACGGTAAGTGCGAATCGCGGACCCAGATGGGTAATGACAATGGCGCACTTATGGTGAAAAGACAGTCAAATAAATCGTTTTTTGTGCGACGTTAGAGGGCCTTAAGCACACTAAGTTTCCCCGTAAATCCCTATGCAATAATGTGCATAATTTAATAACAGTCTACCAAAAAATTTGGTTACCAGACCCGACGGACGGTGGCGGATATCTGATAAAGCAACACCCCTGTGGCGGAATAACACGCCTCGGTGTCATTGGTGCTCCTATCAGGCAAGCAGACGGCATGGGCGGCAGATCAATCAGTTTGAACGTCGAAATCCAACTAATTTCAAGCTGAGTTCGGTGGCGAACAGGGGTTAAGCTAGGGTCAAATTACAATCATGAAATGGATTGCCGGCGATGGATAGATAGTTGCAGAACGAAAAGGAAGAGACATGGATTTTGCTTTAAGCGAACAACAAACAGCGTTTGTTGATGTAGCTAGAGAATTCGCTCGAGATCAATTAGCACCAAATGCGGCGAATTGGGATGAGCAGAAAATTTTTCCAGTAGAGACAATACGCGCAGCCGGGCAGTTGGGGTTTTGTGGACTATATTGTCCTGCAGAAGTCGGTGGTATCGGTCTATCCCGTACTGACGCTGCGCTGATCCTAGAAGAGCTTGCCCAAGGGTGTACATCTACTGCTGCGTACTTGTCCATTCACAATATGGCTGGGTGGATGATAGCGACTTGGGGCAGCGAACAAGTTCGCCTTGATTGGGCCGGATCGTTGGCTGCTGGCACGAAATTGGCTTCCTATTGTTTGACCGAGGCTAATGCAGGTTCAGACGCGGCATCCATAGTCACCTCGGCTCGGCGTGATGGGGAGGACTATGTGTTAAACGGTGCAAAGGCATTTATCAGTGGTGCTGGCGATACCGACGTTCTTGTCGTAATGGCGCGTACCGGGGCCGACGGCCCTGGGGGTATTAGCGCCTTTGCCGTGCCCAGCGATACACCCGGCCTGAGCTTCGGCAAGAATGAAGCTAAAATGGGCTGGAATAGCCAACCCACCCGTGCCATCAGCTTCGAGAATGTTCGGATTCCCAGGCATCATCTGCTGGGAGCGGAAGGCGAGGGCTTCTCGATTGCTATGCGGGGCCTAGAGGGCGGCCGTATCAATATAGCGGCTTGCTCCCTAGGTGCAGCTCAGGCGACCCTAGACATGACTCAACGCTATCTCTCCGAGCGTAAGCAATTCGGCCAGGTGCTGGCCGACTTTCAAGCGCTGCAATTTCGCTTGGCTGACATGGCCACGGAACTCGTTGCTGCTCGGCAAATGGTCTATAAAGCTGCCTGGGCCTTAGATTCAGATCACCCCGAGAAAACCGCCTACTGTGCGATGGCGAAACGTTTTGCAACGGATACCGGGTTTAAGGTGTGTAATGAAGCCATGCAGTTGCATGGCGGCTATGGATACCTGCGCGATTTTCCAATCGAGCGGTTTTTTCGTGATGCTCGGGTCCATCAAATTTTGGAAGGCACCAACGAAGTTATGCGAGTCATTATCGCCCGTCGTTTGTTACAGCCCAATGGTACGGAGAATTTAAAATGAGTGACGCGTTAATCGTTGAACACCGTGAATACGTCAGTGTGTTGACATTTAATAATCCACCAGCGCATACGTGGACGCCGGAGAGTCTGCACCAGTTGCAGCAAATTGTCTTAGAGCTGAATGTGAATCCCGCCAATCGTGCCCTTGTTTTGACCGGTGCCGGCGACAAATTCTTTTCTGCCGGCGCAGATCTGCAGCGCTTTCAGCATCGTGACGTGGCTCAGGCGACGGATTTTTCAACGGCTTTTGGCGACGCATTTCAGGTATTGAGTACCTATCGGGGTATCAGCATTGCGGCTATCAATGGGTACGCCATGGGCGGTGGTCTTGAAGTGGCCCTTGCCTGTGACATTCGTATCGCTGAGCAGCATGCTCAGTTAGCGTTGCCTGAATGTGCTGTTGGTCTTTTACCCTGTGGTCTTGGTACTCAACAATTGGCTTGGCTGGTGGGTGAGCAGTGGGCCAAACGCATGGTGCTGTTGGGTGAGCGGCTGTCGGCCCAGGAAGCCCTAACCATTGGTTTGGTGTCCGAGGTTGTGGAATCTGGTGGGGCATTACAGCATTGTCTGGAGCTTGTAGCGCCGGTACAAAAACAAAGTCCTAGCGCAGTGGAATCCTGTAAGGAATTGATTATGGCTGCGCGGGACCAGACCCTAAGCGAAGGCTACGCGCTGGAACGTCAGCGTTTTATCCAGCTGTGGCAGGACGAAAACCAGTTTGAAGGTGTCAGTGCGTTTTTAGAAAAACGCCCGCCTCAATGGCAAAGCAATACCGAGGGGGAATAGCAGTGAGCAGTAGTGAGCAAAGCGTCGCTTTCATCGGCTTGGGCAACATGGGGGGCCCCATGGTGGCCAACTTATGCGCCAAGGAGTTCAGCGTTCATGCTTTTGATGTATCCACAGAGGCGCTGCAAAAAGCGGTAGATGTCGGTTGTACCGCGGCTGCTAGTGCAGTTACGGCGGTGTCCACAGCCGACGTAGTGATAACTATGTTGCCAAACGGTGAAATCGTCGAAAGTTTGCTGATCGATGAACAGCGCTTGCTGGAAGAGATGCCCTCGGGCGCACTGTTAATTGACTGCTCAACTGTGGCCGTGTCGACCAGTTTACGGGTTCATCAGTGTGCAGACAGATTGGGTCTGCGGTGCCTAGACGCGCCGGTATCGGGTGGTGTGGGAGCGGCCAAGGCAGGTACATTAGCGTTTATGTGCGGCGGTACAGAGCAAGCATTTGCAGCAGCCCAATCGGTGCTGGGTGCCATGGGGGCGAATATCTTTCGTGCGGGCGAGGCCGGGGCCGGACAAACGGCCAAAATTTGCAATAATATGCTGCTAGCAGTGCATATGGCTGGGACAGCAGAGGCGTTGCAGATGGGTGTTAATAATGGCCTCGATCCAGCGGTGTTGTCGGAGATTATGCGTAAAAGTTCTGGTGGCAATTGGTCGCTTGAAAAATATAACCCTTACCCAGGTGTGATGCCGGAGGTGCCAGCCAGCAATGATTATGCGGGGGGCTTTTTAGTAAGGCTCATGCTCAAAGATCTGGGGTTAGCGGCTAACGCCAGCAACATTTCAGGCTCCAAAACGCCCATGGGGGATCAAGCCCACGCGCTATTTCAGCGGCTTAAAGAATCCGCAGAGGATGCCCAGGACAAAGATTTCTCCAGCATCTTAAAGATCTTTCAGTAACTACTCCGCTGGGCCGGCGGGGTTGTTGGTCGCACCTTGGGCGATGGCCTCGCGTTCCAGCAAGCGTGCACCGCGTAAAATCCCGCCAAGGGCATAATTGCCCTCATGACATGCATACTCGTACATCTTTTCATCGGTGGCGGGCCAAGGGTATTCGCCGCCCCAGGGCTCGTTCCAATTCGGGTCTTCAACGGTAAAGGCGTAGCGCAGGGTATTGTCGTCGACGCGGGAAATGCGCTCGGTTACCTTCAGTTCCTGACTCGCCATGGTAAGCCCTGGCTCTGCATGGAAATTCTGGGTTTCGATCACGAGAGTGTCGCCTTCCCAGCGTCCGACAGAGGACCCCAGCCAGCCGGGTGCTGAACTGGCTTGGCCTTTGAGAGGGATTACCCGCGCGTCGTGATTCATTTCGTTAATAATCACCACGTGATCATCGGTCTGCACCACACGTTTGAAGTTGTTGTACATCACCGGCAGTGCTGGCGGTCCAGATGTAGATCCAAAGCCGAGTATGCAGCGCTCTGCCAAGGGTCGTAACTCAGGATCGTCGTAGGGTCCCTGAGGCAGATCGATCCACCAGGCTGTGCCGGTATTTTCGTGGTAGAAGGCTTGCAATGCCTGGGCTGCTTTTATGCCCTTGTGCGAGAGACTAGGCATGCGGCCATTAGCCGGCTGGGTAATGATCGAGGTGCGATATTCACCATCTAGTTTGAAATTGCTTTCGCCAATATCGACGTAAAACGCATTGTAGCCCCCCACCTTACCGGCAGCGCCACTGAATTCCGGTACATAAATTTCCGCGCCACCTTCTGGTGGTGCCTCGCGGTCTGGGTCAGAGGGTGTAGAGTCTTTGGCAAGGTTACTCGCCCAATACTCAGCGATTGCTTGGGCTTCTTCTGGGGTTATCGTTAGTTTGTCACCGTAGCGCTTAGGGCGTTGTAGTGGCGTAAGTGTCGCCACATTATAGGTGCCGGTCAGGTCAGGATGACCGGCTGCCGTGCGTTTAATATCAGCATGGCCATTGGTCATAAAAAGCGCGAGCATCAGCGCGGCAGGTGTACGTAATCCCATTGCCTCTCTCCATATATACCCTTGGTTTGGAGCATAGTATTGGGCAGTCAGGTTGTCTATGTGCCCGCATTATTAGTCTGTGGGGACAACAACTTCCGCGTCAGCTTTGCTCAATTGACGAATTCGCTGGAAGTCGTTACTGATGTAGCGCAGACGCAGGGCGGCGCCGATAGCAACCACAGCCAGAGCCAGAGTCAGCCCAGTCCAGTAGCCATACACACCTAGAGGGGTATTGCCCAGCAGCCCCTCAGCCAATGCATAACCCAAGGGCAGCGCCAACAGCCAGTAACTGATTAAGCTGATCACCATAGGCACAGTGGTGTCTTTATAGCCGCGCAATGCACTAACCAACACAACTTGGGTGTCGTCGACAATCTGATATACCGCGATAAACAACAACAGCACCACAGCAACTGCAGTCACAGCAACGTCAGTGGTGTATACGCTTACCAGTTGATAGCGCAATGCAACCAAAAGAACACTTATCCCAAGCGCATAAACGATAGCGAACTTCAGCATGGCCCAAGCGGTCGCGCGGGCAGCATGCAGGTCGTCGCTGCCAATTAGAAACCCGATTCGAATGCTTGCGGCATTACCCATCGCCATGGGTATGACATAAGTCATCCAGTTGAGGTTGCCGGCTATGGAGTGAGCGGCCATTTCAGTCACGCCGATCTTGGCAATGAACACGCCGATTGCGCCAAACAATGCCATTTCCAGAAAAACAGTCAGGGCAATGGGCAGTCCCAACTTAAAAATTTTCCCCATGGTTTGCAGTCGCGGGCCTTCGAAAATCGCGAAGAATTGTGTTGCACGGAAATAAGGTTTGCGTAAAACCAGCAACATAAAGGCCAATTCTATCCAAAACACCATTGCCGTTGCGTAGCCGCAGCCAACACCACCAAGTTCCGGAAAACCGAATTTGCCGTAAATCAGCACGTAATTCAGCAAGGCGTTCAGCGGTAAGATGCTGGCTGCGATGATCATTGGCGGGCGTGTATTGCCCAATCCTTCGAGTACGTAGCGAAACGAAATATAAAAGATGACCGGCGGAATGCCCCAGGATAGGCCGTATAGGTAATCACCTGCTATCTGCGCGGTCTGGGCGTCGATTCCCGCATAGAGAAAAATATAGGTCGCGTATTGCAGCGCGACGATCAAGAAAATGCTATTGATCAGACACAGCCACAAGCTTTGCCGTAGTTGGTGACCGACTTCCGCTACGCGGTTTGCACCACGCAATTGCGAGGTGATCGGCATTAAGGCCATGCTGATACCAGTGGCAAGAAAGAACAGCGGCCACATGAAGTTTCCGCCTAGGGCGACGCCAGCCAGATCAATCGCACCGTAGTGGCCGGCCATAGCGGTGTCTATGAAGCCTGTGCCCATGATAAAGAGTTGCGTCAGCACCATGGGCCAACCCAGCACGGCGACAGGTCTTAGCAACGCAACCAATGATGTTTGTTCAGTCTGTACCATGTCGGTAACGTGTCAGCGGCAGAAAAAAGAGGGCGATTCTTGCAGTTTCGTCCAGTCTTTGCATCGAATTTTTGCTGCTGGTGATAAACTTCTGGTAAGGGTTGGCGGCGGATTCGTTGACTAACTTAATAACACCCTTCGGAGTAGCTGATTTGGAAACAGTGAGTATGGTGCTGATCATAATGCTGGCTTTCATTGCCGGGGCATTGTTGGGCTATTACTTGTTGCGCTCAGGTATTTTGGGCCATGCGCGTATCGTTGAACTTGAACAAGCACTTGCTGCCACGGAGACGGAGCTTGCCGATTACAAACAGCGGGTCACCGAAGAATTCACCGATACAGCAGAAAAGTTTCGTGCGCTGAACCGTAGTTATGAGGACCTACACAGACAACTTGCGAAGAGCGCTAATGCCCTCTGCGGCGAAGCAGGCGTGCCGACATTGCTGGATTATGCAGCTAGCCCAGCTTTGCAGGAGCCTTCAACTGATCCAATAGACTCAGACGCTGCCGCAGTCGACGTTATCGCAGATCAGGTTGAAGCGCCCCTAGACTCGAAAACAACGGCCTCAACAGACCACAGCGAGGCGGTACCTGAGCAAGCTGATCAAGAAGTCGAAGTCCTAGAAGCCGCTATGCCGGCTCAGGACAGTGCAAGACCGGCCGACCGCCCTCAGGCCTGAGGGCGTTGATTGCCCAAAATGCTGACGCGCTCGCCGTAGCGGCTTTCTGGCCAGTAGTCCCATACCGCGTGGTGTTGGGTGCAGCGGTTATCCCACAAAGTTAATGTATTCGGTTGCCATTCCACGCGACACGTCAGTCGTGCGGTAGTGGCAATATGTGTCAGCAGCGCGTCCAGTAATGCGCGACTCTCCCAATTGCGCATACCTTTAATGTGTGAGGTAAAGCCACTGTTAACGAACAGAACTTTCTTCCCCGTCTCTGGGTGGGTAACAATCACCGGATGCTCGTTGCGTGGATATTCCTTATCCCCTGGTGGTGCTACCCGATAGTTCCCGAGATAAGGGATTGCGCCATTGTGCACCGCAACGAGTCCGTCCAATAACTCTTTCATAACATCGCTCAGCAGGTCGTAGGCCAAGTACATGTTCGCAAACATAGTGTCGCCACCGCCGTTAACAGGCGGTTCTTTGATCAAGAGCATGGATGCCATCGGTGGTATCGCATCACAGGTCACATCGGTATGCCAAGCGTTACCGGCGGTGTAGGCAGAATCTTTAGTGGTTTTTACCGTGAGAATTTCCGGGTCGCCGCCATAGCTGTGCTGCATCGGGTGTACGTGCAAGGTGCCGAACTTACGGGCAAAGGATTTGTGCTGATCGCGGTCAATGTCCTGCTCGCGAAACACCAGAACCTGCCAGTCCAACCAAGCGCGATAGATTTCGCTGAACTGCTCGTTACTCAATGGCTGGCGTAAATCCACACCGCTAACTTCAGCGCCGATATGCGGCGTTAAGCTCGAAACTTCGATTGATTGATAACCCTCTATCGTCGCCATAGCATCCCCCCAAAATTCCAATTTGGCCCTACTCGGGCAAGCCTAGAACGCGCTTAGCAATGATGTTGGCTTGGATTTCGTTGCTGCCACCGTAAATAGTGGTGGCCTTGGTATGCAGCCACTCTTCAGTTGCGGTTAACTCAGATTCGCTAAAGCCCATTGCGTCGTCGGCCCCCAAGCCGCTGAAGCCCATCAGTTCGCGTTTCAATTCAGCACCATCTTGTTGCAGTGCGGCGCCGCAGAATTTAAATATGGAGGTGGCTGCACCGGGTGTGCCGGATTTGTTCTCGGCGTTGGCGCGCAAGGCAGTAAGGCGAAAAGCCGCGCGGTTCATATTCAAAGCGGTGACCTGCTCTCGGATCGCAGGGTCGCTGATGCGCCCATCGTTTTCGCCAATGTATTGTTTCGCTATATCGGCAAGACTAGGGCCAGTCTGAGCGGGCCGTGCGCCGCCGCTCAAGCCACCAATACCTGAACGCTCGAACTGCAACAATCTCTTGCCTACGGTCCAGCCCTTATTCAGATCGCCGATCAGATTGTCCTTGCTGGCAATGGCGTTATCGAAGAAGGTCTCACAGAACGGCGATGAACCTGAAATCAAGCGGATCGGTTTTACGGTAACGCCGGGCTGATCCATGGTCAGGAGGACAAAACTGATGCCTTCGTGCTTCGGTGCATCAAAGTCAGTTCGCACTAGGGCGAACATCCAGTCCGCGGTCGCAGCTCCGGAGGTCCAGATCTTTTGGCCATTAATAACATAGTGGTCGCCATGATCTTCTGCTCGCGAACTCAACGCTGCAAGGTCTGAGCCGGCATTGGGTTCGGAATAACCCTGGCACCATTGCACCTCGCCGCGAATAATCTTAGGTAAGTGTTCAGCCTTCTGCGCATCGTTACCGTACTCCAGCAAAGTGGGGCCAATCATCGACATGCCCATGCCAACCAGTGGGGTGCGGGCGTTAATGGCCCCCATTTCCTCATAGAGAATTTTTGCTTCAGCGTCACTAAGGCCGCCTCCACCGTACTCGGTCGGCCAGGTGGGTGCGGTAAAGCCGTTTTCGGCGCAGCGCTCGAGCCACAGGGCAACGTCAGATTCGAGGGTTATTTTCGTGCTGCCATTGGCTTGCTGTCCCGGCCCTTTGGCACCTTCTGGGCAATTTTCAGTCAGCCACCCTGTTACGTCTTGTCGAAATTCGCGCAATTCAGCCATGCTCGCGGCCATCTCCATCCCCTTGATTTTTCCCAACGTGAGCTAATACTCGGTATAGACTAGGGAATCGTCAATAGCCGTTTTGCACCTTGAGGGGGGAGCATGCTTTCACTGTCGCCGTTTCAATTGACCGATCTTTCTGGCTCGCTGCGGGATTTCTCTGGCAATAGCCAAAGTATTGTCTGTTTTGTTAAAGAGGATTGTCCGACCTGTCGAGAGGTGATGCCCGTACTTGCAGCCATGCACAGTGGGCTGGCGCAACACTTGGATTTTCTAGTGATTGGGCAAACCGCAGAGGGCAATAAAAAGCTCCAGCAGGACTTTGATCTGCCGTTTTCGTTACTCGATGACAGTGCGCTAAAAGTCTCCTTTGCAACAGACGTTGAGACAGTGCCGACTCTATTGGTCATAGATGCATCAGGCAGTGTCGTTGCCGAGCAGGTGGGTTTTGTAAGAGACGATTGGCAAAGCTTAGCTCGCTCATTACTCGAACAGGGGCCGGGCGGCGATCTAGGGTTAGATTGGTCGGCGTTGCCCGAGTGGCGGCCAGGTTGCGGTTCGTTGTCGGTAGACCCGGCTCATGCGGATCGCTTGCAGGCAGAAGCAGATAACAGTCCTATCCGCGCGCATCGCATAGAGGTGGGCAGTTTGGATGATGAATTTGAATTTATGTTCGATCAGGGTTTTTCTGATGGCTTGCCGGTAATTCCACCGACCCCAGAGCGGGTGGTACGCATGCTCACAGGCACCAGTCGCGACCCGCAAGAAGTTATTGCCGTTATGCCACCGAATATGGGCGAAGTTACGGTGGAAAAAGTTGCCATTAATTGCGTTATGGCGGGTTGTAAGCCCGAATATCTACCCGTGGTCATCGCGGCTGTTGAAGCCGTCTGTACCGATGATTTTAATATCCACGGGGTAATGGCAACGACCATGGGTGCAAGTCCTGTGATGGTAGTAAATGGCCCAATCCGGCACCGTATAGGCATGAATATGGGTATAGGGGCGCTTGGTCAGGGAAACCGAGCGAATGCAACAATAGGCCGCGCGCTGCGCTTAACAGTGCGCAACATTGGCGGCGCCATACCTGGGGGTACAGAGCGCTCGACCCTGTCTAATCCGATGAAATTCACCATGTGCTTCGCTGAATGGGAAGAACGCTCCTCTTGGGAACCCCTGCACGTAGAGCGGGGCTATCAACCGGACGAGTCTGTAGTCACTATTTTTGCAATGACCAGCGGGCCGGTATTGACGGTTGATGAGGGTTCTCTCGACGGACCGGCATTGGCCGGCACACTCGGTCAGGCTAACCAGACCATCCTCAATGCCCGTGCATATAGTTTTACTAATACATTGTTGGTGGTATCGCCAGAACATGTGGATACATTCAATAGAGGCGGTGAATTCTCTAAAGCCGATGTGCGCCGGCGCATGCAAGAAGTCAGCGCGAAAACCTATCGCCAACTCATCGCAGATGATGCGTCCGGTGTTGGTTTAAAACCTGCCCAAGCCGCACAAATGAGTGACGAACAACTTGATCGTGTGGTCGAAAAGTTCAAAGACGATGCTGATATTCATATCGTCGTTGCCGGTAGTGAGGCAGGAAAATTTACTGGCAGTTTCCACGGCTGGTTAACAGGCAGTCGTGGATCCATACCTGTATCACAAAAAATTGGCACGTAAACGCCAAGGTTTTTGTAAACTCAGCGAAAATAGGAGGACAGAAATGGCATTAACGATTCTCGATCCGACCAATGAGGCAGTGCCTCTCGATCGGAAGATCACGCCGCGACCTGAAGCGATCAAAGGCAAAGTGGCCTTTTTAGATATATCCAAGCCGCGTGGCAGTGTACTTCTTGATCGTCTGCAAGAGGCGTTTGAGCAACGACTACCCCAAGTGGAAATAACGCGATATTCCAAGCCGACCTTTTCCAAGCCTGCACCCGACGCTCTGCGTGCCGAGATTAATGCAGCCAACGACTTTGTTGTTGAGGCCCTAGCTGACTGAGGCTCTTGTACCTCGTGCAGTTTGCATGACACGGTATGGTTTGAGATTCAGGGTACTCCGGCAGTGTCGATAGCGTCATCTGAATTTGTTGATGCAGCGCGAACCCAAGCGGAAGCATTAGGCATGCAGGATGCTAAAAGGGTATTTGTTGCGCATCCGATTCAAGATGCCGACGATCAGCAAATGAGCTCTAAGGCAGATGCCATTGTTGACGAAGTGATCGCCGCGTTGCGCGCATAGTTACCCAATCGCCGCTGCGTCCTTATAGACGCAGCCTAGGGAGTCCCATTGCAGAGACCGATTTACTACGGCTACTACATAGTCGGCGCGGCGTTCGTCGCGCAATTTGTTGCGATTGGCATATACAGTTACGTCCTCGGGGCCTTTATGGAGCCCATGTTGGCCGAGTTAGGGTGGACTAGGGCGGACTTTACCCTCACCCGTACCATTGGCCAGGGGGTAATGGCAGCAGTCGGGGTCTACCTAGGCACTAAAGTAGACCGCCTTGGCGGGCGGCCCATTATGCTCACTGGTGCCACTATTTTGGTTGCTGGATTGTGCATGCACACCTGGATTCAATCGCTGTGGATGTGGTGGTTGTTGAACGGAGTTGTGGTGACCGTCGGCTGCGCCATGATCGGTAATTTGGTGGTCAATGTAACCCTCTCGAAATGGTTCGTGGTTAACCGTGGCATCGTGGTGGCGATCGCTGCAATGGGTGTGTCATTTGGCGGTATTGTCCTAACGCCATTGGCGACCTATTTGGTAGATACTATCGGCTGGCGACAGGCTTGGGTTGTATTGGGTATTGGCTCGGCGGTGCTGTTGTATCCGGTCGCTTTGATGATGCGTCGTGCGCCGGAAGATTTTGGTCTCTACCCGGACGGTTTGAACTCGCAACAGGTGGCTGCTGGCGAGGGCGATCGGGCGCAAACGGAATTTGCTAATTCCTATACTCGAGCCGAGGCACTACGAACGTTCTCATTTTATGCCCTGGTAGTGGCCTTTGGTTGTTTCTCCGTCAACATCATTGTGGTGCTGCTGCTGGCGTTACCGTACCTGACCGATAACGGCCTCAGCCGTGAGATCGCTGCATGGGCCATAGCGGTCGCTTCGGTTCCAGCAATGTTGTCGAAACCTGTATGGGGCTACCTTATTGATCGCAGTCCGGTAAAACCCTTAGCGGCAATATCGGCATCCATATGCGGTGTTGCGTTGTTTTGCATCATCTTTGCAGTAGCCGCCCAAGAGATCTTTTGGATCTATGCGGCATTCTTTCTCCTTGGTACCGGTTGGGGCGGCATGATTCCAATGCAGGAAGTCATCTGGGCATCGTTCTTTGGTCGTCGTTATCTCGGTAGCATTCGTGGCGCTGCCATGCCGTACGCGTTAGCCCTTGGCGCCGCAGCGCCCTGGCTGGTGTCTTATTATCGAGATGTGACTGGCGAATATGCGGGCGCGCTACTGCTTGTAGCGGGATTGAATGTGGCCTCCGGAGTCATGATCTTTTTCGTGCCGCCGCCTAAACAGAAAGGATCAGCGCAATCTTCTGCAGCTTGACACATGGCCAAGTTGTTGGATCATCGACACAGTCAATAGGAGAGTGGTCATGGGTATAACGGTTCAACCTCAGGGTGCCGTGGGCGCAGAAGTCGCTGGTGTCGATCTAAACCACTTGGACCCAGCGACCTTGGCCGAGTTGCGCGAGGCCCATGCCCAATACGGCGTGCTGTTTTTTCGTGACCAACAATTAACCCCGGAGGCGCACATCGCACTCGCTGAACATTGGGGTGAGATCAATATCAACAGATTCTTTACACCAGTAGAAAACTACCCGCAGATCGCCGAGGTGCGTAAAGAGCCAGATCAGCAATTCAATATTGGTGGCGGTTGGCATACCGATCATTCATACGATCAGATTCCAGCGTTAGGATCCTTACTGTATGCCAAAGAGGTGCCAACAACCGGCGGTGATACCTTATTTGCCAGTTGTGGGGTCGCTTTCGATACTTTGTCGGAAGGCATTAAAGACATGTTGCGCTCGTTGCGGGCGGTACATTCCTCGCGTCATGTATTTGGCCAGTCAGCAGCGTTGCCAGATGATGTGACCGGATTATTTGCCAATGCCGACCAAGCGACTCAGGACGCGGTTCATCCCGTAGTGATTCGCCACCCGCTATCCGAGCGTGAGATCTTGTATGTGAATCCGGGCTTTACCACACACTTTGAGGGTTGGTCAGTCCAAGAATCCGCACCGTTGCTGCAATTCCTGTATGGCCATATTGGGCGACCCGAGCACACCTGCCGTTTTCATTGGCGGCCTGGCTCTCTGGCGTTTTGGGATAATCGCGCGACCTGGCATTTGGCGGTGAACGACTACCACGGTCACCGCCGTTTAATGCATCGAATTACCGTAGAGGGCGTGCCTTTAGCCGCAGCGCGCTAGTCGCCGACCAGGGCAAAGCACGTCCGTACCTCCTCGACATAGGTCTCTGGTTGCTCGAAGGCGGCAAAGTGGCCGCCTTTCGGTCGTTCATTCCAATAGATAATCTTTGTGTAAATGCGCTCGGCAAAACGCTGGCTGGTGCGGAAAATTTCCTTTGGAAATATCGTGCCGCCCATGGGCACATGCACTTGGGTAGGCTGTTGCCCCTTTCCGAAGCTATGCCAATACAGTCGCCCTGAAGATGCAGAAGCATTGTTTAGCCAATACACCATAATGTTGTCGAGCATTTCGTCGCGGCTGAGAATATTTTCTGGGTCACCGTTGCAATCAGTCCAAGACCAGTACTTTTCTAAAATCCATGCCGCTTGTCCGCTGGGTGAGTCGGCCAGACCGTAGCTGAGGGTTTGCGGCCGGGTGGCCTGCTGTTTTGAGTAGCCCGAATCCCATTCTTGGTAATGCGCCAATCCTGCTAGTCCCGATAATTCCTGCTCGGTCAGATCATCGGCACTAGGGTCGGGTGGTACCGTGATCATATTGAGATGGATGCCAATACAGTGCTCTGGGTCTTGCCGGCCAATGGCAGTAGTTATCGCAGAGCCCCAGTCGCCGCCTTGGGCCAAATAGCGGTCATAGCCGAGGCGGTCCATTAGCATTGCAAAAGTTTCTGCCATTTTTTCCACGCTCCAACCGGTTTGCGTAGGTTTGCCGGAAAACCCATAACCGGGCAGAGATGGGATCACTAAATGGAATGCTTGTGTCGCATCCAAGCCATGGGCCTGAGGCTCAGTTAAAGGCCCGATCACTTTCAAAAATTCCACAATAGAGCCGGGCCAGCCGTGGCTGAGCAGTAGCGGGCGCGCATGATCGTGGCTCGAACGCACGTGTAAGAAGTGGATGTCTAAGCCATTTACTTCGGTAACAAAGTTATCATAAGCGTTTAGACGGTTGGCTAAGCGCTGGTGATCATAGTCGTTAGCCCAATAATCCATGAGGCTTTGCTGGTAAGCCAGAGGAACGCCCTGAGTCCAATCAGTGACGGTCTCTTGCTCTGGCCAACGGGTAAGGGCAAGGCGGTTCTTAAGGTCCGTAATAACCTCGTCAGTGATGGTGATTGTCAACGGCTGAAGATTAGTCATGCTTAGTTCTCCAAATTATGAGCGTTTAAGTTATAGCGACGCGCAGATGTGACCGCCATCAACGACCAGTACTGAGCCAGTCATGTAGCGAGAAGCATCACTGGCGAGCAGCAGCAGCGGACCGTCCAAGTCTGGAAAATTGCCTGTGCGACGCATAGGGATTCCCTTCACAAATTCGCCTGCCATTGGTGATTCCAACAGAATACGACTGACATCAGTCAGAAAATATCCGGGCGCCAGCGCGTTGACGCGAATATTGTACTTGGCAGCCTCTAGGGACATCACCTCGGTCATTCGAGTCATACCGCCTTTCGAAACGGCGTATGGAAACTGACCCTTAATCGTGCGCGAGTCGGTAATAGACGACACCATAATGATATTGCCGCCATCTTGATTGTGCGCCACCACGCGGTCGGTATAGAGCTTGGAAACTAGCCATGCAGATTTTAAGTTAGTGTCGAGGACAAAGTCCCAGTCATCTTCGTCGATGGTGTGATAAGTCTTTGCACCTGCCTCAACGCCCGCATTGTTTATTACCACATCGCAGCGTCCATAGTGTTCGTAGGCCGCGTCGAGAAAACCAGCGATACTGTCTTTTTCGCGAACGTCCAGTGTCACAGCCAGTGCTTCACCACCGTTTTGCTTGATCTCTGCGACACAGTCTTCGAGTTTTTCGAGCCGGCGAGCGCCGAGTACAACTCGCGCACCTTGAGCGGCCAGTACCCCGGCAAAGTGGTAACCGAATCCGGATGACGCACCAGTGATCGCGATCACTTGGTCGGTTAGGTCAAATGTGCTTTGTGCGGGTGTAAGTGTGCTCAAAATCCTCTCCAAAAATTCAGCGGCCTATAGGTCGTTGCAGTGTCTGTGTCGCAACTAGAGAAAAGTACGCCAAGTCGCTTTCCAGAGGGATGCTAACACAGCTCAATCCAGTGCAGATCCAGCATAGAATAGACTCTCGCTTACAAACTAGGTTCAACTATGCGGCCCAGACGATCAGTGCTTTACATGCCTGCTGCAAATACCCGTGCGATGGATAAGGCCCGTGATTTGCATTGCGATGGAATTATCTTTGATCTAGAAGATGCCGTGGCAGTGGCCAGCAAAGAACAGGCACGCCGCAATGTGGTGGCACAAATTTCGGCAGGAGGGTATGGGCGGCGCGAACTTATTGTGCGGGTCAATGGCTTAGATACCCCTTGGGGCAGAGATGACTTGCGCACCTGTGCTCAACTGCCAATTGATGCGCTGCTGTTGCCAAAAGTGTCGAGTCGACAGTACGTTGAGGAAATCGACGAATTCCTGCGGCAACACAACCCAGATATGCCAATTTGGATCATGATTGAAACCCCTACAGCCTTGATAGATATGGAGCAATTTGCAGGGCATCCGCGGGTACAAGTCCTCGTCATGGGCACCAGTGACCTAGTACAAGAATTGCGCGCAACTCATACCACTGATCGTCACAACCTAGGGTATGCATTACAGCGCAGTGTGGCTGTGGCGCGTCATTTCGGTAAAGAAATTCTCGACGGAGTGCATCTGGATTTTCGCAATACCGATAGCCTTTTAGCGGTTTGCGAACATGGCAAAGCCCTAGGATTTGATGGCAAGACGTTGATACATCCGGAGCAGATTGCTACTGCGAACTCGGTGTTTGGCTACAGTTCCTCGGAAGAGGCCCATGCGCGCGAAGTGATCGCCGCTTGGCAGCAGGCAGAGGCCCAAGGACGTGGTGTTGCTGAGCTAGACGGTCAACTTATCGAGAATCTGCACGTCGCGGCCGCAGAGCGGGTTATTGCTTACTCTGAAGCCCAGCGCCAGAGCGGCTAGGCCCGAGCGCGCCGCAAACCCGTAGGCAACGGTAGCCGTCTCCACAACGCTTTCAGCTGATGAGGTATCGCGAGCATAGCCGGAGTGGTAACCAGAGTCAGGAGCGTGGCGAAGGTTAAGCCAGAGACAATGGCCTGAGACAACGGTACCCACAGAGTCGAAAGCTGTCCGCCTTGCACAATGGTTCGGTTGATCACGTCAATGCTGAGATTACTGGCCAAAGGCAATAGGCCGAACACTGTGGTTACCGTAGTGAGCATAACGGGCCGTAAGCGCTGGGCGCCGGTACGGACAATCAACTGCACATAGTCTTGGTCGGGGTTCTCCGCGCGCAGTTTGTTATACGTATCAATTAGTACGATGTTGTTGTTCACCACAATGCCCGCCAATGCGACCACGCCAACGCCAGTCAAGATCGCGCTGAACGGATTGCCGGTAATCAATAATCCGAGCAGCACCCCGGCGGTGGACAAGATCACTGCGAATAGAATCAAAGTGCTTTGATAGAAGCTATTAAACTGCGTCACCAACAGTACAAACATCAGCAATAGCGACAGCGAGAACGCCACCCCGACAAAAGCCAGTGACTCAGCTTGCTCCTCGTTAGCACCTCTGAAAGTGATGTTGAGATCCGGATGCCAGTCTTGGGTGGCCATCCAAGACTGCAGTTCCTTAACTTTGGTGTCCGCGAGAATGCCTGGAGCAACGTCGGCTAATACTTTTTTGATGGGAATGCCGTTGTGTCGTTCGATGGTGTCGACATTGGGAATCGGCTCTAAGCTGACAAAATTCGACAACGGCACCAAGCCGTTAGCAGTATTAATGCGCAACTGGTCTAAAGCCAACAGACCTCGCGATTCGCTCGGATAGCGGACCCTGATATCAACACCATCATCTGCTCGGTCGGGGCGATATTCGCCGACCTTGATGCCATTGGTCACCAACTGTACGGCAACACCGACTTGGCTCACATCAGCACCATAAATCGCAGCCTGCGCGCGGTCGACGTTAAGTTTGAACTCAACACCAGGGAGGGAACGGGTGTCGTCAATGTCTCGCAGACCGTCTACCTCAGAACGCATGTAGTTGACGATTTTTTCTACGGCAGGTTCTAGCAGGTCTCGATTGTACGAAGACAACTCAATGTTGAGATCTTTACCCACCGGTGGGCCCATATCTTCTGCCCGGGCCTCGACCTGGATGCCCGAGATATTGGCTGAACGCGCGCGTATCTCTTCCAGAATCTCGGTTGCAGTGTTGCGACGCTGGGGTTGATCGTAGAGTTCGAGAAACATGCTGCCAATGCGATCGCCGCCGCCATTACGGCTGGGTTGTCCAGACATTTGCGTGCGCACACTTAAATGCTCTATACCCTCAATTTCTAATACTTGTTCCTCAACCTCCTTAACCAAAGCGTTGGTTTCATCAATGCTCAAGTTACCGCGCGCGCGGATGCTGACGCTGGCGAACTTTGACTCAGCTTGAGAAAAGTAGATAAGGCCACCGCCATACTGGCCGTAGGCCCAGAATGTCGTGAACAAAATGCTTAAAGTAACAGCCATGGTGACCAGGCTGTAGCGGGTAGCAAGACCTAGAACTCGTGCGTAAAAACCGGTTAAAGAGCGCAATTCCCTAGGGTCGCCTTGCTCCAAAATATCCAGTTTCTTTTGCGCTTTTTTATCCTTATTGCCCGCGCGCCCGATAATGGCGCCAATGGCCGGTCCGAAAACCAGGGCGTAGAGCAGGGACCCACTGAGTACGGTAAATACGGTCACGGGCAGAAAGCGCATGAATTTTCCGGACACGCCTGGCCAGAACATCAGCGGTAAGAAAGCGGCTAAAGTTGTCGCGATAGAGGCTGTCACCGGCCAAAACATACGTTTTGCAGCGGCCAAATACGCGTCTCTACTGGCATAGCCCTCGATCATTTTGCGGTCGGCATATTCCGTTACCACAATCGCGCCGTCGATTAACATGCCCAAGCCCAGCAGCATGCCGAACATAACCATGAAGTTGAATGAGTAGCCCAACAGGTAGATGAAAATCAGAGAAAACAGGAATGAGGCAGGAATACCAAAGCCAACAATCAGGCCGCTGCGGATGCCCATGGCGGCGACGACGATAACCATCACTAAGCACAGAGCGGTAAGAATGTTGCCTTCAAGCTCTACAACCTGGCTTTCTGCGTAGGGGGCTTGGTCTTGCGAATAGAAGATGTCGACCTTGGCTGGTAAGTTTTCACGGAATGCCTCGGTGACCTTTTTTGCATTCTCAATGGCTTGAATAACATTGCTGTCGGCGCGTTTTACGATATTTAGAGCAATCGTTTTTTTGCCGTCCACCCGCGAATACTGGGTGCGGTCTTTAAATGTGCGACGCACTTCTGCGACGTCGCTAAGAGCGATTACTGTGTCGCCATTTGACTTAACAGGGATGTCGTAAATGTCGCTGTAGTTTTCGATGACGCTCGGCACCTTGACGGCGAAACGACCCTCACCGTTATCAAGACTGCCAGCAGGGATCAGTCGATTATTGCGCGCAATACTATTGATGATCTGTTCTGACGAAAGGCCGTAGGTTTCGAGTTCTTTAGGATCAATAATTGCTTCTAGAAGTTCTTCCCGCGAGCCCTGCAAGTCGGCAGACAAGATATCGGGCTGCGCTTCTATTAGATCGCGCAGATCCAGCGCCAGGGTGTACAGCATGCGCTCGGGCACATCACCGATCAGATTCACCTGAATGATAGGAAATTCGCTAGTCGACTGCTCTTGGATGATCGGCTCTTCTGCCGTGTTCGGGAATTCAACTTTGGCGCGATCTACGGCTTCCCGTGTGTCCATTAGCGCTTGATCAAGGTCAAAGTCGGGGTCGAATTCCACCATCACTGTGCCGGCATTTTCAGAGGCGTAGGCGTTAATCTCTTCTATACCCTCCACCTGGCGTAACTCGATTTCCAGCGGCATAACCAACAGTCGCTCGGCGTCCTCGGGGGAAATACCTTCGTGCACCACGGTGATCACGAAGAAGGGTACGCTGATATCCGGATCACCCTCGACCGGAATTGAGCAGCGCGCGAGCATACCGCTCAGCAGAATCATGAACAGCAATAGCAGGGTAGTACGCGATCGGCTAATCGCAGCTTCGAGGAATCTGAACATGCTTGAACTAAGTGCCTGTGTTTAGCGACTGCGCAACCGCGCTAGTAAAGCGGTCGCGAAAATCTGGATCAACCCGTTCACCGGCAACCACCATTTCCTGGCCTACAGTAATAACCGCTGTTTCGTTCGGCAAACCGGTTACCCAGACTCCGTCGGGGCCTTCAGTGATGATTTCGATGTTGTGGAAATGCACGATGTTGTCGCTGTCCAACACCCGAATCCCAATGTCGCCACGGTCGTCCAATGCGAACAAGGCAGGGCTAACGCGTTGTGCCAAGACTCGATCCACAGGGATTTTTATTTCGGCGGTGATGCCCGAGCGCAGGGCGCCGTCAGCATTATCCAACTGAATCTCTACTGCGTAGGTGCGGGTTTGCGGATCACTCTGTTGACCGACAAAGGTCACGGGACCCCGCACAGTGCGGCCATCAGCCAATACGCCAGTAGCCAATTCACCAAGTTTCAGATCGAGGACATCTTTTTCCGATACCCGGCCAACCATCAACATTGGGTTGAGGTCGACAATGGTCGCGCAACCTTGTCCAAGATTAACGTAGTCACCGATCTCTACATGCACATCTTCCACCACGCCAGCAAATGGCGCACGAATTAAGGTCTTTTCGATATTCAGCTGGCGCCGCTTCAGTTGCGCCACGGTGCTGGCCAAGCGAGCCTTAGCTGCCGCAATTGCGCTGTCCGAGTTAAACCCTTTGGCTTCTAGCTTTAACGCCCCTTGATAATCAATACGCGCTTGGCTGACGAGCTCCTGAGCCTCAATGAGTGCAGTCTGACGGTCTTCTATCGACAGTTCACAGAGCACCGCATTTGTTGCCACTACATCACCGCGCTCAACGCGCCGCTCGACTACGCGGCCAACAAGTTCGGCACGGGCATTCACGGTGCGTTTGTTCTGGGTTTTGCCACGAATGTTGGTGTAGCGAATTTTCTCAACAGCGCGAATGCGCTCTGCGCGCACCCGCGTTGGGATCGAATCACTGCCGATTTCTTCTTTAATGCGATTCTGCTCTGCAATGGACGGGTCAATCACAGCAGGTGCCGAATTTATCTGACCGGACAACAGCCAAACAGTCAGGAAAACAGCAATAGTAGTGGCCCAAATATAGGTGGAACGCATGAATCAGTCCGCAGTGGTTAGAATGTACGTTACTAATCGTAACAAAAGGCCGCTTAAGATAGCCAAAAGTTCGCCAAAGTGCTACCGCTAAAAAGTCAATCAACAGAAAGTAAAGAACGGTAAAGGGGTTGGGCTCAACGGAACGTGAAAGTTACATGCGTAATGAGTCAGCAAGGCATCCAGGCTGGCTAAAAGCGCCGACTTGAGCCTCATCCGAAATATCGTGCCCTCTGTAATGGGCGTCGCAGTTTCCAGCAAGGGTACTGACAATAGCCGCTGGGTTCGCAGCTATTGCCATGGGTTTCATTGCGCCCCTATCAGTGCTCGGGGCGCGTCGGTAAAAACTGACTACGCAGCGGCACTGGGGCGTGCGGCCATGCGCTCATACCATGCGTGAATGTGAGTCAGTTCTTGATCGTAGGGTTGCCCTACAGAGCCGCCAAAGGTTAGGAAGCAGTAGAGTAATACGTCAGCCATACTGATTTGCTCGCCCCCAATGAACGTACGTCCATCAGCCATCAAATCGTTCAGCCAAGCAGTTTTCTCGCGTGCGATCTGCTTGAGGCCATCGGCAGCCTCAGGGATCGTTGTCATGCGCTCTTGAAATAAAGGCAATCCCTCGCTATAGCGGAATCCGCTAGTCAACGGTTCGCAAATATTCAGATCTACCCGCCGTGTCCACATTCGCGTGTTGGCCCGGGCCTCAGCAGAATCGCCCATCAACGTAATACCTTCAGCTTGCTCGTCAAGGTATTCACAAATTGCTGTAATCTCAGCCAAAATTTCGCCATTACTCATTTCTAAGCAAGGCATTTGGCCTGCTGGATTTAAAGTCAGGTAAGGCGCCTGACGATTCGCACCGGCCATCAAATCCACCGCTTCAAGTTCAAGCGCCACGCCGCATTCAGCAGCATACATACGTACGACATGGGGGTTTGGCCCCACAGAGTTATACAGTTTCATAAATTCCCCCCAGTTGTAGTTAAGTTGTGTGGCTTAAGGCTACCACTCGCCAATATTTTCCATGCTCAGCCAGGGCTCCGCGGGCGCTAACGCCTCGCCGGCCTGGAGTAATTCAACAGATATACCATTAGGTGATCGAACAAAGGCCATGCGCCCGTCTCGCGGCGGCCGGTTAATAACCACGTCGTTACTGGCCAAGCGCTCACAGGTGGCATAGATGTCGTCGACTCGATAGGCCAGATGACCGAAGTTACGACCCCCAGAGTATGACTCAGGATCCCAGTTATAAGTCAGCTCGACTTGCGCGCTCTCGTTTCCGGGTGCACTGAGAAATACCAGAGTGAAACGCCCTTGCTCGTTGTCATAGCGCCTCAGTTCTTCAAGGCCTAGGGCATCACAGTAAAACTTCAGCGACGCATCGAGGTCAGAAACCCGAACCATAGTGTGGAGGTATTGCATAACAATCACAGTGGCAAAAAACCCAGTGTAGCGGCAACCGCAGGTTCCCGGCTACCCATTGAAAAAGCAGTGGCATGCAAGGTACTCCTCAGCAAAACAACTCCATGTCTAGGCATACCCATTAGCCAGCCTTGCTTCGAAGGCGCTGGTCTTGAATTGCTGGCATGTTACCGCTGCACCCAGCCGCCGCTAAAAGGTATAGCCTGGCCGACGAAAAAGTCACTGTTGTCAGATGCCAAAAACAGCGCGAACTCCGCATCCTCCTTAGCGGTTGCCAACCGTCCAAGAGGCACCTGGCGTCGCAGAGATTTTTTAAACGATTCCTGCTCGCGCAGGGATTCGGGATAATAAACGGGATTTTCCACATAATTCTGGGCGATCAGATTGACCTGAACATTATGCGGGGCCGCCTCAACGCCCAGAGCCTGCACATAGCCCACCTGAGCTGCGCGCGCAGCGCTGTAGGCGGCGAGTGTACGCATGCCACGCAACGCTGCAGCACTGCCATAGACAACAATTTTGCCCGCCCCGCGTTGCATCATTTGTGGCAGCACGGCTCGGCACAGTCGATGCAAAGGATGTACCATGATGTCGAAAGCTGTATGCCAGTCATCGTCATTGAGTTCAGCCGTTGCAATGCCGCTAAAGTTTGCCGACGCCAGATTTGCGATCAATACATCGATGTCCCCGGCACTTTTCACCAGCTCCTCGCAGCGGCCAGCAGCGCGTAAATCAGAGGTATCGGTAGTGACGACCGCACCTTCAGCAGTGAAGAGTTCTGCAGTCGCAGGACCCATGTAGTCGTCGGCTTGGGTAATGAGTACGCGTTTATTCAGTAGGCGCTGTGTCATGGTTGTGCTCCAGCAAAAAGAACTAAGGCTAGCACGCAGATTGTCCTAGCGCTGACGAAAGCGTGAGGAATAAAACCATACCAGTGTATAATGCTGCGCCGTTTCGGATCCCGACAAGAGGAAAAAAGAATGACAGAACAGGCTGTATCCAGAGTGCAACGCGGTGGCTTGCAGGTGGCCTCAGAGCTCGACGCATTGATCCTAGATCACGCTATTCCGGACACCGGTGTGTCGATAGAGGATTTTTGGGCTGGATTCGAACGCTGTCTGACCGAATTGGGACCGGTAAACAAGAAATTATTGGCACTGCGAGACGAATTTCAGCAACAGATTGATCAGTGGCACTTAGACCGCAAGGGCCAAGCCATTGATGCGGCAGAGTACAAAGTATTCCTGCAAGACATTGGCTACTTGCTGCCAGAACCCGACTCAGTAACGATTACCACAACTAAGGTTGATGACGAGATCGCCAAGATTGCCGGACCCCAGTTAGTGGTACCAGTCATGAACGCGCGTTATGCGTTGAATGCTGCAAATGCCCGCTGGGGTAGCCTGTACGATGCCTTTTACGGCACTGACATCATTCCCGAGTCGCCGGGCAAAGAAAAAGGCACCAGTTATAACCCGGCCCGGGGTGAATTAGTGGTTGCGCGAGTGGCGGAAGTGCTGGATGCCATGGTGCCGCTTGCTCAGGGCAGTCATAGTGACGTTGTAGCCTACGGCATCGGCGCCAATGATGATGGTCAGCGCCAATTGCGCGCGATTTTGCAAGACGGGGGTAACACCCCACTCGCTGATCCCAATCAATTTGTGGGATTTGTTGGCGAGCCTGAACCCAGCAGTATTTTGCTGGTTCACAACGGCCTGCACCTAGATATTTTAATCGACGCCAGTCACCCGGTCGGTGGGGTGCATCCGGCAGGAGTGAAGGACGTTGAGATAGAGTCTGCCATAACCACCATCCAAGACTGTGAGGACTCGGTAGCTGCCGTAGATGCAGAAGACAAGTGCGTTGTATACGGCAACTGGCTTGGCCTTATGAAAGGCGATCTTGAAGAAGGCATGGAGAAGGGTGGTCAACGCGTGGTGCGAAAACTCAATCCGGATCGTCAATATACCGACCTTCAGGGGCAGCCGCTGAGCATGCACGGCCGTAGTCTAATGCTAGTGCGTAATGTGGGTCATCTTATGACTACCGACGCAGTGCTGGATGCCCAGGGCAATGAAGTCCCAGAGGGATTTCTTGATGGTTTCGTCACCGCACTGTCGGCCATACACGATCTTCAAGGGGCAGGGCCAGTGCGCAACTCGCGTGCCGGCAGCGTCTATATCGTAAAGCCCAAAATGCATGGGCCAGACGAAGTGGCGTTGGCGGTTGCATTGTTCGATCAGATCGAAGAAACACTGGAGTTAACCCGTAATACGTTAAAAATCGGTGTTATGGACGAAGAGCGTCGCACCAGTATTAATTTAAAAGCCTGCGTTGCCGAGGCCAAAGACCGCATCGTATTTATCAACACCGGATTCCTCGATCGCACTGGTGACGAGATTCATACCAGCATGCAGGCGGGTCCAGTACTGGCCAAGGAAGAGCTAAAGGCACAGACCTGGATCAAGGCGTACGAGGACTCAAATGTAGACGTCGGACTGTCTACTGGATTTCGCGGTAAGGGTCAGATCGGCAAAGGTATGTGGCCTAAACCTGATGAGATGGCGGAGATGTTGGCAGTAAAAGCCGCTCACCCCCAAGCGGGTGCGAGTACCGCATGGGTGCCGTCGCCTACAGCAGCGTCACTGCATGCACTGCACTATCACGAAGTCAGTGTCGCTTCGGTACAACAAGAACTGCAAGCGCGAACGCCCGCCAGTGTTGACGACATCCTGCAAATCCCCTTGCTTGGAGGTAAGAACCTTGCCGCAGACGAAGTACAAAGTGAGCTAGACAACAATGCCCAGGGCATTTTGGGATACGTGGTGCGATGGATTGATCAGGGCGTAGGATGTTCGAAAGTGCCCGATATCAACGACGTAGGTCTTATGGAAGATCGGGCGACGCTGCGGATTTCCAGTCAGCACATAAGTAACTGGTTACATCACGGCATTTGTTCAGAACAACAGGTGCTGGAAACCTTGCAGCGCATGGCTGCGGTAGTGGACGAGCAGAACGCGGGTGATGGCGAGTACCGCGCGATGGCGCCAAATTTTGGGGACAGCGTCGCATTCCAAGCCGCATGCGACCTCATCTTCAAGGGACTGGAGCAGCCAAGCGGTTATACCGAGCCGGTACTGCATGCGCGTCGCCGCGAGGCTAAAGCGAAATACGCAGGCACTTAAGCGGCGGGTAATAGTATGGGAAGTCTCAGCGGAAAGTTTGCTCTGGTAACCGGTGCCGGTCGCGGTATCGGCGCGGCGACAGCCGAGAAATTAACCGCAGCGGGTGCCCGGGTTCTGGTCAATGATCTAGACGCAGATGTTGCGGCAGCGGTGGCGGCTCGGCTTGATGGTGCTGTGGCGTACCCGGCCGATCTAACTGAAGCCGCAGCGGCAGACGAACTGGTCGAGTTTGCATTATCAGCATTCGGTAGTCTCGACATCGTCGTTAACAATGCCGGTTATATCTGGCATAGCGCCATCCATAACATGACGGACGAACAGTGGGACGCCATGCTGGACATTCACGCCAGTGCGCAGTTCCGCATCCTTCGTGCCTATGGGCGCTGGTTGCGTGGCGTAGCAGACCAGACCTCGCCAGTGCGCAAAGTAGTCAACATATCCTCCACTATGGGGCTGCATGGCGGCGCTACCCAGCTTGCTTACTCAGCAGGCAAGGCAGCGGTTGTGGGCCTTACAAAAACCCTAGCAAAAGAATGGGGGCGTTTTAACGTCACAGTCAACGCGGTAGCTTTTGGCGCAATTGATACGCGCCTAACCAGCCCGTATGAAAACGAACCCAACATATCGATAGTTAAGGGTCAGCCGCGCAAGGTAGGGCTGAGTGTTGGGCAGATAAAACAGGCCGAGGCAGCCTCGCCGCTAGGCAGAATTGGCAGTGTCGAGGACGCAGCCAACGCGATTTACCTGATGTGCATACCAGAATCCAATTGGATCACCGGTGAAGTGCTACTCGCCAGCGGCGGCGTTCGCAGCTAGCAACAGCATTTCCCGCCAGAAAGCTTGCCCGCAAACCTGCTAATCAGTGGGATCTAGGGTCGCCAACTCCCTTGGGGATCCGAATGTTATTCACCAACTGCTGTACATCATCGGGTACATCCGGCGTTAGTCGAGAGACCGCAAAAGCCACCGAGAAATTCAGCAACGCACCGACTGTGCCGATACCTTCGGGTGAAATTCCAAACCACCAGTGTTCAGCAGAGTTTAACTCCGGTGCCACAAACTTAAAGAACACGATGTAGCTGAAGCAGAAGATTAATCCCACCAGCATGCCGCTGATCGCGCCCTCTTTATTCATGCGGCGATCAAATATGCCAAGCAGAATCGCCGGAAACAGCGAGGCCGCAGCCAGCCCAAATGCGAAGGCCACCACCTGGGCAACAAAACCCGGCGGATCGATGCCCAGATAGCCGGCGATCAAAATCGCGGTAACCGCAGCAACACGGGCATAAAAGAGTTCCTGGCGATCAGTAAGACCCTTAGCCATGGTCTTTTTCAACAAGTCATGAGAAATCGACGTAGAAATAACCAGTAGTAGCCCCGCCGCAGTAGATAAGGCGGCCGCCAGACTCCCAGCAGCCACCAGAGCGATTACCCATCCAGGCAGTTGCGCTATTTCAGGGTTGGCTAACACCATAATATCGCGATCCACATAGACCTCGTTGTCAGACGCGGTAGGCGTGTTGGTTACGGTGCGAGAGCCGTCGGGACGGCGCGTATCGTCAAAGCTGGGTTTGCCATCGAATGGGGCCCCCGGATGGTACTGAATACGTCCGTCGTTATTTTTGTCTTGCCAGCCGATCAGGCCAATGTCTTCCCAGCTTTTGAACCAGCCTGCCACTTCGGTGTATTGGGTATTGTGCACAGTATCGACAAAGTTAAGCCGCGCAAAAGCGCCGACAGCAGGGGCGGTGGTATATAAAAGTGCGATAAACAGCAGCGCATAGCCCGCGGATTTACGCGCATCCGAAACTTTCGGAACGGTAAAGAATCGCACAATTACATGGGGCAGTCCGGCCGTTCCGATCATCAGCGCCATAGTGATGGCAAAGACATCAATCTTGCTTTTCATCCCCTCGGTATAAGGCGCGAACCCTAACTCCACCAGCGTATTGTCGAGTTTTTGCAGCACCGATAAACCAGAGCCGTCGGCAACTTCAGCGCCCAGGCCGATTTGCGGAATCGGAATGCCAGTAACCAGCATAGAAATAAATATGGCCGGCACCAGATAGGCAAAGATCAGCACGCAGTATTGGGCGACCTGAGTATAGGTTATGCCTTTCATTCCGCCCAGTACGGCATACATGAATACAATAGCCATACCTACCACCACACCCCAAAAAATAGGGATGTTGAGAAATTGCGAAAATACAATGCCGACCCCGCGCATTTGACCGGCAACGTAGGTGAAAGAAATCAGAATCAGACAGATCACCGCAACCACTCGGGCAGCGGTGGAGTAGTAGCGTGAACCGATAAAGTCCGGCACCGTGAATTCGCCAAATTTGCGCAGATAAGGCGCCAATAGCAGAGCCAGAATTACATAGCCGCCGGTCCAGCCCATAAGATAGACCGTACCGTCATATCCCATAAAGGCGATGATGCCCGCCATCGAGATAAACGACGCAGCACTCATCCAATCCGCTGCTGTAGCCATGCCGTTGGCAATAGGGTGAACGCCACCCCCAGCGACATAAAACTCGTCTGTCGATCCAGCCCGGGACCAGATGGCAATGCCGATATACAGAGAAAACGACAGGAAAACGAAGAGGTAAGTAAGTTGTTGGGCATCCATATTAGGCGTCATCCTCATCGTCGTCGTCGGAAACGCCGAATTGACGGTCAATTTTTTTCATCTTAAAGGTGTAATAAAAGATGAGGCCAATGAACACATAGATAGAGCCCTGCTGAGCCCACCAGAAACCAAATTTGAAGCCAAAAAAAGTAATCTGGTTGAGTTGTTCAACCAGCAGAATGCCGAAACCAAAAGAAACCGTGAACCATATGGCCAGCAGTACCAACATTAATCGAATGTTCGCTTTCCAATAATCCTGATTGTCCATTACACCCCTCCAAAGACAGCGCCCACGGCCGGTGGGCACACACAAAGTACCCGAAACCACGTTGTCAGGGAACACTCTCTATTACCGATGTATTAAGACGGGCGACAGGGGATCGACCTCATTCCCAATTGTCGTTAGCCTTGAACCCTTTTAGGGGGGAATATGTCCAAACCAGTTCAGCCGATTCGGCCTGCCGCGACGGTTATCGTAGTGCGTGAAGCATCATCGAGTTACGAAATTTTCATGCTCAAACGCACCAGTAAAGCCAGCTTTGCCTCGGACATGTATGTGTTCCCGGGAGGGCGCGTTGATGCGGACGACCACCTGCACAAATACGACGCCTATCGGCATGGGCCCACCGAGGCTCAGGCGCCCCAAGTCAAAGCCCTAGGAGATGAGTGGCGCGGCTTCTGGATCGCGGCGATCCGCGAGACCTTTGAAGAGGCAGGCCTGTTGCTGGCCTATGATCAGAGTGGCGAGTTGATTTCGTTTGCCGATGAGCAAACCCATGAACGGTTTGCGGCCTATCGCGACCCATTGCACGACGGAGNNGTTTNGTTACTNGAAATTTGTCAGCGCGAGTCCCTGCGNTTGGCCGTAGACCACGTGCACTTCTACAACCGATTTATTACCCCNNNGGGGCGTCCTCGGCGNTTNGATACCCGATTTTTTATTGCCAGTGCGCCNGAGAGTCAGCGTGGCACCCATGACGCCCAGGAAACCGTTGACAGTATCTGGATCAGCCCCCAGCAGGCTCTGGNCCGTCACGCCGAGGGTGAGTTTGGGCTTATGAACGTCACCCGCATTCAACTTGAATGGCTGTCAGAGTATGCGAGCAAGCAGGCCTTATTGGAAATGTCGGAAAGCAATACGACATTCCCCACTCGGCGGCCTATACTGCCTGTTAAAGACTAGCGAATAGGTTTCGTTATATGTCCCCGCAAGCAGATGCTGCGGTTAGAGATTTTGCGCTTTCAAATGATCTAGCCGCTATAAAAAAGATATGGCGCGAAATCGGCTGGTCTGATTCCGCAAGCGTCGAAGCTGGATTGGAAATTAGCTACGCGGTTGGGCACACCAGTGTGGCGACAATAAGAGGCGAAGTGGAGTGTGCGGTGCAAACCGTTCCAGGACACATGCGATTACATCAAAGTGATTTGCCCTTATGCGTCGTGGCTGCAGTCACCACCAGCCGTGTAGCGCGCGGGCTGTCATTAGCGCAGAAACTTACCGTGCGCGAACTGGCCATAGCCGCTGACCGGGGCGATGCGGTGGCAGCCCTTGGTATGTTTGATCAAGGTTTCTACGACAAAGTGGGTTTTGGTACTGGGGCCTATCATAACGAATTTGCCTTTGACCCAGCGACTCTCGCCGTCGCAAGAGAACTACCCACACCGCGCCGTTTGGCCGTTGCAGACTTTGCTGAAATGCATGAAGTCCTCATGGCCCGACCTCGGAATCACGGTGCAGTGACCATAGCTTCAGCCGAATTTTTTCGTGCGGATATCACTATGAAAGAAGNCGGTTTTGGTCTTGGTTTCGGTACGGATAATTGTCTAAGCCATTTTGTATGGATTACCGGCAAGGCAGCGCATGGCCCCTATCGGGTCGAGTGGTTGGGCTATCAAAATGGCGAACAGCTACTCGATCTGCTGGCACTGCTTAAGTCGCTCAGCGATCAACTCTATTCCGTGCGTATGATGGAGCCGCCGGAAGTTCAATTGCAGAGTCTGTTGCGTCGTCCATTTCGTTCTCAGGCGATTGCCACCAAAGGTAAGTTTTCGGCCCAGCAAGAAACATATGCCTGGTATCAGCTGCGGATATTAAATGTAGCTCAGTGCATCGCTGCGGTGGTGTGGCCGGGAGCTCCCCTGAGATTTCAATTGACGGTGCATGACCCAGTGCAAGCACTATTGGCCGATCATCCCGGGTGGCAGGGTGTGCAAGGTGATTACGTTATAGATTTAGGCGCAACGTCCTCAGCCCGACGAGGCGTGGAAACCGGGCTGCCGGTGCTAGACTGTTCGGTGGGCGCGTTGAGCCGACTGCTTTGGGGTGTAACGCAAGCGTCCAGTTTATGTGTCACCGACAACATGCGCGTAGACGCGCAATTGCTGCCGGTATTAGATCGAATATTCACCGAGCGCCCCCATCCATTTTGGGACTTTTAATGGGCATAACGCAGCAGCACGCAAGGTAACGTTTGAGTAAGCTGAATAACGAAACAATATTGCGCACGCTTGGATGGAAGTCGTCATTTACGGATCTTCGCAGTGCGCATTGGGGCGAGCCGAATAGAAGCCTGCATCGGGTAACAGAAGTGCAGCGCACCGGCCTTATTGTCGCCCCATTGCTTGAAGATGGACGTAACAACGTACCCGTCGGCGGTAAATGGTTTCAGCGTCCTGAGCGCGAACGACCCACGGTGGGCGATTGGGTAGTTCTTGATTCCACCGACGGCAGGCTTGTCGAGCTTTTGCCGCGTACGAGTTTGTTGACGCGACTCAGTCCAGCCGGCAATGGCACTTTGCAATTGATCGCGGCGAACGTGGATTCTGCCTTTGTTGTAACCTCCTGCAATGCAGACTTCAATGTGCCGCGGTTGGAGCGATACGTATCAGCGATCCTCGAGGCCAGCATAGAGCCGGTCATTGTTTTAACTAAAATTGATCAAGCCTCGGATTTTGCGACGTACCAGACAGAATTGCGCACAGCCTTTCCCACGGTGACTACTTGTGCGGTAAATGCGCTGAATCCCCAGAGCGTAGCGGATCTAAATCCTTGGTGTGCAGAGGGCCAGACCATCGCGTTACTCGGTTCATCCGGAGTCGGCAAGTCCACATTAGTCAATACTTTGATGGGTGGTGAAGTCCAGCGTACTCAAGCAATTCGTGAAGAAGATGGTAAAGGTCGGCATACCACCACCTACCGCTCGGCACACCTCNTGCCTCAAGGCGCCGTCATCCTCGACAGTCCGGGTATGCGCGAGTTCCAGATGGCCGATGCCAACGCAGGAGTTGCCGAATTATTTGACGATATTGAAGCTCTGGCCCAAGCTTGCCGCTTCAGAGATTGTGCGCATAATGCAGAGCCAGGCTGCGCGGTACAGGCCGCGATTGCTCGGGGTCAGTTAGACCCGCGCAGGCTCGCGAGTTACAACAAATTAAGAGTCCAATAGCGGCAACATAGGAGTCACCTATGGCGAACTTGATCGCCCCCAAAGTCAAACAGCAAGCTGTATCGGTAACTCGCAAAATGGCGGCATCACTACCTGGACTGCGCGAGATTGCCAAGGCCCGTGGGCTAAAGGTACATCATTTGGGTGCGGGATATCCGCACCCGGAAGTCACCGACCCGCGTGGTTTTCTGCAGCATCAAAGTGACTATTTTGACTATGTCAAAGAACAAGAGCGGCACAATGACCCTAATGTGTTGCCGGAATATTTGCGCGAAAGTTACTCCTACACCGACACTCTGGGTCCCCAAAGCACCCGCGAGACCTTTGCCCATGTGTATGGAAAAGATTGGAACCTTACGATAGACCCGGAAAGACTTATACCTACCGTTGGGGCATCTGGGGGCATCAGCCTAGCCTGCTCATTATTTGAACGCAGTGGCGAGCCGGTAGCCTATATCACAGATGCACCAACCTATGCGGGATTTACCGCACGGGCTAGTCTGTGCCAGCACGCGACGATTTTTAGTGTGGAAATGGACGCTGAAGGCGCGATACCAGAGCGCATGCGAGCGCAAATAAAAGCCGCCCGTGACCAAGGCTACTTTGTACCTTTCTACTACACGGTACCAGACGGACATAACCCCGCCGGCTTTTCATTTAGTCAGGCACGTCGGGAACAGATTGTTGAAGTTCTGCGCGAAGAAGGCGTACTGGTATTAGAGGACGCACCGTATCTATATATCAACTACGCAAAGCCGGCAGATCGCGCGCAAACGTTCTTAAGTATAGATTCCAGACAAACCATCCATTTATTTACCGGCTCGAAAATTGGTTTTCCCGGTCCCAGAGTCGGATATTTGTACAGTGATGCGACCATCAAGATCGAGGGCGGCGAAGAGGTACCGTTAACCACTCTAGCCTTAACCGAGTCCAGTGCCGACCTGTTATTTCAAAACCCCGCAGCTCTGCGAGGCTTCGAGGCCCTCTTGCATCGGCGCGAGGAAGACGGTCAATACATAAAGCGTGACAGCATGTGGCCGTTGGCGGAAGATAAACTTGGCGTCTACCGAGAAAACAGAAAAATACTTCTAGACACCCTAGAAGCGAAGTTAAAGGATCATAAAGAACACTTCGAGTGGACTGTTCCAGACGGCGGCTTCTTTTCGGTATTTACCTTTAAGCGCGTTGCTGGAAAGCCGGCAATACAAACCGATGACGCACTGATAGAGCAGTTGGTGAAAGAACACGGCATTGTCGTAATTCCCATGTACGATTTTTACCCGGCGGACGCGCGGCAGCGCGACCCTGGAGCAGGTATGAACCAATTGCGGCTGAGTTTTTGTTTTAGCGAAAGCCAGGGCGATGCGCGTCGTGCCGACATGCGCGAGGCAGTAGAAGCCTTTTGTGCCGCAGCGAAGCGCCTGGTCGGGGCATCTGACGATACAGCGTAACTGAACCGTCCTATGGTTTGCGCTGATGCTCTAAAGGCTCGCTGATCAGGGACGAGTGCTCTACACGGGCTGTATAGCGCACAACAGTTCTGGCATTTCCCCTGCAGACAACTTATGTTTGGGGTGTGAGGCTGCTGCGTGACCCACGGAGCTGTCAAATGAGTATCGCCCGAGACGACATGACCACAACCCAAGCACAATTCGAAACTTGGCTAGGCTCAAGCCCGGTGCTGCAATCATTGCAGTCGGGTTTGCTAGAGTTGACGCGGCGCATGACCAATGTAGAGGAGCGTCTCGATCGTGCTGAGCGTCAGGGTGAAATCGCGATAGAGCGAATTGGCGCACTCACGGGCGCTGTTAACGCACTGGACCAGCGTCTTGTCCGCGTTGAAGAGCGCGGAGTGCGCTTAGAAGAAAAACTTCAAGCCCACATAGACCAAACCCAACAAAATTTCGACAATCTCATAGGGCGCTATGATGGGCGTTTTGAGCAGGTCGACAAANGCTTNGAGCAGGTCGACAAACGCTTCGAGCAAGTCGACAAACGCTTTGAGCAGGTCGACAAACGCTTTGAGCAGGTGGACAAACGCTTCGAGCAAGTCGACAAACGTTTTGATCAAACCGATCAACGGATAATCAGAATCGAATCCAAACTAGACAGATTTCATTGGAGCGTATTGGCGGGTTTGGGCGTAGTAATCGTGCAAAGTGTGGTTATGAATTTCCTTTGATCGAGTAACGCTTGTGCGATAAAAAGACCCAAGGTCTCAGCCAGAAAAACCATACAAACGCCGATATTCAATCTTTAAGCAGCGGTCCACAATGCAAGTAAGGCCGCCGGCCTCCGCAATCTGAATGCCGTCGACGCTTATGACACCAAGCTGTAGCCACAAAAATCGTGCGCCAATAGTCACCGCCTCTTCAGCAATAGCGGGTACGGCGCTGGATTCTCTAAACACATTTACCAAAGCAATAGGACCAGTCTCAGCCGCCGCGGTGGACAAATCTGGATAGCTGCGAGCACCTAAAACATGTTCCTCGCGCGGATTAATCGGCACGATCGTATAACCCAGTTTTTGCATGACCCGGGCGACGTCGTGGCTGGGCCGAGCCGGATTTGCAGACAGTCCCACCACAGCGATTTTTTGTTCGCTTAAAGCGGCTTTCATGTCCGTATCAGATTGCCATTGGGCCAGATTCATGGGCGTCCTTATGCGCAAATCCACTTTGCATCAACATATTCAGGCGATGCAAACTACGCCTTGAGTGCAAGGAGTTCAAATTGAGCCTTAAAGTAAAAGTTTTGCTTGGGCTGCTGCTGTTGGCGGTAGCCGCAGCGACCTATTTTATGTTCTTTACGGCGACCATTAGCGTAACAAGCCAGCCCGGCGAGGCGCGCGTAGCTATTAATGGTCAGTTCATAGGGACCACACCTATCGAGAGCCACAGCATAAGTCCGGGGCGTTACCAAGTTGAGGTGACTCACAGTCATTTTGCGCCGCAGACCGAGCAGTTGGACATTAGCTTGGGCGATCACATGCAACGCAGTTACCGGCTGGAAGCCGGGCAGGGCGTTATAGAGTTAATGTCCAATCCCAAAGGCGCATGGGTAGAATTAAACGGCGAGCGCTTAGCTGCGATAACGCCCACCCAGATTACCCTTACCTCGGGTCCGCACCGAATTCGCATGGGCAAGGCCGAGCGGCGCAATGCCAAGACGGATCTGGTGCTTAAATCCGGGTCAACCCAGCAAGTCAATTTGAACCTAAGCATGGATCCCCATGGCAGCCTGTCCCTTAAGCTCAGGCCTGCAAGCGCGAAGGTAGAAATCATCGGCACCGATATTAAATACAAGCCTGGAGTGCGCCTGCCTATGGGCGAATACTCGCTGCAGGTCAGCCGTCCCGGATACGTCACCCAGAGCAAGCGCATCACCATTCAATATGGTGACAACACCGAACAAGTCACCTTGGCTCGGGGTTACGGCAAACTTAAAGTGAACACAGAACCGGCAAATAGTCTGGTCGACGTTACCCCTGCGGGCGGCGATCCCCAAATATATGTTGCGGGCAAGCGATTGCCCGCAGGTAAAGTAGCCGTAACGGTGAGAGCGATGGGTTATCGAACACAGACAAAAACGGTGAGCTTGACGCCGGCAGGGAAAACCGTGAATTTCAAACTGAAAAAGCTGCAAGCCGTCCCAGGTGAAGTACTAAGCGATAACCTAACAAGCGGCGGCAACGCGCCTGAAATGGTCGTCGTGCCTGCAGGTGATTTCATCATGGGCAATGCAAACGGCAGCCGGCAAGAGGCGCCGACCCGAACAGTGCAACTTACCCAGCCCTTTGCCGTGAGCAAGTACGAGGTCAGCGTCGCCGAGTTTTTGCGCTATGCCAAGGACACTGGCGTGACCGTGCCCAAGAAGTTAACCGCAGCCTTGGCAGCGAACGACATCACCGAAGACAGCCCAATGGTCCATGTTTCGCACCAACAGGCCACCAAGTACGTGCGCTGGATAAGTGCCCAAACTGGTGAGCATTATCGGTTGCCCACAGAAGCCGAGTGGGAATACTTCGCCCGTGCGGGCAGTCAAAGCGCCTACTTTTTTGGCGACAACCCGCAGCAGTTATGCGAATACGCCAATGTTGCAGATCAAACGGTAAAACGACGCTACCGCGCCTGGACAGTCATCGACTGCAACGACGGGCAGGACACGCCGCGTAAGCGTGGGCANTACAGGCCCAATACCTTCGGTTTGCACGACACCCACGGTAACGTGTCTGAATGGGTAGCCGACTGTGGTTTACCAGATTATTCCAGCGCCAGTCGAGACGGTACTCAGGTGGGGCAAGGTCAGGGGTGCAGTAGCCATGGTCACCGAGGTGGCTCATGGGACTCAGGGCAGGAAGAGACCACCAATAGCTTTCGCAAAGCCGCCCACGGGGGCAATGGTGATCGCGGTATCCGACTGGTCCGAGAATTGTAGTCCAGCTATTAGAGGGTCACGGTCCTCGTCCCGCGGTCCTCTGCCTCCAGGCCTAAAACAAAGCGGACAAATCTTAACCCAGAAATCACAGGATGGATGCGAACTACTGGCACCCGCGCGTCTTGTCGCTATACTTCTGTAATCCAAAAGTGAGCAAAAGATATGAACTCGAGTAATGCGTTCCGTGATGAAGTCCGTGGCTGGCTAGAAGACAACTGTCCAGCGTCCATGCGTACTCCAATGGTGGCTGACGAACACCCGGGTGGTGGTCGTAGAGCNGAGTACAAGAATGCCGACACTAAACTTTGGATGGACCGCTGCGCAGAGCGCGGCTACACGGTACCAAGCTGGCCGAAAGAGTACGGCGGCGCGGGACTCAANAAAGACGAAGCCGTGGTGCTGCAGCAGGAAATGCGGCGCATAAACGCTCGTCCGGCACTGTTAGGCATGGGCTTGAGCATGATTGGCCCCGCATTGCTGGAATATGGCACCGACGCGCAGAAGCAAGAGCACTTACCGAAAATTGCCCGTGGCGACATATGGTGGTGTCAGGGCTACAGCGAACCGGGCTCCGGTTCAGACCTCGCGAGTTTGCGCACCTCCGCAGTAGAAGACGGCGACGACTTCATCGTCAACGGCCAAAAAATATGGACCTCAGGCGCCGACAACGCCGACTGGATGTTCTGTCTTGTGCGCACCGATTTCGACGCGCCAAAGCACGACGGCATCTCCTTTGTGTTATTTGATATGACCACACCAGGTATCACCGTAAAACCCATCCTGCTGGTCAGCGGCTACTCGCCGTTCTGCGAAACGTTCTTTGACAACGTGCGGGTGCCAAAGAGCAACTTAGTGCATGAGTTAAACAAAGGCTGGACCGTAGGCAAGCGCTTATTACAGCACGAGCGTTCGATGATCGGCGGTATCGGCGGCGGTCAAAAGACTACCTCAATCGAAGAATATGCGCTGCAGTACGTTGGCAAAGACGCCAGTGGCAAAGTCGCCGACCCGGTACTGCGTAATCAAATCCTCGCCCACCGTATGAACGACAAAGCCTTCGGCTTAACCACCCGCCGCAGTGTCGAGGAATCGGCCACAGGTGCAGCCCCTGGCGCCGTATCCTCAATGTTCAAGTACTACGGCACCGAGCAAAACAAAGGTAAATACGAACTGTTACTCAACGTGTTGGGAACCCAGTCCCTCGGTTGGCAGGGCGAAGCCTTCGAGGAAGATGAACTCGGCACCACCCGCGCCTGGCTCAGATCCAAAGCCAATTCAATCGAAGGCGGCACCTCCGAAGTGCAATTAAACATTCTCGCTAAGCGAGTATTGGGCTTGCCGGATTAGTGTAAGCCTGCACTAACCGCACCAAGATCGCTCAAACACCCGGCGTTTAAACGCTAGATTACTCACCTGTGCAACACAGGTGAACAGCAGGGTATCTCCGCGGCTGCATCTAGGTAGCCGCGTGTCATCCACCGCCTATCGAACCATTGCCTCGGTATTAGTCAGAGAGAGCGGGTTTTAGCGTTACAGCCTCGTCGCCATGGACGCTGCTGCCGCGGCTACTCTTCTTCCGTCGATCAATCTCCAGTAAAGTTCCTAGCTTGGTTGCATAGAAAAATGTTTATTCGATCCTTAGTTACTGTTGTAGTGATCGCTGTTTTGATTGGGAACTCATATGTCGTCAGCTATTCATCCAAGTGCTCAGAAGGTTCTCGACGGCGACGCGCAAATCCGCGAGCGTTACGGCGTTGTGGTTACTCGAGCTCAGGATGGTGATTGTGAACTGCATTTGGTGGTGGATAAGGGTTGGATCAATGCGGCGGGGTATACCCACGGCAGCGTTGCTTATGCGGTAATGGACAGCGCCTGTGCTTATGCCAGTGCGTCACTGCAAAAACTTGCGGTCACGGTAAACGGTAATGTCACCTATACTCGCGGGACGCAGGAAGGTGCGAGGTTGAATGTTAGGGCGCAGTTGCTTAGCCAGAGCAAACGGGTGATGACGTTTAATACGCAGATTACTGATGAGCGTGAGCGGTTGATCGCCCATGGCTCCTTTGTTTTTCAAATCATAGGGGATCGTTAATGCAGCAAAGCCATTCAGAATCAACATCGCGCTGGCGTTCACCCATGATGCTCCTAGTGCTGATGTCTGTTGCTATGCCGATTGCGTTTAACGCTTGGTCGGCATTGCTGAACAATTTTGTGGTTGAGCGTGCGGCATTTACCGGCATAGAAATTGGAATTCTGCAAAGTCTGCGCGAAGTCCCAGGGTTTTTGGCGTTTACTACGGTTTTTGTGCTACTGGTGCTGCGTGAACAAACGTTTGCTGTGTTCTCGCTGGCGCTGTTGGGTGTTGGCGTTGCGGCTACCGGATTCTTTCCCTCTGAGTACGGTTTGTATTTCACTACGGTACTGATGAGTATTGGTTTCCACTACTTTGAAGCAACCAAGCAGTCGCTGAGTTTACAGTGGTTGTCTAAGGCCGAAGCGCCTGCTGTGCTTGGAAAATTGATCGCTGTTGGCTCAATCACTTCGCTGATCGTCTACTCCGTGATGTGGGGACTGTTAGAAATTTTTCAGCTCGATTACGTATGGAATTTTTTGCTGGCTGGCGGTCTGTGTGCTGCCTTGGCCGTGGTTATGTGGCTGGGCTTTCCGCATTTCCCGGCAAAAACCACTCAGCATAAGAGCCTCATTTTGCGCAAACGCTATTGGCTTTATTACGTGCTGACGTTTCTCTCTGGTGCGCGGCGGCAGATTTTTGTGGTTTTCGCAGCATTCTTAATGGTCGAAAAGTTTGGCTACAGTGCATCCCAAGTGACGCTGCTGTTTTTGATCAACTATATTTTCAACTGGTTTTTTGCCGAACGCATTGGCCGGCTGATTAGTCGTATTGGCGAGCGCAATGCCCTTACTTTCGAATATATAGGGCTGATTTTTGTATTTGTAGCCTATGGGCTGGTTGAAAACGCCACTCTCGCGGCAGCATTATATGTGCTCGACCATATGTTCTTTGCTATGGCGATCGCAATCAGCACCTACTTTCAAAAGATTGCCGATCCTAAGGATATGGCCAGCAGCGCTGGAGTGTCCTTTACCATCAGCCATATCGCAGCCATAGTGATCCCTGCGGCTTTGGGTTTGGTGTGGATCTCGTCCCCATCCCTAGTCTTTTATTGTGGGGCGGCTTTTGCGCTGATGTCGTTGGTAGCGTCGCAGTTTATTCCCCGTGATCCGCAGCCTGGTAATGAAACGACTCGTTCTCAAGCGGGTGGTGGCTCGGCCCCAGCGACGGTATAGCGGAGTAGGTTCGTTAGGATGTGCTCGTGGCAGCACTCGTTCCGGTGGCAGCGCTTATGAGCCGGCACACAATTTTTGCATCTTGGTATTGTCTGGTGCGGCTCGAAACGCAGTGCGGTATAAATTACACCGCTCTTGTGGGTCTGTGATATTTGGATCGTCAATAAGCTCCTGCTGTAATGCTTCCAGCACGACCTCCTGATCATCCATAAATATGCCCTGATCTGTCAGCGTATCGAGTATCAGCGAGCGTTTACCCTCGGTGCCCCAGCTGAGCCACTGGGTTTCTTGGCTGTCCCGCCCCTGACTGGGGTTACCCGTGTAGGCAAACTGAGTCCAATAGGAACTCATGCTTGCAGCTAATGCATACTGTCCTTTATTGCCTGGATAGATATAACCAAGACCCATGCCGCCTTCAAAATCGTTGAATGCGAACGCGATTTCCAAGCCGTGGGCTGCGCCTAAGGCAACGCTCAGATCGAAACCGAATTGTGATGGCTCCTCGTCCCAATCAAAGCGGTAAGCGTACACCTGTTCATTGCCCGATCTACTCATGTAATTGGCTAGGCTGTCCACGCCCCGGTGCTTCCACGCTTGTGCGCCGTAGTACACCGCCCGTTTGTAAGCGTCCTCGTCTTTCAGGCGTGGTAACAACCCAAGCCAGTTCTCTACGTATTGCGGTGCGCGCACCATAAATAGTGAAGGTTCGTCGCGGTTCGTACCGAGAATCACTGGAACCTGGTTGTGATTGTTGGGGTCGGAGAATATTTCCTCGGTGCTGAGATCGGGGAGTACATGGCCGTCACCAAAGTTGTCTGGCAGCGGGATCATGCCGAAACCGCCGCCGTCAAGTTGGGCAAAAAATTGCGCGGGGGTTTTCGCGTATAAATAGTCTCGTAGTTCGGTCTTTCGCATATCTTGGGCAAGATTTTTTGCGGCTTCGCGATTTGTTGCCAAACCATCGGTAATCAGCATCTTGGTGACAAGCTCACGACTGCTGAACGCCGCACCGCCATCTTCTTGGTAGTTTTGTGCGCGGTCTAAATTTGTTGGGCTGAAACCACCGCTCTGTACGATGGCCCGATGAAATAGCCCCTTAGCTAATGGCGACGCCATCATGGCGAGAGTGTCGAATGCCCCGGCTGATTCGCCGAAGACAGTAACGTTGCCTGGATCACCGCCAAAAACTTCAATATTGCTCTGCACCCACTCCAGCGCACGGACCACGTCTAGGGTGCCGTAGTTGCCCGAGTCGTCTAACTTGTCGCCGGTTAACAGATCCGGGTGGCTGAACCAGCCAAAGATTCCGAGCCGGTAATTGATCGTTACAATCACTACATTGCGCTGGGTTGCTAGTGCCGCGCCGTTATAGCTGCCGGCGTGTCCGATGGTATTACCGCCGCCATGTATCCATAGCATTACCGGTAGCTTAGCTGCATTCGGTGGCGACCAGATGTTGAGGTACAGGCAATCTTCGTTGCCGGCGATTTGACCGCTTGGTGTTTGCTCGTCTGCTCCGCTTAATAACGAGGCGAATTGTGGGCATATGGCGCCAGGTTGTAGCGCTTCAATGGGGGTTTGACTCGGTATTGGAGGCTGTGGGGCGCGCCAACGTAGCTGTCCCACCGGTGGTTCTGCGTACGGGATGCCTTGCCAACTGCGGGCACCGAGTTTATCAATAAATCCCACGACAGCACCGCTTTCGGTGTTTCTGAGCGTGGTTTTATTCGCTACGACAGGGCGCTCTGGTTCGGTTTGCCAGGACAGGTATGTTTGGCCGGCAACCACCACTAGGAGGCCAAGTCCAATTAGAATGAGCGCGGCATTTCGCATCGCAGTATTCTCAGCTGCCGAGTACGGTTAATAGTTTTGCCGCTGATGCATCCATGCCGTGTTTTATAAAGGGTTCGACGGCCTCAGGTTCGACAGAAGTCCGCCAGGTGAGCAGCGTGCCTTCGGGAATTTCGCTTAAGGCCATGCTGGCCCGATGGCTTGCCAGCGGTGGGGTGGACTCTATTACTCCGTAGGTGATGGTATGGGTACTGTTATCGACGCTGAAAATTTGCTCAGCTAACTCTCCAGCGCCATCCATTTTAAAGCGTCTGATCTGGCCGTCGTAATCACAGGACGCCACGCCTGCCACCCAGTCTATGCGGCCGGGGTCACTGATGATCTGCCAAACATCGGCAACAGCGTGGGGTAATTTGTATTCCAATTCTATGGCCATATCTCTCTCCTATTTCTAATAGATGATAGCGAGTCTAGCCTTTTAGGGTAAGGCACATGCTATGGTTTACTGTCTGAAGGACTATCTGGGGGGATAGATGCAGGGGCCGTTAGATCATATTCGGGTATTGGATTTAACTATTGCACGTGCAGGCCCTACGGCAGTGCGTTTGCTGGCCGATTGGGGTGCAGACGTCATTAAAGTAGAGCCGCCGCCGAGCAAAGACGCCCAAGGTAGTTCCGTAACCGGCAGTCGGCGTGGCTCAGACGAGCAAAATCTGCACCGTAATAAGCGCTCCGTGGCCATCGATTTAAAGAGTGCGACAGGTCAAAAGTTGTTTCATCGTTTGGCGGTTGATGCAGATGTGGTGGTGGAGAACTTTCGCAGCGATGTGAAATTTCGCTTGGGCGTGGACTACGACACTTTGCGTGCCATTAATCCAAGCCTTATTTACGCGAGTATTTCCGGTTTTGGGCAGGACGGCCCGTATCGCAGTCGCCCTGGCGTCGATCAAATTGTTCAGGGTATGAGCGGCCTTATGTCCGTAACTGGCGAGCCCGGTACTGGCCCTATGCGCGTCGGCGTGGCAATTTCTGATACCTCGGCGGGGATGTTCCTTGGCCAAGGTATCTTGCTTGCATTACTGCACCGGGAGCGCACAGGGGAGGGGCAGTGGGTACACACCTCGTTATTGGAGGCCATGCTCAGCAAGTTAGATTTTCAGGGTGCCCGCTACACCATGGATGGCGATGTTCCTACCCAACAGGGCAATGATCATCCTACCCAAGTGCCGATGGGGACTTTTGAAGCCCAGGATGGCCATGTGAATATAGCCGCGTTTGGCAGTCAGATGTGGCAGCGCTTCTGTGATGCTCTTGGCGCCAGTGAGCTATTTGCCCATGCAGATTATCAGCGTGTGAGAGATCGCGTAGGTAAGCGCGAACAGATTAAGCAGGATATGAATCAGATTACTCGCACATATACGGTTGCGGAACTTGTGCAGCGTTTGAATGAAGCTGGCGTTCCCTGTGGGCCAATCAACGACATCGGTCAGGCTTTTGAGGATCCACAGGTTCAGCATCTAGCCATGGCGAAACCTGCACCTCATCCACAACTCGGCGACCTGAATTTGGTGCGCTCGCCGATCAATTTATCCAGCTTTCCGCAATCTTCACGGTTTCATCGAGCGGCTCCGGATGCTGGTGCGGACAGTGCTGTGGTGCTTGCCGAATTAGGCCTTGAAGCTGACGAAATTCAGTCTTTGCAATCCCAGAGCGTCATCGTTTGATGCGTCTTAAAGAATCACTCGGTTATGCGGTAGGTGATCTAGGGATCAACCTTTATTTTATTTCTGCGATGACCTACCTGTTGCTTTTCTATACGGATGTCATGGGGTTATCGGCGACGGCGGCAGCGGGTGTTATCGCCTTAGCTAGGGTGGTGGATGCCATAACGGATCCGCTGATGGGTATGCTGGCTGACCGCACACGTACGCGATTCGGTCGTCTACGGCCTTGGTTGATTCTAGGTGCCTTGCCACTTGCCGCCATAACTGTGTTGACGTTCACAGTGCCGGATCTCGATGACACCGGCAAACTGTGGTGGGCCTACACTACGTATTTGCTGTTCGGGGTGTTGTATACCGTAGTGACTATTCCGTATTCGGCATTGACCGCGTCATTGACCGACGACTACGGGGCCCGTACTCAACTGTCTACCTGGAGAATGGCCTGCGCCTTTATTGGCGCCTTTGTGGTATCCGTCGGCACGATGCCATTCGTTGAATTATTCGACAGTCGGGCTGACGGGTTTCAAGCCTTGATGGTGGTTTTTGCCTTTATCTCCACCGGCCTGTTGCTGATTACGTTTGCAACCACGAAAGAGCAGGTAGTGCCGCCAGTTGAGCAAGAATTAACATTTCGTCACAGTCTACAGGCGGTGTTTTTAAATCCACCGTTGCTGATTGTCATAGGCATCTTCTGTTGCGGTATGCTCAGCTTTACTGTTCGTCAGACTCTCACCGCCTATTACTTTATCTACTATTTAGGGCGCCCAGATCTGATTTCCTACTTTTTCGCAGCAACCCTCCTAGTGATGCTAGCAGGTTTAACTTGCGTGCCGCTGCTCGCAGCCAGATATGGAAAGTCGGGAGCATTGATCATTGGAGCAGGGCTAACCATTTTCGCCTGTTTGGGATTTTATATGACTTCGCCAGACGCTGTTGGTTGGGTGTTCTTCTGGGGATGTCTGATTGCGCTCGGCGGCACGCCGGTTGCCGTGCTGGGATGGGCAATGATTCCAGATACCGTGGAGTATGCGCAGTGGAAGTTAGGTATCCGCGCCGATGGCTCGATTTATTCCATGGCAAGTTTCTTTCAAAAGCTCGCCAAAGCCTTGGGTGGCGCAGGGGTGGCTCTGGGGTTGGGCATGGCCGGCTATATTGCCAATCAAACACAGAATCCTGACACGCTGACACGTATCCATGAGATGTTCACCCTAGTGCCCTTGATTTTAATGGTGGTACTTATCGTGCTGGCCCGCCTGCATCCATTAGATGAGCAGGCTCATGCGCGCATTAAGCAGGCTTTGGCCTCAAGCAGCGCTGGATCGGCACCACTCAAGTAACAATAGTTTCGTTGCCATCGCCACCGCTATAGGCTGGTCAAACATCAGATGGTGGTAGGTGCCGGGTACTGTAATGGTAGGCAGGGTGCCGCCGCTCGCGGCCAACATAGAGTCTCCGTATAGAGCGCCCTCATCCTCGCTTTGTTCACCCAGCATAAGCGCTGTAGGACAGCGCATATCGATGAACTTTTGTTGTTGGTCTACGCCCATTTCCAGATAGTCGAATAGGGCGGGATCGAATTTCCAGGTCCACCCGCCCTCGACTTCTTTGAGTCCGTAATTGGCCATATGCTCTAGCAGTTCCGGTGCGACACCTGGCTGTTCTGGAATCAGTCGAAAGCGCCCCATGGCGGTTTCCTTGTCTGGATACACGCGTAATTTGCGGCCGGGTTGCACGCCTTCTCGTTCTACGCGCAGGCCCCATTCGATGTATTCCTCCGGTGGTGCCACGGTGAAGTCCATAAACAGCACGCCGCCCAGACGGTCGCCGTAATGATGCCCGGTTTCTAGTGCGGCAAAGCCGCCAAAGCTGTGGCCGACCACAAATGGGCGCGCGCCCAGCTGCGCTGCTTCGCATACCGCCCAAACCTCTTGAGCAAAGAGTTCGCCACTGTAGCGCTCGCGCCAGTCGCTGTTGCCATTCCCTGATAAATCTAGTGCCGCTACCCTAAATCGATCGGCCAAAAACGGTGCGGTAAACCGCCACCATTCTAAGTGGGCATTGCTGCCGTGAATGAGCACGATGCCGGGGTTACCGACTTCTCCCCAAGTTGCATACTCAATGGTTGCTCCAGCCACGGTAACTTGGGCGGTATTGCTGGGCATTTGTAAGGCGGCGTCGTACCAGAATGGGGTATTGCTCAATTTATAGGTTCCGTCTAAAAAGTATGAATAGGTGAAAAACCCAGCACACTATCATGCTCGACTAAAAATAGTAGAGTGAGGCAATGAGATTTAGTACGGACAGCACAACAATCAATTGCCCGTATTGTGGCGAAGACTTTGAACTGGTAATCGATACTGGCGAGGAGGAGCAACATTACATAGAAGACTGCTATGTTTGTTGCCAGCCTATTCATTTATCGGTGTGGCTCGCTGGTGAAGAGCCGCTGGTTGTCGCGCGCCACGAAAATGAGTGCTAAAGCGGGCGCTAGGGGGGGACCATGAGCTATTTCTTAGAAGACCTAACGGTCATTGATGCAGCCACATTTTTGGCTGGGCCGGGAGCGGCCACAATCTTGGCGGACTACGGTGCCCAGGTAATAAAGATTGAACCCCCCGAGGGTGACGGCTATCGAAGCCTTGTGGGGCGTTATCCGGTGCCATATCACTGGCAATTGACGTCTCGGAATAAGCGTAGTTTGGCGTTAGACCTCACCAAGGATGAAGGTCAAAAGGTCTTGCATCGGTTGCTTGCGCAAGCCGATGTGATGACCACAAATTTTCTACCTGACCAATTACAGCGCTACAAGTTGGATTACGTCGCAGTTAAAGCGGTGAACCCTAGACTGATCTATGGCCACATTACCGGTTACGGTGACGCTGGTGCCGACGCTAATCGCCGGGCGTTTGATGTCACCGGTTGGTGGGCGCGCAGTGGCATGATGGAATTGATTCGCGATCCCGGTCAGGTGCCGTTATTGCCGGCGCCGGGTATGGGCGATCACAGCACTGCGACGGCCCTTTTCGCTGCAATCATGAGTGGGCTCTATCGTCGTGAGCGCACAGGTGAGGGCTGTCATGTCAGCACCTCTCTAGCGGCCAATGGTGTATGGGCCAACGGTATGGCGATACAGGGCGTCATTGCCGGCCAGGATTTGGGCTCGCGCCGTCAGAAAGGCAGTTGGCCTGCGCCATTAGGCGACTGCTATCGCTGTGCGGATGAGCGCTATATCGTGCTGGCGATTGTTAATGTGGCGCGAGAGTACCCGCTGTTGTGTGAAGCACTCGGGCATAAAGATTGGCTACAAGACGAGCGCTTTTGCGATATCACTCAGGCCATGCAGCATCGCGATCTGTTTTACCGCATGATGTGCGAAGCGTTCGAGTCCCAGATATACGACGAAATCGCTGAGCGACTGGAGCGCTTAGGTGTGACGTTTGCTGAAGCCCAAACTATGGCGGACGTTATTGCAGATGAGCAGTTGCGTGCAAATGGCATCATTGTTGAAACCGGCGAAGACGGTGGTGACTATCCGCTCACCGTAGGCTCGCCTATTCAAATCAAAGACGAGCCCAAGCGACCGCCAAAACGCGCCCCCGAAGTGGGTGCAGACAGTTTAGCGGTCTTGCGGTCGATGGACTTTGACGACGCCTATATCGCGCAACTGGTGCGCGATGGCGTTGTCATTACGAGCGACTGACGGTTAGCGACGTCCCTGCATAGCATCGATATTGAGCAAGGGTAAGGCACCTTCGCCGGTGACCTGAGGTAACTGACCGTTCCATTTCTCTGCTATGCGCAGCTGAATCAGTTCGGGATTGTCTTTCAGTGCTTCGGCTTCGCGGCGGATGGCCTCGGCTCGGGCTCGCGACGCAGCCTCGATTTGGTAGGCTTCGGCGTCTGCAGCCAGTTCTCGTTCAGCGGCGGCGGCTTCGGCTTGGGTGACGCGCCGTAGTTTTTCGTTTTTAGCCTTCAGTGCTTCTTGCTCAGCTTTTACTTTCTCTTCGATCGCGCGATTAAATTCTGAAGAAAAATCGAAATCTGTTATGGCTACGTTTGCGAGGCTTAAAGCACCAGCAACGCCTTTTTGCTCTAGTGTGGTATTGATGAATTCTTCAATAGCACTCTGGATATTGTTTTTAACTTCGGCTCGGCTAGTGACCAGTTGTTCCGCCGTGTACAAAGCAGTAATTGCTTTGACCGATTCCATAATCGCTGGATTGATCAGAGTGCTTTCAACAATTGCTCTGGGACCAATTTTCTGGAACGTCAGCGGAGTTACATCAGCGGTTAACGAATATTGAACGGCGACACGAGTCTGTACGACCTGCAGATCTTTCGAGGCAGCGCCCGCTTCATTCTCTGCTTTGCGCAAGCGCACATCAATTTGCTCGATGCTGTCGATGAATGGCTTTTTCAAGTGAAAACCTTCTTTGAGAGCCTCTGGCTGAACAGCACCTAGGGTGCGCACAACGCCCACCTGGCCACTGTCGACGATAACGAAGCTGCTGAATAAAAGCACGACCACAATGCCTGCTGCCGCGATTAGGCCAATTTGATTAGGTTTCATAGGATTCTCCTGTGAATTGACCATGTAGCATAACAAAATTATTGTCTTATTAATGTCCAAGTTTGCCGCTCGATCCGAGACCGTGTCGCAGGTTTATGGTTTGGTTGCAACTCGGGCAGTTGCACCGTGCGCGCTGATTCAGGAATGGTAATTTTGTCCGCAGGGTTCACTGTGCCATCGTTTTCGATAACAATGAGGCCAACAGACGGGAGTGCTCTGATGATTGAATTCCATGACCCTACAGGCGCTTCGGCGCAAACCGTTGAATCTTATGACCTTGTTTTTGATATGGCGGCAAATGCTGAAGATAAGCCCACAATCGGCTTGCTTGCCAACGGCTTTGCTGACTCCGAGCGCTTTCTCAGCTTGATTGGCGACGCAATAACGGCGCTCTACCCCTCGGTAAACCTAAAGCTCTGGAACAAAGGCAACGCCTCAATTCCTGCGCCTGAGGCGATGTTGCATGAGATACGCGAGAGCTGTCATGCGGTGGTGGCGGCTTACGGCCACTGAGGTAGTTGCACTTCCGGCACCGTGCGTGACGGCGTTAACTTGGCTCGCTTAGGTATACCCGCAGTAGCACTGGTGACAGAAGACTTTTGGCCCCAGGGCGATTTCGTTGCGAAGTCGCTGGGTATGCCGGATATTCCGCGGGTGCAATTGCCGCACCCACTGGCAGGCACTGGCGTGGAAAACTTACGCTCGGTGGCCAAGCAAATCGTCCCGATACTGATTCAAGGCTGGTTGCGTGACTGATCTGTTACAAGCAGAAGATGAGACTCAGGCACTTGAGTTACTGCACAGTAAGGGTCTGACAGATGGGCTGCCAGTAGTGATTCCTACGCCGGATAGAGTTGCGCGGCTGGTCTTGGCGACGGGTCTTGATGCGGATTTGCTGCTAGGCGAGATGGGTCCGGGCAATGGCGCAGCGACGGTGGAGAAAGTCGCGGTGGCGGCCTGTATGGCCGGCTGTTTGCCCGATCACATGCCGGTAGTGCTGGCAGCGGTGCAAGCGGTGCTGCAGCCAGAATTTGATCTCACCGAAATGCAATCGACTACTCACTGTACCGCGCCCCTGATCATCGTTAATGGACCCGCAAGATTTAGCTGTGGTCCTATAGCCTCGGGCTTTGGTGCACTGGGCCCCGGTCATCGGGCCAATGCGAGCATTGGTCGAGCACTGCGCCTGTGTATGTTGAATATCGGTGGCGCCCGTCCTGGCGAATCTGATATGGCGCTGTTGGGTCATCCGGGAAAATTTACCTACTGCCTAGCAGAGGACGAAGAACACTCGCCACTTTTGCCTATGCATGAAGACCTGGGTTTTCAGCCCGAAGACAGTGTTGTAACGGTAATAGGTGCAGAAGCACCGCACTCGGTAATCTACAGCGCTGATGCGGACGATCCGGAGGATGCCCAAAAACTACTGCAGGTATTGGCGATCGGGGTGGCCAATATGGGCACTAATAATGCCGTGCTTACCGGTGGCGGGGCCGCGGTGGTTTTAAATCCTGAACATGCAGAAATTTTTGCGCGGGCTAATATGACCCGCGGTGATATTCAGCAGGGCCTCTGGCAAGCTACGCACTATCCAAAAGACCGGCTCGCCTACTTCGCCAAAGGGTTCGCTGCGCGGTTCCGTGACCAAGAGTATCGGTGCTTTGAGCGGCCTGAAGACATTCTGGTGTTAATGGCCGGCGGTAGCGGACTTTATTCTATGGTCATGCCAAGTTGGTGTGCTGGTGCGAATAGAAATCGGTATGTCAGCCAACTAATTGAAACAGAACAGTTTTGCGAGGTGCCGGGTCTTAGCGCCGGCGCTCAATTAAAGGAAAAGAACAGCCATGACGGTAATTAAGCAGGAAGATGTTATTCAAAGTATTGCAGATGCGCTGCAGTATATCTCCTACTACCATCCAACGGACTTTATTCGTGCCATGCGTCAAGCGTGGGAGCAAGAAGAATCTCCGGCCGCAAAGGCGGCCCTTACTCAGGTGCTGGTTAACTCGCGGATGTGTGCTATTGGTAAGCGGCCGATCTGTCAGGACACCGGAATTGTTAACGTCCTGATTTCAGTGGGCATGGATGTGCGCTGGGATGCTGAGTTGAGCCTTGAGGATATGATCAATGAGGGGGTGCGCAGGGGCTATACCCATCCTGACAATGTTCTCCGAGGCTCGGTGCTCTCAGATCCAGACGGCTTACGCGCAAATACCAAGGACAATACGCCCGCGGTGATTCACACTAAGATAGTAGCAGGCGATACCGTTGAAATTGAGGTTGCGGCGAAGGGTGGCGGCAGTGAGGCCAAAGCAAAATTCGCTATGCTGAATCCTTCGGACTCCGTGGTGGATTGGATCCTCAGTGTTATCCCATCCATGGGGGCGGGTTGGTGTCCCCCCGGCATTTTAGGTGTTGGAATCGGTGGCACGCCGGAAAAAGCGATGCTGTTGGCAAAAGAGTCCCTCATGGAACCGCTGAATATGCACGAGCTCAAAGCTAATGGGGCTGAGGATCATATACAAGAGTTGCGCCTTGAGCTTTTTGATAAGGTCAATGCTCTGGGTATTGGTGCCCAGGGTCTTGGTGGCCTGACCACGGTGCTCGACGTCAAAGTGAAAGACTATCCCACTCATGCAGCCAACAAGCCGGTGGCAGTGATTCCTAATTGCAGCGCTACTCGGCACGTTCACTTTACCTTGGACGGTTCTGGTCCTGCAGAATTTACAGCCCCCGATCTTAACGAGTGGCCAGACATTAAGTTTGAACTCGGCAGTGATGTGAAGCGGGTAAATCTCGATACTCTGACCCAAGAAGAATTGCGTAGCTGGCAATCTGGTGACACGTTATTGCTGTCTGGCAAGATGCTTACTGGTCGGGACGCAGCGCATAAGAAGCTTGTTGATATGCTCGATAAGGGCGAGCCACTGCCTGTGGATTTTACTAATCGCCTGATCTACTACGTTGGTCCGGTAGATCCGGTGCGCGATGAGGTGGTGGGGCCGGCAGGGCCTACCACCGCGACGCGTATGGATAAGTTTACTCGCCGCATGCTCGAAGAAACCGGTCTGGCAGGCATGATCGGCAAAGCCGAGCGTGGGGCGGCGGCGATCGATGCGATTCGTGACAATCAAGCAGTGTCGATGATCGCAGTTGGAGGTGCGGCATTTTTAGTGGCCAAGGCCATTAAGAAGTCGACCTTGCTTGCATTCCCGGAGTTGGGCATGGAAGCGATCTATGAATTTGAAGTAGAGGATATGCCCGTAACCGTTAGTGTCGACTCCCAGGGTAATTCTGTACACATCGAAGGACCAAAGATCTGGTCGCAGAAAATAGCTGATAAAATCGCGGTCAACGAGCTTTAGAGGCTAACTATTCTTTCTATAGTCGGAAGAGCTTAAAAGTAGTATGGAAGCTCTGACAACAAAAGCTTCAAACCGAGTTGCTGCGATTTTTCTATCGTTGCTCGCCGTTGGTTGTGGTGGGGGCGGGTCTGGGGGGGAGACCAACGCGGCCCTGCCGGTGGCCATAGATCTGAAAATAAGTAAGTCAGAAACCTATCAAAACGATTCAGTCGAGCTTACATGGAGCAGTTCCAGCGGCGCTTCCTGCTCTGCCTCCGGTGACTGGGGCGGTAGTAAATCGGCAAACGGCGCAGAAACCGTCGATGCCTCGGAGGTCGGTGAGTATTCATTTACGCTGGCCTGTAGCAGCTCGAGCAATAGCGCTGCGCAAACTGTCGAACTAACGGTGCTAGAAGAATTGCAGATAGCGTATTCGGACTTTCGTGTTGAGCTTAGCGAGGACGATTCAAAAGAATTTGATGTAGCAAAAGCGACGACGAACAGAGAGCCGTTAACGGCGCTTGCGTACACCGTAAATAAGGGTCCCTCATACGGCACTATCGCTCTAAATGAAGGGACCGCTGTATACGAGGCGAAAGCTAATTTCTTTGGTGAAGACACGATTGAAATTTCGGTGTCTGGCGAAAATCAGACAGCTATCGCATCAGTAACGATTTCGGTCACAGCAGTCGACGATCCGCCGTCTCTCAATGTGCAATACCCATCGCTCTATTCGTCAGATGCGAATGCACTGATTCTTTCAGGTACCACCCTAGATTTTCCTTACAGCGTTAGCGATCCAGATACGTCAATGGACGAGTTGACTATTGCCGTAACGATTAATGGAGAAATTTTTCCTTTGGAAGTACTTGAAGATGTCTTGCGCGTTTCGTTAGGAGAGAATTTTTATGCCGGTCTCAAGTCACTTAAGTTTTCGGTTTCAGACGGGACTTCTGAAGCAAACTCCACGCTCGAGCTTTGGTTGGTCAGAAATCTATCCGATACGTCCAGCGGGCCGCGAGTAAATCAGTTGCTGGGTAATATTGAAGATCCAATACGAGACTTTAACTATCTCGTGGTCTTCGATGATATTGGTCCTGGTGCAGTTAGAAACGCAGGTTATGAGGCTCTTACATATTATATCGGGGGTTTTCTTGCTGACTTCGATAGCCGGCGACAAGCATTAATAGATGCGACTTTTAACGTTTATGTAATCGATTTCCCAGCAGGTATAAGCTCGGGGTTAAATATTAAAATTGGCTGCTATGACGCTTCGCCTGACACATATTGTGCTGAGGAGGCTCAGGAATCTGCTAACAAATTAGTTTCTGGTCTGTCTGATTTTTCCAATTTGAGTATCGACGCCATTTCGATAATTACAGGGCTCGATGGAAGGGGCGTTAACCTCGGAACGGTTAACGTTCAGCCCCTGCTTGGCGTTGTCGATGGAAGCTTCTCGGGTCCTAATAGACTGTTGAAAACACTAAAACACGAATTTGGACATGCGTTTCAAAGGCTTGGTGACCACTACACTAGCGACTTCTTGCTAGAGGATGATGCAGGGAAGAAATTGATCGACATGTCTGATGGGATTGAAACTCTCGACGCCTACAGCGTTGATATTTCACTGGAGGAAAACCCCAACGCTGTGAAGTGGAAGCATCACTTTAATGGAGATAGCAGTATTCCCGGGCTGGATTCTCAGGTTGGTGAAGATGCCCGTTCAATTGGCTATTGGAGTGGCTGCTATTACCACGATGAAAGGTGCTTCAGGAGCAGCTACAACTCGATCATGAACAATCTCGGCGTGTATGCTGACGAACTTGCTTTTGACCGAGATAGAACTCAATTCGATCATGTGAAATTCGATGATGTTGGAGCAGAGGCATTTGCGCTGGCGGTTCTACAGCAACAGGGTATCAACTCTATTAATGTGGAATTGGACGAGAACGGAGATTTATTGGTCGGTCACAAGTTGCAAATTCCGTCAACGCTCTTTGCGATCGATTGGTACATTGACGGGGTCCGGGTGGAGGATTGGGCAGCTGTTTCTGCGACGAAACTCAGTGGGGCTGATCTTAAGGATGAAGACGGTAATCTTCTTGTCGAGCGTATTCGCGTCTCAAAAAAGGGCCCGGGGGAATACTCTAATGTCGCGTACCGTGCCCGAGCACTTTCAAGTTCGTCTCTGATTATCGTGAAAGATGAAATCGACACCTATGCCGATGTATACCTCGGTGCTCTCTCCTCTCGGTCAGGTCTGTGGGTATGCGATGAGAACAATACGTCTTGGACCGGTGCAGAAACTACCTATTGTAATAGCACTCTGAGCATTCGATTCGCGGATGGATGGCACTACAGCCCAGATTGGAATAATAAGCTTGAGCTATTGGAGCAGCGCGCTGATGACATTTATTTCTATTATGAAGATTCCGGACTCGGCTCTCAGTTCTTCATTAATTGGGGTTTCTATCAATAGATTCGCTTTGCAGTTTTTTTTTGGTGGATCGTTGCTAATTCTTGCAGCGGCCGTAAGCGCTAGTGGTGACCCCACGGAGCGAGAAGGCATTGTGATTTCCATAGATTCAGTTGGCGGTCAGCTTGTCGCAGTAGATCCTGTGCCGGTATCCGTTAATTATCGTCGCGTGTCCTCAAGCTTGGAGGCAGCGATTATTGATCCACGTAAAAGAGAAGCGCCATCAGACCGAAGTTTGAAAAAACTCTTAGAAGACGTTCCTATCGGTACTGTTTTTCTTAACGTAAAAACCAAAGACGGGGGTCCTCGGGCTATCATCCCGCTGCGACCAATAAAGGCTTACGCTTCCCATCACCCAAATAACCAAATTCCGGGAATCGAGTTGGTGAACGGCCCTGTTCAGTATTGGGGAAATCCTCGTATAAGTCTTGAGGGTGCGACCATAAGCGTGATGCAGAGGAGTAAAGCCGGCAGTCGTCTACTTGGTGACGTAGAAGTCAAAGAAAAGTAGTCAGCACCTAAACACTCTAATTTCTAAAAAGCATCCGTGCAGAAGGCTGCTGCCCCGGCGTCGCACTTTGGTCTTCGCGAAGCACAAGACCGCGGTCGTCTTTTCTTCACTTTTGCTAAGTGCTTATTTTGCGTCCAGAAAACGTTCTGCATCTAACGCGGCCATGCAGCCAAAGCCGGCGCTGGTGATCGCTTGTCGATAGATATGGTCGGCTACGTCGCCGGCGGCAAAGACGCCTGGTTTGCTGGTGGCTGTGGCATTGCCGTCGATGCCGCTACGTATGCGGATATATCCACCTTGCATGTCTAATTGGTCAGCGAAAATATCAGTATTTGGTGAATGGCCGATTGCGATAAAGACACCGGCAAGATCTATCTCGCGGGTGCTGCCGTCGCTGTGTTTGATTCGCATACCGGTAACACCGCTTGCGTCACCTAGCACTTCTTCAAGCTGGTTATTCCAAAGTGGTTCGATGTTGTCTTTGGCGAACAGACGCTCCTGCAGAATTTTCTCTGAGCGTAGGCTGTCGCGTCGGTGTACTAAATAAACTTTACTGGCGATGTTGGATAAGTACAGCGCCTCTTCCACAGCTGTATTGCCGCCGCCAATTACTGCAACAACTTGATCGCGATAAAAAAAGCCGTCGCAGGTGGCGCAGGCGCTGACGCCGCGCCCCTTAAAGGATTCTTCGCTGTCTAAACCCAGGTATTTTGCAGAAGCGCCGGTGGCGATAACCAGAGCGTCGCAGGTGTAGGTGGCTTGATCGCCAATAAGCTTATGTTGGCCAGCTGCATTTAGTAGTTCAGTGGTGTGAATGTGGTCGTTAACGATGGAAGCTTCGAAGCGTTCCACATGCTCGGCCATCTGCATCATCAGTTCCGGACCCTGCAGTTCTGCATGGCCACCCGGCCAGTTTTCAACTTCGGTGGTGGTGGTAAGTTGGCCGCCGACTTCTACACCGGTAATCAATACGGGCTGTAGATTTGCCCGTGCGGCATATAGTGCCGCGGTATAGCCCGCAGGCCCAGAGCCCAAAACAATGAGGCGGTGATGCTGAGAATCGCTCATAGATGAGTGTCCAAAAACTGAGGCAGCATAATATCCCAGGAGGCCGCCGAGGAAAAACCTTCAAGCAAAAATTTACTCTGCACGAGCTAATAGTTGGCTTAGCCACCAAGTATTCGTGATCGTCCTTTTAACAGCGAGGACTTATATCACGCCGTCTGCACGCAGCTGCGCGATATCTTTAGGGCTGTAGCCCAGTTCCGCGAAAACTTCATCGTTGTCCTGGCCCAAGGTTGGTGGTGCTCTTTGCACTCTTGGGGGAGCAGGTTCGGTCACGTGGCTGGCGCTCACCACTTTAGAGTTTTTGTCTGAGTCCTGTGGCTTTGGGATCTCGGTAAGAATCAAGCGGTGATCGAATTGGGGCTCGGCGGCAACTTCGTCCAGTGTTTGAATAGGAGCGCAGGGAATGCCCAGCTTGCCAAGTTCGTCGAGCCAATGCTGGCTCGGCTGGGCAGCGATAAGCGGTTTAATTACTGCATTAACTTCATCGGTATGCTTAATGCGTAGAGCAGGTTCCGGGAACTGGTCGTACATTTCGCCAACGCCCAGCAGACCGAACAATTCTTTTGCGTGGGCTTCGCGTAGGGCGACAATTTGTACAAAGCCGTCGGCGCTGGCGAAGACATTGGCGGTAGGCGATTTGGTTGGCGAACGATTGCCTAAAAGCTCTGGCAGGGTATCAGTCACCAAATAGTTACTCATTTGTGCGGCTTGCATGACCACCGCGGTATCGAGCATAGACACATCTACTCGTTGACCCTCGCCCGTCAGGTGGCGCCGAAACAGTGCAGCACCGATCGCAAAAGCTGCGTTTAGGGCAGTGCTCATGTCTACTGAAAAGTAACCGGTTCGTGTCGGCCCGGATTCAGGGTGTCCGCTAATACTCATCATCCCTGAAGAGGCCTGAATTGCACCGTCAAACGCAGGCAGTTCAGACTTAGGGCCTTTCTGCCCGTAGCCGGAAATTGAGGCGTAGACTAGATCAGGTTTGATGGCTTTGAGGGCCTCATAACCAAAGCCTAGGCGCTCAATGGTGCCCGGTTTGAAGTTCTCAACTACAGCGTCTGCTGTAGCGACCAATTGGTGTATAACTTCTTTGGCCTTTGGGTGTTTCAGATCTAGGGTAATGGCGCGTTTGCCCAGATTGCAGGTTAAAAATGACGGTGCCATACCGTCGCTCCCCGTGGACATTAACCCGCGTGTGATATCGCCTGTCCCTGGCTGTTCTATCTTTATTACGTCAGCGCCGAGTTGCGCGAGTTGCTGTGTGGCAAACGGCCCGGCTAAGACTTGGGTAAAGTCGATGATGCGCAGTCCGGTAAATGCTTGGCGTGGATCGGCCATTTTGTCCCCCCTGATCTTCTCAGCTTCTAGCGTTGTACCAGTTCAAAAATCCATAGCGATCCGCGGCTGACTTCGCTAACGGGTATCTGGGCGCCATTGGCATATTTGCGGCTAAGCTCTGCAAGTACTGCAGGTAGTACCGGGTCGTCTTTAATTCGTACCAGTTGCCGTGGATACAATTTAGCGTCGACGCGTAGAATGGCGCGCCCATCTTTTTCCGCCTGCAGCGGCCATTGCTTCCAAATTTTGCCGACGGTACTGAGCATATATCCGCTTGGTATGAAAATACGGCCATCATGCTCGACGATCCAAGTGGTGCGCGAACGCGCAGGATCCAGTAATTGGAATTCGACGATGTCGTAATCTTTTACATAGCGCCAATCGGGTTCTTCGCTAACGACTTCGCCGCTACTGAATGCTCCACCGGTGATAATGCCCATGGGTCCATCAGTGAACCGTGTAACGACAAAAAATGCCAAAACAACAACGACGATACCCGCGACTAGTTTCCCAAACCAACCCATGCTAACCCTCCAGCTCAATGACTCGGAAAGAGTACACTCGTTTTTGGGATGAGCGAACCGTTATCGTGCAGTGCCACTTTGGTGGTTTGGCCCCTTAGTGGACGGTTGCTAGGTTCGGGACCAGAGAATCTTTATTGGAGAACAGTATGACAAGGCGATTAACTGCGTTGATTACCGGCGCTTCAGCAGGGCTGGGTGCTGAATTTGCTCGACAATTAGCGGCAAGTGGCTGCAGCCTAATTCTTGTGGCGAGACGTGTTGAGCGCATGCAGGCCATTGCTCGGCAATTGCAAGGTGAGTTTGGCGGCGTTGAAGTGCTGTGTATTGAGGCAGATTTAAGCCGAGTGGACTCGCCGGAACATATTCGTGACCAAGTCAGTGCGCGTGGTTGGCAGGTGGACTATTTAATCAATAATGCCGGTGCTTCCGGTCCAGATTTTTTCGGAACCGAGCCATGGTCTGAGCATCTCGACTATCTTAGGCTCATGCAGACTAGTGTTGCCGAGTTATGTCACTGCTTCATTCCTGCAATGCTAGAACGCGGCTTTGGGCGGGTGATCAATGTTTCTTCAGTCTCAGGACGTATTGCCGCTGCCAACAACTGCCACTACGGTCCGACTAAGACCTATCTTATAGCGCTGTCCGAAGCATTGGCTTTGTCGGTCAAGAGGCGCGGGGTGCACGTTACCGCCCTATGTCCTGGTTTTACTCACACAGACTTCCACGCTACCGCCGGTCTCGATGATCTTAAGCAATCGACGCCCCGCTTTATGTGGTACAGCGCCGAAACCGTGGTGCGAGAGGGCTTGCAAGCAGTGGAAAAAGGCCGGTTGGTTTGTGTGTCCGGTCGTTTCTACCGCTGGCTTGATCCGTTATTCCAGTCTGTCTGGACGCGCTGGTTGTTACTGCGGCCGGGATAAACAGCTCCTCGTTGTCCAAGCGTAATTGCATAATCAGCTATTCCCCTTCGTGCAGAAGCCATCAATAATGGGGTAAGGGAGGGAGTTATGGATAGTGAGAACGCACAGTTAGCTGCGAACAGGCGGCTGCTCTTTATTCTGTCAAATTTAGCGATTTTTATGATCGGCCTTGGCTTTGCTGTCCGCACGGCGATAGTGGGCGATCTGCAAGGTGACTTGTTCGATGAGCTAGATCTTGCGCGCTCGGCGACTATGGCGGCTGAGGTGTTGGCGGCAACGTTTATTGGATTTGCGCTGACTCTGCTGTTTGGTGCGGCCTTGGTTGATCTAATAGGCATGCGACGCATGCTGCTGTTTTCTGCTTTTGGATATTTTCTTGGTAGTGCCATGGTTGTCGGGGCGTCCTTTATGATGCCCACCGTGGCGGCGTATTGGGTGGTGTATTTTGGTTTGCTTTTAACCGGCCTTGGCTGGGGCGCAGTGGAAGCGGCGACCAATCCCCTTGTTGCGGCAGCTTATCCTGAAGAAAAAACTCACCGATTGAATATCCTGCACGCGTGGTGGCCGGCAGGCATCGTCATCGGAGGTCTTATCGGTATTTTCATCGCCACGGTTGGTATGCCCTGGCAGGTCAATCTTTTCGTGCTGATGATACCCGCGGTTGTGTTGGTGCTTATGGTGCAGCGTGCGGAGTTCCCGGTTACCGAGCGGGTTGCGATGGGGCTGTCCTATGAAGAGATGTTCGAGCAACTGTTTAAATCCCCGGGTTTTTGGATTTGGTTCGTTTGCATGATGGGAACCGTGACTGCGGAACTGGCGCCGAGTCAATGGGTTGACGTTACCTTAACAAATGTTGTTGGTATGTCAGGTATCTGGGTTTTGATCTATATCAACGTCTTGATATTTGTTGGCCGCCATTTTGCCGGTCCGTTGGTTAATCGCCTGTCTAGCCCCGGATTGTTAACTATCGGCTGTGCGCTGGCAGCGCCCGGCCTGTACTTTCTCGCCATTGTAAATTCACCTATGGCAGCCTTTGCCGCTGCGACGTTATGGGCGCTTGGCATCTGTTATTTCTATCCAACCATGATCGGCGCTGTGGCCGAGCGCTACCCAGCTGGTGGTGCTTTGATGATCGGACTGATGGGTTTTGCTGGTGGATTAGCCACGCAATTTCTACTGCCTGTTATGGGAGAGATATTCGATAAGGCCAAGTTGGCTGCCGCCGGCGGTGTCGCGGAATTTTCTACGCTGGAAGGTGAGGGCCTCGCGGAAGTTCTGCGTATAGCCTCGACGCAGTCTTTCCAGATCGTTGCGGTGATTCCCCTATGTTTAATTCCAGTGTTTGCAATTCTCTGGTTTGTTGAACGTCGGAGGTCGTATGCGAATAAATAGCGAGGTTAACCCGACCAGTTTAGAACGCAGAGATCTATTAAAAGGCCTGGCTGTTGTACTTGGCGCTGCTATTACGCCGGCCTGCCAACGTGCGGCGGAAGTTCCGGTGGCTCTGCGGGTAGCAGGCGCGGCACGCTGGACTACAGAGCAGCGTGCGATTGCGCATCGCTGCGCCGATCTGATTATGCCTGCCACTGACACTCCCAGTGCGTTGTCGGTGGGTGTCGGTGAATTTATGGACTACGTTACCAGCGTATGGTTGCAACAGTCAGAGCTTGACGAATTTTTGGCAGGACTAAACGGACTGCAGCACGAGGCACAACGCCAATACCGAAAGAACTTTGTTGGTCTCGGTGAGGCGGAGCAAGTGCAATTGCTTTCACAGATGGAGGCTGGGGGTTCCGCTTTGAACGCCAGCGCGCAAGCGCTATTGCACAGCAAGGTCTTCGGGCGGCTGAAAGAACTGACGGTGGTGGGCTATTACTTTACCGAGGTTGGTGCCAAACAGGAGCGTAGGTATGTGCCCATGCCTGGGCGCTATGACGGTTATTACAAACTGAATAAGGTGGGCAGGCAGTGGTCGAGTTAGCAGCTGTAGAGCAAGTGGACGCCATCGTGGTGGGCTCCGGTATTAGTGGTGGATGGGCCGCTAAGGAGCTATCTGAAAAGGGCCTTAGTGTCTTGATGCTGGAGCGGGGTAAGCCCTTAACCCATGGCACCGACTATATTGGTGAGCATCAACCACCGTGGCAGCGTCCGAATATGGGGATGCGCCCGCGCGAGTTGTATGACCGCGAATATCCCGTGCAGTCGACGTCCTATGCCTTTGATGAAACCACGCGGCACTTTTGGAATAACGATCAAGACAATCCCTACGACTATAACCCTGATGAGCCCTTTCATTGGCTTCGGGCGGATGTTGTTGGCGGGCGCTCGCTGTTGTGGGCGCGCCAGAGTTATCGCTGGAGCGATTTAGATTTTGCAGCGAACAAATTAGAAGGCGTTGGCATTGATTGGCCCATCCGTTATGCCGACATTGCACCGTGGTATTCCCATGTTGAGCAATTCATTGGTGTTAGTGGGCAGGCGCTCGGTTTATCGCAATTGCCAGACGGCGAGTTTCAAAAGCCCATGCAACTGAATGTAGTGGAAGACTACGTTGCTAAAAAGATCGCTGAAAAATTTCCAGATCGCGTAATGACCATCGGTCGAACCGCGACGTTAACTGAACCGTTGCCGGGGCGCGCTGCCTGCCACTATTGCGGACCCTGCCATCGTGGCTGCACCGCTGGTGCTTATTTTAGTTCTCTTAGCAGTACCTTGCCGGCCGCTGAGGCTACCGGTAATTTTTCTTTACGTGTCAACGCCTTGGTTGAAAGTCTGGAGTATGATCCTGCGGCTAAACGCGTCAGCGCAGTGCGTATTGTCGACACCCAAACAGGCGAACGCAGCCGACTCAGTGCAAAGCTAATTTTCTTATGCGCCTCAACCATTGGTTCCACGCAAATTCTGTTGCAGTCGACCGGTGGTGATAACGGCCGAAGTTTTGCCAATGCCAGTGATGCATTAGGTCGCTATATGATGGATCACACCTACCGCGCTGGCGCACGTGGAATTATTCCGGGTTTCGAAGAATATTATCCCTATGGTTATCGTCCTAATGGCATATACATACCCCGTTTCAGAAATGTGCAGGGCGATGACGGACTTGGATTTACCCGTGGCTATGGCTATCAGGGTGGTGCAAATCGAATTGGCTGGCATGAGCTGGTGGGGCGCACCCCGGGCTTTGGTGCTGACTTTAAGAATAGTTTGCGCACCCCAGGTCCGTGGCGTATGTCCCTCGGCGGTTTTGGCGAAATCCTTCCCTATGCGCACAACACTATGCGCCTGCATAACAGTAAAAAAGACCGCTTCGGCAATCCCCAAATAACATTTAATTTCGAGTTTGGTGACAACGAACGCCGTCATAGAGAAGATCTTGTGGAACAGGCGGCGGCAATGCTTGAGGCTGCTGGCGCCACAGATATCGAGCGTTACAGCATGCCAATGATCGGTGGTGCGGCGATTCACGAAATGGGTACGGCGCGCATGGGTCACGATCCTGCTGAGGCGGTGCTGAACGGCTATAACCAAGCCCATGCCGCAGCTAATTTGTTCGTCACCGATGGCGCCTGCATGACGTCGTCGTCGTGCGTAAATCCTTCGCTGACCTATATGGCTCTGACCGCTCGAGCAGCAAATTACGCAGTAGAGCAATTACAGGCGGGAGCAATTTGATGAGTGTACGCAGAATTGCAGGCTACGGTCTCCTAGCATTGCTGGTGGTGGGTGGATTGTTTGCCTATGAAAATCGCCTATATCTGCGCATGGCGATACAGCAGCCTCAGTTGTTTCGAGAACCAGTATTAGATCAGAGCGCGGTACCATTGCCCGCGGACCTAGGCGCTGTGGCCATTTTGAGTTTTTCCAAAACTAACGGCTATCGGCACCATGACAGCATTGCTGCTTCCATCAAGATGCTAGACGAGTTGGCGGCCGCCAGCGGCTGGCAGATATTTCATACGGAAAATGGAGCGGTGTTTACACCTGAAAATCTGCAGCGGTTCCGCCTGATTATTTTGAATCACAAAAGCGGTACGGTTTGGACCGAGGGTCAGCGGCAGGCATTAAAGAGTTATGTCGAAGAGGGCGGTACGCTCTTGGCACAGCACGCCGCTGGCGGTGATCAGGGATACGATTGGTCTTGGTATTTAGACCAAGTGCTGCGCGCGCAATTCGTTGATCATCCGATGACCCAGCATATTCAACCCGCTACTCTGATAGTTGAAGACCGTAGCCATCCAGCGACCGCCCATTTAGGATCCGTCTGGCAGCGCAGTGATGAATGGTACAACTTTGTTGCAAGTCCCCGTGGTAATACCAAGGTCTTGGTGAGCATCGATGAAGCAACCTATGATCCCGAGAAGAGTCCCATGGGAGCGGACCATCCGATGGTGTGGTGGCACCGCGTAGGTAAGGGTCGAGTGTTTTATAGTGCGCTAGGGCACACCCCAGCGTCTTATTCAGAACCGGATTTTCGCGCATTTATTCAAGGTGCCATCAGCTGGGGTTTAGACGCCCCGATAAATAACGACAGTGAAGAGGGAGTAAAAGATGAATTTTGACATTCCAGAAAAATTGCAGAGTTACTTGGATGAACTCGATCGATTTATTGAGCAAGAAATAAAACCCTTGGAAGAAGCAAACGACAATATTCGATTTTTCGATCACCGTCGTGAGGACGCGCGCACCGACTGGGACCGTAATGGCCTGCCTAACGAAGATTGGGAGGCTCTATTGGCTCAGGCAAAACGCGTAGCTGATGCCGCTGGGCACTATCGTTACCCACTGCCCGAAGAGTACGGGGGCAGTAACGGCACTAATCTTGATATGGCGGTGATTCGTGAGCACTTGGCGACCAAGGGCTTGGGTTTACATAACGATTTACAGAATGAGCACTCCATTGTCGGCAATAACGTCGGGTTATTGCTGATGATCGAGTACGGTACAGACGAGCAGAAAGCAGAGTGGATTGACGCGCTGGCCGAGGGACGAGCTGGATTTGCCTTTGGCATTACCGAACCGGAGCATGGTTCCGATGCGACACATATGGAGACAGTGGCTGAACGCGACGGTGACGAGTGGATTATTAATGGCGCAAAAACTTGGAATACGGGTATTCACAAGGCTAAACATGATCTGATTTTCGCCCGAACCAGTGGTAAAGCCGGTGACGGTAACGGCATCACGGCATTTCTCACCCCCACTAATAGCGAGGGCTTCAAAGTCGAAGAAATGCTTTGGACCTTTAACATGCCTACCGATCATGGGCGTGTCTCGATGGACAATGTACGGGTACCGCATAATTCAATTTTTGGTGGCGAAGGCCGCGGACTGGCGGTGGTGCAGCATTTCTTTAATGAAAACCGCATTCGCCAGGCTGCATCGTCTCTAGGCGCTGCGCAATTCTGTATTAACGAGTCCATCGAATATGCCAAGCATCGAGCGCCGTTCGGTAAACCGCTATCAAGTAATCAGGGCATTCAGTTCCCGCTAGTCGAATTACAAACCCAGTGCGAAATGCTCCGGGCGCTAATCCATAAGACTGCCTGGCAGATGGATACCTATGGCGCTTTTTCGGTATCGGACAAGGTGTCGATGTGCAACTACTGGTCGAATCGCTTGTGCTGTGAAGCCGCAGATCGAGCCATGCAGGTACACGGTGGGCTGGGCTATTCGCGGCATAAGCCGTTCGAGCATATCTATCGCCACCATCGTCGCTATCGCATCACTGAAGGGGCGGAGGAAATTCAGATGCGTCGGGTTGCCGGTTATCTGTTTGGTTTCATGAATCAGCGCGCACCAAAAGGCGTTAAGGAATCCTGATATCCATGGAAGGTGCGATGGAACTGTCGGTAGAGGCTATGCATGACCGGTTAGTAAGTGTGCTCGGCAGTATATTTACTGATTTTGAGACGCTAGAAAACGTTGAGCGATTGTCTGGCGGCGCCAGCCAAGAAACCTATCGCATCGAACTGACCCGTGGGGGCGAACCGACGGTTTTGGCGATGCGCCGGGCGTCCGGTGGAGTCGAGGGCGAGGTTACCGCAGCCCACCCTGGCCTTGCGGTAGAGGCATTGCTGATGCAAACCGCAGCTCAGGCAGGTGTTCCAGAACCTCAAGTGCACTATGTGCTGCAACCCCAAGATGGGATCGGTGCTGGCTTTATCATGCAGTGGCTGGATGGATTTACACTTGGTGCGCAAATCGTCAAAGCACCGGAACTCGACGCTATTCGTCCGCAACTGGCGCGTCGCTGTGGCGAGGTTCTGGCACAGATTCATGGCATCGACTTGGTGGCCAGTGGTTTAGACCAACGCCTACAGCAGCAAACTGCAGAAGAGTATGTACGACAAACCTGGCAGCGCTATCAGGATTTCAATACACCGCAACCAATGATTGATTACACCGCACGCTGGTTGTTAGATCACCTGCCCGAAAATGCCACACCGGCACTCGTTCATAATGATTTCCGTAACGGCAATGTTATGGTCGATGCCACAGGCATAGTTGCGGTCTTGGATTGGGAGGTGGCCTATATAGGCGACCCCATGCGTGACCTTGGATGGATTCTTACTCACTCCTGGCGCTTTGGGCGCGATGAGTTGCCAGTAGGCGGATTCGGTGAAGTTGCAGACTTATTTGCAGGCTATGAATCAGTGAGCGGTAAGGCGGTGGATCCGGAGGCTGTAAGGTTTTGGCAGGTCTTCGGCTCTTTTTGGTGGGCTGTTGGTTGTTTAGGAATGGCTGAACATTATCGCAATGGTCCGGATAAAACTGTGGAACGTCCGGCGATAGGGCGTCGTTCTTCAGAGTGCCAAGTGGACTGCGTGAACTTATTAATTCCGGGGTCCGTGGTACTAGAGCAGCCGAGACAGCCGGCGGCGGCGATGCCAGCCATGGAGGAACTGTTGACCAGTGTCAGCGATTTCCTGCGCGATGAAGTAATGGCAAATACCCAAGGCCGTTTGCAATTTTTGGCCCGTGTGGCGGCTAACTCCCTAGATATTGTGCAACGCGAACAGGCCTTGGCGGCCCCAGGCTTGGTTAATGAAGAGCGACGGCTAAGAGCGTTGTTCGGGGAGCCCGAGGACTCGGCCGTAGATTTAGATGAGCTGCGTTGGCGGCTCGTGCATGAACTTAGAGAGGGTTCCATGCCGTTGCAATCAGACTTGCTGCAAGAGCACTTGCGCACAACAGTTGTGAATCAGATCGCTATTGATCAACCACGCTATGCCGGATGCAAAACAGCGACGAATGGAGCTAAAACCCAAACAGGTGGAGATTAAATAATGCAATTAGACGGCAAATTAGCGGTAATCACGGGCGGCATCAGTGGACTTGGACGGGCAACGGCGGAACGTTTTGCCAAAGAGGGAGCACGGGTTGTTATTGCGGATATCAACGCCGAAAAAGGTGAAACGGCAGCTCAGGAGATGTCTGCAGGTGGTGCGGCGATTGAATTTATTGCAGTGAATGTAACCGATGAGAGTAGCCAACAAGCGCTGTTTGACGATGTGGTGCGACGCTACGGGCAACTCGATATTGTAGTTGCCGCGGCAGGTATTTCCTCAGCAGGCTATGTTAGCGGTGAGGTTTCCACCCCGGCTGAAGACCCTGAAGATAATTTTTTGTTCAACAAACCTATCGCGGATTGGCAGCGGGTGCTGGATGTCAATCTGACCGGGGTGGCGATCACCGACCGTCTAGCGGCACGTCACATGTTAGCCCTAGGAACCAACGGTTCGATCATCAATATCGCGTCTATCGCGGGCAAGCGTCCGTTACCTGGTGCTGCGGATTATTGCGTCTCCAAGGCCGGAGTCATTATGTTGACCACTGTCTTTGCCACAGAACTTGCGACCAAGAATATTCGCGTGAATGCAATTGGACCTGGATTTATTGAGACGCCAATGACTGCAAGTATTCGCCAGTCGCCTGAGTGGGTGCAGACGGTAATGCAAATGACGCCCATGCAACGGTTTGGGCAAGCCCACGAAATTGCCAATACAGCGCTGTTTTTAGCCAGCGATGAATCCAGCTATGTGTCGGGCCAAACCCTGTATCCTAGTGGTGGTATGTACACCGGCTAGGCCTTGCGGTTACCAAATAGAATCATAGGCGCTAAGGCTGGCAGCACCGCCGGTATGAATGAATACAACGTGCTCGTGGTTATCGAAATTGCCCAGGGTGGTCTGATCGATTAACCCAGCGGCGGCTTTGCCAGAGTATACCGGGTCTAACAGAATGCCTTCGAGGGCTGCGAACATCTTTATGGCATCTAGGCCAGCCTGGGTAGGTTGGCCATAGGCACCGCCGAAATAGGCATGATTGATGTGTATGGGTAGGTTTTCGACAGACTGCACTGCACCAAAACGATCTTGCATTGATCGCAGTAAGCCAGTTATACGCTGCTTAAGTGTATCCGGGTCAGGGTGAAAGACGTTCATGCCCAAAATATCCACGCCATAATCTTGAGCGGCATTACCGAATACTAGACCGGCTTGTGTTCCTGCACTGGCTGAAGCGTGAACAATTTGGGTCGGCGTGAACGGTGCCTGCCAAATCAATTCGCTAATGCAGCGGCTATAGCCTAGCGCACCAATGGCATTGGAGCCGCCGGCGGGGATTTGGTAAACCGTTTTTCCCTGCTGTTCTAGGGTGCTTAAGATATGTAGGCGGCCCTCTTCAAAATCGTCCAGCTCGAAAGTATGGATGTGAGCGTTTAGTAGATGGTTGAACAGCATGTTGCCGTTGTGCAGATAGTTCTGATCGCTTCGATCTACTCTGCGACTCAGCAGCAGATGACATTCCATACCTAACTTGGCACACGCCGCTGCGGTTTGTCGTGCATGATTAGACTGCACAGCACCGTAGCTCACTATTGTGTCCGCGCCGTGTTGTTGTGCATCAGCGATCAGGTATTCCAGCTTGCGGGTTTTATTGCCTCCAGTGGCAAGGCCGCTGCAGTCATCCCGCTTAACCCAAATTTTCGGTCCACCAAGTTCAGCACTTAGCCGCGTTAGCGGCTCCAAAGGTGTTGGCCAGTGGCCCAGCGGCACAAGTGGTTGGGCTGCCAGCCAGTCAGGGGCATTAAAGGTATTCACTGCTGCCACAATACTATTGCTCCGAAAGGGCGGTTTGCGCGCCGTGGTGAGTTAAGCACTGGCGGGCCAGAGCGATACCCGTTTCGATTGCCGCGTCTAAATGCGTCAGCGGCTGCTTGGTATCTCTGAGTAACTGGCTCACGACACCAGCGGTGAAGGCATCGCCACTGCCGGTGGGATCGACCACCGATGTCACTTCCTGCACCGGATAATGCTTACTTTCACCTGAGCTTAAAAGCACCTCAATCGCCCCAGCGCCGCGAGTAATAATGGTGGTCTTAGTCGAAAGAACCTCCGCTGCATGGGTGCGAATATGATGGGCTTCATGCTCATTCACCACTAGCCAATGGGCATATTTTGCACATGCGGTAAGCATGGCAGCATCCATCTGGTCGGCAAATTGCCCAGGACACCAAACCACCAAGGCAGAAGGATTGTGCTGATGAATAAAGGCCATAGTGCCCAGCATTAAATCTGGCGGGAACGGTGCGCACAGTAGTAACCGGCAACTTGCGAGCTGCGCGGTCATCGCCGCGAGGTGTTCGTCCCAGGTTGTAGCGGCAACTTCTGGCCCTGAGTGGAAGGCGGTAAATTGCTGGTCGTTTGGGTCGCTGAGGATGTAGGCGGTAGCGCAGCGCGCACGCGGATCTCTTAAAACGCCGGTCAAATCCACGCGCTTTGCTCGCAATGCGGTTTGATAGCGCGCGTCATCAATACCGGTAACGCTCAATAGCAGTGGTGGGTGTCCTAACCCACTCAGGTGAATAGCTAAATTGCCGCCGCAGCCGCCCAGATGCTCGGTGGTTGCGCTGACTTTGCAATTCAGTCCAGGACCGCCGAGGCCGAAGGCAGTTTGGGTTGTTGCGATGCGGTCATAGGCCAACGCCCCTAATACCGCCACGGGTGCATTGTTAGGCGGGTTTTTTGTCAATAAAGATCTCCGCCGCAGCCCACAGCGTTACCTTGGCGCGGGTTCTCAGTGGCAGCTCTTTCGCTGTCTCCAAGCGTGATAAAAACCGGCCTAACCGGGGCTGTTTTGCCAGCTGTCGGGCCATAAAGGGAGAAGCGCTGGCTAGACAAATTGTGCCGATGGCAAAGAAGATAAAACCAGGCATTAGCGGAACCGCGAGACCAATAAAGCCCAGAACCATGCACAAGCTACCGATAATGCCGAGAGAGATACGTACAATCATAAAAGTTGAAAGGTTGCTGATTTACAGACAAGTAAGCACGAACCGTACCAAAAGATAGGCGCCATGGGCATGGTTCTTGGTGGGTATTTTTTCCGGCGCTTGCATTATTTTGCCAAAAAATGGCAAAAAGGCCTTATTTGATTTTGTTAATTCTCGCTTAGTCCATGCCATAGCCTGGGAGTCCAATCATGCTCACGATTGAAATTTTTTCTGATGTCATTTGCCCATGGTGCTTTATTGGTAAGCGCCGCTTGGATAAAGCGCTTGATGGAGAGACAGGCGCAGGGATCACTGTGCGGTGGCGTCCCTATCAGTTATATCCGCATGCGCCGATCGATGGTTGGGATCGTCAGGATTTTATGCAACGACGTTATGGCGCGGCGGCGGATTACGGGCGAGTGCCCAGTCGGATTCGCGAAGAAGCCCAGCAAGAGGGGCTCGAGTTGCGCTATGACCTTATTAGGCGGGTGCCAAATACGTTGCTAGCCCACCGCTTAATGGAGCTAGCCGAATTAAAGGACAGTCAACATGCGTTAGCAGAGGCCCTGTTCGTCGGTTATTTCTGTAATGGCGAGGACGTTGGTGATATCGATACCCTTGCGGGTATAGGCGCGCAAGTGGGATTAGACCCCAATGAGACCCACAAGCAACTCGCCGGTGACTCTGCCCTAGAGGAGGTGCAAGAGCAGTTGCAACGAGCACCAGACTTGGGTGTGGTTGGGGTACCTGGCTACGTGCTCGGTGGTGGGTTCTTGTTGCCCGGGGCGCAAAGCGCGGACACTATGCAGCAGGTTATAACCCGGGCTAAGGTGCGTCTCGGTGAGCCTCGCTGACGGTCTATAGATCGGCGAATCCTTTGACATGATCCATATCGTGTGCAGGGATCTGATCATGGGGGTCACCTACAACTTTTGCCGGAATCCCCGCCACCGTGACGTTAGGTGGCACATCGTTGAGCACGACGCTGCCTGCTCCGACTTTGGCGTTAACGCCTACCTCGATATTGCCGATGATCTTGCAGCCGGCAGACAGCAGCACGCCACGGCGAATTTTCGGGTGTCGGTCACCACTGGTTTTGCCGGTTCCTCCTAGCGTTACTGAGTGCAGGATTGATACGTCATCCTCAACCACTGCGGTTTCACCGATAACGATACCTGTGGCGTGATCAAGCATGATGCCTGAACCTACGGTTGCAGCTGGGTGGAGGTCCACGCCTAGAGTTACGCTGATCTGGTTTTGAAAAAATTGCGCCAACGTGCGCCGCTCTTTTTTCCACAACCAATGGGCAATGCGGTGCGCCTGTAGGGCATGGAAACCTTTAAAGAATAAAAACGAACTGGATAAATCGTCGCAGGCAGGATCGCGTGTATAGGTTGCAATGATGTCGATTTCCGCAGAGCTGAGAATCTCGGCATCATCATGGGTAGCCTCGGCTATGACGTCACGGATTAACATTGTGGGCAACATGGGGTTGTCGAGTTTGCTCGCCAGACGAAAACTCAGTGCATCGCCAAACGTGCGATGATTTAGGATTGTGGCGTGGAAATAGCTGCCTAGAATCGGCTCTTCTTTAGCCTTGCGTTCGGCTTCTTCGCGCATCAGTGGCCATAGATCTTCTGGACCGCTTATGGTTTTTAGCTCATCTTTTTCCGATCCGGCAATGATCTGCGCGAAACGCTGTTCGATGTCGATGAGGTTGCTAGCCTGAGCCATAAAGCCCTCCAGTCGCTCTTTGGCGTGTATCAACTTGGGGAGCGTAGACAGATTTGCTTTGATTGCAAGCATTGTCGCGCTCAAACCCCGTGTGTAAGGTGGGCACAAATTTTTGGATGCGCTGCGCGTATGTCCGTGAGAACAGTAAGAACATGGATTCACAACAAGAAAAAATAAGCTTCCGACGTGTCGGTGTAGTGGCACGGCACCATACGGAGACCATACTCGACAGCGTTCTAAATGTTGAAGCGGTCCTGCAACAGGCGGGCATTGATGTCGCGGTTGACGCTGATACAGCGGCGGTATTGCCTGACGGCGCGCATAACGTAGTAGACAAATCTGCGCTAGAGCACTTGGATTTGGTGGTCGTGGTAGGTGGCGACGGCAGCCTGCTTGGCTATGGTCGCGACCTTGCGGCCTCGGGAGTCCCGGTAGTTGGTGTGAACCGAGGAGGGTTGGGCTTTCTCGCTGCAGTTTCGCCAGAGCAGATCGACGTGTCATTTGCGCAAATTCTGCGCGGTGACTTCGCTATCGAGGAACACTTCTTATTACAGGCCTCAGTGAACCGCGAGGGTCAGGTGATCGCCATGCAGAGCGCTCTGAATGATGTGGTGGTGAATCCGGGTAGCCCGGCACGAATGATGGAGTTTGCACTGTGGGTGGACGATGAATACGTCTATGACCAGCGCTCGGACGGCCTTATTATCGCCAGTCCAACCGGTTCAACGGCCTATGCACTCTCTGCGGGTGGTCCGATAATGCACCCTGGCTTGGATGCGATCGTAATTGTGCCTATGTTCCCGCACACACTGACATCACGGCCTTTAGTGGTACCGGGCGAAAAAGTGTTGCGTTTGCGTCTGTTGGATGTCTCAGATGCGGAGCCACAAATGAGCTGTGATTCTCAGGTTCATGTAGAACTGCAGATCGGCGACGAAATTGTTATTGAAAAGCACGCGGCGCCATTACGGTTACTGTACCCGCCGGGCCACAGTTTTTATCAATCCTGCCGCAGTAAATTGGATTGGGGCAGTCGCCTTGGCGGACAACGCTCCTAGCAATAAACCTACTGGGGTAGGTCGGTGGGATAATCGATGTCCTGAATGATCCCGGTATCATTGCAGTCAAAGTAATCAATTTGATTGCCCCGACGCTTTACTAACCGTCGTGCGCCCTCATCTCCGCTACTGGTCCTTACCTCATGGAACAATTGCCGGTGGATGCCAAGGGGGTGGCCATGCTTTCGTTCAAGAGACAGGTCCGCGGTATCGACCAGACGGGGTTGGACCAGTGGCGTGGTGCTATTCTGTGCATGGGCGATAAGATCGGCTAAGGTTTTCTGCGCTACATAAGGCATGTCTAGGAGTGCAACGAAGGCCCAAGTCCAATCCAGATTAGTAAAGCCGGCGCTTAGTGAATGTCCCATACCCTGACGCGCTAGCGGTGCGCGCACTATCTCTAGGTTTGGATGATTTAGTAAATTGATTCCGAGCTGATCAAGGTCGTCTTCCGGACGTAAGACTAAGCGTACGTCTGAAAAGATCGGGCAGTAGCGGGCAAGGGTAGTCGCTGCAACCGTTTTACGGTTCAGCAACTCCATACGCTTATCCCGGCCAAACCGCCGGCTGAAGCCGGCCCCGAGAATTACACAGCCGATGGTCGGGAGCTCAGCCATTTAAATCAGGCGCGTGCGGAGCTTTTCTCAACAGATGGGTTTACTGCGACAGCTTCCATGTGCTGGGTTTTACGTTCAGCTGTAATCTCAGCAAGAACCGCGATAGCGATTTCCGGAGGTGTTTTGCTGCCAATGGGTAGGCCTATGGGTGCGTGTAAACGCGACAGGGCATGTTCCGAGACATCCAGCGCCAGCAGCCGTTCGCGGCGACTCGCAGAAGTGCGAGAGGAGCCCATGGCGCCGACGTAAAAGGCCTGAGTATTCAATGCCTCCATCAGGCCCATATCGTCAATTCGCGGGTCGTGGGTCATTGCCACGATAGCGGTGGCATGATCATCGGCATGGGCACGAACCGCATCGTCAGGCATATCGCATACTTTCATAACCCCGTCGACTGGAAACTGCTCAAGCAGGTCCTCTCGTGGATCGCAGACGGTCACTTGGTAATCCAACATCTTTGCCATGTCCGCCAGATATTGACTCACCATACCGGCACCGATAATGAATAACTGATAGCTGGGGCCATAGGTATGCTGCAGCGCTTGATGCTCGCCTGACCAACTCAATGGTGCAGGCTCAGTAGCTGGTGCCAATTGCACGGTGTTTTTAGCAACGTCGACTTTACGCAAAACCCAGCAGCGCTCGTTTAATGCCTGATACAACTGTTCGAACTGTTCTATTGTTTGCACGTCCGGTTGTTGTGGTTCGATCACGATGTTGAGATGGCCACCACAGGGTAGCCCGAATTTTTCGGTATCTTCGGCAGTAACCCCGTAACGGAAGAATTGAGGGTGCTCAGCTGCCAGTTCACCAGCCAAAAGTTTGTCTTTGAGGTCGTCTTCAACGCAGCCACCAGATAGCGAACCCACCATTATGCCGTCGCTGTTGCAGGCCAGTAAGGAACCGATGGGACGCGGCGAAGAGCCCCAGGTTTCTACCACTGTGGCTAGCCAGCAGTGGTCGCCGTTGCGCAACCAAGTTAAAACTTGGTTTATGACTTCTTTGTCGACAGCTTGCATTCCATCACTCTCAATAAAATTGGCTTTGCTAATATGCGCCTAAGTTTAACCCAACTTGAGCAAAGCGGTGATTGCAGGTCAACTCGATGGTTTACGCATAACAGCGCCGCCGATAGCAGGCGATGCGCGCTATGAGTTAGCCATTGGTGCGGAATTCGCGCATTTGAATGACCTGCTGGGGCGCGGGTTACGCATAAAACTGCGCCCGCAAAAGCATTGCAGACATTGCCACAAGACTGTCACCAAACTCCAGCGCGGCGGCTACTGTGGTGATTGCCTTTTCGCTCTAGCGCGATGCGATACCTGCTTTGTAAATCCGCAGCGGTGTCACTTTGCTTTAGGGACCTGTCGCGAGCCCGAGTGGGGTCTGCAAACGTGTATGCAGCCCCATGTGGTGTATCTAGCCAACAGTGGTGGCCTAAAGGTAGGCCTGACTCAAAACCAAAAACAGCAGCAACGCTGGCTTTCCCAAGGGGCGACTCAGGGTCTGGTCATTGCGCGGACGAATAGCCGCCGCGCCGCGGGAATTTTGGAAGCTACAATTGCGCAGCAGGTAAGTGACCGTACGCAATGGCGTAAAATGGTCGCCCTACCGCCCGTGTCGGTTGACTTGCAAGAGGTGCGGCAACGCGTGCAGCAATCGGTAGAGTTACCCGCGGACTGCCAGTGGGTAACGGATGCAACTGAGCAGCAGTTAACCTATCCTGTGCAGGCGTACGCACCGCCGCGACAGCACCAACTCAATGCAGATAAGCTTGAGCTTGCCGACAATCTAGTTGGTATAAAAGGCCAATATCTTTTGATGCAACATGGTGTATTTAATGTGGCAAGACATGTTGGGCTCAATGTTGAACTCAGCATAACGACACCGATTTCAGTATTGGAAGCTCATCAGAGCGATCAGTTGTCGCTGTTTTAACCATTAAAGATGGCATTCAGCGCTATGCCCGTTTATTGACAACTCATAGGAACAACCGTGCAACAAGGATTACCTCAACCAATAGCGTTAGCCGATTACCAAGCGCCAGATTATCGCACTGTGAACGCTGATCTTATCTTTGATATTCGCGATGGGGTCACTGAAGTGACCAGCACCTTGGATATTCAACGCCAGACGCCAGGGGGTTCTGTATTGCAGTTGGATGGACAAGAGCTGGAACTGGTCAGTTTGGAACTTGATGGACGTTTGTTGTCCAGTAACGAATTTCAGATCGATAACGAGCAACTGATTCTTCGGGATCTGCAAGATCAACATCAGTTGCGCATCGTGACGCGTATCCACCCGGAACAAAATACAGCCCTTGAAGGTCTGTATCGGTCGAGCAAGATGTATTGCACGCAATGCGAGGCCCAAAGTTTTCGTAAGATCACCTACTATCAAGATCGCCCCGATGTGCTAGCAAAATTCAGGACCACGATTATTGCTGACGGCGTGCGCTACCCGAATTTGCTGTCCAATGGCAACTTGGTTGCCGAAGAACAGATGGCCGATGGGCGAAAAAAAGTAACTTGGGAAGATCCGTTCGCTAAACCCTGCTATCTGTTTGCGCTGGTGGCGGGGGATCTTGCTGTACTGGAAGATCAGTTCACCACCATGAGCGGCCGCGATGTGGCGTTAAAGATCTTTTCAGAATCACACAATATCGACCAATGTCATTATGCGATGGATGCCCTAAAGCGCTCAATGCGGTGGGACGAGGAGCGCTTCGGCCGTGAGTATGACTTAGACATCTTCATGATTGTTGCGGTTGAGGATTTCAATATGGGGGCTATGGAAAATAAAGGCCTGAATATTTTCAATACCTCCTGTGTGCTCGCGTCGCCAGATACCGCGACTGATGATGCGTATCAGCGTGTCGAAGCAGTGGTTGCACATGAGTATTTTCATAACTGGTCGGGCAACCGGGTAACGTGCAGAGATTGGTTTCAGCTGAGCTTGAAAGAGGGATTTACGGTGTTTCGTGATGCCGAGTTCTCGGCTGATATGAGCTCTCGGGCGGTAAAACGGATCGAAGACGTTAGTTTTTTGCGTTCGATCCAATTCGCCGAAGATGCCAGCCCGTTAGCGCATCCTGTGCGCCCAAGCTCGTACATTGAAATTTCGAACTTTTATACCACCACCATATATGAGAAAGGTGCCGAGGTTGTGGGTATGTATCGAACTTTGCTTGGTGATGAAAAATTTCGTCGCGGCACTGATCTGTACTTCGATCGTCATGACGGCCAAGCTGCGACAACGGATGACTTTATGCGTGCCATGAGTGATGCCGGAGATGTTGATCTTGAGCAATTTAAGCGCTGGTATGAACAGGCGGGCACACCTAACCTACGAGTTGCTGAGCAATACGAAAATCAGATCTTAACGCTGACCATCGAGCAATCCTGTCCGCCAACACCAAGCCAGGAGCAAAAACTGCCATTCCATATGCCGTTGCTACTCGGATTATTGGATAAGGATGGTCAGGATCTTGCTTTAACTGCTGATCAACTGGATACCAATGCGCAGTTTGAGCTGCGTGATAACCGGCATTCGGTGATGGTTAATCTACGCGAGTCGACAACACGAATCGCCTTTACCGGATTAGCTGAAAAGCCGGTCGTTAGTTTTCTGCGGCAATTTTCTGCGCCGGTAAAAGTCCAATACCAGCGGCCTGCAGCCGAGTTGGATTTCCTTGCTAGGCATGATCAAGACGGTTTTGTGCGTTGGGATGCTCTGCAATCTATGTGGATGTCCCACTTTGATGCACAGCAGTCTGTTACCGATGCGCGGCTACACGACTGTGTGCGCAGCATTGCTGAGCAGGCGCTGACTCTCAAACATAGTGATGAGAAGCTGTTAGCAGCAACTATGTTGGCGGTGCCCAGCGAACTCTACTTGTTTGAGCAACTGCGTGGCTTCGATGCTCATGCTCTGTTGGATTCACGGGATGCGGCCGTGGTTTCGGTTGCGAGCCAATCTGCCGATCTTTGGCGAAGCCTTTATGAGGCCTATGCCGCGCGAGGACCTCACCAAGTGGATGCGAATAGCATTGCTGATCGTGCTCTTGCCAATATTGGTTTCAGTTATTGGTGTCGCAGCTTAGCAGCGCAAAACGAGGTCGCAGAGTTGCACTCGCAGCTGCAACAGCGGTATGCCAGTGTCGACAACCTTACGGATCGACTCACCGTGATGGCCTTGGTGTGTCGATTGCCAGAAGTGGGGCAAGCAATGCGCGAAGAGATCTTGCAGGATTTCTATTCTCAGTGGCAGCAGCAGGCGTTAGTGATTGATTTATGGTTTAACCTGCAGGCTCAAAGTCCGATCACGGATATTGCAGGCATCGAAAAATTAGTCGCCCATCCGAGTTTTGATGTCAAGAATCCTAATCGTGTTCGTTCTGTCTATGGCGCTTTCGGAATGCTCAACTTGCGCCAGCTGCATGCATTAGACGGCAGTGGCTACCAATTTGTTGCAGCAGCGGTGGCAGAGGTGGATGCTTTGAATCCACAAATTGCGGCTCGGCTGGCCACGCCTCTCACTCGATGGAAGAAATTTGATACTCAACGTCAGGAGCTTATGCAGAATGCGTTGCGTTCGCTCGTGGCTAATGACGTTCGGACGCCCTCAAAGGATTTGTTCGAGATCGTCAGCAAAAGTTTGTCAGGCTAACATAAATAGTTAGGCATTCTCTATTTGTGGTGTTTGCAGCTAAGATAATCGTGTGCCAATGCCGGTTATCTAGCTGAAAGATAACTAATAACTGCCGTCTACATCTAAGAGACTGCCGTCTGTCGTAACCTGCTGGCGTCGCACCGCTTGAATGGCAATCATCTGCCGTGGATAGACTTCGTGGTTTACGGGTATTGGATTGGTTTTTCTAAAGGTGCAGATGATTTTGGCTCGCGTAGTAGGATGTTGCGCGTCAAAGTATTCGCCACAGCATATTTTGCGCAGCCGGAGCGCAAAACAAGTAAACCACAAACCCAGCAAAGGTTTTAAGGCTTTCTCTGTGGAGATGAATCACCTGTAACTTGGTGTTCACTGAGTTTCTCCAAGCATATTTCTTCCACGTAGAACTATTAATTGAGGCTTTGACAAAAGGTTCTGGAGATTACGATGGTGGTGTTAAAGCAAGTACTTGCGGTGTTTACCTTTGCAAGTTTATTCGTTTGGCCTGTTGTTTTTGCGGAGTCGACTCAGCTAGGTTCACAAGCTGCTGCAAGCGGAGGCGGTGGAGCCACCACTGGGACTGTTGCGGCTGATGGCATTGCCGTAGGTACTGCCGTAGCAGTTGGTGTTGTCGCCGCGGCACTTCTGGCAGTTATGGCCGATCAGATAAACGACGACAGAAACACCGCGACAGACGAGGAAGAGGAAGTAGTGCCGTCGGCAACGACAACTGCGACAACAACCGCCACTACATCGACTACTGCTACCAGTGGGACCTAGACTCGCCGAATTGCATAGGGCTTAAGTAGAAGGGTACAGTGCCGGGAGCGGCTCTCTATTTTGTTGATGTCCGCTTTTAGTGCTTTTGTTGCGTAGCAACTCCTCAGCGAGGATAACAATTTCTTTTGGATCGTGGAGTTCGGGCGTCGGGCTGTAACACCAATGATTCAGCAGTGTAATAAGACGTTCGGCTTGCGGCTGTTCCGCTGTCCACGCTCGGATGGCTTTATCTGCGGGTATTGCGTATCGCAATTGCAAATACTGCCTGAGCGAATGTTGAATAGCTGAAGTATCTCCACGTCTAATTTGCTGTAGCAGTATTCGTCTGGACCTGCGGAGCGCCCGACTGTGGGTTGCCCGAGCCTTGCCGAGTCCTTGGGCGGCGAGTGTTACTCCCAGGAGTATCGCGATAATAACTAGTGACCAGCGCAATCCCTGGCTCAGTGTTGCTGGAAGCGCATTGTCAAATGCGCTTTCTATATCGCGGTTGATTTCATTGTTGATGTTGTCCGTAAGTGAGTCCGCCCCCACGGCTGGTGAGTTGGTTGTGATTTTCTTTGGGCTGATAGAAGTGCCCAGAGTTTCGAAGGTTGTCGCTGCAAGCGCGCTGCGTCTTACTTGATTAGCTTCGGTGTCCCACCAGACGATCTCGGTAGCCGGCAGCTTTAGAGTGCCTGGGTTTAAAGGCATAAGATTTCGCCGTTCGATTCGTTGGCCGATGACATTTTGACCTTGGGTATTGTCTATCAGCTGGGCGGGTTGGGGATACTCGCGAAAAGCATCACTAGCTAGGACAGAAGAAATTGGCGGCACGCTCGCACCGGTATTTCCTTCTACGGTGATTGTTACGATCTGTGTGAGTGTATCGCCTACGTTTACTGCAGCCCCGCTCAGGGGTGGTTCGAAGCTTTGGCTAAGGGCGACGTTTGTTGCAGGCAGCCATGGCACATCTCTTGGATAACTCGTTGGGACCGGCATTACCGTAATTGTCTCCTCTTCGGTAGCGACGCGTACGCCTTTGCGCGATACCCGACCACTATTGAGGATACGCACGCTCGCGGTCATTTCCACTGCAGGAACGGTTAGCGCGCCGCTGGCTTCTGGAAAGATGGCATAGTTTTGCGTGACGACACCGTAGTTGCGCCCGTTGCGCTGGACGTTGGTGGTTTGATTTTCCCCAAGAGTTACCACCTTGGCATCCGGGATATTCGGTGCGCCAGGTTGTCCTCCGTACAGTTGCACGCCGTTGGAAAAGAACAGTTTTCGCTGCATGGAGATCTGGCCTTGGACGTAAACCTTGGCGCTGGAAAATTTTTGCTCATAAAACACTAACTCGTTTATTTGTTGCCGTGTGCTTGGTGCCAGCGGTTGAACGTCTAATGTCAGTGGTACGGTTGAGAGGCTGCCGATGCGAATTGGTGGTATGGGTAGGTTGCCGGTTTTTTTCGGTTGTAATGTGATCTGGTAATCCACCCAGCTCTGGGTTCGCCCATTAATGTATTGGTATTGGCTGCTGGTATTGTTCCCCATGATATGGAAGTTTTTTTCTAACTCTTTCAGATCCAACGTCTCAGCGCGGCTGGTACCGTGGGCGCGAATGACCAGTCTGACGGATTCCAATTCCTCTATGGAATCGCTTGATAGGCGCACGCTGAGTTCAGCGTGGGCGTAGGGTAAAAATAGTGTCAGCAGCAGTGCGACTGTTGCGCGCAGATTCACCACACTTTTTCTCCCTGCCGGTGCTCATAGTTGCCATCGCGCAGTCTTTGTTTGGTCTCGTGTTGAAACTTTCGTCGTAATAAACCGCCGGGCTCGTCCGGTACTCTGCGTAGCCATTGCTCCAGCGCTTCTCGTTTTTCGTCGCGGTTAACCATTTCCTCGCGCTGTTGGTCCTGATTCTCGCCGTCGGATTCTTGTTCCGACTCGCGTTGTTCGTCGTTAGTTTCTGAGGCGGGTTCATCCGATTGTTGGTCGGATTGCTGTTCCTGATCGTTGCTTTGACTTTGCTCCGAATCGTTGGAGCTTTGCTCTTGCTGATTCTCGCTGCCTTTTTGCTTTGCCTCTTCCTGTTGTTGCTGCTGTTGTTGCAGCAGGCGTTCAACCAATGCTTTGTTGAAGGCGGCGTCTTCGTGAGCAGGGTCTTCGGTAAGTACTTCTGTATACAGATCAAGGGCCTTTTGATAATTGCCAAGTCGCGCTTGGGCATTAGCACTGTTGTATGTCCCCGTGTTACTGCGGTCTTGACTGAAACCACGCAGGGCGTCTCCCCAATCGCCGGTGCGATAACGTGCGACTGCTCGCCATTGGGGGTCTTGAAATAAAATAGCTGCTTTCTCTGGTTGGCCGGTGGTTAAAGCCTGATGGGCGCGCTGGTCGTCGCGCCACCATAACTTATCCCAGAGAGTCCCGGGTGCTGTATGGCTGGCTGCAGAATCTGGTGCCGCGATTGCGTCAAGGCTGGGTGTGGCGAAGGCGCAGGCCAGCACGACCAGTGCGCCGCGTCGGAAACCCAACAGACATAGTGGCAGCAGTAATACGGCGAACCAGTGACCCTGGTCAAACCATGTGTCGAACTCGCGTTCCACCTCGATTGATGCGTCTTCCGTTGGTAGCGGGGTCGACAAGGCAAGACTAAAGTCATCGTCGCTGAGGCTGAGTTTGGAGTATTTGCCGTAACTTAGATTGGCCACCTCGGCGAGGCTGCGCTCGTCTAGTAATGCAATGATCTGATTCCCCTCTTGGCTCATAAGGTAGCGTCTTGATTCCTTAGGGGGTTCTAGCGGAATAGCCCCGCCTTCATAGGTGCCGATGCCAATGATAGAAATGGGAAAGGCGCGGTTGCGATGGGTGCTTACCGAACTGACTCGATCTATACCATCCGTCATGATCAGGATTCGGCCTTCGCTCATGTTTGCGTTGCTGAACAGTTCTTTGGCTATTTCTAGGCCGTGATTTGGGTTGCTGCCCAGGACCGGCATCATTCCTGGGTCCAATGCCCCCAGCAGGTTTTCAATGGTCGCAACGTCGTCGGTCAGCGGTACTACTGCGTGAGCATCACCGGCATAGGCCACCAAAGCTGTCATGCCTTCTTCACGGGCACGCAGAATGTCAGTGACTTTTTGCCGTGCGCGCACTATGCGCGAGGGTTTTACGTCTTCAGCCCACATAGACAGAGAGAGATCCAGCAGCACAATCAATGCGTCATTCTTCTGCTCAACGTTCTGGGGTAGTTTCTCCCAAGTCGGCCCAGCTAGGCCGGCCACGGCCAGAGTCAGTGCACCAAGGATCATGCCGCGTAGCCATTGGCCTGATCGAGTCTCCTCGATATCCAGTAACACGGGCAATAGCTCTTTGCTGATCGCGCTCTGCCAGGCCGAGCCTGAACGGGTGCGGCGAAACCAAAACCAAGCAAGACCCAAGATTGGAACCAAGGCGAAAAACCACTGCGGACGGATGAAATGAAACGTTTCAATCATGGCTTAACTGCTTGGTCTGGGTTGCCGACGCAAGATATCGGTAAGTAGAAGCAAGATAAGACAGCCAAGGCTTGCTGTCAGTGGCCAGTAATAGAGCGCCTGTATTGGACGATAGGTTTCCGCTTCCTGAGTCACCGGTTCCAGTTCGTCGATCTTGGCATAGATCTGCATTAGTGCTTGGGGGTCTCTGGCGCGAAAATATTGACCAGCTGTGACCTGGGCGATGTCGCGTAAGGTGGCCTCATCAAGGTCGGCAGAAGGATTTGTGACGCGATTGCCGAGGGCCCGAAATACGCTGGGTAGGCGCATTTCGTCAGCGCCGACGCCTACGGTGTATATCGTAATACCGTCGCGAGCAGCGAGCTCAGCTGCCTTTGCCGGCTCTACTTCACCAACATTATTAGCGCCGTCTGTTAGCAAAATCAGTACTTTCTCATCATGAGGTCTTTGGCGCAGGCGTTTTACCGCAAGTCCTATGGCGTCGCCGATGGCTGTTTTGCCGCCTGCAATGCCGACCGGGGCTTCGACCAATAGGCGATTCACGCTCTTAAGATCGAAAGTAAGGGGCGCCTGTAGATAGGCGTTCGTTCCAAACAATATGAGTCCAACGCGATCGCCAAGGCGGGCCTGGGCAAATTGACCCACCACTGCTTTAACGATCGTCAGCCGATCTAGGAACTCATCATTAACCCGCATGTCTTTGGTTGCCATGCTCCCCGAAATGTCCACTGCAAGCATCAAATCCCTGCCCGATGTGGGTAAGGTGACTGGATCACCTGTCCATTGCGGGCGTGCACTGGCGGCAACGAGAAACAACCAAGTCAGCCAAATAAGTGCCAGTTTTAGCAGCTGGCGTTGCCAATCGTTGCTGCGGTTGACCTCGGCTGCAGAGAAAGCAACTAAATCTGGAACAGTGAGGGCTGATTCGGTGCGTTGGCTGGGGCGCATCAATACGCGCGCCAGCAACGGTGCCGGTGCGATCGCGAAAGCCCAAGGCCATAGCCACTCAATCATTAGAACTCTCGGCTAGCAGTAGGGGGGTGCGCGTTGGGTGCACGCGGGCCAGCAATTTTTGCAGAAGTCGATCCACGGCTTCGACTTCTGCTGATGCGCGAGGTGAAAAGCGCTGTGTGCCAAGGATTTTGCCGCATCCCGCGCTAAATTCGCGGCTATTGGAGATGGTATCCAAAGCGTTAAGCCATTGCTCATCCGATGTCGCGCCGAGATGACGGATACCTAGCGCATTCACTAGCAGTCGTTTGAGTACTTCATTGCTCTCATTAATATACTGCAGCGAATCAATGCGTCCTTGGTCATGGCTATCTCTCAGCGCTTTGATCATAGCCTGGGCGCTGCGGACAGGTCGACGAGCTTTGTGCGCGCGCCAAAGTAGCCTGCCGATAAAAAACAATGTGGCGACGATTGCGATGGCCAGCAGCCACCAGCCGGGGGCCGGAGGCCACCATTCCGGTGTCAGTGGTGCGTGTACATCGCGTAGCTGCTGGAGTGGGTTGTCTTGCATCAGCTTGAGAGATCCGATGACAGCTCGACACTGTGGGTCATTAGGCTGCGATAGTGCATGGATGGGTGACGGCACATATCCTGCAGCGCATCGCAGCGGTATTGGAACTGCTGGGCGTAGTTCTCGCGCACTTGTGGGTTGCCTGAAAAGAAATTAACCCGCTGCTCGCCATCGGTCACACTGTAGTGACCTGTTGGGGGTAATTCTTTATCCAGTGGGTCATAAACATGAATTAGATCCACCTGATTGTTGCGTGCCAGTCGCTGCAAATGAGTTCGCCACATCTCTAAGTCACCGGCGAAGTCACTCACAACAAAAATGCGAAACCGATTATGGGTTAGCCGTTGTAGTTGCTGTAAGCCGGCAAGTTGAGGAGCGTCAGACAGCCTGCCTGGGTGACGAGTTAAAGACTGGTTGGATAAAGCCAACTGATTAAGCAGGCGCCCGACGGCGCGGCTACTGCGGTAGGGTCGGAACAGGTGCTGGTCGTGATTATCCACGATCACCGCGCCGACTCGATCACCCGCGCCAAGGGTTTGCCAGGCGATGCGCGCCGTTATGTCGGCTGCCGCCACAGATTTTAAGCGCAGCTGTGACCCAAAGAACATCTGTTGGCTTTGGTCGACAAAAATTAACACCGGGCTTTCGCGTTCTTCGCGGAATATCTTCGTGTGCGGCTTGTTTTTTCGTGCGGTTACCCGCCAATCAATCATTCGAGCATCGTCGCCAGGTTGGTACTGTCGAACTTCTGAAAAGTCGACGCCGCGGCCTCTAGTTTTCGATAGCTTCAACCCAGATTGATGGCCCACGGCGTTACTGTTGCTGGTCAGATCTTTTAGCGCGCTATGACGCAGACTCAACAGTTGTTGCAGGTCGACGTAGGCACCTGTTAGGGCGCTCGTAGTTTGATAGTTCGAACTGGTTCCAGACACAGCGTTACGCAAGGTTGTGTTTAAGGTACTGGCACGTTTTGCAGCAACAGGTCAATTACCTGGTCTGTAGTGATGCCTTGTGCATCGGCCTCGAAAGACAATATAAGGCGGTGGCGCAGCACATCATGAGCGACGCTTTGGATATCTTGTGGGGTTACGAAATCCCGGCTATCAAGCCACGCCAGTGCTCGGGCGCAGGTATCCAAGCCAATGGTGCCGCGTGGACTGCTGCCGTAATCGAGCCACTTTGCTAGATCCTCCTGGGGTGCGCGGCTGGCCATAACTAATTCCACCAGATAACGTTCCACCGGTTCTGCCATGTGCAGATTCAGCAGGTCCTTACGCGCGCTGAATAGATCCAGTTGGGTAAGTTTGCGTGGTGGTTGGGTCGGTGTGCTTGTTGATTCTTGCCGCACTAGGTGCAGGATTTTTTGCTCTGCGTCTCTGTCCGGATAGTCGACGACCAGGTGCATTAGAAATCGGTCTAGTTGCGCCTCTGGCAGCGGGTATGTGCCTTCTTGCTCAATCGGGTTTTGGGTAGCCATCACTAAAAATAGTTCTGGTAGTGGGAAGGTCTCGCGGCCCACGCTGACTTGGTGCTCGGCCATTGCCTCTAGTAGGGCGGATTGAACTTTTGCCGGCGCGCGGTTGATCTCGTCGGCAAGGATAAGGTTGTGAAAAATCGGCCCGGGCTGAAAATTAAAGCTGCCATCTTCAGGTCGGTAGATTTCTGTGCCGGTGACATCGCTGGGTAAGAGGTCAGGAGTAAATTGTATGCGGTGGAAGTCTCCTTCGATCAGTTCAGATAATTCTTTGATTGCTCGTGTCTTCGCGAGTCCTGGCGCGCCCTCTACCAATAGGTGGCCGCCGCAAAGCAGCGCTATCATTAATCGCTCGATCAAAGCCTCTTGACCGATGATTTTTTCGCCCAGCCATTTGGTCGCTGCGACAATGGCGGCATGGGGTGACTGTGTGTCGAGGGTGTTCATCGTAAACAGCTTGTGTTGTGCGGAGAGCCAGCATTGTAGACTCGGACTTTAATTGGGGAAAGCGTCACCAGCGTTGAAACTCTGTGCCGAGGACCACGCTCGTATTAAACTGCTGCAATGATCGAAATAAGCCAAAAACTTCTGCTTAAATTACCTCCAGAGATTGCGCATGAAGTAGCCATCTCTGGGCTACGTCTATTGGGTCGTTTGCCGGGGCGCGCGCAGCCTTATAGGTTTGCAAAGAGACGCTTATTTGGTTGTGAATTCGCAAACCCGATTGGGCTTGCGGCTGGGCTGGATAAAGATGCAAAAGCCGTCGCTGGGCTTGCGCGTCTCGGCTTTGGTTTTGTCGAGGTAGGTACGGTTACGCCACGTCCCCAACCGGGCAATCCGCGGCCGCGCTTGTTTCGTTTGCCTGAACATCAAGCGTTAATAAATCGAATGGGCTTTAACAATCAAGGTGTCGCGACCATGGTACGGCGGCTTGATGCATTGCGTGCCCGGGACCAGCTTGCAGGCACTGTTGTTGGTGTTAATTTGGGCAAAAATAAGGACACCGCTTTGGACGCGGCGGCTGGCGACTACACCACATGTATGCAGCGCCTACATTCACTGGCTGACTACTTTACCTTGAATCTTTCGTCCCCGAATACGCCTGGCTTGCGTCAATTGCAGCACGGCAGCGAGTTGTCAGAATTGCTCGACCAAGTTAAGGAAATGCAGCAACGTCTGGCGCAAGGCGGCGCCGTTACGCCGCTGTTGCTGAAGGTGGCTCCGGACCTCGATGACGAGGATATAGAGCGTATTGCCGAACAGGTTGTTAGACATGAATTGGAAGGTCTGATCGCTACCAACACCACCCTCGATCGTGGGGCTGTCGCCGAGCACTCGTTAAGTGCAGAGGCCGGCGGTTTGAGTGGCGCGCCTTTGACGGAAGTCAGCTGCTCTGTGGTGCAAAAGTTCCGCCGCATACTACCGGCGCAATTGCCGATTGTTGGAGTCGGAGGTATTGGCAGTGTGGAAAACGCTCAAGCTATGTTAGATGCCGGCGCAAATTTGTTACAAATATACACATCTTTCATCTATCAAGGCCCTAAATTAGTGCGGTCTCTTGCCAATAATGTTGAGTAACGCGCCAAAAAAATATTTTCCTCAAAAAATGCACTCTAATGTGGCGCGAATAGGGGCGATCGGTTTAAATAAGTGCTTCTACCACCTAGAGAGATAGTGATGAAAGGACTGCTAACCATCGCGCTGATGCTTTGTGCCAGCCCCGTATTTGCCGATGATGGAATCAGTGGCGCCGATACCGCTTGGATCATGACCGCTACGGCGCTGGTGCTGTTTATGACTTTGCCGGGATTGTCGTTGTTTTATGGCGGCTTAGTGCGCAGCAAAAACGTATTGAGCGTGCTCATGCAATGCTTTGCGATCGCCTGTCTTATGTCCATTCTTTGGATGGTCGTAGGTTACTCCCTAGCATTTGGTGATGGCGGGTCCATGAATGCCTTTATCGGTGGGTTCGACAATGTCCTTTTGGCTGGGATCGGTGAGGGTACTGCGTCTGGCACCATTCCTGAGAGTGTGTTCGCGTTATTTCAAATGACCTTCGCAGTGATCACGCCAGCGCTGATTGTTGGTGGCTTCGCCGAAAGAATGCGCTTTTCTGCCGTACTGTTGTTCTGCGCCGCTTGGCTAATTTTGGTCTATGCGCCGATTTGCCACTGGGTTTGGGGTGGTGGTTGGTTGGCTGAGCAAGGTGTAAAGGATTTCGCTGGGGGTACTGTGGTGCATATCACAGCCGGCGTGGCAGCCCTTGTTGCGGCAATCGTATTGGGTAATCGTCGAGGCTTCCCGCAACAAGCCATGCCACCGCACAACATGACTCTTACTGTTATGGGTGCCGGTATGCTTTGGGTCGGTTGGTTTGGTTTCAACGGCGGTAGCGCGTTGGCGGCCAACGGTGATGCGGGTATGGCCATGTTGGTAACGCATATTTCTGCGGCCACTGGCGCCTTTACCTGGATGGTTATGGAGCGTATTCGATTTGGTAAAGCGTCGGCGCTAGGGATTGTTACCGGCATGGTTGCTGGTTTAGGTACGATTACACCGGCATCGGGTTATGTAGGGCCCGGTGGTGCGTTGATTATCGGTCTGAGCGCGGGTGTTGTGTGTTTCTATGCGACCATCTACATCAAGCAAAGGCTGAAAATAGATGACTCGCTGGATGTATTCCCGGTGCACGGCGTAGGGGGTATTCTCGGTATGCTGCTAACGGGTGTTTTTGCAAGTGATGCCCTAGGCGTATTCAGCGGTCAGGAAGATATTGCGATTGCTTCCCAGGTCGGCACACAGGCCCTCGGTGTGGTCGCCACAGCGCTATACACTGGGGTAGTGACCTGGGGGATCCTAAAGTTCACCGATGCTATGGTCGGTAATCGAGTGGATGAGGATCAGGAGCAAGAGGGTCTTGATCTGGTGTCCCATAACGAGCGCGGTTACGACTTGTAGGATGAGCGTGGGGCGCAAGTGAGCCCCTCAGTGCGTACTGCGTATGAACGCAGTGCGCACTAGAAGGTCGATAAGCTCGTCAAAATTCAGACCCAAGGCCGCTGCGCCGTCCGGATAAAGACTGGTTGGCGTCATTCCAGGTAAGGTATTCACTTCCAGCAGGGTGATGTTGTCAGTGGCGTCTAAGAGAAAGTCGGCGCGGGACAAATCTCGTAACCCCAGAGCCGAATGGGCGGTGATTGCTATACGCTGGAGTTCATTAGTGATCTCTGGGGTAAGGTCTGCTGGGACAATATGCTCACTTTGTCCAGGGGTGTAGCGGTTCTTATAGTCATACCATTGATTCGCCGCCGTGCGGATTTCGATTACTGGATGCGCCTGTATTTCTGTGGGCGTATGCAATACGCCCACAGTTATTTCTCTACCGGCAATGAACGGTTCAACCAAACAATCGCCGAACTGGAGGGCTGCACTTAGCGCCGCATGCAAGTCGCCACCTGTTGGCAGCAGTTGCACTCCAAGAGCTGAGCCGGTGTTGAGCGGCTTGATTGCGACCTGTCTACCAAACGTCTGCTCAATGTCGCTGAGAGTGGTTTCTAAGTTCGCCGTGTTGGAAATAATGCGTTCTGCGCTTACCGGCAGGTTGTGCGATCGAAATACAGATTTTGCTACAGCTTTATCCATGGCCAGAGCGCTGCCGCGGACCCCGCTACCCACATAGGGCAGACCAAGCATTTCGAGTAAGCCCTGAACTGTGCCGTCTTCACCGGGAGGACCATGCAGCGCTGGGAATACCACGTCTGGTTTTAATTTTATTAAAGTAGCCGCGCATTGTCGGTCCAGTTCAATCAAGCTACTGTCGTGCCCTAAGGCGGTTAACGCTTTATGAACTTCTGCGGCAGAACGCCTCGACACCTCAGCTTCGGCAGATTCGCCTCCAGCCAGCACGGCGACGCGTAAAGCAGTGTTATTAGCGTTTTGAGTTGGCTCGTTCATAGGGCATTAAGGTCTCAACTTGGTCCTTGAGTCAATAACGCACCAGCGCTGATGATCCCGCCATGCACCATCGAGAAACAGAAAATTCTTCGATAAGCCCTCATATTCAAAGCCGCAGCGGCGCACTAGCTCTTGGGAGCGCAGATTATCGGGCTGGATGTTGGCCTCCAGCCGGTGCAGACCCATAGTGCTAAACGCGTAGTCGATTAATTGCGTCAATCCTGCTTGCATGTAGCCCTGACCTTGGAAAGAGGCTCCGACGTAGTAACCGAGTGATGCGCTGAGAAAAGAACCGCGAACGATGTTGTTGATATTTATTACACCAACGATGACGCCGTCGGTCTCACGGCAGATGGCAAATCCTTCATGATCGTTACGGCGAATCCGCTGCAGATAATATTTAAACAGGGCCGGCGTGGTAGGGGCTTGTATCCAAGGTTGGTGTAATTCTTCACTAGCACGCATGAGCGCAAGAAATTCTGCCTCGTCGTTATGCGTTACCCGTCGTAGATAAATATCGTTACATTGCCTCACGAGGTTTCTCGTTCTTGGGATTGAGGTTTTGCATGCCAATAAAATCCGTAAGGGTCGGGTTAAGTAAGCCTAAACCGATTGCCATGATCAGTACTGGGTGAAACTCCCAGGTCCCTATATGTCCTAGTGCTGTAAGCGAAAAATTGATTTGTTGCCATGCCAACAAGCCGTAGGTGATCAGCGCAAAACTGAGCGTCAGTAAAAGGTAGCGGGTAGTCTGGCGCATGGACGGAGCAATGTGTTTAACGTGGTGTGGATATTAGTGGCTTCTTCAGGTGCATGACAATGTTCAGCCGTCTTCAGTGATCCGGCTAAAAAAATAAGCAGCACCACGCCGGCGCAGCCACGCCGCAGAAAATTGTTCGCGATCGTAACAGCGTGCTACATCCGCAGTATCTGTTGCGGCTGGGTCAAGCACATATACTTCACCGTCGCTGACCCCATACACTAATACCAGATGGCCGGCAGTGCGTTGGAGTGGTGCCGTAGCTAATTCACCGGCGTCAAAACGAATACTGCATATTACCGGCGTTTGGTGCTGTAACGCCTGCTCAATTGTCGACCAATCTGTACTGCACTCCACCGCAGCCAGGCAAGTTAATCGACTGGCCTGATAAATCGCTTGAGGCCACATACCATAGGCTTGGGTGACAGGGTCATAGCAGCCCGATATCAGTTCGGTCCATAATTTTGTGTGTTGCGTGGACGTGTTCAGTCTGTGCAGATAGGCCAGTGCCATGGCCAGTGCGGTGGGTGAACAAATGCGGCGACTAATCGCACTGGCGGCAGCCATTTGACTGATCGCCGGTGGCGCCGCCAAGCGCGTTGCGCTGACGGGGTTGCATATACTAGTGATCTCTAGAGGCCGTGCCGAGGCCACGCAAAGATAGTCGCGCGGTTGTGTGTTGCAGGCGACGCGCAGAACCAGCTGCGCTGCTGTGATCGCATTTTCAGAGTGCCAACAATCGATGTGATCGCTGAGGTGTGCGCTATTTTCGCTATGTTCAGGGAACAATGCGGCGTCACTAGTTGCAGGAAGAGGGCGTAGGGTATTTTTGCCGTCAGCATGTTGCAGCATAAATTGGTACTTGTACTCAGCACCGACAAGGGCAAAGCTCGGAATGATAATATGGGCCGGCGGTAGGTCATTAAGGTCGATAGACGCCTGCCATAGCCCCGATTCAAGCACCTCCCACTGTGCCGGGCCGGACACTGGTAACGGATACTGGGTAACGGCTTGGGTTTCACCGAGGCGTCGGGTAAATTTCATGGCTGAATGATAGCGCGCTGATCGTATAACTGAAATTAGATACATTAGTGCGCTGTCTTGGAGAAAATGAAAAACATGATTTTGGAACCTGTTCGCAGATGCGAGAAATAGTTCTCTATACGACTGAACATTGCAGTCTGTGTGATGCAGCAATGGATTTGTTGTTGTCGATACCGGAGATCAGGGGGTGTACCCTTAGGACATTAGACATCGCCACCAGCGACGAACTGATGGTTGAATTTGGCCAGCGTATTCCAGTAGTCGCTATTGGCGACGCGCAGCTTGACGCGCCGTTTGATGCTGAAAAATTGCGTGAGTGGCTGCAGAAAAATGCCGTGCGCTGACTTGAGGCCGCGTTTTTGGAGGGACATGTTGTGAAAGCCAGTGAATATCAGCTTGCTCAGCAGAGTTATGTGAGTCAGGGCATGGCGCGTGCTTTAGCCTTGGGAAATCGTGGTTCTTTAAGGTTCGATCAACAGGGTCGTTTGCATGAGGACATCTTAGCGGCGTATTGGCGAACGGGTTTTTATGTCTTTGAAGATGTCATTGACCCATCTGAGATAAAGTTACTGCAAACAGAAATCGAAAACCTTTTGGCGCTGGCGCCGGTGGACAATGGCGCATTGGAAGACGCTCAGGGTAGACCCGCTTTTGGCCAGGAATTTGCGCGCCCGATTTATTCCCTGATACCACCCCTGACAGATCCTTGGGGAGGTACTGATAAGCTCAATGGTCGACATCCGACAAAAATGACGCAGCCAGAATCGGCTTCAAGTGCGCCCAAAAAGGTAGTTTTTTTGATGTCGGGAATGTGCCAAATCATGGACGCCGGCCTTAGGTTATACGGCCATCCGGATTTGTTGAAAATCGCAGCCTCCATCAATGGCGATGATTTTGTCCCGTATAACGATGCGATTTTTATCAAACAACCTGGATTAGGCGGTTCAGTGTCGTGGCATCAGGATGGGGTTACTCATTGGGATTCGCCACAGTGGGATCAGGGTATCCACGGCTTTAACTTTCAGGTTCAGCTCTACGATACATCGGCACAGAGTTGTCTATGGGTAGTGCCGGGTACCCACAAGGAAGGTAAGTTGGATATAAAGCAGAGGGTGGCTGACAACGCTGGGTCTGAATTTTTGCCGGACGCTGTGCCGCTATTTGCCGCAGCAGGAGATGTGACCATTGTTAATCGGCAAGCATTGCATGGTTCATTCGCCAATACGTCAGAAGATATGCGTGTGTCCCTGACCTTCGGCTTTCATCGGCGGGCTTCAGTCCTTGGCGCTCGCGGTGCGCTAAGCCAGTCGAACGACGAAGTCTATGATGCACAGCGTATTGACCGACGCTCTCAGGTTGTTGCAGTAGCGATCGATGCACGCCAGCAGTTCTATCCAGATGAATCGCGATATCAATATCTGCCTATGTTGGGCCGAGAAGCACAATTGGCGCACTCAAAAGAGAATTGGCAGCGGGTGATTCGTGATTATAATTTGCACGATCTGTCGATTTAATCGCTCCTATCGAAGCCAAATAGCCGCTGCGCATTAGCTGAACACAATTGGGCTAACTCTTGCGGACTCTGCTCGCGTAGCTGGGCTAGCTGGTTCAATACAAATGGCAGTAAGGCCGGCTCGTTCCGGCGTCGGTATTTCTTCAGTGCGGCGAGTGTGTCTGGGAACAGCCGGGCATTTTCCGGGGCATTATGCGGTCGCAAAAATGGCCCATCGGTTTCAATCATCAAGCGGTTATCGGGTATCAAGCGCGCTAGTTCTCGGAGTGCGCGCCCGCGCACCTCGTCACACAGCCAGCCGGTGATGCCGATATAACAGTCAGCATTTAGATAGTTGTCGAGCTCTTCAGCACTGCCAGTAAAGCAGTGCACAATAATGCTGGGTGGCCAGATCGGTTGGCTAAGCCAATGCAAAACCTCGCCTTGGCTGTCCCTATCGTGAACGAATAATGGCAGGGTTGTTTCGCTGGCGACCTCGATTTGTGCCTGAAAGGCTCGTCTTTGTGCTTTTGGCTCGGAAAAATTGCGATTGAAATCCAGACCGCATTCGCCGATTGCCGATACCAAGCTGTGTTTGCTGAGCTTGCGCAGCCGCTCGCTGTCAGTCTCTTTCCAAGTTTGGGCATCGTGAGGATGAACGCCAGCCGTGGTCAGCAGTTGCGGCCAGCTTGTTTCTTCCTGAGCACGTTCACACAGCGTCTGATTTGCCGACACCATATCAAGATCGGTTGAGCAGACTAAGATTCCGGTGATTCCCGCCTGAGCTGCGCGCTCCAGAATCTCGGATCGGTCGTTGCCGAATTGTGAGTTCTGCAGGTTTACACAGATGTCGATCATGATGAGCTCTGAGCGACGCTACGTTCCCCTGGGCTTAAGACATTTGCTGGGGTATCGAGTAATTGGTTGTAGACATAGGTGAAAGCAAGCACGTTTTTCACATAGTTGCGGGTTTCACTAAACGGTATTGTTTCTATCCATACGTCCATGGGCATGCCGTCAACATTTTTTATCCAACGATCGACTCTATGTTCACCTGCGTTATAGGCGGCGATGGCCAATGGCCGCTGGCCTTTGAAGCGATCAATTAACCACGCCAGATGATAACTGCCTAGCTGGATATTGATTTTGGGGTTGTTCAGTTGGGTGGCAAAATTGCTGGGCAGCCGCGCCCGCTTTGCGACTAACTTTGCGGTGGCGGGCATCAGTTGCATGAGTCCGCTAGCGCCGACAGGTGATTTCGCGGCGGGCTGATAAGCCGACTCTTGTCGCGCCACGGCGCGTAACAATCCTGGAGCGACGTCTTGCTTGTGCGCGGCTGAGTTGAAATCGGAGCTAAAGGTCACGGGAAAGCGCAGGACTAAGTCGTCCATAGCTTCGGCAAGATTAGCGCTGCGTATAGCCAGCGAAAGATTGCCTATGTCCCGGGCCAGATGGCCTAATTTTCGTTTCTCATCATTACTGACAGTGTCGAGTGCTCTATACCATTCCCGGCGCCCATTTAGATTTTCGCCGACGGCGAATAGTTCAATTGCACGTTGTGCGCTGGCGTTACTGGAGAGGTCGAAAGCAGGGGGCTTGGGTGTACCTGCCTGCAGTTTTTGCAATGGCATATTCAAGGCCAGTGCGGCCATGAAGCCATAATAGTGTCGTTGTTTAGCAAGTTGCTGCAGCATTTGCTGCGGGTTGGGTGTAGCCATGCCGGATGGTTGAGCCGAAGCCGTTTGCTGCAGCGCCCGTGCCCACCAATATTGCCAGCGTTGGGTGGCCCTCTCGCCGTTCGGTAGGTGGCTTACCCAGTACACCAGTTCATCCCAGTTTTGCTGGGATAGTGCTGCTTCGGCGACCCCTTGGGTGGCAAAAGACGATGTCAATTGCGCGCGCTCAGCGGCACTCGGAAAAGTGCCGTCTCGGGCCAATCCAACTTGAATATGCTCGGCAATGATTGAGCGCTGCACCGGGCTAAATGAATGGGTCTCTGCATAGCCCGCCCAGGCCTTCGCTGCGTCCTTGGCACCGTTTCTGCTCAGGCGCATAAGCCCATGTTGAATGATGCTTCTATTCTGGGCGTTGTCACGAGCAAAGCGGCTGCGCTTAGTGACCCGCTTGGGTTGTGTATGTACCTGGTAGTAGGCCTCTGCAGCACGTTTGTTGGTGCCGGTAAAAAATCTGAGCAGATAGCGTGAAAGTTTACGCTGGTTGTTTTTTATTGCCGCATCGAAACGTTGCCAGGCTATTTCTTCAGTAAATCTCGGTGTTGTGCGCCAGACATCGAAGATTGGGTCACAGGCTTTTGGTTGGGATTTTGGGCTGAGCCAAAGATCGGTGGTCCAATCTAAGGCTTTTTTGCGCTGTTCTCGCCCATAAAGGGCCCGCACGTAGTAGCAGCGCAGCTCAGCGTCGCGGCTGCGCTGGTAGTCTGCGTCAGAAAAGTTTTGCAGCAGGGTCGTCCAGTGGCGCTTTTGGCCAAGCTTCTTTAACCAACGGCGAAACATGATGTCGCTGGGAGCGAGGTCGCTATGCTCGTCCATAAAGTTTCTGATTTCTTTGGCTGAGGCGCGGTTTAGCCGACCATTAACGAGGTGGTAATCCAAGTATGGGCGTAACGGATAGTTATCTAGACGCTTGGCTTTTGCTCTGAATTTGCTGACCGCACCGCGTCGTAAATCATCCAAGGCTTGTTGATACAGGGCTCGCTGCTCGAACAAGCTCAACTCCTTGTCCGCCGTTGTTGCGCTATGGGCTAAGGAGGCTAGGTTGGCCAACAAAAGCAATAGCAAGCCCGGGCGGAGTAACGGCGCCGCTGGCATCCGACAAAATAGTGAACGAGCCTTCCCGGCGAGTAATGCCATTAAAAATTCAGTTAGCAGGCTGGTCTAGGTGGATTCGTTATCGTCGTGGCCAACGCGTACGGCCAAGACGTCGCAACTGGCACCATGGAGAACGCCGTTGGCTGTCGAGCCTAATAGCAGCGCCAGGCCATGCCTCCCATGGCTGCCGACGACAATAATATCAGCCCCCGCTTCCTCAGCCGTGCGCTGAATCTCGCTCTCCGGCCGACCAAAAATAAGATGTTGGTGGGTTTCAGGAACATTTAAAGTGGCTGAAAATTCTCGCAGGTGGGAGGCGGCTTGATCCTGTATCTGCTCCTGCACGGTGGATAGGTCCATGGGTACATCACCCCCGTAGGCAAGGCTCAATGGCTCGATGACGTGCACAATGTGAAGCTCGGCGTCGAAGGTTTTCACCAGTTGAGCGGCGCGCTCGGCGACTTTAAGAGATTCCTCGGTCAGATCTACTGCCAGCATAATTTTTTTGTACTCAGACATAGTGTAAGCCTTGCGTGCTGATCGCTATTGGGCGGAAGATACAACGTCCGTCTGATGCTAACAAGTAGGGGTAGATGGGTGGTTTGGTTAATTATTGTGGCAGTACTGGCCCTAGCAGTTGGTCCTATTTTCTATCTTTTGCCGAGCCCGCAGGATCGCTTTCTTGCGGGCTTGCGCCAGCATGCACGGCAATTGGGATTTTCCATACAACTGCAGAGGCTAGGGAAATTGAACCCCACCGGAGCGCAACGTGTCAGCGCTTCGGGGCAGGAGCGTCACCCAGTGGTTGAATGCATGCGCTATCAGTGGCTGGTACGGGAACCAATACATGCACCATTGGACATCGTGTTACGGCGCTTGCCGGAATCAGCGACAGTGTCTGTGCAAGAGACTACAGCGGGTTGGGGTGTTGCTAAGTCAGGTGAGCGGCGAAAAACGGACCACGCTGGGCTGCATGAAATAGCGCAACACCCAGAGCTACAACACAGCTTATTTGAGTGTTTGCGGAATTTGCCGGACGCAGTCTTAGCGTTGGGTATTGAAGCACGCTCGGTCAGTATCTATTGGCATGAGGAAGCGGCTGTGCCTAGAAGCGCTGATGAAAAAGGCCGGCTTGCTGTTGGCAAAAGCCTGATAGAAGACCTGCGTGAGCGTCTACAAACTTTGGCGTCGGCAATCGTCCAGACCTATGGCGAGCACGAAAATGCGCCCTCTTAAGCGCGTCACTCTGGGGTTCTGCGTACATGCTCAGCGTAGTTGTCGATTCAGACAAGTTTGTTACGAAGTGGAGGGATTTCTTGACAGCAATGATCTCCTAGGCCTATAAATCGCGCGTCTCGATCTGCGTGGCTTGGATTTTCCGGGTGCAATGGACACCCATGCCGCGTTTTATGTACACAATTTGTTATTTTCACGGAGTTGTATGGCTAGATCATTGGTCATCGTCGAATCGCCGGCAAAAGCGAAGACCATTAATAAGTATTTGGGTAGCGACTATATTGTGAAGTCCAGTGTCGGACATATTCGCGATCTGCCTACGGGCGCCCGTGCAGCTGACCCAAAAGCGAGGGCCAAGGAAGCGCAAAAGACTAAGGCCCTGCCGCCCGAGGAGCGTGCTGCCTATAAAAAGAAGCGCGCGCGTGAGCAACTTGTTCGGCGCATGGGTATCAATCCCGATAAATCTTGGTCTGCTGAATACGAAATTTTGCCCGGCAAAGAGAAAGTCGTGGACGAACTGCGGCGCTTAGCAAAAAGCGCACCTACCGTTTATCTAGCTACGGACCTTGATCGTGAAGGCGAGGCTATTGCTTGGCACCTGCGAGAGGCCATAGGCGGGGATGAAAGTCGCTACCGTCGTGTGGTGTTCAACGAAATCACCCAGAAGGCGATCAAGGAAGCCTTTGTTGATCCGGGCGAGCTGGATATGGATCGTGTCTATGCCCAGCAGGCTCGGCGTTTTCTCGATCGAGTGGTCGGTTTTGAACTTTCGCCGCTGCTCTGGTCCAAGGTGGCGCGCGGGTTGTCCGCTGGCCGAGTGCAGAGCGTAGCGGTAAAACTTATCGTCGAGCGAGAGCGTGAAATTCGCGCCTTTGTGCCCGAGGAGTATTGGGATTTGTTTGCGGATTTGCTCCGCGAGGGCGATTCCGCACCTGTTCGATTTCAGGTGAGTCGCCAGGCTGGAGAAGCGTTTCGGCCCCAGAGTCAGGAGGTTACGGAAGCGGCTATGGCTGCGCTGCAAGATGCGCAGTTCGCCGTCAGTCAACGTGAGGACCGTCCTACTCGAACCAAACCTAATGCACCTTTCATAACGTCAACGTTGCAGCAGTCGGCTAGCACTCGCCTGAGTTTTTCGGTTAAGAAAACCATGACCATGGCTCAGCGCCTATATGAGGCGGGTTACATCACCTATATGCGGACGGATTCCACTAACCTCAGCGCAGAAGCAGTGGAGGCTTGCCGAGACCATGTTTTAAGTGAATTCGGCGCAGCGTACTTGCCCGAACAAAAACGCACCTACACGGCTAAGGACGACGCTCAAGAGGCTCACGAGGCAATTAGACCTTCTGATGTAAACGTTCGCCCAGAACAATTGAATGGCGTGGATGCGGATGCAGTGCGTCTTTACGATCTCATTCGCAATCAGTTCATGGCATGCCAGATGACCGATGCGGAATATCTGAGCACATCGATTAAAGCTCAGGCAGCAGACTTCGAGTTGCGGATCCGTGGTCGCATTTTGAAATTTGATGGGTTTACACGGGTGCTGCCGCCGTTATCGCGAAAGGAAGAGGATACGCCGTTGCCAGATTTGCAGCCCGGGCAAGCTTTAACCTTGAATGGGCTGGAGCCTGTCCAACATTTCACCAAACCAACGCCGCGGTTTGGCGAGGCTAGTCTGGTTAAGGAATTGGAGAAGCTTGGCATAGGGCGTCCGTCTACCTACGCGAGCATTATTTCTACGATTCAGGATCGTGGATATGTGAGCCTCAATAACCGCCGCTTTTATGCCGAAAAAATAGGCGAACTGGTAACGGACCGATTGTCAGAAAATTTCACTAATCTGATGGATTACGGCTTTACCGCAGGTATGGAAGAGGAGCTCGACAAAGTCGCTCACGGTGAAGCAATGTGGAATCAGGTGCTTGATAATTTCTACACGGATTTTAGTTCTAAGCTCGATCAGGCCCAAGCGCTTGAAGGTGGTATGCGGCCCAATGCGCCAACGGATACTGATATTGAATGTCCCACCTGTGGCCGGCATATGCAAATCCGCAATGGTTCCACAGGTGTCTTCTTAGGATGCTCTGGATATAGCTTAAAGCCGAAAGAGCGGTGTACAACTACCATGAATCTGATCCCTGGCGAAGAAGCCGTAGATGTGGATCAGGATGAAGAGGGCGAGTCTAAATTACTCCGGCGCATGAAAAAATGCCCTAAATGCCAAACGCCCATGCTCAGCCACCTCCTCGACGAACAACGCAAGCTGCATATTTGCGGCAACGGTCCCGATTGCGACGGTTACTTGATTGAACGTGGTCAATTCAAAATCAAAGGCTATGACGGTCCGGTATTAGACTGCGATAAGTGCGGTGCGGAAATGCAGTTAAAGTCCGGGCGTTTTGGTAAGTACTTTGGCTGCACAGAGTGCAAAAATACCCGTAAGTTGTTGCGCAGCGGCGAACCCGCGCCGCCTAAAGCTGATCCTGTGCCCATGCCCGAGCTGGAGTGCGAGAAAGTACCAGATCATTACCTGTTGCGTGATGGCGCTTCCGGAATTTTCTTGGCAGCAAGTCAGTTCCCAAAGCATCGTGAAACCCGCGCGCCGAAGGTGATGGAGATTAAGCCTCATGCGAATGAGCTTGATCCAAAGCTTCAGTACTTAGTGGAAGCTCCTGAGCGCGATCCTGACGGTAATCCAGCGATCATTCGCTACAGCCGCAAGACCAAGGAGCAGTACGTACAGTCCGAAATTGAAGGCAAGGCGACTGGATGGAAGGCCTATTATCAGGACGGTCGTTGGGTAGAAGAGCTCAAGGCCGCGAAGAAGGCGAGAACGTCGGCCTAGGAGCTAGCCGGTTAGCGGCCGGGTTGAGGCGCTATAGGTGCTGGCGGATAACGCCAACCGACAAGCCCTCAATCGCAAAGTTTTGAGTTGCTAAATCCACTTCAATTGGCTGGTAGGCGTCGTTTTCTGGAAGCAGCATCACTTGGTTGCGGCGTTTCGTGCGTTGAAAGCGCTTTACGGTAACTTCCTGTTCTATTCGTGCCACCACGATTTGGCCGTGGGTTGCGACCTCAGTTTTGTGAACGGCTAATAAGTCGCCGTCGAATATGCCCGCGTTCATCATGCTGTCACCGCGAACGCGCAGAAGGTAGTCGGCATGAGGTTGGAAAAAGCTCGCTGGTAAATCGATGCGGTCTTCGATGTTTTCCTCGGCCAAGATGGGGTCGCCGGCTGCTACTCGGCCTACTACAGGTAAACCCGGATCGACTAAATCGGGTAGGCGTATGCCCCGAGATGTTCCTGGAATCATTTCTATCGCGCCTTTACGGGCCAGGGCTTTAAGGTGCTCTTCTGCAGCATTTGCAGACTTAAATCCAAGCTCTTTTGCGATATCAGCCCGCGTTGGTGGATAGCCAGTATCGACAATGTACTGACGAATCAGCTCCAGTACCTGAGTTTGCCGTGCGGTAAGAGCAGCGGGAGTCATCATTTGGCTAATATTGGCCATTACGGATCCTGGGTAAACATACAGTGCTGTTAGTATATACAGAGGTTGGGCCGCCTGACCAGTGCCAATTTGCTAAAACCCGACTGAGTTCAGTGCTGTCAGATGATGGATTCGCTGCACGTACGCGCTACTATGGTTGGTGCGCTTCGAGTAAGAGCATAGTCAGCAACTTCAAGCCAACGGATTTTTGCATGCAAACAATATTGGATTTTTTGGCCACTCACGGCTGGATTGCCGAAGTCTTTCTCATAATATTACTTACGGCAGGGCTCCGCCTTATGCTTAAAGTGTCCCTAGATCGCTTGGCGCGACAAGCGCGAAAGAGCAATAACTACTGGGACGATGCGCTGGTTGAGGCAGGCCGCCGCCCGGCAGGCATAGCGGTTTGGGCGCTTGGCATTAGTCTCGCGGCGGAAGTGGTGGGTGGCGATGCTCAAGCGGAGATCTTTCAGTACATCGACAGTATGCGCGACGTGGCCGTGGTGTGGTTGCTGGTATGGTTTGCGCTGCGCTTCATTCGTATGATTGAAGAGCATTACATAGCGAATCACACCGAAGATAAGTCCCTTGATCAAACCACTGCGTCTGCGGTGGGCAAGCTTTTGCGAGCCACCGTTGCGATCACTGGAACTTTGCTAGTGCTGCAGGCTTTTGGGGTATCTGTTTCGGGGGTTTTGGCGTTTGGCGGTATCGGCGGTATTGCTATTGGCTTTGCGGCGCGGGATTTGCTCGCAAACTTTTTTGGCGCATTGATGATTTTCTTGGATCGTCCGTTCTCGGTAGGGGATTGGGTGCGTTCACCAGACCGAGATATCGAGGGCACCGTAGAAGATATCGGATGGCGATTAACACGCATACGTACTTTCGACAAACGGCCCCTTTACTTGCCTAATTCGATTTTTTCGAGCCTGGCGGTGGAAAACCCTTCGCGCATGTACAACCGCCGTATTTACGAGACCATAGGGCTTCGTTATGACGACATTGGCGCCATGGAGGCGATCGTTACCGGGGTGCGCGAGATGTTGCAGCAAAGTGACGAAATCGATCAGCAGCAGGTTTTAATGGTGAATTTTGTGACCTTCGGGCCGTCGTCGGTCGACTTNTTTATTTATGCGTTTACTAAGACTGTTGATTGGCGGACCTATCACGAAGTTAAACAGCGCATATTGTTAAACATTGCGCAAATTATTGAGCAGCATAACGCGGAAATTGCCTTTCCCACGCGAACCTTGCATGTGTTGCCAGAACCCGGAGGCGACGCTAGGTGATAAATCTTGGCGACCTGCCCTTTGCGAGTGGTGTGCCAGATGCGGTGAGTAGAGGATTTTCTCAAGCGCAACAGTTGTATTCGCCGGAGCGGATAAGTCAGGCCATTGATCGCATGGCTGTAGCGATCACCGTCGCTGTGCAAGACCAAAATCCAGTACTGCTAAGTTTGGTACCTGGTGGGCTATATCTGACCGGCCAGTTAATGGGGCGTTTGGTTATGCCCCTGCAAATTGGCTATGTGGACATCGACAGCGGTCTGGAAAGCCATGATGGGACCCCTGCCGGTTGGCGTAATAGTTCCCATCCGGAGTTGCGTGGGCGTAATGTCTTGTTGGTCGCGGATATCCTGAATTGTGCATCGACTCTGCAAGCATTGCGGGACTGGTTGCTCGCACAAAATGTTGCTTCGTCTCGGTATGCGGTAATGGTAGATCAACCTGCCGCAAATTTATCTAACGCCAGCGCAACGGCGGATTTCATCGGTGTGGTTGGCCCTGATCGACCGATTTTTGGCTGTGGTGCAGATTTTTGCGGCTACGGTCGTAACTTNCCAGCGCTCTATGCTATTGCGCGCTAGTTAAGGTCTCAGCCTCTTGTAAGACGCGCCAGCTACTCTCCAGCACCGGATTGGCCTTAATGGGTTCGATGTTGATCAGTACGCCCATCATTGGATGGTCGATATAGTGCAACTCGCCACTGCGCATGCGCCGACTCTCATGCAACAGCGCGTATTGGTTTGAAGAAGGGTCAGGTTGCAACCACAACTTAGTGTTGGCGTGGAGGTATCGGCCCAGGGTTATGCCGATGTGGCCATTTAGGCGCATGAATTGGGTCGACAGCTGCAGATTTTGCACAGGTAACAGAATGCGTTGCGGCGCGTCCCGAGGAGGCACTGGCTGTTGCCAGCGCCCATGGAAAACCACGTTTAGTTCTGGTGCTAGAGCAATATTGCGCCGCTGTTCCTCTAACGTGAGTCGTTCATCGGTTAGCCACTGCCAACTGTTGCTGTCCACGTCGTCGTTGAACTGGTGCAGGGCGCGCATGAAGTCGTCCTCGGCGCTGCTAATCGGGGGAATTGTAACGGCTGCAACTGCTTCAGGATTTTGTTCGGGCTCATAAACGTCGATAGGATCGACGCTGAGTGGGTTAGCTTCTGCGGCCGTGAGCGGTGGTGTCAGTGTTATTTGACTGCCTGCTGGGGAAAATTCATTCAGTAGTTCTGTTTCAAAGCCGTTTGTTAATACGATTTTCATAAAGTCTGGCAACAGGGCGTCGGCGTCCCCACGACAGTAGCGGCTGTTCAATGTGGCGGCCGAAAATTGATTTGAGTGTTGTGCTCGCTGCTGGATGCCCTGAGCCGGTAAGGCCATAAGATCTAGTGGCCATAGCGGTTGTGGCTCCTTCTGCAGCGGTTCCATGAAGGCGTCATCGGTGGGCGTGCGCAAAAATATGATCACTTCAATGGCGAACCGATTGGCCGGCAGAGCATCTTTCAAGTTTGCTAGGTCTCGAGGTGTGGTCGCGCCAGCGTAAATGCTCAACCCCCAGCACAGTAAAAATGTCAGCGGGCGCCAAATCATTTTAGGCCGCTGCTTCTTGTTGGGGGGTTAAGCGTTCCAGCAATTCATGAGCAAACGTGAGGCGTTGCTCGAAGGTTTCAAGCGCACATTGAATGCGCAGTGTTGAGGAGCCTTCTAGCCGGAATGTCTGACTTTCTTGCTGCACCAAATTGACGATCATCAACGGGTCCACGCGAGTGGTTTTGCTGAATTCCAGTTTGCCGCGCTCGTCTCCAAGATCCAATTTCACAATACCAAGAGATTGTGCCAACAATTTTACCTGGGTGACGCTGAATAGCTGTTTTAGTTGGTTAGGTAGCAGTCCAAAGCGGTCAATGATTTCAACTTGTAGTGTGTCCAGTGCTGCGCTGTCTTTGGCGCTGGCGATGCGCTTATATAAAATCAGCCGGGCTTGCACATCAGGCAGGTAGTCGTCTGGGATCAGGGTCGGCGCATGCAGATTAACCTCCTGATTTACCGGTTCGAGTGGGCTGTCTAGATCGGGTATCTTTCCAGAGCGCAATGCTTCGACGGCCTGATTAAGCATCTCCATGTACAACGAGAACCCAATAGACTCTATTTGTCCTGATTGGTCGTCGCCCAGTAGTTCTCCGGCGCCACGTATTTCCATATCGTGGGTTGCGAGAGTGAAACCTACACCGAGATCGCCAGCGGCCTCGATTGCGTCTAGGCGTTTTACTGCATCAGCACTCAAGCTCCGTGGCTCTGGCGTTAGCAAATAAGCATAGGCTTGGCGGTGGCTGCGGCCCACCCGGCCACGCAACTGATGTAGTTGAGCGAGGCCGAATTTATCTGCCCGCTCGATAATTATGGTGTTGGCGTTGGGGATGTCTAAGCCTGTTTCGATAATGGTGGTGCAGACTAAAACATTAAGTCGCCGGTGATAAAAGTCATTCATCACCTGCTCTAATTCTAGTTTTTTCATCTGACCATGGCCTATACCGATACGCGCCTCAGGTACCAAGTCGCGCAGAGTTTGGGCAGCCTGCTCGATGCTGCGAACTTCGTTGTGTAGGAAAAACACCTGACCACCGCGCATCAATTCGCGACTGATTGCTTCACGCACGCTTTGCTCGCGCCGCTGTTGAACAAAGGTTTTTATCGACAGACGCTTCGCTGGTGGAGTGGCTATTATCGACAGATCACGAATACCACTTAGCGACATATTTAAAGTCCTTGGTATCGGTGTGGCAGTTAGGGTCATCACATCAACTTCCGCGCGCAGANCGCGCAGGCGTTCTTTTTGTCGTACCCCGAAGCGGTGCTCCTCATCGATAATGACTAGGCCGAGATCCTTAAAGCCAAAGTCTGTGCCCAGTACCTTATGAGTACCAATAACGATGTCGGCCTGACCGTTGCGGCAGCGCTCGGCGACATCTAGATTCTCTGCATTGCTGCGCAAGCGACTAACGGCTGCTATGGTTACAGGCCATTGCGCGAAACGGTCGCGGAAGGAGTCGAAGTGCTGCTGTGCGAGCAGCGTGGTAGGCACCAGAATGACTACTTGCTTGTTACTCTGCACGGCGACAAATGCAGCACGCATGGCGACCTCGGTTTTGCCGAAGCCGACGTCGCCACAGACCAAGCGATCCATGGCGCGCTCTGCTGCCATGTCGTTCAGTGTGGCGTCAATTGCCGTTTGCTGGTCTGGCGTGACCTCAAACGGGAATTCGGCTGCGAATCTCTCGTAATCTTCCGCCTCGGCTGCTAACCGATGAGAGAGTTTCAGTTCGCGTCGCGCGTAGATGTCGAGTAGTTCAGCGGCCACGTCTATGACCTTTTCCGCTGCTCGGCGTTTCGCGCGCTCCCATTGATCGGAGCCAAGCCGATGCAGTGGTGCAAGCTCCTCCTCAGCGCCGGCATATCGCCCAATCAAATGCAGTGATGTGACGGGCACATAAAGTTTGGCACCGCCGGCATAGCTGAGTGTAAGAAATTCTTGCGGTGCGCCATCGATCTCTAAGGTGTCTAGGCCGAGATATCGGCCCACGCCGTGCTGCATATGAACTACCGGCGCGCCGATGCTCAGTTCGGTCAAATTGCGCACGATTTGGTCCGTATCGATTACCGCGGCCGAGTCCGTCGGTGTCGAGTTCTGACGAGCGCCCAGCACTTCTGTTTCAGTGACGATAAGCGCTTGATCTGACCATAGCCCCGCGGCCAAAGGCCCGACGGTAATGTAAGGTTCTGGCAGCTCGGCCTTTTTGAAGTCCTCAAAGCTTTCTAATGGTTTGGCATTTATCCCGGCTTTACGCAGCATTTCGTCAAAAATTTCGCGCCGTCCGGCAGTTTCGGCGACAAATAAGGCAGGAGAGGACTGGTCATCTAAAAACTTGATCAGCGCGCTTGCGGGCTGGGCAAGCCGCGGATTGGCATGCAGATCCGGAAAGTCGTTGCAGTTAAAAATCCGCTCGTGTTTGTGTGGGGTTTCGCTGATAGATATGCGGCGATACTGAGCAAGGTGACGGCGCAGTGTCTGCTCATCAAGATAGAGTGCGGTAGGGTCCAAAATAGGCCGCTCAATATCGTGGCGTAATGACTCGTATCGGGCAGATACTTCTCCGAGATATTGCTCGCATGCCGTCATTACGCCATCTTCCAATACAAATAGCGTGTCTTCGGGTAGGTAATCGAAGAGTGTTGCCATCTGGTCAAAGAAAAATGGTAAGTAGTATTCAATGCCGTTGGGTGCGATATAGCTCGAGACGTCTTGGTAAATACTGCAGCGGCGGACATCAACGTTAAACGCGTTATGCCATTGATCGCGGAAATGGGCGATGGCTGCGTCATCGAAAGGAAACTCTTTGCCGGGCAGGATTTTTAACTCATTGATCTGCGCCACGCTGAGTTGTGAGTCAGGATCGAATGTGCGCAAGGTATCGATTTCTTCGTCGAACAGGTCAATGCGTACCGGTAAATCGGCGCCCATGGGAAAGATATCCATGACGGCACCGCGCACGGCGTATTGACCGCGCTCGGTTACCGTATCCGTTGCTTGGTAGCCGGCTGCTTCAAGTCGCAAGCGCTGGGATTCAGTGTCAAATATCTGTCCGCGCCTAAGGTCGAAGCAGGCGCCGTCGAGAAAGCTAGTGGGTGCAATTTTTTGTACTAGTGTCGGAGCGGGGACAATCAGTAGCCCCTGTTGTTGGTTGCGCAGATGTTGCAGGCAAGCCAAACGCTCGGAAGTGATGTCCTGATGGGGTGAGAACGCGTCATAGGGCAGGGTTTCCCAATCTGGGAACCTTAAGGTTTGATGCGGCTCCGCAGATGACTGAAAAAAGCGAATCCCCGATGCCCATTCTTCTGTGCTGGCAGGCTCGGCNGTTACGAGGACGATCATTTGCGGTGTCAGCGCGGATTTTTGTTGGCGCAGTTGGGTTGCGAACTCGCTGAGCGCTAACAAGTGGGCGCTCCCGCTAAGGCCGCGCCAGGTGAGTTGGTCGCCAGCGCGTTGAGGCAGCAAGCCCTCAGCTGTGGTTGGTAAGATCAGGTGGGTCACGTTATGAGATGTCTGTACATAAACCGTCTAGTTTACCTGCATTGAACGCTGCGCGGGCTGCTATTGACGGGAAAATTTGCCCGTTCAAGAGCCTCTGCCGTGCTGCATTTCCACGGCGTGGATTTTGCTGCTAAAGCCATGGTCAGTACTGGCGTTCATGCAAGCCCTAAGCTAAAGTTCGACCAGATCGCGGCGTGGGGCGCCGCTTTTCAATGAGGGGTATCAAGCGCTCTGGTCTTATTGCAAGGCCGGCGCAAAAAATCATATGCAATCCACAAAAGTTGATGATCCTAACTACTTCCACAAGGTCGTAGATTGTCAATGGGCGTGCCCAGCGCATACGCCCGTTCCCGAATATATTCGCTTAATTGCTGAGGAACGCTATACCGAAGCGTACATGCTGAATTGGGACTCCAATGTATTCCCGGGTGTACTCGGGCGTACCTGCGATCGTCCATGTGAGCCGGCCTGTAGGCGTGTGCGCACTGAAGAAAAGCCGGTCGCGATTTGCCGTCTGAAACGCGTCGCTGCCGACAAAAAAGGGGATGTCAGCGCCTATATGCCAACGGTGCCCACTGTAAAAAATGGCAAACGTATTGCACTGATCGGCGCCGGCCCGGCATCCCTGGCGGTTGCTCGGGATTTATTGCCATTTGGGTACGAGGTGCACCTATTCGAAAAGGACGCCAAGGGTGGTGGGTTTATGCGTTCGCAGATCCCCGCATTTCGCTTGCCAGAAGAGGTCCTCGATGAAGAAGTTGAGCGCATTCTAGATATGGGCGTTGTCTGCCATTTCGGTGAAGAAATCAGCAGCATGAAAACGCTTATGGAGCAGGGCTTCGACGCCTATTTTGTCGGCACAGGAGCGCCCCGTGGTCGCGATTTAGAGCTATTGGGTCGGCAAGAAGTTGATGACTATATCCATATCGGCATTGACTGGCTGTCCAGTGTGGCGTTTGGCCACATAACCGAAATCAGCGGCAAGGTCATTGTGATGGGCGGTGGCAACACCGCAATGGATTGTTGTCGAACATCGCTCCGACTGGGCGCAGAATCGGTCAAAGTTGTGGTGCGTTCTGCATTTGAGGTGATGAAGGCCTCGGAGTGGGAAAAAGAAGACGCGATGCGTGAAGGCATTCCGATCATCAACAACCGCCCACCAAAAGAATTTGTGCATGAAAATGGCAAGCTTAAAGGCGTGTTATTCGAGTGTGTAGCGCCAGTGCGGGGCGAGGACGGTCGTTTGCGTTACGAACCGACCGGTGAGCCTGATGAGTTCATTGAGGCTGATCATGTGCTTATGGCGATTGGACAGGATAATCATTGCCCTTGGATTGAGCGCGATCTGGGGATTGAGTTCGACAAGTGGGACTGTCCGGTGCTGGATGAGGTCACCTTGCAATCGGATAACCCCAAAGTATTTTTTGGTGGTGATAGTGCATTTGGGCCGGAGAATATCATTTGGGCCTCTGCCCATGCTCATCGGGCAGCAATAAGCATTCACTTGCTCTGCCAAGGTAAGGATCTGAAAGCCGATCGACCACCCGAGGGAATTAACTTGTTGTCTACCAAGATGGGCGTGCACGAGTGGGCTTATGATGCCGAACATGACGCATCGGCTCGGAATCTGGTGCCACTGGTCGAGCACACTACTGCGCTGACCAATATCAAAGTTGAGGTTGAACTCGGATTCGATGAGGCGCTGGCGGCTCAGGAAGCGCAGCGCTGCCTCAACTGTGATGTGCAGACGGTGTTTGCGGAAAAGCTCTGTATCGAATGCGATGCATGTGTCGACATCTGTCCGATGGATTGCATCTCATTTGTTACCAACGATGAGGAGCCGGCGTTGCGTCAGGTTCTCACGGCCCCTGCCGTGAATTCAGAGCAAGCGCTCTATGTATCTACTGATCTGCCAACCGGGCGGGTTATGGTGAAAGACGAAGACGTCTGTTTGCATTGTGGACTTTGTGCCGAGCGATGCCCAACAAACGCTTGGGATATGCAGCGCTCTGTAGTGCATGTTCCGCAGTTGGGTTCGTTTTCATCATGAGTGGAAAAATGCCAGTAAAGTACAACGATTTTGTAATTCGCTTCGCCAATGTGAATGGCTCGGGTTCAGCCAGTGCTAACGGTATGTTCGCTAAAGCATTGTTTCGTATGGGCATTCCTGTCGCGACCCGAAACATTTTCCCGTCCAATATTCAGGGTTTGCCAACCTGGTTTGAGGTGCGAGTCAGTGAGCAGGGTTACCTCGGGCGGCGTGAGGGCGTGGACATCATGGTGGCCATGAATGCTGAGACCTTAGTGGAAGATGTCGCCAGCGTGTCGCCTGGTGGCTACCTGCTTTACGACAATTCGAAGCCTCTGGCCAAGACCTTGCGCCGAGATGATATTAACGAGATTGGTATTCCAATAGCGACCATGATGTTGCCGGAATTTGCCGACCCGAAACAGCGCAGTTTGTTCAAAAACATCACGTATTTAGGTGCTTTGGCAGGTCTGTTGAACATTGAATTTGAGGTCATCACCGGCATGGTGGCGACGCAATACAAAGGCAAAGATGCGCTTATTGCGCCGAACATTCGCGCCTTGGAGATTGGCCGCGATTACGCGCTACGCTACCTGCAGGCACCGTTGCCATTGCAGGTCAGGCGCTCTGACGCCGTTGGCGATCGCATTATGATGGACGGAAACGATGCTGCTGGCCTCGGCGCTGTCTATGGCGGTGCTACTGTCTGTGCTTGGTATCCGATTACGCCGTCGACGTCGGTGGCTGAAAGTTTCGAAAACCATGCAAATCGTCTGCGTGTCGATGAAGCCAGCGGCAAGAAGAAATTTGCCATCATCCAGGTAGAAGACGAGTTGGCGGCCATTGGCGTGGTGATTGGCGCGGCGTGGAATGGAGCCCGTGCTTTCACGGCGACAAGTGGCCCGGGTATTTCACTTATGTCTGAGTTTTTAGGACTGGCCTACTTTGCTGAGATCCCGGCTGTGGTTTGGGATATTCAACGTTCGGGTCCTTCCACTGGCATGCCCACGCGTACCCAACAAGGTGATTTGATTGGCGCTGCCTATGCATCCCATGGTGATACCAAGCACCCATTACTCTTTCCATCAACGCCAAAAGAATGTTTCGACTTTGCCACAGCCGCTTTGGATCTGGCGGATCGTGCGCAGACGCCGGTTCTGGTTATGAGTGACCTAGAACTGGGAATGAACGACAACTTGAGCAAACCACTGCAGTGGGATGACCAAGTCCGCTACGATCGCGGCAAAGTGCTCGACAGTGAGGCCCTGGAAAGCAGCGAAGTATTCGGCCGTTATCTGGATGTGGATGGTGACGGGATTGGTTACCGAACATTGCCTGGAACCCACCCCGAAAAGGGCGCATTTTTTACCCGTGGTACCTCGCGCGACGAATTTGCGGCGTATACTGAATCGCCAGAAGCTTACGAACGCAACATGCAGCGGTTGGAATTAAAATGGCAGACGATTCGCGGTTTAGTGCCTAATGCTGAGATTGAAGATCAAGGCCAACGCATTGGAGTGTTGTTCTATGGCACTACCGCTTTACCAATGCCAGAGGCATTAGATCTCTTGCACGCAGACGGAATCGCATTGGACAGCTGCCGCGTCCGCGCTTTTCCGTTTGGCTCGGAAGTGGAAGCGTTTGTGCAAGCGCATGATTTGGTATTCGTTGTAGAACAAAATCGTGATGCTCAGATGCGTACGTTATTGATTAACGAATTGCAGACTGCGCCGGCCAAACTCGTACCTGTCCTCTATTACGCGGGTCTGTCTATTTCGGCGGACACGATTCATCAGCAGATAAACGAGTATTTTACCGCCAACAAGCTGTCTCGAATCTCGGAGGTGCAATCATGACCTTTGTGGCAAAGCCAAAAGCTCACCACCCAAACCTGCCCCTAAACGAGCTTGGACTGACACGGCGCGACTATGAGGGCTCGGTCTCGACACTGTGCGCAGGCTGTGGTCATGACTCTGTAAGTGCTGCAATCGTGCAGGCTTGCGCGGAATTATCGTTGCCGCCACATCGGTTTGCGAAGGTCTCGGGTATTGGCTGTTCATCTAAAACACCGAGCTATTTTTTGAATAAGAGCCATGGCTTCAACTCTGTGCATGGGCGCATGCCCAGCGTTATGACAGGCGCTAATTTGGCCAATCGAGAGTTGCTGGGTATCGGTGTATCTGGTGACGGCGACAGTGCATCCATAGGATTGGGGCAATTTGCACATATCGTGCGGCGGCGTATCAATATGCTGTACTTGGTTGATAACAACGGCACCTACGGTTTAACCAAGGGTCAGTTTTCTGCGACCAATGATAAAGGCTCAACCAGTAAGAAAGGTGCTCCCAATCTCTATGAGCCAATTGATCTGGTCAGCATGGCCCTGCAAATTGGCGCGACATTTGTTGCGCGCAGTTTTTCTGGGGATAAAACGCAATTGGTTCCGCTGATAAAGGCGGCCCTAAAACACAAGGGGATGGCGTTTATTGATGTGATCTCGCCATGTGTTGCGTTCAACAACCATAACGGTTCGACCAAAAGCTATGAGTTCGTTCGTGAGCACACTCAAGAGCTGGTAAATGCTGATCTAATTATGACTCATCCGGAAGTCACCGTAGATTATGCGGAAGGCACCCGCGAGGACGTGTCGATGCCCGATGGCAGCACTTTGCGCCTGCATAAACTGGATGCGGATTATGATGCCCATGATCGGGTGGGCGCTTTGAACTATGTGCAGCGCTCCCAGGAGCAGGGCGAAGTGGTTACGGGCTTGCTCTATGTCGATCCCGATCCGGTGGAATGTCATGACATCATGGACACTGTGGACCAGCCGTTAAATGAATTGAATGAGGCTCAGTTGTGCCCGGGCAGTGCGGCCCTTGCGGATATAAATGCCAGTTACCGTTAGCAACGGCTGATACTGCTCTATAGCTGTGCGCTGTGTCGGAGTTTTGGGGCTCCGATAGGGATTTCTTAATTTCCCTGTTGCCCGTCGGTCGGTAATTCCTATAATGGCGCCGCACTTGCAACCGTGAGCCGGCGTGCTCAGCTGTAATAACGCTACGACTGAAAGAGGAAACGCTGTGGCATTACCTAGTCTTGATGATTACTTCCCCGATTGGAAAGAACGAGAAGCGCTTGCTGAAGCAATGATACCGTTGATNGGGAAGTTGTACCGGAAAAACGTCGTGGTGTACTGCTACGGCCGCGCGCTATACAACCAAAGCGTGACTCAGTTGATGAAAGCCCATCGCTATGTACGTCAGCTCGCGCAAAACGAACTATCGGAATTTGAAACCTACCCCATATTAATGGCGATGAGTGAGCTTGATCTTGGCCCTTGCCATGTAGATGTGGGAAAAATGGCCTCTACGCTAATCGANAAGTCGATCAAAGATGAGGCTGAAATTAAAAAATATGTGCACGAGCAATGTGCCAAGGTAGTTGGTGTCACGACACCACCCCTGTCTGAGCCCCAGGACATAGTGCTGTTCGGCTTTGGTCGTATTGGGCGCCTGTTAGCGCGCCTATTGATTGAGAAGACCGGTGGTGGCACCCAGTTGCGCTTGCGTGCGATTGTGGTGCGTCGAAGTGGCGCTAACGATCTCGCTAAACGTGCAGGCTTGCTGCGTCGCGACTCAGTGCACGGAAGTTTCCAAGGCACCCTGCGGGTAGACGAAGAAAATGAATGCATTATCGCTAACGGCAACGTTATTCGGGTGATCTATGCGGACGGACCCGACAAAGTCGACTACACGTCTTATGGCATAAATAATGCCATGATCATAGACAATACCGGTGCCTGGAGTGACGAGGAGGGTCTATCGCAACACCTCAAGTCCAAGGGCGCTGCCCGGGTAATTCTTACGGCGCCGGGCAAGGGCGGTATCAAAAATATCGTCGCAGGTATTAACCACCGCGATATTGAGCCAGACGATGCTGTGTTGGCCGCGGCCAGTTGCACCACTAATGCGATCGTGCCGGTATTAAAAGCGGTTAACGACCGCTTTGGTATTGTCAACGGGCATATGGAAACCGTGCATGCTTATACTAATGATCAAAATTTGATTGATAACTTCCATAAGAAGAACCGTCGTGGTCGTGGTGCGCCGCTCAACATGGTGATTACCGAAACTGGTGCGTCTTCTGCGGTAACCAAGCTATTGCCAGAGTTGGATGGCAAGCTCACCGGCAACGCCATTCGCGTACCGACGCCAAATGTTTCCCTAGTGATATTGAATTTGACCCTGAATGAAGCAACCAGCCAAGAAGATATGAAGGAGTTCCTTCGTACTTCGGCGTTGTATGGCAAATTGCAACGACAGATAGATTTCACTACTTCGCCAGATATTGTCTCATCAGACTTAGTCGGTAATCGGCATGCGTGCATCGTCGATGGCGAAGCTATTATCGTTAAAGATAACCGAGTTGTGCTCTATGTTTGGTACGACAACGAGTTTGGGTATTCATGCCAAGTTGTGCGCGTGGTGCAAAAGATGGCAGGGATCTCGTATCCGTTGATTCCAGAAAACGCCGAAGATATGGGGTTTTAGTCGCCTCTTATGAAGGTTAGAACCCGCATCGCCCCATCGCCAACGGGCGATCCTCATGTTGGCACTGCATATATGGCGCTGTTCAACTGGGTGTTTGCGCGGCAGCATGAAGGCGAGTTCATTCTGCGCATCGAAGATACAGACCAAGCCCGTAGCACGGCCGCCTCTGAACAAGCGATTTTCACCGCGCTGCAGTGGCTGGGCCTAGACTGGGACGAAGGCCCTGATATGGAGGGTCCCAAGGGTCCCTATCGCCAAAGTGAGCGTAAAGACCTCTATTTGCAACACGTGCAGACGTTACTCGACAAAGGCCACGCGTTTTACTGCTTTTGCTCCAAGGAACGGCTAGACACGGTCAGGGCAGAGCAGCAGGCGGCGAAACAAACCACACGGTATGATGGACACTGTGCGAACCTAAGCGCTGAAGAGGTGCAAGCGCGTCTCGCGGCGGGTGAAGAGCATGTGGTGCGTATGCGGGTGCCCGAGACGGGNGCCTGCACTTTTCGTGATCGCTTACGCGGTGAAATCACCATCCCTTATTCCCAGGTGGATATGCAGGTTTTGCTCAAAGCGGATGGCATGCCGACCTATCATCTAGCTGTAGTGGTTGATGATCATCATATGGACATCACTCACATTCTTCGTGGCGAAGAGTGGCTTAATTCGGTTCCGAAGCATCAGTTGCTATACAGCTACTTCGACTGGCCGATGCCCGACCTGATTCATCTGCCGTTGCTGCGTAATACTGATCAAAGCAAGTTGTCCAAGCGCAAAAATCCGACCAGCGTGACTTATTACCGAGATCAGGGTTTCCTGCCGGAGGCACTTTGTAACTACCTTGGCCTTATGGGCTGGTCGATGCCTAACGAGCAGGAACTGTTCTCACTGCAGGAAATGATCAGTGCCTTTGATGTGGATCGGATTTCGACCAGTGGGCCGATCTTTGATCAAGACAAATTAAAATGGATGAATGGACAGTACCTCCGTGGGTTGGATGCTGATACCTATGCTGCGAAAGTCTCGGATTGGATGTTTAATGACGAACGTCTGGCCGCGCTGATCCCGATGGTGCAACAGCGAGCAGAGCGACTGTCCGACTTGGTGCCGTTGGTCGACTATTTGGTTGGTGCGCGCAGACCGTTAGTCCCCGATGATTTCGAGCACAAGAAACTGGAACGGGCACAGGTGGTTAAGGTTCTGCATCACACCCTTGCGATGTTTGATCGCAAACGTCAGTGGCTCAGAGATGATCTTTATGCATCGTGTAATGATCTCGCCGAGCAATGTGATATGAAGCTGCGAGATTTTTTGTTTCCGCTATTTATTGCCATTAGCGGCCGTGAAGTTTCCTTGCCGCTATTTGATTCGCTGGTATTTCTCGGCGCAGATTTGAGCCGTGGGCGTTTGCGCGATGCATTGGAGGTGCTAAACGTCTCGGGTAAGGAGCGCAAGCGTCTCGATAAGGCCGTTGAGCAGCTGAATTTTTCCGATTAAGTACTGCCGCAGAGATTGACAGCGTCTGACCGCCTCCCTACCATGCGCGCAGTTTTGGGGCCATAGCTCAGCTGGGAGAGCGCGTGAATGGCATTCACGAGGTCGGGAGTTCGATCCTCCCTGGCTCCACCAATCTCTCCTTTTCTGCCTTTCCCCTATGTTGGTGCGCAAGAGCCATTCCAGTCATGATAGCGGGGTCTTGCGAGGTAATACTTCACAACGCATTTAGTTAAACTATAGAGATATCGAGTAGGGCGAACATGAGCGCAAAAGAATTTGTGGTACCCGGTTGGAGGGAAGTAGATCACTGTTTATGCAGAGATTTCGAATTTGCGGATTTTTCTAGCGCATTCGCATTCATGACCCGAGTAGCACTGTTGGCCGAGCATTCGGAGCACCATCCCAATTGGGCAAATATTTACAATAAAGTCAGTATTCAGTTGACTACTCATGATGCGGGTAATTCGGTTACGGGTAAGGATTACGGACTAGCATTAGGCATCAATCAGATTTTTGATGGGGGTTGAAACCATTACTTTGATTGGATCGTAATGGTAAAATTTGTCACGGGGATTATTAAGAAAATTTAATAGCAAAGCAGAGGAGCAAAATGCATGCCTAGAATTAAGTATATCGAACACAACGGCACTGAGCACGAAGTTGACGCTGAGGTCGGCATGTCGGTGATGCAGGCGGCACTTGACGATCTTGTCCCCGGTATCGACGCAGATTGTGGCGGCGAGTGCTCTTGTGCGACGTGTCATGTAATGGTCAAAGAAGAGTGGATGGCTAAAACTGGTGCCCCAGACGCCGGCGAAGAATCCATGCTTGATTTAAATCCGGAGCGACAGCCTAATTCTCGATTGTCGTGCCAGATTACCGTTTCCGATGAGCTGGATGGCTTGGTTGTAGACCTACCGGAGTTTCAATTCTAATGAGTGAAGCAGCCCCGCTGAGGATGATCGATTTCCAGCCCCAAGATATCCCGCTGGAAGATTTTGATATCAGTCAGCGCGAATTATGGGCTGAAGATACGAAGATGGAATACTTCGCCCGGCTTCGTGACGAAGCGCCAGTGCACTTTTGCAAAGACTCTGAGTTCGGCCCCTATTGGTCGCTGACCCGCTATGCCGACATTATGGAAGTGGATTCAAACTGGCAGGACTTTTCTTCTGAACCGGCGATCACGATTATCGATCCTGAAGAAGATTTCCCCTTACCCATGTTTATTGCGATGGATCCGCCTAAACATGACGACCAGCGCAAAACCGTCCAGGGTGCGGTGGCGCCGGCGAACTTAAAAAACTTAGAGAGCACGATTCGTGGCCGCGTACAAAAGGTTTTAGACGATCTTCCCATGGGCGAGGAGTTTGACTGGGTCGATCGAGTTTCGATTGAACTTACCACCCAGATGTTGGCGACATTGTTTGATTTCCCTTTTGAAGACCGGCGCAAGTTGACACGCTGGTCTGATGTCGCGACCGGTGGCCCAGAGACGGGTATTGTCGAAACAGAAGAGCAGCGCCAGGAAGAGCTTATGGAATGTCTGGCGTACTTTATGCGCCTATGGCAAGAGCGCCAGGAGCAAGGTCTGTCGAATGACTTTATCTCNATGCTTGCGCATGGCGAGGCGACCAAGGATATGGCGCCTGAAGAATATTTAGGCAATCTAGTTCTGTTGATTGTTGGTGGTAATGACACAACACGCAACTCGATGACGGGTGGCGTGCTGGCCCTGAATGAGAATCCTGGTGAATATGCCAAGTTGCGCAACAATCCAGGCGTAATACCGAACATGGTGTCGGAGATTATTCGCTGGCAGACGCCGCTTGCGCATATGCGCAGAATTGCTAACCGTGACTATGAAATTAACGGCCAGACCATAAAGCAGGGCGACAAGGTCATCATGTGGTACCTGTCAGGGAACCGCGATGAGCGTGCTATTGAAAATCCCAACGAGTTTATTATTGATCGGGCGCGCGCGCGGCAGCATCTGTCATTTGGGTTTGGCCCGCATCGTTGTATGGGTAATCGTCTGGCGGAACTGCAGTTGCGCATTCTCTGGGAAGAGATTCAACAGCGTTTTCACATGGTTGAAGTGGTTGGCGATGTTGAGCGTGTACCGTCAAATTTTGTTCACGGCTACACAAAAATGCCGGTAGTAGTGCATCCCCTGTAGCGTTAGTCTTTACCTTGCATTGCGGGTGGTGCAGACGGGGGCTTGCGCCAGTTATCTTTGATCTTGATGCGGGGGGGGGCAAGGAGTGAGGCAACAGATAGAGCGACAAAGCCGTTCATTGGGTGTCCGGCTCATCGCGCCTGTGGCGATGTTCGCATGCTCAATTAGTTTTGCAGCCGCTCTTTCCGAACCAGCCAAGAGAATGTCTATTGCGCCGCTGCAACCAGAGACGATCTACGTCCAGCGTTTACAGCAACCGTCACCGCACTGGCTGATCCTTAACGATCCCAACTTCTTGGGTAACATGGATTCCAAAATCTATCTGATTGATGCCGACCGCAATCATATGCTGGGCATGCTTTCGGCCGGTGGTTGGCGTAATGCGGTTGAGTATAGCCNGGATTTTTCTACGATTTATTCCCCAGAAACTTACTATACCCGTACCACCCGAGGTCAGCGCACGGATGTCTTGAGCTTTTACGATGTATCCTCTTTAAGTGCGATTGATGAGGTTGAAATTCCAGCAAAGAGGGGTTCGGGTGCTGCCCATCGTGCTTACAGTGGGCGCAGCGACGATGGTCGTTTTGTCTATGTGTTCAATATGACACCAGCCATGACGGTAACGGTTGTTGATGTAGTCGCGCGCAAGGTTACGGCAGAAATTAGCACCGATGGATGTGCCATGATTTATCCAAGCGGTAATCTTTCGTTTCTCAGTTTATGCGGTAATGGCCGGATGCGGCAGACCATTTTGACGCCCCAGGGCGAACTCGAGCAAACCCGCTTCACCGATGTTTTCTTCGATCCGCAAAAAGACCCATTGACGGAAAAAGCGTCGCGTTTTAATGGCGATTGGTATTTCGTAAGTTTTCGCGGTGCCGTGCACCGGGTGGAGGCTTCGGACGTCGGGGTCAATCCGAGTCAGCGTTGGGCGCTACTTAAGGCTTCTGAGTTAGATCAGGGTTGGCGACCCGGTGGTGCGCATTTCGTCGCAAGTCATCGCTCAGGACTTTTGTATGTGGGAATGAACCAAAATGGCCCGGATTCACACAAACAACCGGCACAACAAATTTGGGTGTTGAATATAGACGATATGTCCCAGCATCGAGTCATCGAGCCACCTAAGCCGGTCACTCAACTGGCAGTCTCTCAAGATTCTCAGCCATTATTGGCAGCTGCCAGTGAGGGACCCGAAATATACCTTTTCGATGCCCTCACGGGAGTCCAGAAAAACAGCCTTACCGCGCCGATTTTAGGCGCAGGTATTCTGCAATTTGTCGACGCGCGCTGATGGCTTGGCTTGTTCTGTCCAGTGTTTTGCTCGCGATTTGTGTTATCGCATTGAGTTTCGTCACGTTTTCGCTAGCGCGCCAAATTGGTGTCTTGCACGAACGCTCACAGCCGGTGGCAAGCGAATTGCGGACTGTGCCCGTTGACGAAGGCGCTATGCTGGAGCGACTAGCTATACCTGAGGAGCATTCGGCAGACACAGTGAGCCTGTTATTTGTTGCTACAGGTTGTCCTTTGTGCCGCATGTTGCACACGACTTTCTCGATGCTGAAAGAAAAACATAAGGCTCTAGGCGCTTACTGGGTATTTGCTGTGGATACGCCCGAATCGGTTGGTGCCTACGCTGCCGAGCACGGCATTGCGGCGGCGAGTGTGTTGGTTGAAGCTCAATTAGCTGTTCAATGTGCCGTAATTGATACGCCGACATTGGTTGTGCTGCAGCGCGATAATCAGGGGTGGCAGTTGCAAGCACGACGGAGCATAACCAGTTCTCGGCAACTGCAGACGCTAATGGATGCTTATTTTGTGCAAGCCGAAAAGCTTGGCGCGGATTATGAATTGGGAGTGCGAGCATGAGCCGATTTGATGATTGGATTGATCGAGCGACCCGTAAAATCGCGCAACGCTCATCGCGGCGGCGTTTTTTGGCGCGTTTTGGCAGCGCCTTGGTGGCCGCGACAACCCTACCGGTATTACCGGTAGGCCGCAGTCATGCGGCGGGTCCCCAAGCGGCTGAAGAGGGTGACCCTTTGACTTGCGATTATTGGAGACATTGCGCAATTGACGGTTATTTGTGCGGTTGCTGTGGCGGATCCGTCAATTCATGCCCACCAGGTACTGAGATCTCCCCGGTGAGTTGGATCGGTACCTGCACGAACCCTGTAGACGGGCGCGACTATGTGATTTCCTACAATGATTGTTGTGGCAAATCTGGCTGTGGTCGTTGTTTTTGTAATACCAACGAAGGGGATAAGCCGATTTATATGCCGGCGAAGAGCAATGATATTAACTGGTGTCTCGGAACCAGTACCAATGCCTACCATTGTTCAACCGCGGTTGTTATTGGTATCGCATCGGTGTAATCCTAATTATTGTTCCCCTAGAGTAACGCTGCCAAGGCAACTTAATTGATCCCGGCTAGCTTTGATACATTGCGTTTCGCCTAGGGCGTTGGCTGATGAAACTGCGTCTGTTGGCAGTGATTCTCGCTGTTTCTGATTCAGTCCCAGAGCAGAGTGTTATACAGTGGGGCTGTGGGGAATGCTCTGCGCGATCCGTCGTAGGGGTCTAACAAATCAAACTTAAGGAGTAAGCGATGTCGCTTGTAGCTGTAATGGAAACCAATAAAGGCACGATTCGGTTGGACCTTTATGCTGAGGAAACGCCCATGACTGTGGCGAATTTCGTCAATTTAGCGCAACGAGGTTTTTATGACGGCTTGTCCTTTCACCGAGTTATTGCGGATTTTATGGTTCAAGGCGGCTGTCCACTGGGTACCGGAACCGGTGGTCCTGGATATCGATTTGGTGACGAGTTCAATAGCGCTTTNCGNCATGATGCGCCNGGTAAATTTTCGATGGCNAATGCNGGNCCAGGAACCAATGGTTCACAGTTTTTTATTACTCATGTGCCGACGCCATGGTTAGACGATGCGCATACAATTTTTGGCGCGGTGCAGGGCGATGCAGATCAAGAAATCGTTAATTCCATTATTCAGGGTGATCAAATTGTCGCCGTAACCATTGAGGGTGACGCTAGCGAATTGTTGGCATCGGTTCCTGAAGTCCAGGAGTGGAACGCACAGCTCGACGCCTAGCCTAAGGGCGTTGCGGGCGGCATAGGAGGGTGGAGCCTTGCAAGAACAATTACTGTTTTCTGATCTAAAGGTATTAGACGTTGGCAGTTGGATTGCGGCTCCGGTTGCGACGACGATGCTGGCGGACTATGGGGCGCAGGTTATAAAGGTTGAGGCCCCTGATCTCGGCGACGGTTATCGAAATTTTGCTGATATGCCTGGGTCACCGGATGCGGACACTAATTACACCTGGCATATGGATAACCGCAACAAGCGCTCGATTAGCCTGAATTTGAAGAGCGAGGAAGGGCGGAAAATTCTCCGGCAAATGGTAAGCGAGTGCGATGTCTACGTGACCAATCTTCCACAGCCGATGCGTCGGCAGTGGCAATTGACCTACGATGATCTGGCGGCGGTTAATCCGTCCATGATCTATGCCTCGTTAACGGCCTACGGAGAGAAGGGGCCTGAGCGCGATCGCGAGGGTTTTGATTTGGTCGCCTACTGGTCTCGGTCGGGTTTAATGGATCTTGTGCACGCGCCCGGAGCACCGCCGGGGCCGGCGCTTCCTGGCATGGGCGATCATCCCACAGCAGTGACTCTATATGCGGGTATCGTCACCGCGTTGCTCAAGCGTGCGCAAACCGGTCAAGGCAGCCATGTCCACACCTCGTTAATGGCAAATGGCGTATGGTCAGCTTCATGCATAGCTCAAGGGGTATTTGCAGACGCTGATTTCACTAATTATTTTGCTAACCAATCGCGCCAGTTTACGCGCCTGCTGTATGAAGCGAGTGATGGCCGGTGGCTGCAGTTCTCCATGGTGCGCACCGATGATGAGGTTGATGCATTGTTTGTTGCCATAGACAGGCCTGACTTACTGATTGATCCGCGTTTCGCGACATCAGAGGCACGGTTAGAAAATGGTGAGGCACTGAAAGCTGAACTCATTAAAGCCATCGCCGAGCGCCCCTCGGAGCAATGGATGGACGTATTTGCCGATTCTGGTGTTCCTGCAGCGCTGGTAGGACAGGTCGCTGATTTGGCCCAAGACCAGCAGGTTATTGAGAATGCTATGGCCATCCCAGCACCTATGGGCAGTGGTATGCAGCGAATGATCAAGCATCCCTTGAATATCGATGACTTAGCGACTCGTGAACATATGCCAGCACCCGAGCAGGGTCAGCACAGTAGTGAAGTGTTACTCGAGCTGGGGTATAGCTCGGAACAGGTTGCGAAACTCCGCGAGGACGGGGTTATCTAACGGCCATGCAGACGTTAACGAGTGTGTATTTTTACAGCTCGGCTGGTTTAGTTTTGCTGATTTTTATTGCAGCGGCGGTGCATAAATTTCGGCAACCTAACGATTTTATCCGTGCGTTGGCGGGCTATCGGCTGGTGCCGGATATCGGTTTACGGTTCTGGTGGGTGTTACCGCTGGTGGAGCTTTTAGCAGTTTTAGAGTTGTTACTCTCAACTGGCGAAAGCCGTTGGCTTGCGCTGTCATTATTACTTCTTTATGCCGTTGCTATCGCAATTAACCTGTTGCGCGGGCGATATGATGTCGATTGCGGTTGTGGTGGTGAGTCGACACCCATCAGTTGGGGGCTGGTTGTGCGTAATATTGTCCTCGCCGGACTCGCATTGCCTCAGCATGCGCCGATGGACGAACTTATGGGGTCGGGCATTGCATTGTCCCTTGTCACGCTTTTACTGGGTGTACTGGGTTATGCGATAGTTAATCAACTTTGCGCAAATTCGGTACGAGAATGATTGTGCTGCGTGTGTCTGTGGGGCCCAGAAGAGCCGCTTATATTGCGAGTGCTGGTCAGTGGAATTGATTGCAGATGTGCTCATTGCATCACAGGTTGTGCTTTGGTGCGCCATACTTTTGTTGGGGGCGGCGGTGTTTGCATTAAGCCGACAAGTTGCTCGATTGTTTAATCGTATTCCGCCTGCTGGTGCTTTAAGCGTTAACGCGTCGCTGGTGTCGGGTGAGCCAGCGCCAGTCTTAGAATTAAATGATATTTGGGGACGCGCAACGGTGGTTGGCGGACCCAAGCCCGGTTTGAGTCTGTTGTTTTTCATTTCTCTAGATTGCCCAATCTGTAAGCCACTGATCCCGGTAGTGCAGTCCGTCGCGTTGTCCGAAGGCGCCGCTTTGGTATTCGTCAGCGATGGTGGCGTGTTGGCAGCGCACCGCCAATTTGCGCAGAGGGCAGGCTTAGCGGACCATACGTATCTGCATTCTGAAACCGTTGGCAGGGGTTTTGCCGTGGGTAAGCTGCCCTACGCGGTATTGCTCGATACTGCAGGCATTGTTCTGAGTTTTGGCATAGTCAATAACCGGGAACATCTTGAAAGCTTGTTTGTTGCCCGTGACACAGGGGTAGGTACGGTGCAGGAATACGTAGAGAGGGGTGCAGAGTAACCTTAGAAGGCTCAAATTCTTGAAAACGGTGCCGCTAGCATCGCTCTTTTAATTGTTGACAGCGACGGATCTGCCCGCGTAAAACGTCGCTGTAGGGTGTTGTAGCGCTTCACTGATCAGGGAGGAACGCTGCTCGATTACCGATAACAGTAGTAACTTATTGTTGAGGAATGCACTTGAGCAAAGGTGGTAAAAGAAGCAAAAAGCGCAGCGCAGAAGTCGCGCAGGAGTCATCTCAAGCGCTTGATACGGATTCTGAGCTTGATGCTGAGGTCGAAGACGAAGCAATAGAGGAATCGGAGACAGAAGAATCGGTTCCGCTAGATCTTGGTGATCCCGATTTGGACGATGAGGATGCGGAAGGTATAGAGGATGTGGAAAAAGAAGCCCTTACCAGCCTTGGCGATCAAGACTCAGCAGCGCGCACCGTTGCGATCCGCAGAGCTTTAGAAGAACGTAACGAACGCCGACGCATGGCGGAGGACTTGGATTATCTGGACTTCGACGACTAGTCAGACACCGCCTTTGCGCGACCTTGTATTAGTAGGCGGTGGCCATAGTCATGTTCAAGTTCTCAAGCGGCTGGGCATGCAACCCATTCCCGGTGTACGGGTTACATTGATTTCAGAACAGCCTCTGGCAGCGTATTCGGGCATGCTGCCGGGCTGTGTTGCTGGTCAGTACGCAGAATCGGACATGCACATTCGGCTGTTACCCCTTTGCACACAGAGTGGCGCACGCTTTATTCAAGGCTCCGTATGCGGTTTAGATTTACCCCAACAAACAATCCGTTTGAATGATCGCCCGCCATTGCACTTTGACGTGCTGTCCCTCAACTGTGGTGCCCAGCCTTTAGTTGCGCCGCAACTTGGTATCGCTGTTAAACCCATTAGTCAGTTCTTGCCGGCATGGCGCGTGGCGCTGACAGAGATTCAGCGCGCCCCTGAGCGTGTACCACAAATCAGCGTCGTTGGCGCCGGGGCCGGAGGGGTAGAGCTGGCCTTTGCCTGTCGCACGGCTTTACCTGAGAGCGTCACAATAAAGCTCTATGGCGTAAGGCTACTAAAGGATCATAGTGAGTTAGCACGCCGGCGTGTTCGCCATGCGCTGTTAGAGCGCGGTATAGAGTATGTGCCAGAGCGTTTTACTACTGCACTGGCCGAGGATGGGCATCCTGTCTTTTGGGTGACAGATGTAAAAGCCCCGTCTTGGGTGGCTGATTCGGGACTGGATTGTGACGAATTGGGCTTCGTGCGGGTCAATGAGCAATTGCGCAGCGTGTCCCATCCACAAGTATTTGCCGCTGGCGATATTGCTCACTTATCTGGCCAAGAACGATCAAAAGCGGGTGTGTATGCCGTGCGCGCGGGCAAGGTATTGGCGAACAATCTCGCGTCAGCGTCTCAGCAACTGCCGTTGGTCGGGCGTGCCCATCGCTATCGAGCTCAGCGTAGTCACTTGAACTTGATAAATTGTGCCGACGGTACAGCGATTGCCTCCCGGGGACCTTGGGCCAGCCGTGGTCGAATTTGGTGGCATTTAAAAGATTATATTGACCGTGCATTTGTATCCCGATTTAACGATTTGGCAGAAATGCCGGAGCCGGTTGCTGCAGTCAGTGGCGCTTTGCAGTCAGAGTTACCTGATGAGTCGATGCGCTGTGGAGGCTGTGGTGCCAAAGTTGCGGCAGAGCCGCTGCGACGAGTACTGGCGCGTCTGCCCGAGCAGCATGCCGCCTATGTGAGTCTCGGCATTGGCGACGATGCGGCACAGATTACCAATCAGGGTAGCCAAACCCTGCTTACGGTTGATGGTTTTCGTGCCATGCTCGACGACCCTTATTTGTTCGGTCGAATTACTGCACATCATAGTCTCAATGACATTTTTGCGATGGCGGCACAGCCCACTGCAGCGTTGGCATTTGTCACCTTGCCGTTAATGGCTGCGCATATGATGGAAGAGGAACTGTTTCAGGTTCTCAGCGGTGCGGTCAGTGTGCTCAATGAGGCCTCAGTGCCGCTGGTCGGGGGCCATTCGGCAGAGGGTGCAGAATTAAGCCTTGCGCTAACGGTAACAGGCAGTGCGGAGGGGCAAACGCTAACCAAGGCTGACGCTCAACTGGGTGATAAATTGATTGTGACCAAGGCCCTAGGAACTGGCGTCCTGTTGGCGGCAGCGATGCGGGGTGAGAGTGACAGCAATGGATTCAGCGCATGCATTGCGTCAATGGATCATAGCAACAGCCGTGCGGTAGCGATTTTGCAAAACTGCCAAGTCAATGCATTGACCGACGTGACCGGTTTCGGTCTGCTCGGTCATTTGGGCGAAATAACTCGCGCCTCGGGTTTGAGCGCGCAGGTCGGAGTATCGTCACTGCCCATACTGCCGGGTACCGAAGCCGCGATGTTGGCAGGCATTCGTAGTTCCCTGTATGCAGCAAATCAGCAAGTATTAACAGACTATGCCATAGCTCAGCCACTGCTGGCCGATGTACGTCTTGGTGTGCTGGTAGATCCGCAAACTTCTGGCGGGCTATTGGCGACTGTTCCGGCCGCCAGGGCGGATGAGTGTGTCCAAGCTTTACGTCAAGCCGGATATACAGAAGCCGCCATTATCGGCGAGATAACGGCGGCCGGAAGTTCGCAAATAACTGCGTAACCGTGGTGTCAGGTGAGAGGCGCCTAGAAGAAGTCCGCGATAGCAGGACGAAAGCGGTCCATATCCACTAAAAAAGAGTCATGTCCTTGAATGCTGTCTAGGGCACACATTCGCGTATCTGCAACAAAAGGCTGCATTGCTTCAGCTAACTCTATTTGTTGGTGTAGCGGGAATAAGGCATCGCTCTTTACCCCGACCACTAAGGCGGCTTCGAGAGAGAGATGGGCGAAGCTTGCATCAAGACTGCCTCCATGATCCGCCGCATCGAATAAGTCCATGGCTCTGGACAGGTAGAGGTAGCAATTTGCGTCGAATGCGCCGATGAAACGCTCCGCATGATTTTGCAGATAAGATTCCACCTCGAAATTGATGCCGAACAAATTATCTGTATCTGGTGAGTCAGAGCTGCGTTCCCGGCCGAAGCGTGCTTGCCATTCTTCGGCGGATCGATAGCTGATCATGCCCAACTTTCGTGCCAGCCGCATCCCATCCACTGGGCCAAGCTCATCAGACGGATAGTGACCCTGCTGCCACAGCGGGTCGGTACGAATAATTTCGCGCTGCAGCGACCGCAGTGCGATGGCATAAGGTTGGCTGCGACTGCCTGAAGAAATGGATACCAGGCGGCGGCATCGACTTGGGTGCATAAGCGCAAAAGACAAGGCCGTCATTCCCCCCATGGAGGCACCAATCACGGTATTGACCTGCTGCACATCAAGGTGATTTAGGACGGCGATCGCGCTATTGGCGATATCCTCAACGGTGAGAACAGGAAAATCCAATCGATAAAGCGTGCCGGTGGCCGAGTTGACGCTGGCTGGGCCTGTGGATCCAAAGCAACTGCCGAGAGAATTAATGCAGATTACAAAGTAGCGGTGGGTATCGATGGGCTTATCACGGCCGATCATATCCTCCCACCAGCCCGCGGATGGATCCATCGGGCTTGATGCTGCATGAGCAGACGGAGACAGGCCGGTAAAGAGCAGGATCGCGTTATCGCCTAATGCATTCAACTCGCCCCAGGTTTCATAGGCGAGTGTTGGCTGGTTCAACATTCCGCCCTGCATCGCAAAGTCATCGTCCAGTTGCAAATGTTGTCGAGCGCTCATGGAATTCCTTAAAGTAAGCGCGCTACGATATGGAATTACACGGCATTGCGCCAGTGCATTGCGCGTGAAAAGCCTATTGGGGTTGGCTAGTGTCCGCCGAAAACGCAGCGGCTACCTGTTCGGCGTGCAGTAGAACATCGTCGATCAAAGCGAGTGCCGGCTCGTCGAAGTCAATACCGAGGAAAGCTGTGGTTGAGAGTTCGATAAAGACCTCCAGCAATTGTTCCTCGGCATTAACCCCATTGAGATCATGAAAAACTTTGCTGAAAAAGTTCGCAGCCTCCGCTTGTTCGGTATCCAAGAGATGAGTGAGGAGATCGCCCAGTTTCGGCAGGAGATCAGCTTTTACAGATTCTACGGCGTTCATCAGGATACCTTGATTTAGAGATTGTGAAGAGACTGTGAAGTTCAACGACAAGCGGTATCATCGATGACAGAGAGGTAAGAATGAATCGATTATTTGCGTTTATTAATCCAATTGTTGTGGTCATGGCGCGGTCGATTTTGCATCGCGTGCTCAGTCATCAGGTCGTGGTGCTGGATTTCAGCGGTCGGCGTAGTGGCCGGCGCTATACGATACCGGTGACCTATTTGCGTTGCGACGGGGAGGTTCTTTGCATGACCGAGCGCAACGGCATATGGTGGCGCAATCTGCAGGGCGGCGTACCTGTGCAGCTTACCCTTAATGGGCGCAGTGTATCGACGATTTCTCAGGTAGAGATCGACGACAACCAGCAGATTGCTGGGGCGCTCCGATTGTTTTGCTTGCGCAGTCGTATCAGTGCGTACTTTGCAGGGGTCGGATTCGATAGCGATGGTGAGCCAAATAGTATGGATCTGGTGCGCGCAGCCGAGCGGCATGTTTTGATTACACTGACGCTTACCTGATATGCCATTTTATTGTAGCTCGTGCTGTACGCGGCAGGATTGGGTGAAAATGAGTATCAGCCACCGGACTGGATTCGTTTAGCAGCTGGGACTCAAAGTAATAGGCGATGTCGTCGCCGTCAGCGTCAAAAAGGTTGAAAACGTCCACGCCGACTTCCCAGTCATCCCAGTTGTGGCTGATTCCCGCATTAACGATGGTAGTGGATGAATGAGCAATAGAATCATCTTCCACCAGCGGCGCATCACCGAAGTGCCGCACCCGCAAACTCGCGGTCAAACCTTCGACAGACTCCGCATAGGTTATTCCAGCCCCGATAACACGCCCGTGAGCATTCGGAATACTCTGCTCATTCTTTGGCACATCGATAAATCGGCTGTTGACCCAAGATGCATTTAAATCTGCAGTCCACGTCTTCTTAAACTGCCAGAACCCAGTCAGTTCTAACCCACTGCGCTCGGATGCTTCGCTGGCTTCTGTGGCGCCTGAGTCGCCGAGAAATAGCAACTCCGAATCCGATTGCAGCAAGAAATAAACGGCAGTGCCGTTAAATTTTTCGGTCTCCGTGCGTAGGCCGACTTCAGCACCACGTTGTGGTGCAAAAAGGTCGATTGCTTGGGCGTCTTCCAATGTTGCCGGATCCGTTTTGATCGTTACTCCGCGCACATCGTTGGAGTGAAAACCTGCGCCCCAACTCGCATAGATTTCAGCGATGTCGCTGAGTTGGAAAGCTGAAGTGAAGCTGGGCGAAACTATGGTCTCATTGCCCCTGCCTGAGTTAGCCGGGAGTTGAGCCTTAACGTCAAATCGATTGTGGTCGATGCGAATGCCCATGGTGCTGCGTAATTGCGGGTGCCATTGCCAAGTCAGATCACTAAATAGCCCGATACTGTCCCAGTCGATGCGGTCGCGCCGGAGTGTGTTGCGGCGGTTCTTAGCCGTGGTTTGATACAAATTGGCAGCGCTAATTTTGTCGCTACGAAGGTCGATGCCGAGCCGAATCCCAAGCGTATCCGAAGCTTGCGTCTTCCAGATACTGTTGCCACCGAAAATCCATCGGCGGTCTACTTGTTCAAGTTGATCACCATTGACGGGATCCTCGGCGAAGTAGGTGAAGTTGCTAAACAGATTCAGAGCGTACTGGCTGAGGTAGGCGCTGATGCTTAAATGTTCACTTTCAAGGTTGGTGATTAGGTTCAGGCGCTGGGAGCGGCCGCCAAGGTCCGGATCGACGAATCCAAAGCGATCTAAGGTTTCTGATTCAACGCCGCGCCGTGGAATTTGATCAGTGGCCTGCCATGCATTGGCGTAATAGGACAGAATCAGATCTGCGTTGAAGTTCGCAAAGTCTCTGCTAAAGCGAAATAGCGCATTGTGCTTTTGCACACCTGCGGGCAGATCCCACGGGCCGTCGTTAGTGGCGATTTCTAAAGCACTTAAAAGGTGGCCTTGGCCGATGTCGAGAGAACCGGCAGTGACCATACGTCGATAATCTTGTGCGCCTATGTCGACTTTAATAAAGGGCTTTTCAATGCGCTCGTATAGGTTAAGAGTGGTTGTACCAACGGTAGAAAAGTCACCACGGTCGGCGTAATAGGGGCCTTTCCTAAACGCGACACTGCTAATGATTTCTGGAATCAAAAAGTTAAGGTCCAAATATCCTTGGCCGTGTGCGTGCCCGCGCAGGTTGATCGGCATTCCTGCCAAATAGGCTGAAAAGTCCGTGCCGTGGTCAAGGTTCATGCCGCGGAGATAGTATTGGTTGGCCTTACCCTCACCACTATGTTGGGTAGCCACCATACCAGGGGCAACTTCCGTGAACTCGCCGATACGTTGCAGAGGCCGTGTTATGAAATCGCCGAAGCCCACTAAGCCTACTGATGCTGTTTGTGCTTCACCGATCTGCTTGGAGGCACGGCCCCAAACTAAAACCTCTTCGATTACATCCTCGGCAGCGCGTTGAATTTTTCTTTCCGTGCCCTCTCAGGCGAGTACCGCAGTTGACCCAGTAGCCAAAGTTAGCGAGATTGCGATTGTTAACTTTTGGTTTACTATTTTCTTTCCAGTCAGCATAGATTCCCCGAAATAGGTTAGCGATGTTAGTCATCGGAACGAGCAAAATAAAGATCTGTAGTGGCCTCTGAGCCAGAATATGCTGATCTGCTGGCAAGAGGGTTTAGATAACAAGGTCAATTCATGAAGGCATTTGGTCCGCGTAAACGGCTAGAACATCGAATTAGGGTATGGCTCGGTCGAGCCTATCGACCAGCAAAGGTGCATGACTTAGGGGCGACTATGTTTGGCGGCGCAGGCTATGGAGCATGGCCCTGCATTGCAAATCGACTGCATCAAGATAGCGTGGTTTATTCTGTAGGGGTGGGGTTCGATACCGGATTCGATCAAGCTTTGATGGCGCAATTTGGGTTGGTAATTCATGGGTTTGATCCGACTCCAAGAGTAATAGAGTGGCTGCAACAGAACCCCCAGCCCGCGACTTTTAACTTTCATCCGTTGGGACTCGCGTGGATGGATGGAGAATTATCTTTTGCTGCCCCAACCCGAGAAAATGCGGTTTCTGGAACGGTTGTGCCTGCTGCTGTGGCGGATCAAGAGACCGTAGCTGTGCCGGTGTCGAGGTTGTCTACCATCATGTCGGAACTGGGGCACGAGCGCTTAGATGTTTTGAAGATGGACATTGAAGGCGCGGAATACGCAGTGCTAGACGACATGTTGCAGAGCGACATTTTGCCAGACCAATTACTTGTGGAATTCCACCATGGCAAACGCCGTAAAGGGCGGTTTCCGGTGAGTGCTACGAGGCAGCGTGTCGATGCTTTAATCAGCAGGGGCTATAAGGTCTTTTGGGCGAGTCAGAGCGGCCGGGAGCTTGCGCTGGCGCGTGACTAGTGGCAATCCGCATTAGTCGGCCATAAAAATTTCGCAGCAGGGTTGTTCCGCAAAAGGGTCGTTCCACTGCAGGCGTTCTAAAACTAGGCCGCGATTAAAAGCATCGAAATGGTCAGTCATATAATCAGCGACCGCGCGCTCAAATAACTGCAAGCCCTCCAGTACGCTCGGGGCAGTGATGCGAATCTCTATGTCGAAAGGCTCTATCGGCAGGTCGTCAATATCGAAACCCCAGACGTCGCGCATGGAGTACAAGACTGGGTCAACCGGCCGTAAAGCCAAAGTGTCTGAACTGACCAGACCGCCTTCGCTTGGCAGCCAGCGCCAAGGTTGATGTTGCATGCATAGCTCCGAACTGGGGAATGAATGTCCAATATGTCATACTTTTTGCCAACAAGAACAAAAAATGTCCAAATAAAACATTGCTATAAATTAGACAAAGCCCTGATCTTGTCTCAGCATGCTTACACCATGAGACGAGATTGAATGTGCGAACTTTAGAGAAAAACGATCAGTTTGGTTTTGACGGGCTGCATCAGTCCCTATTGCCGTGGCAGCCAACCCGCGCCACCGGCTTGGCCATGCTGCAGCAGTTTCTGCCTAAGGCGGGGCGGATTTATCAGGCTCAGCGGAATGAGGACTCTGGCTCCGGCAATCACTTTAATGTATCGAGATTGTCGCCATATTTGCGCCGCCGCATGCTTTCTGAGCAGGAAGTGCTCGCTAAGGTGCTGGGCCAGCACAGCCCGTCGGACGCCTTCAAATTTGTGCAGGAGGTATTTTGGCGCACGTATTGGAAAGGCTGGTTAGAACATCGCCCCTTGCTTTGGCAAGGCTATCAGCAGGATCTGCGCGAGGTGTCCGACACCCTTGCCGGCGACAAATGGCGTCGCGATAGTTATAACCGAGCGGTCGATGGCCAGACCGAAATCCAGCCGTTCAACGAGTGGGTGCAAGAACTGCGCGAAACAGGTTACTTGCACAATCATGCACGGATGTGGTTTGCCAGTATCTGGATATTTACCCTCGGACTGCCTTGGCAGTTAGGCGCTGACTTTTTTCTTCGTCATCTGCTGGATGGCGATCCCGCATCCAATACCTTGGGGTGGCGCTGGGTAGCAGGGTTGCATACCCAAGGCAAAATCTATCTCGCAACGGCGTCAAATATTCGCAAGTGCGGTGCCGCGCGCGTCCACACATACTGCGATCACGACAGCGGACTAGCGCGTCTGGCCACGAGCGCCCAGCCCATTACGGAAACCCTCTCCGCAATGGCATTACAGAAGCAGCCATTGGAATGGCCCAAACCTTTCGCTGCTCGCGGCGAGTCCACTGACGGTCTGGGATTACTTTTGACGGACGACGATTTGGCACTGGATTTGCCATTTCAGCCAACTGGGGTAGTAGCGTTACCGGCGTCTCCGCGCAGTGATGTAGCCGCAACGTCGCCGTTGGTGCAAGCTTTTAGTAAGGGTGCGATTGCCGATGCGGTACAGCGGGCGGAGATCGCCTATGCATCAACTTTGCGTGCGCCAAGTCTGACCGCTGATGGGCTGGACGATGTAATGCAATGGGTTGACGCCCATGGGATCAAGGAACTGGTGCATGCTTATGTGCCCAGCGGTAACAATCAACAGACCATCGCGCAACTACAGACGGTACTGGCCGGCCGTGGGGTGCGCCTTACAAGCTTTATGCGTGATTATGACCGCTTGGTTTGGCCCCACGCGCAAAAAGGTTTTTTCCAACTGGGTAAGCGTATTCCGGAATTTCTTGCGGCGATGGAGCTGGCAGAAGCGCCCACAGAACAAAAGGCTTTCGGTGATTGAGGGTTTAGATCCCGAGCGCTTCGAAACTGCCTGCGGCTGGTTTACAACCTTGCCCAATTATATGTTTACGCCAGCATTGAGTGCTGGATTACTGCAGTTTGCTTACCAGCAGCCCGAGATTCAGAATGTGGATCGAGCCGTGCGTGCCGTTTTAACTTATCAGGGTTCGTTGCTAGAGCCTCTGGCAGCCGATGCCTTTATCGGTCTTTGCGATCAATGCTATGCGGGTCACGCACCACTTGAGGTTCGAGAATTCCTGGAACGCGAAAACACGCACTGAGTATTGGTAACTAACTTTGCGCGTCGGCAACGTTATAGTGCTATAAAGCTAAAAAACCATTTGGAGTTCTCATGCCATTTTCGGTAAACCGGCGGCGCCTGATGCAGGGTGCTGGAGCGACCCTTGGCGCGCTTTCGCTGCGCGGATTTGTTGTGGCCCAGAGCGAGGCTGTTTATTTCACCCACGGCGTTGCTAGTGGCGATCCCTTGGCAGATCGGGTTATTTTGTGGACTCGGGTATTGCCGGGTTCTGGGCAAACCGAGCGTATTGAAGCCACCTGGCAGGTGGCAGTGGATGCGAAATTTACCGATATTGTTGCGTCGGGTGTGGCGGTAACAGACGTTAAGCGGGACTATACCGTGAAAGTCGATGCCACAGGCTTACAGCCAGGCACGCGCTACTTTTATCGATTTCTCGCTGATGGGCTTAGCAGTTCCATCGGTCGAACACGAACCCTGCCAAAGGGTGAGGTTGCGGCCTTTCGCCTTGGTGTTGCTTCCTGCTCAAACTATCCCCAAGGATATTTCAACGCCTACCGGCATATGGCCGAAAGCGATTTAGATTTAATCCTGCATCTTGGCGACTACATCTACGAGTATCCCGAAGGGGGCTATGCTAATCCTGTGGCGTTACAAGAGTTAGGTCGTCACGTTCAACCCTTGGGTGAGACCCTGACCCTTGAAGACTATCGAATGCGCTATGGTGTATACCGCACGGATGTTGATCTGCAATTGCTGCACCAACGTCATCCGTTTGTGTGCGTATGGGACGATCACGAACTAACGAACAATACTTGGCACAGTGGGGCTGAGAACCATAACCCGGGCGAAGGCGATTTCTTTCAGCGGATGCGCGCTGCAAGGCAGGCTTATGACGAGTGGATGCCGATTCGCACCCATGCATCAGGCGATCAGGGTCCTATCTACCGATCTTTTCAAATTGGCCAGTTGGCGGATTTGATTATGCTCGACACGCGCTTGCATGGTCGAGATAGAGGGCTTGAGTATTCCACAGATCTGCCGCTGCGCAGCCAGGTCTATGATATCTCTGAGCCAGGCGCTGTCCATGCAGTCTCGGAACGGGACGCGTCACAATTGCCCGATACTGCACTGCAACGCATCAATGTGCCTTTTGATATGAATTCAGGTGTCGCAAAGCCTATCCTTGATTACGACGTCATTAGTCAGCTTGATGCGGAATCGCTGCCTGCGGGTTGGCGCTACTTACCCGATCTTGAAGGCTTTATTGATGGGCCGTTAAATGCCGAAGAGCGAACCTTATTGGGCAAGGACCAAGAGCAATGGCTGCAGGAGATGCTGCAGCAGAGTCAGAAACGCGGCAGCACATGGCAGATCATTGGGCAGCAGGTGCTTATGGGGAAGTTATTTATCCCGGCGCTTAGTGATGAAGAACTGCAGTTCAATCAGCTACCAAAAAGCCGAGCGGCTCTGCTCAGGAGTATGCAGGCTATGGCTGGGCAAGGATTGCCTTTCAATCTTGACGCCTGGGACGGTTATGCCGCTTGTCGAGCCCGGGTACAAGAAAATATGCGGCGGTACGCGGCCAATCCGGTGGTGCTTGCCGGGGATACCCACAACGCATGGGCATTTAATTTGCGCGACGAGCAGAGGAATGCGGTAGGTGTCGAAGTGGGCACGCCCGGAATAACCAGTCCGGGTATGGAGAGCTTTCTGCCTGTACAACCGGCGGTCTTAAAATCGGCGCTGATGAACAGCAGCCCAGAGCTTGTTGAGGTGGAAACTCAAAACCGCGGCTGGGCTGAGGTTGAATTAACACCGCAAACTATGCGCGCCCGCTGGCATTACGTGGATACGGTATTGGATCGCAATTTTGCAGTTCAGAGTTCTGAGCCGCTGATATGCAAAGTCGGCGATCGAGCCTTTTCCAGCACCTAAAGGCAGACCAGCGTCGTTAAACGAATGTAGCCCAATCCTCCAGCGGCGCGCGGTCTGAGACCAATTCATTTACCGGTTTGCTGTCGTCTTTGTAGCCTATCGCCATGCCGCAAAACAGCATTAACTCGGGTCCGGCGCCTACAAAATCTGCAACAGCTGCCGGGCGGTTTGCCCATGCCTCCTGGGCGCAGGTGGAGAGGCCCGCTTCCTCTGCCAAGAGCATGAAGGTCTGTAGGAACATGCCGAGATCAGACCACTGGGGCGGCCCCATCTGTCGATCGACAAAGCAGAAGAATGCCGACGGTGCGTCGAAAAAGGAGAAATTGCGCGCTAGATGGGCAAAACGTGCAGGTTTGTCTTCACGCCCAATGCCGAGAAGCGCGTACATGTCCTCGCCGACTTTAAAGCGCGAGTCGCGGTAGGGCGAAGACAACTCCTTGGGGTAAATCGCGTACGCAGGTTGTTCACGCTCCGTGCGCTGGGCAAGATGTTGCAAAAACTTTGCCATGCTTTCGCCGTTAAGTACGAAGACGCGCCAAGGCTGCAGGTTGCCGCCAGAAGGTGCTCGACTGGCTTTAGTGAGCACTTCTTTTAGCAACTCCTCAGGCACTGGCCTATCCAAGAATGCGCGCACGGATTTCCGCGCAGCAACCGCCTCGCTTACGTACATGTTTTTCTCTCCAGTAATGACGTTAAGGTTGCGCGAGGCGCGCGCGCCTCATGCATCGCGATCAGCCCAGAACGTCGCTGTAGCTTTCCTCATTAAAGCCGACGAGTAGTGTTTTGCCGACCACAGCGGTGGGTGCGCGCAAGTTGCCAGTGCTGCCTAACATGGCATCTACGGCCTCGTCAGAGGCGTTTTTGCCACCCTTAAATTGGGTTACCTTCTTGCCCTTGGCAACGGTCATTGCAGTAGCTTTAGACAGCAACGCGATGGCGTCCTCACGCTGCAGCTTACGACTCGCAGGAATGGTTTCCTTGATCGTTATTTTACGTGCTTCCAAAAACTTGGATGCTCGGGTGCAGCTGGTTCAGCCGCCGCGAAAGTAATACCAATCTACGCTTTTTGTCATGGTCGGATCCTAGGTTGTGTGCATGAATAATATGATGACTCGCTACGACCCGGCAATGCTAAGTCGCAGCCAAGCTAAAATGGAATGTCGTCGTCGAAATCTTCCTCTGGCGGCGGCGGTGGGGGTGCAGAGGAGGTCACAGCGGCTGTTGGGGCTGCATTAGCGTTAGGCTGCCAGTTGTCCACTGCAGCGTACCACTTGCCCGAGCGAGCTTCTTTGACATCGATGTTAATCCACTCATCGCTGCGCGCGCTTAGCCAATTAAGCATTTCCTCGCGTTTAATGCTGATGTTGGCTTTTATAAAATCCGGCGCATTGGGATGCGGGGCCTTGGCAAACAGGCCATCGATGAATTCAATTTGATCTTGCATGGGTTTTCCGTCGTTTTAATGAATTAGTCAGTCTGACCATTGGTCGTAGCGCATTATTTCGCTCAGTGGCTTGCGGGTCACCGGTCCGAAGTTGCCGAGAGGATAGCCCACAGGTATCAAACAGTATGTAGCCATGGTCTCAGGAAGGCCTAGGACATCGGCCACGGCCTGTTGATCAATCAGAGCTAAGGTGGTCGGTGCGGCGCCAAGCTGCATGGCGCGGGCAGCGAGTAAAAGATTTTGAATGCCTGGCCAAATCGATCCGTTAGCACCTGCGACCATGGCAGGTGTTGGCTTGGTGTTGAATTGCATGCAAGCGATCACCAATGCGGGAATCTCGTGCATATGCTCTTTCTGCCATACCACCGCGTCAACCATGCGCTTACGTTTATCGGCAGTTTGATGCGACAGGCTGCCTGGGTTATCAACGAGTGGCGCGAGATAACTTTCCACACCTTTACGATTGAGTTCAGCCAACTTGGCCTTGACCGCTGGATCGCGTACGACGATCCAACGTGCATTTTGCGTATTCGATCCTGAGGGCGCTTGGTTCGCCGCTTCAATCAACTTTTCAAGTATGGCTTGAGGTATTTCACGGCTGTCTAAACGACGCATCGCTCGACAGTTGTACATGGTTTCAAAGATCCCCATTTCCTCTGACATAACTGCTCCTAGTAATAGCAGGGGTAACTTAACGGTGTGAGGTTGGGGGGTCAAATGAGCAATGAAATTGGGCTCACAATTTGCCCTTGATTGGCAGCCTCACACCTGTGGTAATGTTGAAAAAGCAATTTAATAGGGGTGAGTTGTGCAACCTGTATGTTTAGTTATTGGTGCTGGCGCTGGTATTGGCGGCAATGTCGCGAAACGATTTGCTCAGGAAGGTTATCACGCCTGTCTTTGCCGCCGCAGTGACGAGGCAGGTTTGGCCCGCTTAGTGGAGGAAATTAAAGATGAGGGCGGTAGCGCGTCAGGCTATATCCTCAACGCCGTGGAAGAGGGCACCATCGAAGAACGTGCAATGGAAATAGAGCGCGACATAGGCCCAATTGAAGCAGTGATATATAACTTAGGTGCGCAGATCGGCGACCGCAATTTACAGGCCACCAGTTACCGAGCGTTTGAAATGGGCTGGCGTTTGGCTACGTTTGGCCTGTTTCGTACGGCTAGTGTGGTCACACCTAAAATGGAGGAAAGAGGTAGAGGTACGATATTAGTCACCTCAGCGACGGCTGCAGTGCGTGGCAACAAAGGCCAGCATTCACATGCGGCAGCCATGGGCGGTAGACGTATGCTCTGTCAGAGCCTTAACGCGGAGTTCGGTCCTAAGGGGATTCATGTAGCGCACATCATTATTGATGGCGCTGTCGATGCCCCGGACACGTTAGGCAAGATGTTGGGGCCAGAGAAGTTCCAGGAGCTGCGAGAAACCCGCGGGATGGAACATGATGGGCTGATGTTGCCGACCAAAATAGCCGACACCTATTATCATCTGCATCAACAGCATCGGTCCGCTTGGAGCCATGAGGTAGATATGCGTTCTTTCTCAGATTTGCCTTGGTGGAATCACTAATAACTGTCGCAACATGAGGCATCTAGGGTGAACTTTAAAATCGAGCCAATTGCCGACAAGGTATTCGGTGCGGTGGTGTCAAATATCGTGCTGGCAGAGCTTGATGACGCTACTTTCGCAGAGCTTTATCGAGCCTTTTTAGATCATGGATTTTTGGTGTTTCCAGAGCAATTTTTATCGGAACAGCAGAATATTGAGTTTGGCCGGCGCTTTGGAGAATTAGAGTTCGGAGCATTACCGCTAGCTAATCAGCATTGCAATGATGATGGCGAGTTTAAACAAATGATCGATGTCGATACCCAGCGCATGCGCACGAATATCGGCAATGAGGCCTGGCATACAGATTCAACCTACTGGCCGGTCAGCAGCAAATGTGCGCTGCTCTCGGCGGTAAAAGTACCAGAGCAGGGTGGGCAGACGGAACTTGCTGATATGCGGGCGGGATTCGCAACCTTGCCTGAAGAACTGAGGCTGCGCGTCGAGACTCTCAGTGCTTTTCATTCTACTGAGTATTCTCAGGCGAACGATCTGGGTGACTTTCCGCAGCGGGATAAAAGCAGTATCTACCATGGCGAGGCCTATTTGCGGCCCTTGGTGAAAACCCATCCGGAAACTGGGATACAAAATTTATTTATTGGCCGCCACGCCTTTGGGATTCCTGGACTAGAGCGCGAAGAAAGTCGGCTGCTGCTGCAAACGTTGTTAGAGCACGTAGTTAACGAGCCACGGCGCGTTTATCAGCACCAATGGCGTGCGGGTGACTTATTGGTATGGGATAACCGAGCGTTACTGCATAGAGCCTGTCCGTATGACTATTCCCAGCCCCGTGTGCTTATCGGTACGCGTGTGGCGGGTGAGTTGTCGTCTGAGCTTGCTTATTACCCAGATGACCCCAGAGCACAAGCAGGTCGCGAAGCGCTGGCCTTGGAACTCGATATATTGCGAGCTCAGGGCCGCCACGGCTCCTGAAACACGAAAAAAGGGGCTGCTGAACAGCCCCCTATAACTTATTGACCGCCTGACGCGGCGCCGCTTGCTGGCTCGACGGTACTGTTTCAACCGCGCAGGCACACGAAGTTCATTGAGTTGTCGATCGATGAGCTTGCGGTTTTTAACGATCGCACTAATGTCCGTGTCTTGAAATTCGCCCAGAGCGCGAGCACTCAGGGACGAGATAACTGATTCATCTGCATGCATTGGCGCGTGAAAAGTGCCGTTGGGTCTCAGCACCTGAATGGCTTTGGGTAAACTTCTTGGTAAATCTGAATAATCGATACCGAAGGCGGGGGTTCAAGGTCAATACTGACAGATTCAAGTGGTAGAGATTCTGCATTAGTGTGAGGTTTCAATTGCCCATTCAATCCAATGCTTGCTTTGCAACCTCGTTTAAGCGCACGCCAGCCAGATCAACGCTGGTATAGGTCCCGCTAACGCGTTGATCCAATAAACTAATGAGTAGGGCCCCCTTGCCCCAGCCGATATCCAAGACGTCGGTGGCCGTGTTCCCAAAAAGAAGTCCAGGGTTCCATGAATGTTTTTCCCGTTAAAAAAAGGCCCGCTCAGCGGGCCTTTTTGGTGCTTCGTGAGAAGTCTTACATCTCAACCGAATAGGTGAGTGTTACAACCCGCCCTGTTAGGTCGTACATGTACTCATTCACCATCTCGCCGTCATCCAACAAAGGGTCACGATCGAGCAGGTTGCGAACAACAAGTGTTACCATGCCGCGCTCGCCGAGATCGTAACCAACGCGTGCGTTAAATACATCCCATTGAGGATACTCGTCACCGCTTTCGTTGGATTCGGATGCTCCGATGTAGTTCCACGAAAGACTTGCGAAGTAGTCGTCCATAGACCAGCGAACCAATGCATTCGCGCGCCACTTGCTAAAGCCCAATGTGCCCGCGGCATTGTACAAGTCACCCGTACCATAGGTCAGTTCTTCGTCGTAGTTCAGATAGTGAGAAATATCACCACGGATCTTGAAGCGACCGTATCCGGTCTCAACAAGTCCTTTAACGGTCAAGTCCACGCCATTTCGTTCAACAGGCACTGCCGCGTTTTGGTAGCCCGCATAGATCGACTGGACTGCAGCTCCGATACGTACAACGTTCGGGTTATTACCGCCGCTCCGGTAATCCACATTCAACTGATCCTGCGCAGAGGTCATAGAGATCGCGTCTTCTAGTTCCAGATTCCAGTAGGTCAAAGCAGCTTGCCAATTATCGCTGAAGTCATATTCAACGCCGAACGAGTAGCTTGACGAATTTTCTGCCTTCAGATCGGGGTTGGAGCCGATGTAGGTATTGAATTGCTGGTTCGGGCACTTAGAAAATTCAATGTTGTTGAGCTGACAGCCATAGTAGTCAGTGCCGCTGCTTGCAGAGAAGGCAGTCGCACCAAACAACTCAGATAGCTCTGGCGCCTTGAAGCCCTTACCGTATGACGCTCGTGCGGTCAATGCAGGGAGGCTGGG
>NYVG01000014.1 GCA_002684495.1 Gammaproteobacteria bacterium | reverse complement strand
ATGGGTTTGTCAGTTTTAACACGAACCGTCGGTATAAATGACGGAATGTGTGGCTTTCAGTTGAGTAGAAAAACAGTAAAAACAGATGCTTAGGGGTCTATATCGGTCGGTGCCGTCCCGACCAATTCGATATCTCAGGGCGACTGGCCAAGCCCAAATTAAATCACAAGCTAAAACATCAAGCGCGTGCATTGGTTGATCGTTCAAGCGGTCGCAGCTTCGGCGTGGTCTACCTTTTTGATGTCATCCTCCACCGTGACCGCTGCGCGGAAGAAAAAGAATGCCGATAGGGCGGAGAATAAGCCCACAACGATGAGTGCGTAGCGCAGGGACTCCTCGCCAAACTTTGGTTCAAGCAGGTCGCTCAGCGCACCGATTAATGTCGGGCCTAACCCAAGCCCGACCAAATTAACGGACAGCATAGTAATTGATGCGGCAACAGCACGCATGCGCACGAGTGACAGACTTTGCACCAGAGCGGCAGTCGGTCCGGCAAAAAAAGTAGCGCATATTGAAGGAATAACCAAGAACGCGATTGCCAACCCGAGATGCTCGGCTGTATAGAGCAGGATAGCTGCAGGGTAGGCTACTATTTGGCTCCATCCAATTAGTTTTACTGCCTTTGCCATTGAAGTTTTTGCCAGTCTATCAAAGGCTATACCTCCGAGAATTGCGCCAAATATGCCGGTTAAGGCCCCGCCCAGTCCTAAGATGATGCCGGCTTGATCGATAGATAGGTCGTGTGTCCGCATGAAGAATGCGGGAAACCAAGCGTTGGCCCCATATCCGGAAATGGTAGTGACGGTCATAGCCAGGACGATATATCGAAGCGCTTTCGTCCGCCAAATATAGCCAAAGGTTTCCAGCAATGATGGTGCGTCGCGCATGGAGCTTTCACGATTGTCTGACTTTCCTCTCTCAGGTTCACGAACTGTGAACCAAAAGATGATGGCAAGGAGAACTCCCGGAAGCCCAACCACAAGGAAGGCCGTTCGCCAGCCCCAGGTTGCTGCAACGAGGCTGCCTCCTATAAGACCTGTCAGCATGCCAAAAGGCATGCCTGCCGAGACGATTGCCATAGGCGTGGACCGCTGCTCCTTGGGATAGAGGTCGGCGATCATGGATTGGCTAGAGGGATTGACACCGGCTTCACCAATACCAACACCGATCCTTGCCAGCGCAAGCGTCGCAAAGCTGCTCGCTGCTCCGCAAAGAGCCGTCATGATAGAGAAAGTCGCAAGAGAGGCTGTGATAATTCCCTTCCTGCCACGCCTATCTGCGAGCATGGCCAGAGGGACACCAAGGATCGAGTAGGTAAGTGCGAATGCTATGCCGCCAAGGAAGCCAAGTTGCGTATCGCTGAGGTCAAACTCCGCTTTAATGGGTTCAAATAGAATGGACAGAATTTGGCGATCTACAAAGCTGAATGCATAGGCAAGGAAAAGCAAAAATATGACATAGCGTGGTCCGAAATTTTTAAGCTTGCCGAAGCGGCTAGTTCGTAGCGTCATGATGGGTAATCGGAGGTGTTATATATTGGGCTTCTGCCCATAGTGTATCGAGCGTCTGGTGTTGTCCGCCTCTCCGCGCAAGGTTCTGCGTGTCCCCACGATTCTGCGCTTAGAGATAACAGCGTGGATGTCTCGTGGATCTTCCACGATTTTTTCGTTGACTTAATTAACGTGTCAGCATTCTTTGCCGCCGAATAGTGCGTACAGGGACTGAAAAGATTTTTTGTCATCGGCGGTGTCTTGCCTTCTCGTTGTTTTGGGGTGTTAGTTTTTAGCCTTAGTTCGATCGAATCAGGTCAATGATGGCGCTAGCAGTTTGTTGCGGTGCATTCTCTTGCACAAAATGCCCGCCCCCGCTGATCATGGTGTGGGCCAAACCCCTAGTGCCCGGTACGCGATTCAGGAATTCCTCCTGCTGGCCCGCTGTAACAGGATCATTATCGGAAAACGCGCAAAGAAACGGTTTCTCGAACGCCTCGAAAAACTCCCAGGCTCGTGCCTGCTGCGAGAGTGAAGGGGAAGTTGGAAGTGTTGGGACATGGCTTGGCATCGCCCGCGGTCCCATCTTGAAACTAGGCTCAGGGAAGGGCGCGTCATAGGCTTTGGCGAGTGGTGTCGGAAACGGAGAGTGCACGCCAAGGCGGTGCAGGAAAAATTTCATAGCACCGATCAAGCCTGGCTCCTCTTCTATAGTCATGCTCATCATGAACCCGATGGGCATATCTTCGTGTTCCCAGCAGAACTTTTGCCAGTAGGCGAATTGAGCTGCGGGATGGCCGCTATCGGCCATGGCGCTTAGGGCCTTTTGCATGGTCACGAGATTAGGCGTGGGTGCATTTGCACGAAAATCCTCTACCGCTTTGATGATGTCTTCCGGCACATCGGGGTTATGCGGCAGACCGGTATTGGATATCACTACGCGTGCGAACCGGTCGGGTTGATTAACGATTAACCGCAAGCCAATTAACCCACCCCAGTCCTGACCGAATAAAGTGATACCTGAAAAGTCGTTGGCTTCAAGCCAAGCGCCCATCCATCTCACTTGGCGTTCATAACTGTAATCTTCCCGAGCGGCAGGTTTGTCAGACTTGCCGTAGCCCACGAGGTCGGGTGCGACAACGCGCATTCCAGCCTGCGTCAGGTATGGAATCATTTTTCGATAAAGATAACTCCAAACGGGTTGGCCATGCATGCACAGGACAATCGGGCCGCCGGCTGGGCCTTCGTCAAGATGATGGATTCTCAGTTCGTCGCCGTCTTCAGTTTTGATGTTGGTGTAATGTGGCTCAAACGGATAATCCTGCAGGTCATCGAAACAGCTATCCGGGGTCCTCAAAATCTTCATTGCAGCATCTCCTCACAGCCCGTGCCTGCTAGAATTTGGTCAACTTGCACCCGGTCTTGAGCAGCGAGTTTTTGGTATTCCTCCCTTATCCAGGCAAGACAACGCGCCTGATAGGGGAACGTGGGTTGCTCCCAGGGCTTTCCGTCAATCGTCGTTTGCATGTTCTCGGCCCCCGCCTGCAGGGCCTTTGCATTGGCAATCAGCGCGGGAACATATACTCGACCTATTTCTGATAGCAGTGGCCCCAAAGCATCGCGCACGACGTCCACAGACATCCAGCCATCTTCCTCGCAAGCTTGACCGCTGAGATCATCGACGACGTCGGTCCAGGCGTAGACACGTGGTGCAATCTCGAGGCAGATCGCCATGGGTGTTGGGTCAAACTTTGCAAGCTGTGTCATCTGGGCGTAAATACCGAAGTCCGCTGACGATGGCCTTGCTCCAAACACATAGTTCTGGCGAGTGATAAGTTCCTCCATTATGCCTAGAAATCTTCGGTAACTGCTTTCGATGACCGGTGCGGTTACGTCGTTGGATCCAACGACGTAAAGACGCGAGATCTGTCTGTCAGCTACAAATGCGGAAAACTTCTGATGCTGTTCGTTGTCAATTCGCAAGCCGCGCCACAGGGGCAGAATGCTGCCGGCTTTTTTGATGTCAGCATCGTAGTGCCAGCGATAATGGAACATGGACTTGGTCAGCCACTCGTCGGCATAGTCCTCGATCAGGTAGTTGATGTAAGCAAGCACGGGATTAGAAGGAACTGCCTCTCGTCCGGTGAACGCTTGCTCAAACCTTCGGATCAACGGTGTTGAATCCACAACTGCCTCAATCTTCCCCTCATCATTGGGCAGATAAAATGTGGGCAACAGCTCAACTTTCGGTTTTGGCAAATCGAGATTGGTCGACTGGTCGCCTAACATGAACTCATAGTTGATACGTCGGTATCGCAAGTAAGCCAGCATCTTTCGGGTGTAGGGCGAGCCCGGAGCTCCCATTAGTCGTAAGGGTTGAGCGAGTGTCATTCCAATTTTCCTGAAGTCGAAATCGTATTTTTGGGTCGGGTGTTAGAGTGCATGACTGCGGTCTGGCGACGTTTTTGCGTGCTTGGGTAGCTTACAGATGCGCTTCATTTTGACCTTGCCGTTTCCGGGGTATTCCCATTGATATACTCCGTTTTGGATATAACGTTTCACGACAGTGGGGCCCCCAAAAAGCTTTTGGTTGAGTTGCTTGTCTTTCCATACTGCAGTCGCTTGAGACACGCGCAGGCAGAACAGAAAGGGACCAATCTGTTTTGGCGCAACGTCGTTCGAAAGCATGTCGGGCGAATGATCATGGACTAGTCCGTGAGCTGTGACGACAACTCGGTCTCCACATTGCTCAATACGCTCGACGTGATCCGGCAAGTGCGGGGAAATACTCTGCCACAGACCGCGAATATCCTGTGCGCCCTCGGACAGTGGCTCAGTGCAACCCCGCAGGATGGGCTTAGGGAAGATCGTGTAACCACAACCCGGAGTAAATGCCTGCGGAATTTCATCTGACATGAGGCCTGAGCCATCAAGGTCTGGTAGGTCGCAGTAGTTGATTTCCGTGCCGTCGCCATCGAAGACCCACGATGGCGTGGTATCTAGCGGCCTAGGAAAGAGCCACGCCAATAAAAATAGACACAGGGTCAATGATAGTAGAACAGCGCCTCCCATCATTAGCTTTGGCATATTTCAGCTCGCGAATCTACTTGCCATCTCCATCTTGCTGCGAGTCCCGGCAGTGTAGTGTGGCCGAGCCGCGTTGAGCAGAGGTGAAGATGCCATCTGATGTTCAAGGCCCACGTTAGTCTCGGCCGCAATTGATGCCTCAGAAGTCATAGCGCAATGTCGCGCCGTAGGTGCTTGGAGGCGCAAGGAAATAAGTGCTCGTGAAGCCAATGGGGTTGATATCGGGCGTAAAATTCGCGTACTTGTCGTCGGTTATGTTCTTACCCCAAAGCGAGATGTCCCAATTGGCGTCGCGCCAGCCAATGCGGGCATTGAGCAAACTGCGATCGTCTATGTCTATGCTCGGAACAGCGCTTGTTGCACGATTAGTGAGGTGGTCATCCATGAAGATGTAGTCTGCGCGCATGTAGAGGCTGCCGTTTGCCAGCGGTAATATAAGGTTAGCACCGAGATTGCCGCTCCAATCTGCAGTGTACGCGAGATCCTCTCCCTGCCGCGGCCCCTCGGTGATTTTGTACTCATTCATATACAGTAGCCCAGCCGTTAGCGTGAGATAGTCCAATGGAACCGCTTCGAGCTGGAGGTCCATACCGGATACCTTTGCTTTTCCGTCATTGCTAACAAATGTGCCGAAAACGGGATTCTGCGCCTGGAACTGGTAGTCCTCAATCTCAGAAGAAAAGGCCGCAAGGTTCAATCGCAGTGTCGAATCCAACAGGCTGGATTTCAGCCCCAATTCGTAGCTGATGGTTCCCTCATCATCGAATTCCCGCTCCTCGGGTGGACCGCCAACGCCATTGAAATTACCAGACTTGTGACCTGTTGAGACGCTGCCATAGATCATGACGTCTTCGCTTATGTCGTATGCCAACTTTATGAGCCAGTCCACGTTGTCGGTTTTTCTCTCAAGCGTTGTGTTTATCGGTGTGGCGGCCCCGCTGAGGAATGCCGCACCCATACCGATAATTCTGGCCTGCTCTGCTGGTATGCCGGCCATCATTGCCTGGGCTGTTGCCGCTTGGACTAAGGGAGCTGTAGAAGTAGTCTCGCTAAAGAGCTCAGCCTCTCGCTCCTCCCTCGTCCAGCGCAGACCACCGGTTAGGTGCCAACCTTCGCCTAGGTGCCAAGTGGCTTGCCCAAACGTCGCAATTGTCTGGCTCTCCCAAGTGTTTTGGTAAGCAGCAAAATCGCCTGGTTGGGCGATGAATCCAACAGACGGAAAGGGCGCACCCGTAGCCTGCAAAATAGGTAACAAGGTCAAGTCAGCAACGGTGATGAAGTCAGTGCCGATAAAGACAGAAGGGGTCCGATCGCCTCGTTGAGTGTTTTGATCGTAGTAAAACAGCCCAAGCTGGTAGTCGACTAACGCGTTAAAAGAGCCGTCCAACCGTAGCTCTTGGGAGAAGCTGTTCCCTTCGTATGGCTCATCCACAATAGACAAAATGTCCAATTGCGACCGATCGGGATCGGTGCTCGTTTTATAAGCGTAGTTGTCCCTGGCAGTAATGGATGTTAGCGAAGCCCACTCCAGATCGTATTCAATACGCAGTGAAATTAGATCCGTCTCCTGGCTGAACTCGTCTTGGAAATCAGTGGCGACGATATAGTCATATGGGTCATTGCTGTCTGGCGCGAATCCCTTGCTATTGAGCACAGCTTGCATAGCCGGACTATGCGTGGCGTCGGCACCACAACATGTCGTATCCCTTTCTATACGTACTGCATTAAGCAGGAAACTTAATTGATCGGAAGGCTGCCACAGTAGTTTTCCTTGCAGGTTCCAATCGTCGACTTCATCTTGGTCATCGACGCCGAAGCCCTCGTTGTCATAGTAAGCCCCACGCTGATGCATGTTTCCTGAAATTCGCAATGCTAGGGTGTCCGCCAATGGCCCTGCAATAGTTGCCGTTAGCTTGGTCATGTTGTGATCGCCAACACCAGCTTCGAGGTAACCCTCATAACTTTCTAGATTTGGTCGTTTAGTAGTGATGCTAATCGCACCCGCGTTGGTGTTCTTTCCGTATAGGGTGCCCTGTGGACCTTGGAGCACCTCAATCCGTTCGATGTCGGTCAGGTCCGCCGCACCCAAACCTGTGCGCGCCATGAATACACCATCTACAAACAGACCCACGGATGGCTCCAGAGCAGGGTCGTTTTGCGAGGTGCCGATACCGCGAATGGTTAATCTGGTATTAAATGGATTCAGATTAGTGGTCGCGCTGAGACTAGGCGTCATGACCGCCAAATCGCCAAGGTTGCCGATCCCCGCGTCCTGAATGGCAGCCTCTGTGAAAGCGTTAACCGCGACAGGCACTTTTTGTAAGCTCTCGGCGCGCTTCTGGGCGGTGACGACGATTTCCTCGATTACCCGCGTGCCCTCCTGCGCAGATTCTGCTGCGCTAATTGCCGCAGCGAACCCGAATAGGGTGAAGGCAGTAAAATTGGTCAAAATATTCATTATCAATTCCCCTCAATTAGCCTTTGGTTTTGCTCGATTGGTTGCAAAATAGGACGACTGACCTAATAATAGTCCGCTCGTACTAAAAACGTCAACGGCGGTCTTTTTGCGGTTTTGGGAACAAAGCGGCACGCTTAGCAAGGCAGATCTATACTTGCAGTTTGGGAGAACAATAAATGCACGATCGCCTTACGACTCGTGAGCGGATTATTGAAGCCAGCCTGACGCTATTTAACGAGAAAAGCTTTGCAGCGACTTCGCTTTCAGAGATCGCCAAAGAAGTGGGTATCGCTAAGGGTAATCTCACTTACTATTTTTCAACGAAGAAAGACCTAGCGTTCGAAATCGAACGGCGGGCACGTGCCCAGGCATTGGAAAGGCGTAATGGGGGTGCCGCTGCCAGGGGCGACTGGTTTGTTGATGCTTATGTCGAAAGCATCTGGTATGGGCTTGGCGATTGGTGGCGCTATCGATTTCTTTACCGAGATCATGCGCAGTACCAGGACAATTTAGCCAGCCCCCAGGGAAATCAGCCCATGAACGAAGATATAGAGAAGATCCATGGCAGTCTGCTGAAGATGAAACGAAGCGGCATGATGCGATCGGGGTTTGTGCCCGACCTACAGATGCTGGCTCGTACTTTATTTATGGTCACTCGTTTTTGGCTGGATCACCTGCGCGAAGTAGAACGACACAGTGAATTTTCGGCGGAAGATCAAAGGCGGGGGCTAGAACACCACTTCGCGGTCTTGCTGCCGAATCTGACCGCCGCAGCCCGGAACCAGTTTGAGGCCGCGCTCAATCGTCTCTCCGTTGGCGTCCGAGTGGGTGCAGGCGGAGGGGTGAACGAACAGCGGATAAGTTAGTGCTCTATCAGAAATATGATCAATGGTGCTCAGAGTTTAAATACGTGAGAGAGAAACCAAATGTCAGTAAGTGAATCTTTACCCATCCTCCACGGAGCTAATATATCTCCCTATGTCCGCAAGGTTCGTGTCGTACTCGCCTACAAGGGTATCGAATACAACAATACTCAACAGAGCCCGTTCGGCGCGCCTAAGGAATTTGTCGCAAAGAGTCCGCTGTCCAAAATTCCCTGCTGGGAGGAAGGTGAGCTAGTTCTGCCAGATTCCTCCGTGATAGTGAGTTACTTGGAATATCGCTATCCAGCCCCGCCGCTTCTGCCTACTCAAGCTGGCCCGCGAGCGCGTGCGCTTTGGTTTCAGGAATACGCTGCCACCAAGTTGCGGGATACCGTGGCGGACGTCTTTTTCCAACGAATTATACGGCCCACCGCATTAAATCAGGAAACTGATGCACAGCGGGTCGCGTATCTATTGGAATTCGCGCTGCCAGAGGTCTTCGATTACCTGACTGGTTGCCTAGGAAACGACGAATTCATGGTCGGCGGTGCATTCTCAATTGCCGATATTGCGATTGCGAGCCCCTTCGTGAATTTCGCACTGGCCGGCGGGGTGGTGGATATGGATCGTTGGCCTGAGTTTGCGAGCTATATCCAGCGTGTGCATCTGCAACCCTGCTATGCCCCCATCGTCAAGGCTGATCTAGAGGGTGTATTTGCTCGGCTCAGACCTGAGGCCTCGGATCGACCTAAGTGATGATCTTGAGTGCTATGAAATGGCTGTTCGGCGTGATGGCTATCCTTGTGTGTGGCCTTCTTGTCTACGCCTTCGTGCTGCCAAGGCCTGCCGACACAACTGATCCGGCGATATTCCTGCAAAACGGTGGTTCGCTAAATTACTGTGAATTGCCTGTTCTTGATGACTCAGGAAAGTCGGCAAACGATATTCCGAAGGCGTTCACGCCTGATTGCGGTTACGAATCTATTCCTATGCCAATTTTAGCCGAATGCACCGAACCGCTTGCGGAGGGGGTTGTGGACATGAGGGGCCTTTGGCTCGGCGTTTCTGGTCGAGTTGGACATCTCGAACGTATAGAGCAGTGCGGGAACCGGGTCGTGGTAACAGCGCATGGGGTCATCCACGACTTCCGTACAGACGGTTCCCTTAAGAATGGTGCGCAAGATGTAGGTGCGGCGTGCAATAACTTTAACACCGCAATCCATTTTGACGAGGAGGGCGTGATGGTTTTCCGACTATTTGACCTATTCGATACAGTATTCCGAGAGATGCGTGGTGACGAGATGATCTTTACGTTCATCGACGGCACAGAAGTCCGTACACAGAGAATATGTAATTACCCGGACTAAAACTGATGAACTGGGAGAAGTAGAACGCGTCATGTCTAAAACAAATTCAAGAGAAACAGAGCCCCCTGAGTTCATAACGCTCGATGAGGCGGCATCGATGACCTCTGGTACTCGGGTGACCTTCGTGCCGGGAATTCCGGCGATATTCTCCGAAGCTCTCAAAAACATCTGCTTTGTAAAAGGTATACCGCTGACCAGGGTGCTGCATCCGCCTATGGGCGTCGACGAAACTACGGGGGCGGACCGGCAGGCAAAACTTTATGCACTTACCGCTCAGACTAGCTTGCCTACCATGTTTCACGAACAGGAGCGGCCGCGGAACGTCTGGATAGAACAGCTCGCATTGGCTGAAAGGATTGGTGCGCATGATGCTCCGATGCTCATTCCGAGCGGTTTCGAACAGCGTCTAGAGGTATTTGGCCTTTGTGCGACCTTGTTGGCGGAAGACGGTTTTATCTGGAACATGAGAATTCTTATCGATAGCCCGTTAGGCCAAAAGTATGGATACAGCAAAGAGGCGAGTGCCGCGGCCCCAGGCAAGATGGCTGAGATAATTGGCATGATCGATACGCGTCTCGAGGCCCAGGCGCAGCGCGGATCAAGCTATCTCGTGGGCGATGCACTCACAGCCGTCGATATCTACTGGGCAACCTTCAGTATGAGCGTGCTTCCGCCTCCCGCGGAGATCATGCCGGTTACTCGGCAGAACCGGCATATGCTGAGATATTTTGAGGCCAATTCCCAGATACAAGACATTGCCCGGGAGCTCACAAAGAGGATCGAGACTCATCAGAGATTCATTCTGACGACGTATTGCGAATGCCCAGCGGTGCTTGGTGGCGACCCGATTTAAGCCCGGAGTGCGATGTTGGGTACATTCGGGATAGTCATCTTTCTATTCTGGCGGGGCAAAAGGAGAAAAACATGAACGCAACAAGATGTACCTGGCTAACAATCATTGCGATTTAAGGAGAGTGTGCATGTCTGAAAAAAAAGCGAAAAAAATAGTTCTAGATGGCAACGAAAATGAATTCGTTAGAGCCGCAGAACTATGACAAGGCCGAAACCTTATGCGCTGCTTGACTTGGTTGGAGCAAAGACGCCCACTTTGCAACGTGATTTTGTCAGAAAGGCTTCGCAGTTGGCCAACGCTGTCGGAGGACGCCTGGCGCTGGCAAACAAAGTACTCCCGCCAATGTTCATTCCTGATGAGAGAGCATTGGAGTCCGATCGTGCAACCGATTTGCTGGTTATAACTTGGTATCCGACAACGGAGGCCGGAGAAGCCGCCTTCGCCGCTCGCAAGGAATGGGCGGATCAATTCGCACACCGAACCTATGCCACGCAGCCGATTATGCCTTTTGTATTGAAGATTAATAACGCGGTGCTCTTTACGCTGGGACTGTTTAATCGCGCTGCCGCGTCAATGTATGAAGACCAACAACAAATCCAATCCCTGGTAGCAACTGCGGATATTGTCCAGGGGGTAGGTATCTACGAGGGCAATTGGACCGAACAACTTGAGCTCAGTAACAACCAGCCGATCTGGATGCTGAATTTCCTTGAGTATACCGAGGAGGCCAACTTCGCGGTCGATGCAGAACATGCTTCTGCCAAGCCGATCTCAGGAGCCAAAGCGTACGCCGAATACGGCGACCGAATGGCCACATCCCTGGCGTCAGTCGGTGGGCGGATTGTCTGGAGAAGCACGGCGCCGAAACAGTTGTCAGGCACCGATGATGGGCAATGGCATGAAATCGCCATCGCAACCTACCCGTCGACTCAGGCCCTGTTGACAATGTACGCCAGGCCAGCTTACCGCGCAGCTCACGTATATCGGAAAGCGGGTCTGGCGCGCACGCGACTTGTTGCGACGCAACCCATCGCTGAGGAATAAACAAGCATGAGGAAAATCATGACTACAACAACATGGGTATGGCTCGTCATCGTTGTGATCTACCTGACGTTTTTCAGCTGGTATACCTCATTTGAGGGGCCACTGACCGAGGCGGAGATAGGACATTATCTGGAATTGTCCAAGGCACAAGATCCGGATTCATCGGCCGAAGACTTGGCTAGGATTCGAGCCTTCATGGAGGAGGACACTGGCGATGATTTTGTCATGATCAACGTCGTTCATCTTTACGATACCCCCCTGCAGATCGATGGTGTGGCGCCGGATGACACTACTGACGATGTACTCGCCAAGTATATGGAGTACATGTTCCCAGCCATGCTATCCCGGGCAAGCCACCCTGTGTTTCAAGGGCCGGCCGTGTCGCCTGCGATGGATATCATGAACGCTAAGGGGATGGAGATCTGGAGTGCTGGTGCCGGGGTGCGTTATCGCAGTCGTCGGGATCTACTAGAAATTGGTACTAATCCAGCCTTTGCTGGCAGACATGAGTTCAAGGTTGCGGCGATGCTCAAGACTATCGCGTTTCCTGTTGATCCGTTTAATTATCTTGGTGATCCCCGGCTGGTCCTAGCACTGCTGCTTGGATTGATTGGCTGCGGGTTGAGTTGGTTGTTCTCGGCTAGGAGGTCGATATGAATGGAATAACGAAAAAACTTATCACTGGTGCTGTGGTCCTCGGGATTGTTATCGGCGTGATTTTTGTAAACCGTTTTGCGCTGATGAGCTGGGCTGCAGCCTATGGAGCCATGGGATATCTGACGAAACTCGCAGAGCCGATATTAACCACCCAACCTGTGGACTGGACGGCGCCGCCACCTACGCTGGATGATGATAACGCGCGTCCGCCCAATATTATTGTCATCCTAGCCGACGATTTGGGTTGGAACGACATTTCATTTTACGGCGGCGGGGTCGGCGGAGGCGCGGTTCAAACACCAAATATTGATCGCATCGCTGCAGAAGGCGTCCACTTCAGCAATGGTTATGCAGGTAATGCTACGTGTGCGCCCTCCCGTGCGGCACTCCTGACAGGGCGTTATCCGACGAGATATGGGTTTGAGTTTACCCCTGCACCGGCGGAGATGATGCGGATGGCCTACAGTTTTGAACCTCACCGGGAGCAATTGCATCCAGGGTTCTTTCTTGAAGAGAACTTGGCGGAATTTCCTCCGCTGGAGGAGCAAAGCGTACCCGCAAGTGAAATCCTGTTACCCGAACTTTTGGCAGAGGGCGGTTATCACTCCATGATTCTGGGTAAGTGGCATCTTGGCCAAAACGAGGGGCACACGCCCAATGATCAGGGGTTTGATGAGTTTCTCGGTTTTCTCTCAGGCGCCGCGATGTTCGCTGAGTTTGATGATCCTCGGATGGTGAAATCGATTCAAGAGTTTGATCCCATCGATCAATTCCTTTGGCCAAACCTTACCTTTGCGGTGCGGTACAACAAAGAACAACACTTTGCGCCCGATGAATATATGACGGATTATCTTAGCATCCAGGCTGTGAGAGCGATCCAAGCCAACAAACATAGACCGTTTCTACTTTACCTATCCTATAACGCGCCTCATACGCCGCTGCACGCGCGCAAATCAGACTACGACGCATTACCCATGATCAATAATCATACCGAGCGAGTGTACGGTGCCATGATTGCGTCGCTTGATCGCGGAATCGGCAGGGTAATGGCAGCTTTGAAAGCAGAAGGTATTGATGACAATACCCTAATCATATTTTCCAGTGACAATGGCGGGGCCGACTATGTTGGCCTGCCAGACTTGAACGCTCCATACCGGGGATGGAAGATGACCTTTTTCGAAGGCGGAACCCATGTACCGTTCTTCATGCGCTGGCCTGATCGCATTGCAGCGGGCAGTAAGTATCAACGCCCGGTATCGCACATCGATATTTTTAGCACTGCGGCCGCAGCGGCGAACGTCGCGGTACCGGCAGATCGAGAGATCGACGGCGTTGATCTCTTACCGTACGTGAATGGAGAAATCAGTGGTGAGCCTCATGAAGCGTTGTTTTGGCGTACCGGTAACTATCGCACGGTTCGTAGCGGCGACTGGAAGCTACAGCTTAGCGATCCTGATGAGACAGCGTTCCTTTACAACTTGGCGGTCGATCCGACGGAGCAACGCAACCTAGCGGCGAGTCAACCAAAACAGCTCGCTCGATTGAAGCAGTTGCTTGAGGCGGGAGTGCGTGACTGGGCCGTACCAATGCGGGGCCCGCTGGTTAAGGGTCCTCTGTACCCAGATAAGCACCTGAATGAACCATTGGATGAGTCTGATGTGCCAGTGTACTGGTACAACTGAATTTAAGCACAGCCTAAAGGAGCAGACCTATGAAGGTCGAAAACAAAGTAGCGCCAAATGAAAAGCAAATAAGTGGCTTTATGGCGGCTGATGCGGACGTACCAATTCATATGGTGAACCTGCTTAAATTTAAAGATAAGGCTCAATATGAAGACGGTCGTGAGACGAGCCTTACCGGGCGCGAGGCCTACGCAATTTACAGTGCTGAGGTTCAGGGTCATATTGAAAGAGTGGGCGGGCATCTTGTGTTCGACGGCGAGGTAAGCCGCTTGATGCTGGGAGAAGTAGAAGACCTTTGGGATAAGATCGCTATTGTTAGATACCCTAACATGAAAGCGATGGTCGAGATGACCAGTGATCCTGAATACCAAAAAAGCGCGATACATCGAATTGCTGGTCTGGAAGGGCAACTCAACATTGAAACCAAAGTCTAGAAACTCGGGAAATCGAGATATAGTCCGGCAAATACTTTGTCCAGGATCGTCCGCGACAATCGGTGCATAGAACGGTGGAGCATTTATGCGGCCTGCATATGCTTTAAATGCTGGCCTGCGTGTTGTATCGACGCTCAAACCGGCGGGATTTAAATTAACGAAACATGTTGTAAGTGCGACGTCCACGAGAGTGAACATGCCATCTGTCATTTATTCGTCGTGGCCGCAGCCGAGGCTCGGTCCTTCAAATACTGCCCCGACAAAATTCTTTGAATGACACGCAGCGCAGTCCGGTCGTGCCTAGCGTAAACGCCAAGTACGCGCGCATTCACTGGTGGTGAAGTGGTCACAGCCGGAGCCCGCCACGTTATGAAACGGGTTTCGACCTCACAACGTCAATAGAAAACAATGGCGGCTATGTACCTGTTGGTGCACTCATCTGCGGACACAAAATTTCGGGCGCATCATCAACACTATTTCACGCAACGCAGAATATGACACCGTAGGTACATCCGCATATGCCGCCGCGAAAGCGGGCATGTGGTCCGCGTCGAGGGTAGCCGCCGCCGAGCTTCAGGATACGAACATATTGATTAATATGCTGATTCCAGGACCAACCCGAACAGCTAATTGGGGTAAGGATATGGATCACATCCAAGAGCCCTCGGCAACTTATCCAACCGCTAAAATGCTGGCGTCTTTTGCCAAAGGCGGGCCATCTGGTAAGGTATTTTGGAACGAGGCCGAATATCCGATGTTTCAGGAAGGAAATTGAAAGCGGGTTTCATCTCGCGCTCTAGCCGTCGCAGGTACATCCCTCAACGAGATTAATGAGTACACCGTGAGAAGCCGCGGGATCTTCTTTGCACGCTTTAGCTATAGAACGGGTATTATCATGAGAGGCGGGGCGACACTTAATTAGGCGGTCGCGAATTTGCTAAATCAAAGAACTCCACAAAGAAAAGGAAAGCATTTGTGAAAATTCGAACGTCATCTATTCTGATTGCGTTGACTATTTTTATAGTGGCGTGTGGGGGTGCGAACGAGCCCAACGAGGCTCAGCGATCTGCACTGGCTCAGTCAATATTCCCAACTAACTACGATATTGTGGAGCGGAAAACAGCAGGTCTGGAAGTTCAACGTGCTGCAGACTCTGACAATCACGCTCATCGCAAAGAACTTAGTGCGTATTTTGGTGACGTCCATGTACATACAAAATATTCTTTCGATGCCTATGCCTTCGGGACTGTGGCAACGCCTGATGACGCATACCGATTTGCAAAGGGAAAACCTCTGAGACATCCGGCAGGTTTCGATATGCAGTTAAAGAAGCCGCTCGATTTTTATGCGGTTACAGACCACGGTTTTTTCTTAGGGGTTGCATCGGTTGCCGCTGATACCACTACTAATTTTTCTAAGTATTCTTTCGCGTCAATAATGCATGACTTGAATGAGCCGGGTAACACTGGAATTTTTAACATATTGGATCGTGTTCGCGCTTTTGGCATAGGTCGAACGTTAGCGCTAGCGATTGTTGATGGGGATCTTGATCTGGAGGAGCCGCTGGAAATAACCAGAAGCGCTTGGGCAGATTCCATCAGGGCAGCGGACATGCATAACGACCCAGGCCAATTTACTACCTTTGTAGCTTACGAGTACACGTCTACTACGACCGATGCGGGAAGTCTGCATCGAAACGTGGTCTTTGAAGGTAGCGATCGAGTCCCAGAGGAACCATTTTCGCGAATGCACTCCAGAAATCCCGAAGACCTGTGGGATTGGATGGACACCCTTCGGGCAGCTGGAGTTGAATCCTTAGCGATACCGCATAACTCAAACAAATCTAACGGAGATATGTTTTCCCTAAGAGACTGGGCAGGTAACCCGCTGGATGATGAATACGCCGTGAAGCGTATTCGTAATGAACCATTGGTGGAGATTACGCAGATAAAAGGCACTTCAGAAACGCACCCTGTGCTGTCTAGTCGTGATGAGTGGGCAGGCTTTGAATTAGTAAGCACCCGTGGTGGGGGAATGGGCAATCCTAGGCCCAGCAAAGTCCAAGGCAGCTACGTTCGAGAGGCTTGGCTGAACGGTTTAGAATTAGCCGGCCAGGGGATTACTAATCCTTTCGCGTTTGGCGTGATCGGCTCAAGTGATACCCATACGGCGGGCACTCAATACGATGAAGCCAGCTTTACTTCTAAACTAGGAGTCTTATCGGCAACTGCTGATATGCGTGGTTCTGTCCCTTTGGGCTTCATAGATAGCACTGTCTTAAATGTTATTCCTGGGCAGTCGGTGGCGAAAGTTGACGGCGAGAGTTTTGTTACTTCGCAGCAAGAATTTGGGGCGTCAGGTTTAGCTGGCGTTTGGGCTGAAGAAAATACGCGCGAAGCAATTTACGCGGCCTTCCGTCGCAAAGAAACCTTTGGTACCTCTGGTCCTCGTATCCGAATCAGGTTTTTTGCAGGATATGGTTTCCCGGACAACTTACTAGATACTTCGGATGGAGTTGCACGAGCCTACGCTGATGGCGTCACCATGGGGGCTGATTTGTCTCCAGACATGGCCGACGAAAAAATATCAGCGGATGCGGCCCCGAAATTTGCGGTTTGGGCTCAGGCGGACGCCGACAGTGCCCCGCTGCAGCGACTGCAAATAATTAAAGGCTGGATCGATGTGGAAGGTAAAACTCATGAAAGAGTTATCGACGTGGCTTGTGCCGGTGGCGTCGCAGTAGACCCTAGGACAAATCGCTGCCCAGAAAATGGAGCGACGGTAGATTTAGGCGATTGCAGCACAAGCGCTGATACTGGTGCTTCAGAGCTGCGCACGGTTTGGACTGATACGGAGTTTGACGCAAACCAACGTTCGTTTTACTACGCGCGCGTGTTGGAGAACCCGACATGTCGTTGGAATACTTGGGATGCTCTATACGCCGGCACTCAGCCTCGTTCTGATCTGGCGGCCACTTTGCAGGAGCGAGCTTGGTCCTCGCCGATCCAGTATCACCCCGCCGACGAATCAGCAAAAGACGTTATGGGAGATCGACGAGTCCTGCCATAAGCGCGGGATTCGGTCTACGACCTACTGCAACGACTAGAAGAAATAAGACAGGATAGAAGTATTCGAGAGCAAAAGAGGGAACTACGATGACTTGGAGTTGTATTCCAAACCCGCTTCGTACATACCTCTATCCTCCTCAGGCATCGAACAGGCACGCAGCATTCGAGTCTGTTTTCCATCTACGAATGTAAAGATCATGTCGCCGCTATCGAGGTGCCGGCTTACTGTGTCGAACAGGTTGAATAATCTGAAGATTATCTTGCCCTCGTCATCGACTTTGATCGCACTTGCTAGGTTGGTGCAGTAGGTTTGTATGTCTCTAGCGCCATTTTTGAGCGTGCCATCCATGCGGAAATCGTGGATTAGCCCTGCAGATGTAACGACCATTCTGTCGCCGCATTGTTCGATTCTCTCTATGTGCCCAATAAACCCTGACTCAGCCAGCCATAGGCCTCTCATATCTGGAATGCCTGTTGCGATTGGTTCCCGGCAATTGTGCAAGATGGGCATGGGCATGCGAGAAAAGCCACAATCTGGCGTGTAAGCCTTAGGGATCTCATCCGCAGACAGACCTTGGCCATCTAAGGTAGCGGGGGTGCAATAGTCTAATTGAGCACCGTCTCCACTAAATACCCAAGCCTCTGTGGTGTCTGGTGGGCGCGGCCAGAGTGTGAGGAACACGACCAAGCAACCAACTAACAGAAAGAATCCAAGTGCTATATAACGCAACGCAGTTTTCATCTGGTCTCTCCTCCGCCCAGCCTGTTGAACACCACGTACTGAAATATCGCCTGCTGGGGCAAACTCTACAAGCTTGGGAGGTCAATTCTTCGTATAGGCTCTCTGATTCATTCTTAGGTCAGTCGTGCACCCCACAAGCCGATTTCGTAGGGAGATGTTGTAATTACACAATGCTCCTATGCGTGTGCGGCCGAAAATCGATGGCATTTGCTTCGTCGTAGTAGCGCACAATGTAACCCTTTGGCGGTACCAGTTCGTCTATTCTGGAAAAGTCCTCTTCCCGCATTTCTACGTCTACTGCGCCCAGGTTATCTTCGATTTGCTCAAAGGTTCGCGGTCCAATAATTGGGGCAGTCACGCCTGGCTGAGCCATGTTCCACGCCAGCGCCAGCTGTGACATGGAGCAACCCTTGCTGTCTGCCATTTTGTGTAACAGGTCGAGGACCTCCCAGGTTTGTTCTGTGGCGCGTCTATTGGCGTTGTCTTTGCCGTCTTGCCAACGTGCGCCTTCGATTTGCTGGTCGCGGGTGTATTTTCCTGACAGCAGGCCACCACACAGTGGCCCCCAGGGTATTACGGCCAGTCCGAAGGACTGCGCCGCCGGCATCACCTCGCGTTCTGCTGTTCTGTCGAGCAAATGGTAGGCGGGCTGTTCGCAAATCAAACGATTTAGTCCCAGCTCTTTTGCCACCCACAGAGATTCAACGATTCGCCAAGCTGGAAACATACTGCCGCCGATATAGCGTATTTTTCCTGCTCTAATTAGATCATCAAGTGCTCGCAGTGTTTCATCGATGGGTATTGCTGAACTGCACCGATGCATTTGGTAGAGGTCAATCCAGTCTGTTTTCAGCCTTTTTAGTGATGCGTCACAGGCATTGATGACGTGCCGACGACTGAGCCCCCTCGCATTTCTGTCAGCTGGGTTTGCGAAATTGAACTTTGTGGCCAGTATGATGTTGTCTCGCCTGTTGTCGCTTGCTAGTGCTTTGCCGACGATACGTTCGCTTTCGTTGCCGGCATAAACATCCGCTGTATCAATAAAATTCACGCCCTTATCAATTGCGTGATCGATCATTTGGAAAGACTCGGTCTCGTCGCTTTTGCCACCAAACATCATTGTGCCAAGACAAAGTTGGCTGACTCTTATGCCGGTTCGGCCAAGTGGTCTGTATTTCATAAGCTATGCTCCCCTGTGCCCACCAAATTTCCTCAAGCTCTAACTATAATAGCTCAAGGAAGTTGTCCGAAACCTAGTCGCCACCGCCATAGAAAGTGGTCGGTGAATGCTGAGGCAGGGCTTTGGACCCGAGCCAAGCGGCTAATCATATTGATGCGTAATCGGGATCAGCGCGACGCCGACCAGATGGGTGAAGACCAGCCGCGCTCTTGTACCGTAGCGGGCACGTCATTCGGGCGTTCGACGCCGCCGCTGTTGGCGAGCACGGTAGTCCAGCGGCATGTAGGGTTCTCCAACACGCGCGCGTAATAGAACGCGGGTTGTGTGGCTGAGTAATCTGGATCAGAAAAAGTAACCTCAAGCTCTCGAGCGCCTTCCTCGCCGGTGCGGGCACAACTCGATAGATCTACGCTGGCCGAGGTGTTCGGGCATTTACCTAGCTCGCTAGGCTGACGGCCACCGGAACAAACCACATCCCAGACGCGTTGGCGGTGTTCGCCATTCTCAACCCAGCCCTTAACGATCTGTATACGATCCAGTGGAGTGCCGGTGGGATCTTGCGTTGCCCACGCCCAAAATCGTGGTGGGTTAGCGGTTTTGAGATCGGATCCCATGGGCACACCAAGTTCGTAAGCTAAGGCGATACGGTCGTCTTTCGCGCCAAGGTCCTCGGGCAGATCCCCGCCGAAAAAGCGGATGCGCATGCGTGAACCGCTGGTGCCAAACGTTTCGCGACGTTGCAGGGCGTCGAAGATGTCCGCGCGAGTGTTGGCCTCCGCCCACACGCCGGCTAGCCCGCCAGGAGTAAAGCGTCGCATTGCACCCGCCACCGGATGATCCGCCGCTAACAGACGCTCGACGGCGAAGCCAAGGCCCGCGGCAGGCTTGAATCGTGCCGGAATGTCTTTGGGGACGTAGCCCGGATCAGAAAGGTGGGTATCTGTGGAACCTATGACCCCCAGCTTATAGGGATTAGCCGCCTTCTCTGTTCCCAGTGCTAGGCCGTCGAGCAATATATTGCGCAAGAACGAGCTATCCCGCGCGCAGCGTTGATCATTCGGTCCTTTGCAAGGCGGAAACATAATGCCGTAGTCGCAGTCCTCATCAGACGCACCGACACTGATTTGGCATTCAGAAGCGCCCTTTTGTTGGGTTACCTCAAACAGACGTTCGATCCGCGAGCGTCGTTCGAGGTCGTCGCTGGAATAGGCGGAGCCGTCTTCGTCTGTACGGGAAAAAGCCAGGCCCCAGGAGTAGTTGGTGTTATGCGGTATGGTGAGCACCTTACAGGGCTCGACACAGGCGGCGTCAAGTTGGTCGAAAAATTCTTTTTGATTACGCACATCTAACGACGAAATGGCGTAGGGAATGACGTCAGCGCCACGGAAAATAACGTTACGGTGCAGCATGCCCATTTCCGTGAGCAATGATGAAAATTCATAACCGATTAAGGCGGTGAAGCGGCCAGGCTGGTTGTGTGCGTTAGCGACCGCTTGTACCCGCTGCCACGTATCGATTGCGTTTGCTTTGCATCGAACATCGTCACCGCAAATATCGTAGGCATGCGGCGCGGGTCTTGCGCCAGCAGTCGCAAAGGCTTGGGCTAGCATGGCGGCTACATCAAGGTTTCCCGATCGCATATCTCGGCATTGCGGTTGGTCGAATTCCGGCGAGCCCGGCAGCATGGTGCAGGGAAGCTGTACTTCAAATCCCTCGGCATGGTCTGTGAGTGCGACGAAATCCAGAGGGGTCTGTAGCTGGGCCTCGTCGCCCGTGAGCAGTTCGATTTTCTCTCCTTTTGCGAAGCGATACGCGGTGTTCGGACCCAGGCGGTTACCCCCGGCGTATGCGTCTGCCGACCAGCTGGTATGGACATGTAGATCGCCGAACAGCGCGGTTCGGAGTGGATAACGCTCGACATCAATAGCAGATGCTGGGGTCGGGGGTGCAGAGGTATGGGTCTCGGGGATGTTGTCTGGGTCAGAGCAGCCAATCAACATTAAACACAGGCATACCAGTCCAACTATTTTTTTTGGTCTACGCATTTTTCCCCTCTACGTTTTCGGCTCGCGGCTCCCAGAAGTACTGAATGTGCAGTATCTTCTAGGCTATGCCAAGGCTTTGATTAAAGGCGTTGAGAGGGTAGAGATGACCCTCAATATTCGTCTTTGGGAACAAAATCCCTTTCTCTACTAGGAAGCGCGTCCGCGTGGACTCAGATTGCCATCCGCTTCACACGAGAAACCCGGTGGCGAACGCCTTAACCATATGCTTGCCGATACGAGATGTGCGCACCTTTGGGCGCGAACTCAGCGTCGCTCTGATCTTGCAGCTTGATATCCCAGGGCTAGAGGTTGGGCAGATACAATGGGACAACGGCTTTATCGAGACCCCAGCTTTTGCGACATTCCTCTGAGCAAAAAGCTTGTAAACCTTTAGAGCGATAGAAGGGGCATGCTATCGTTAACCGCAAAGGAGCAAGCAAATGAAAGACGCACCGTATTCTCTCACCACAGCGGATCGAGTTGAGATCCACGAGCTTCCTGGTCGCTACGGCGACGCCATCGACGATCGAAATTGGGCGGCGCTCGATACCGTATTTACGCAGGATGCGGTGTTTGACCTGACAGGTGTTGGCTCGCGGATCTGCAATGGGCTGGACGACATTAAGTCGTTTATGGAATCCGAGGCTGCTCATCCGCGTACTCATATGATGACCAACATTTATGCTGATTCCGATGGCGATGGTATTACCCTGCGTTTTCGTATCGTTGCCTTAATTGGCAAAGGGCTTACGTCAACGGCCAGCTACTACGATAAGATTGTTAAAACCGAGGACGGTTGGCGAACCCGACACCGTTATGTTTCGAGCCGACGTCGAGATAAGCGGGATGCAGAAGTCGATCGCAGCGGCATTGCGCGTTAGCACCGCTCTACCAGTAACCACGGGGGCTACAATCCCTTTGCTCATAGAAGCGCTGGGTTAACATTTACAAGAAATAGGTTAAATATGGTCGGCTCAAGCAGTACAGAAAAAGAGGATGCGGCAGGAACTCATACCGTAGAGGCTGGGGGCCTTGATCAAAACACAGGTTTCGGCACTTACCGCTACCGGACTTATGTCCTCTCAGCCCTAACGCTTATCTATATTTTGAACTTTGTCGACCGTGGCCTGCTTGCTGTGGTTGGCCCTGAGCTTGTGCCGGAACTTGGTATTTCCGATACCCAATTCGGCCTTCTTACTGGTTTTGGTTTTGCTCTCCTCTACACCATAGTGGGTATTCCTCTGGCCCGCTATGCAGATGCGGCTCACCGTGTTTGGATTATGACTGTTTGCATTGCGCTATGGTCTCTCATGACCGTGCTCTGCGGTCTTGCAACTGATGTCACCATCGGCTCAGTTACAATTGGTGCGTTCTGGATTTTGTTGATGTGTCGCGTCGGTGTGGGTATCGGCGAGGCCGGTTGTACGCCGCCAGCCAACTCGTTGATCGCAGACTATTATGCGCCGCGTGACAGGTCCCAGGCCCTTGGTGTCTACTCCATGGGGGTTACGCTGGGCACGATGTTTGCCAACCTGATCGGTGGTTGGGTAACGGACGTATTCGACTGGCGAACGGCATTTTTTGTCGTGGGTCTGCCGGGCCTGTTGATTGCTGTGGTTTTCAAATTGACGGTTAAAGAACCACCGCGCGGGTATACCGACCCGAAGGGAGCGCAATCAAAACAACCGGTAGAACTGCGCGAGGCGATCCGCGAACTGATGACGAAGCCTGCCTTCTGGTGGATGACGGCTGGGGCCACAGTGGCCGCGTTTTGCGGTTATGGCATCTCCTCGTTTCAGTCCATATTTTTGGTGCGCGCGCATGAAATCACCACGGGTGAGGCGGCTATTTGGATTAACGCACCGGTGTCTATGTCTTCTGCCATCGGCACATTTGCTACGGGTTGGCTTGCAACCAAACTTTATAAAAAACATCCGGGTGCAATTGCCTGGGTGCCTGCACTGGGTCTGGCCTTGTCGATCCCGTTCTACGTGTTTGCCTTTACCACCCAGAATCTGCTTTTTGCCGCCCTAGGCTTGATCATTGGAGGGTTCGTGAAGTACGGCTACATTGCCGCGCAGTACACGATCGGCCAGGGTGTCGTCAGCATGCGTGTTCGTGCCACGGCAACGGCGGTACTGCTATTTATTGCCAACTTAATTGGCTACGGCTGCGGCCCTCTATTCATCGGTTTTACCTCGGATATTTTCTTTGCCTCCGGCTTAGCCGAACTGGGTGTAGCAGCAGAGGATTTGGCCCGAAACCAATGTCATCCGCGGGCTATTGGCGAGTTAAGCGAAAACTTGCAGAACGTCTGCGGTGAGGTTTACGCCCAGAGTTTGCAGTCGGCTATGGTCATTATGGCGGTCTTATATGGAGCAAGTTCATTGTTCTTCCTGTTGACTTGGCGTCGATTGGACAAGGATATGGTAGACAGAAATTAGAGCCGTACTGAAACTCCGCGTTGTGATTTTCGGGCAGCGCCATGGCGACCTTTTTTTTAAGCTTTCTTTGTTCAGTGCTGTAAAACTCTTCAAATTCAGTGGGCATCTGTCGTGCCTTGCCCGCCGAAACAGGGAAATTGAAAGGGCTGGTTCTTAGTCCCAACGTGTCTTTCGGAGACGTATTTTTTGGGGGTAATTTACCGTTGAAAACTCTCTGGCTACGCCATTCGCGGTGGTTCAATTTGAGTCATTCCACCGCTTCTGGAATTATTAACCCATAGATGCTCCGGTACGGGAAGCAAATCGCCTGGCGACATTTTAAATGCCACACGCATAGCAGGTAGGGAGGGGTCTTGAGTCGATCTGTAAGCGCGTTTGAGGGTTTGAACGTTTTAGACATTTCCGATCGCCTTTCGGGCGCCTTTGCGGCGCGGTTTTTTGGCGATTTCGGTGCGGACGTATTGCTTGCCGAGCCACCGGGCGGGCATTGCCTGCGGCACGAGATGCCTGTTTCTGAGTGCTCAAATACCGGCGATTCAGATGCAGGCTGTGTAAGCCCCCTGCATGCTTACGCAAATTGGAACAAGCGTTCGGCGGCTTTTGTTGAGGCTTCTGATTTGCAGCCGCTGGTGGCGGCTGCAGATTTGATAATTTGCACCCGGCTAGAAACAGCCGATATCGTTGGCACTTGGCTGCGCGCGGATGCGGTTTTGTTGGTGGTAACACCGCACGGGGCAACGGGATCCCTGGCCGGGCTCCCTGGTAATAATCTGACTGCGAGTGCGCGCACGGGTTGGTCTTATATCAATCGTCTGCGCAATGAGCCGCCTTTACAAATGCCTCGTTACCAATCTGGTTATGTGGGAGGTATTGCCGGCTTCATTGCTGCATCTTCGGCCTTGCTGCGACGTTCTGCTGAAGGTGACTTCGAGCGCGTCGATGTCAGCGAGGTAGAGGCGTTTGCGCATACAGTGCATCCATGGGGCATTATGTCGATTTATGCGGGTATGGATGACTCATACGGCCCCGTTGGTTGGCGACCGCGGGGTGCTCCGGGACCGCTGTGGGACACAAGCGACGGGCGCATGCATTTGGCTATTGGCGATTTCCATCATTGGACTGAAGCGATGGATGTTTTGGGTTTGCCTGAAATTGCGCGGCAGCCGGAGCTAATCCCTGATCTGGGGCGGCATGGTCAGGATTTGCAGCCGGTGTTTTCGGCGGTTGCCGGCACGCTGCCAAAAATGGATCGATGGGACGTGTTTTTTAAACTGGCTGATCTGCGTTGTGTGGTCGGTGTCATGCAGGACACTGCGGATTTGTTGGTCGATCCGCAATATGCAGCACGCGAATACCTGGTAGAGACCGAGGTGGCTGGCAAATCGGTGACTGCAGCCGGTGCCCCCTTCAAGCTTTCATCAGCACCCTGGAAATTGCGTTTACCTGCGCCTACAGCAAGAGTCGAAAATGCTGTTTTCAACTCACCTTCTAGTTTTGTGTCTATTGAAGCCGACGAAGCTATGGCGCAAACCAGGCAAACGATAGCTTCCAAAACGCCTATAGAAGACGCGAAACGGCGGCTTGATGGCACCGCTAAGGGTGCCGGTCCGCTCGCAGGTCTGCGCGTGCTAAGTTTAGGTCAAGCATGGTCGGGTACTTTTGGATCCGAGATCTTTTCTCTGCTTGGCGCAGACGTAGTACAACTGGGTGGCCTGCAGCGTCCAGATGTGTGGCGGCGCGTGCGTAATGAAGTGCCTGCCGGTGTGGTTGACCAAAGTCGTAAGCAACACCCCCTAAATACATCGTCTCTGTATAACGCAGTCAACCTAAATAAGCGTGAAGTAACCCTCAACTTAAAAGACCCGCGTGGCATGGACCTGTTTTGGCGGCTTTTGCCAAAGTTCGATGTCCTGCTGGACAACTTTCGTGCGAGTGTCATGCCTTCCTGGGGCGTGACTTTAGAGAAACTTCACGAGCTTCGTCCTGGCATGATTTGGGCATCTATTTCAGGATATGGCAGCAGCGGACCATTCAGTGCCTATCCGGCTAACGGTGCTAGTACCGAGCCTATGTCTGGTTTTTCTTCGCTGCATGGGTATGCGGGTGACCCGGGTATGAACACCGCTGGCCTCTTTCCCGACCCGCTGTCTGGCTATATGGCCGCCAGCGGGATCATGGCTGCGTTACATCAGCGTGATCGAAGCGGGGAAGCACAGCGCGTTGACCTTTCCATGATGGAGGCAATGACCACCGTCTGCGGTGATGCGCTAATTGAATATCAGCTCACTGGTGACGTACCCCGACCCGGCGGTAACCGGCATCCGTGGATGGCACCGCACAATTACTTCCAGTGCCAGCACGACCAATGGCTGGCGCTTGGCGTTGAGACGGATGAGCAGTGGCGTACCTTAGCAAATATGGTTGGTGGGAAATTAACTGAACCAACATGGCTGACGGCTGCTTTTCGGAAACAACACGAGAATCAGTTGGAAGCTTTGCTGGAAGCATGGTGTAGTACCCAAGATGTGCATGACTTGGAAGCCCGTTTGTGTCAGGCCGGCGTTGTCGCCGCTCGAGTTATGCCTTTGTACGAACTCTACACCGACCCGGGGAGTGCGCTTGGTCAAAACGGCTTTATCAAGAGCGTCTATCATGATGAGGCTGGTCCGTCTTTGTTGCCTTCCGAACCTTGGCATTTTTCAGCTTCACAAGCGCTTACCTTGAAGCCGTCTCCTCGAGTGGGTGAACACAGCCGCGAGGTGCTAGTTGAGGAACTCGGCATCACTGATGACGAATATAACGCGTTAGTGGAGGCTCAAATCACCGGCACTCTGGGATACTACTAGCAGAATTAGAAGATATTTATATGGGGGTTAACTATGAGTTTTAAGGGCATTTTGGTTGCAAACCGGGGTGAGATTGCGATTCGTATTACGCGAGCAGCTCAAGACTTAGGCCTACGTACCGTGGCGGTTTACTCCGACGACGACGCGCGGAGTTTGCATACTCAGATAGCAGACGAAAAGATTCGGTTAGACGGCGTGGGGGCTGCGGCTTATCTCAATATGGAGGGTGTTATAGCGGCGGCGCAAGAGTCGAATTGCGACGCTATTCATCCCGGTTATGGTTTTCTCTCTGAGCAGGATGCCTTTGCGCAGTTATGTGCCGATGCAGGGATTAAATTTATAGGTCCCAGCGCTGCGCACTTAAGCTTGTTTGGAGATAAGGCTCGCGCCCGTGCTGCTGCTACTGCAGCGGGAGTGCCAGTGATGCCTGGCCTAGATCGCGCGGTGACCCTAGTTGAGGCAAAAGACTTTTTTGCTCAACACCCCGATGGAATCATGATTAAGGCACTCGCAGGTGGCGGTGGCCGGGGCACTCGTGCTGTAACGGATATTGAGCAATTGGAGGCTTTATTTCATCGCTGCCAGTCTGAGGCCGAAGCTGCCTTTGGTATTGCGGACGTTTACGTCGAAGCGTTTATGGCAAAAGCTCGTCACGTTGAAGTGCAGATTATAGGCGACGAGCATGGCGCGGTTAGCAATCTAGGTGAGCGCGAGTGCTCCGCGCAGCGGCGTAATCAGAAGTTGGTAGAAATAGCCCCCGCACCGGCTTTGGACGCGGTGCTGCGGGATCGCATGATCGACGCTGCGACTACACTTGCAGAACAAGAGGGCTATCAAAGTCTCGGTACGTTCGAGTTTCTCGTGAATTCGTCAGCCAATGCTCCTGAATTCGTTTTTATTGAGGCGAACGCGCGGCTGCAGGTTGAGCATACGGTAACCGAAGCAGTTACAGGTTTTGATCTGGTTCAGAGTCAGATCCAGGTAGCTATGGGCGCGAGCCTTGAATCGCTGGGCCTAGATAAACCTGCGAAACCCCGAGGTTTTGCTGTGCAAGCTCGCGTGAACATGGAAACCCTGAATGCTGATGGTAGCGTTTGGCCCGGTTCCGGCATTCTAAGCGCCTATGAGCCGCCCAGCGGTCCCGGTGTCAGAGTGGACGGGTTTGGCTATGTTGGTTACGAGACCTCGACAGCTTTTGATTCCTTGCTAGCAAAGGTAATAGTTGCGCACAACGCGCCGAATTTTTCAGCCGCGTGCGCAAAAACGGTTCGGGCTTTAGCAGAATTTCGGATCGAGGGAGTAAATACCAACATCGAATTTTTGATGAATTTAGTTGGTCATGCTGATTTCAAAGTTGGCGATATCCATACTCGATGGGTCGACTTGAACATGGCCTTGCTGGCCGAGCCTTCTGAGGCGCGACAGCGTTTTTTAAGCATGCAGCCTGCGGCAGCTGAGGACGGCTTTGCCGGCGCAAAGGTTGATACATCAGACCCATTGGCGTTATTTGCGCATGATGCTGAAGTTAAATCTCGGAAAAATGCAGCAGTGGAGGCTGCTCCGGCGGTGGTTGGTCCCAACGGATCCAATGCAGTGAGTTCGCCGATTCAGGGCACGATTGTCAGTATTGACGTTGTTGTTGGAGATGAGGTGCGCGCCGGCCAGCAGTTAGCTGTGGTGGAAGCTATGAAGATGGAGCACGTCATTGCTGCTGCACACGACGGTATTGTGCGGCAGGTGACTATGGCTGCCGGCGATGTGGTGCGCGAAGCGTATCCTATGATTTTCGTTGAAGAAGCCTCTGTTAGCGGCGGACGGACTGCTACCGAGGAGACTGTAGATCTAGATCATATTCGCGATGATTTACGGGAGAACTTCGACCGTCATGCTTATACGCTCGATGAGAATCGACAGGAAGCAGTGGCCAAGCGGCATGCCCGCGGCGGACGGATGCCGCGGGAAAACATTTCCGAACTCATGGATGCCGGCTCGTTTAAGGAGTACTGGCCATTAGTGGTTGCACGTCAACACAAGCGACAGGATATGGACACGCTGCGGCAGCGCACCCCTGGAGATGGCGTGGTAGCTGGTACGGGAACTATAAACTCGGATCTGTTCGGAGAAGAAGCCGCGCGAGCCATGGTGGTGCACTACGACTATACGGTTCTGGCGGGGACGCAGGGTGCGCGTAATCACTACAAACAGGATCGGATGTTCGAATTAGCGCTACGTTTTCGTATGCCCATTGTTCTCTTTGGAGAGGGTGGCGGTGGTCGTCCGGGCGATGATTCCACCGGTCCTGCGGTAGCCTTTGATACCCATACGTTCACGCAATTTTCCAAGCTCTCTGGCGCGGTGCCTATGATCGGCGTTAATCACGGCCGCTGCTTTGCCGGGAATACGGCGTTGCTTGCTTGTTGTGACGTGATCATCGCGACCAAAGACTCGACCATTGCCATGGGCGGTCCGGCAATGATCGAGGGCGGCGGCCTAGGTATTTATACGCCAGAGGAAGTTGGTCCGATGTCGTTTCAGGTACCAAATGGCGTTGTAGATATTTTGGTCGAAGACGAAGCGGAAGCGGTGCGGGTGGCCAAACAGTACCTGTCCTATTTTCAAGGTTCGATTGATACATGGGAGGCACCCGATCAGCGTAAATTGCGCCATATCGTGCCGGAAAATCGTCTGCGTCTTTACGATATGCGAGAAATCATATCCACCGTGGCCGACCGGGATTCCGTATTGGAAATTCGCGCCGGTTTCGGTGTTGGTGTAATCACCTGTTTCATCCGGGTAGAAGGGCGGCCGATGGGGGTTATCGCAAATAATCCGCATCATTTGGCGGGTGCAATCGACTCAGATGCTGCTGATAAAGGCACACGCTTTATTCAGCTGTGCGACGCGTTTGATATCCCAATCCTTAGCCTGATGGACTGCCCTGGAATGATGGTTGGCCCTGATGTCGAGGCCACCGCTCTGGTGCGTCACTGCGTGCGCATGTTCAATGCCGGCGCCAATTTAACTACCCCCCTTTTTGGTGTGGTCGTGCGCAAGGCCTATGGGCTGGGGGTGCAGGCCATGTGTGGCGCTAGTGCCTTAGTTGGGTTTTTTACCGTTGCATGGCCTACGGCGGAGTTTGCAGGCATGAATATCGAAGGGTCGGTGAAGTTGGGTTATCGCAAGGAATTGATGGCTATAGAAGATCCCGAGGAACGCGCGAGCGAATTTAATAGCCGAGTGGATCGGGCTTATGAGTCTGCAAAAGCAGTCAATGCGGCAGCGGGTGGCGGGATCGATGATGTGATCGATCCTGCCGAAACGCGTTCTTGGATTGCCGAAAGTCTAAAACGAGTCCCACCCAAACCGCATCGTACGGAGAAAAAGTACCCTTATATTGATACGTGGTAAGCAACGCTGACAAGTTCGAAGCGTTCAGCGAGATCGGTCTTTGCGGCACCGAGTACTGGACTAACTGCAGATCTTAGGCGCCTGTGTTATTGCGTAGCATTACGCCACTTCGAGTTCCTGTGAGTTCGTCGTTCTCCAGTATGACTTCGCCATTAACGAGTGTTTGGCGATAGCCTACGCCGCGTTGGATAAGCCTCGGCGCATTGCCGGGGAAATCCTCGACTCGTTGCGGCTGGCGTTCTTCCACCCGATCGATATCCAGAACGTTGATATCGGCTTTATTGCCGACGATCAGCGCTCCACGATCCGGCAGCCCAAGGACGCGGTTTTGCTTGGCGGTCAGCATGTGAATGGTCTCTTCTAGCGAGTAGGTGCCAGTGTCTCTGTGCCAGTGCGAAATAAAGAAGCTGGTCCAGCCTGCATCCATAATCAAACTGACATGAGCGCCCGCATCGCCGACGCCCGGTACAACCCAATCCGCACCCATATAGTTCGGTAGCACACTCAGATCCTCGTTTACGAAGCGCACGTGGAAGAAACCTTTTCCGTCGGATTCAAGCTGCAAACGCAACCAGGTTTCTACTGGATGTTCGCCAGCGGCTTTGGCGAGATGTGCTAATGATTGGTCGGGTTGATGCGCGTAATTGGGCCGTTCAGCGTTACCCATCCAGAAAGTCTTTTCGCAGGGTAGCCCAAACTTTGGCGAGGATAGGGTTTGGCCAATGTGCTCGGCGAGCTGCATGGCCTTTCCGTCTGCAATAAGTTGCTCCCGAAAGGCTTGGTCTTTAATCAAAGCAAGCCGCTCTGGCACTGGAGTGCGCTGCAGTTTTTGCCAACTTTCACTTTTTGAGCGCAGGCTAAACAAGATAAAAGTATTCAGTCCAGACAAAAACCCAGCAGCGCGGGGTTGCGTTGTTCCAGTAACGTTAAGCCCAGCTGCGCGCATTGAGTCGATGGCCGGCTGGTATGCACTGTCGCCATTTTTGCCCGGCAGCCAAGGAGCACTAAAGAGCATGTGGGTGCCGGCTGCCTCTAGCTGCCTGTGCATAATACGCATTTCCTCTTCTAACGGATGTGCTTCGATTACGCTTTGCATTATGCCGCCCGCGGCGCCTACTTCTTTGGCGATTGCAACAAGTTCTTCCTCTGGAGCGAAGGTTCCCGGAATGCAGCGTCCGTCCGGAAGCCGATGGGCTTTCAACCGATTTACCGAAAATCCGATCGCGCCCTCTCTTACAGATTTTCCGGCAAGTTTGGCAATTTGAGTAATGTCATCTGCCGTTGGTGCTTCTTCTACGGCACGAGGACCCATAACATAGAAACGAGTGGCGGCATGACCGACCAAGGCCGCGACATTGACGGCAGGTTTGCATTGCTCGATTGCGTCCAGATACTCGCCGAAGCTTGACCACTGCCACGACAGTCCTGACAGAATGGCTTGTCTCGGAATGTCCTCTACTGACTCCATCATTTCGGCCAATAGTTCTTTATCTTGAGGTCGTACTGGTGCGAAAGAAACCCCGCAATTGCCCATGAGAATCGACGTGACCCCGTGCCACGATGCCGGCGTAACCTGAGGATCCCAACCAATTTGCGCATCCATATGCGTGTGTAGGTCGATAAAACCGGGAGTAACAACAGCGCCTTCGGCATCAATTTCTCGATGACCTTTTGCTTCTACCTTGCCCAGTGCGCTTATCGTGTCGCCGTCAATGGCAATATCGCCTGAATAGGCAGGATTGAGTAATCCGTCGACTATGAGGCCGTTCCGAATGATGATGTCATGCGCCATTTCCTATTCCCCCGTAAGTTGTTTTACTTAATCCACTCGCAGAGTGCGGTAACAAAACACTCAGCCCCACACTCACTTATAGACAAGGACGATAAAGAATGAAAGCAGCAGTCTACAACCAACCTGGAGCTCCGGAGGTCTTCCGTTATGAAGACGTCGCGGATCCGATTTGTGGTCCAAAAGATGTCAAAATTGATGTAAAGGCCATTTCCATCGAGGGAGGCGACGTGCTTGCTCGCGCATTCATCGAAACTGGAGGTAAAGACCAAGTGGTCGGTTATACCGCTGCGGGCGTTATTTCAGAGTTGGGCGCAGAAGTGAGCGGTTTTAAAGTGGGTGATCGTGTAACCACGCTCAGTGGGGCGGGTTCCCACGCGGAGCAGCGCGTGGTGTCGAGCGTCACATGCTGGGCGCTGCCCGACAATGTCTCTTTTGATCAAGGTGCCTGCATACCGGTAACCTACGGGACCGCTCATGATGCGTTGTTTGAATTTGGACGCCTGCGCGCTGACGAAACAGTCCTTGTGCAGGGTGGTGCGGGCGGTGTGGGAATCGCCTGTATTCAACTGGCGAAACAAGCCGGTGCCACGGTCTACGCGACTGCCTCCTCTGATGCGCGCTTGGCGTGTCTTGCTGATTTTGGGTTAGATGCCGGCATCAACTACGCCACTCAGAATTTAACCGACGAAGTTATGCGTCTGACCGAACGCAAAGGGGTGAACTTAGTGGTCGACCCAGTTGGCGGCAACGTGCTTGAAAAGAGTATAGCCTCAGCCGGGCGCCGTGGACGCATAGTCAGTGTCGGTACTGCCAGTCGAGACTTCAGCAAAATCGATATTGGCGGTCTTGCACCGGGAAACAAGAGTCTCACGGGAGTATTTTTGGGGGCTGAAGTGGCGACGGCCCGTGCCCAGGAAATGATCCGTGACTTGCTCGCACAAATGGCTTCGGCAAGCCTTAGCATGCTGATCGATCGAACTTATCCCCTAGCAGAAGCCGCGGCCGCTCATGCTTACATCGAATCTCGACAAGCTGTGGGGCGCGTGATACTCATACCTTAATGAAGTAAACGTAAAACGGGGGAAACATGGCGCTTGCAGATTTCTCGCTAGCAGGGAAGAAAGCAATTGTGGTCGGCGGCCGAAGAAATATGGGGAAGGGGTTTGCTCTTGGTTTGGCTGAAGCCGGCGCCGATGTGATCGTGACAGACGTAAACAATGAAGACGGCGCATTACAGTCTGTAGCTGATGAAATTGCGGGTATGGGTCGGCGCTCGCTTGCTGTTAAAACTGATATCTCCCAAAAATCGGAAGTAGACGAGCTGGTTGCCCAAGCTATGGATGTGCTGGGCGGTATCGACATTCTTATGAATGTGGCGGTTCGCTATCATCGTAAATCGTTATTGGATCTGGACGATCAGGGGTGGGATGAGTTAACTAACGTTAACTTAAAGGGGTACTGGCATACCCATCAGGCGGTTGCACCCATTATGCAGGCGCAGGGCAGCGGCAGCATTATCAATCTTACCTCTCGCGGTGGTTTGAAAGCGCACGCGGATAAGGGTATGGGTAACTACGCTATTCTCAAATCTGGTATTGCAATGATGACGCGCCAATACAGCCGGTATCTGGGTCCATCCAATGTCCGGGTCAATGCAATCGCGCCGTCGCTGGTAGAATGGGAACAGCATCCAGCGGGTGACTTTTATCGCGAAAATCCTGATCGAGCACCTAAGCAACCGCCGCCACCGCGCCCGGAAATGAGCGAACAAGAAAAGTTTGAGGCATGGTCCACCGGGCCAGAAAACCTACCGCTAGGTCGGGTAGCGACCTTTGAAGAAATGGCCAATGCTGCAGTGTTTTTGGCCTCTGATGCAGCGAGCTATGTCACTGGAACTATTCTCTGCGTCGACGGTGGGTATATGGCTTAGTTGTCTCATCGAGTCGTTTGATTAGCAGGCAGCGTCTGCGCTGAGGCCCGAGTTCGCGGCCGCGCTGCTCAGCTGCAATGTCATTTGGACAGGCTGTCAGTATCAGCAACAGTGCGTTGAAAGAGGAGGTAGAGCATGGGAGAAGACTGGGAACTCAATCATGTGGGCATGACCATTGGTAACCGCAATGCCACGTTGCGGCACTTTCAATCGATCGGTGTCGGTGTCAGCGTTGGTCCTCAGCCGTTATTACCTCATGAGCCGGGTGAGGGATCGCTGACTTTCTATCAAACTCTTGAAGGAGATCCGATAACAAATACTTATACTACGGGTGGTGCGCACACATTTAACGACGGCGAGAGCCAAATTGGCGACTGCCAGTTGGAGTGTTACCCCATGCGTCCGGGCCCCGGTATGTTTCTCAGCGAGTATTTGGCTCGCAAAGGCCCTGGTATAAACCACATTTGCTTTAACACACCCTCTGTCGAAGCCGACACCGAATTCTTTTTACGCAAAGGCTGTGCGCTGATGTTTAACGCCCTAGTCAATGGTAAAACTGTAGAAAATTATCTCGATACTCGAACGCACGGAGATCTAATGATTTCCCTGCGTCCGCCTGCAACCGACTGGGAAAAAGCCTGGAAAGCCAACAATCAAGCACACCCCTTGGTTAACTCATGGCGCTTTCTAGGCGTAGGTATTGGGGTTAAAGATCTCGCTGCGACGGTCACCTACTATGCTGACATCGGTTTTCCTGAAGCGACTGAGGCAGTCAGTGACGCTGAGATTGGCAGCGTTTGTCAAAGTGTGGCGGTAGGCCCGCTTACGTTCGACTTTTTCACAGCGACCTCAGACACTAGCGTTTATGCCGCGTCTTTAGGGTTGCGCGGCGACGGCGTGAATGACATCTCGTTTGCAGTGGCTGATCTGGTATATGAAACAGCCCGTATGCAAGAAAATGGGGTAGTTTGCCTGGGCACAAGTGCCGATGGTCGCAGCAGCTACTTTGATACCCGCGGCGAGGGCAATATTATGTTGCGCTTAGTTCAGGCCTAGCCTGCGCGCCTAGAAGGCGCAAACTAAGTCTATTAATACAGCAAAAAAATTACGTGAGTAGCCTTTGCTGAACCGTTGGCCAAACTTGACGCAGAATATAGAGGCGGCAACTGCTCGAAGAAATCCAAACTGAAACTGTCTTACAACAATGCAAAGTCGTTATGTAGCTGGAGACTAAGATTTAAACGCTAGTTTTCATTGCTCAGAAACTCTGGTTTTCAGTTTACGTTTCGTCTACGTTCTAAAAGCATTGTTATTGAGTCGAGGATTGGACTTTTGTTATGGATGTACAGACGCAGTTAAAAGTGCTTTCTCAACTTTCCAGCGGCTTTCTGGACAACTCAAGCGCGTCAGCCGCCAATGCGGTCAAAGTTCCGGTCTCGGAGTTTACGTGTAAGGAGCGGTTGGAGCAGGAGAGGCAAGCGTTTTTCCGGGACACTCCGCTTTTATTGGGCCTAAGCACCGATTTACCGGACAACGACACCTACTTTGCCACCAATGAGACTGGCCAACCGCTTTTGCTTACACGCGACGCGAACGGCAAGTTCCGCGCCTTTTTGAATATCTGCAGACACAGAGGAGCGCAGATTGCGCCACTAGGGCGTGGCAGGAAACGACGCTTCATTTGTCCCTTTCATGCTTGGAACTTCGATAATACCGGTGAGCTGATCGCCATAAATCGAGAATCTCATTTCGGTTGCGCAGACAAAAAAGACCTAGGCCTCACTGAATTACCATGCCTAGAGGCCAATGGCATGCTCTGGGTTCGACCATCGGTCGGCAGTTCATTTACCGAAGCTGACGTTATGGGAGGTCTTTCAGAAGACTTCGGGAATTGGCTAAAAGACGAGCATCCTTTTGCAGAGGAGCAGGTAATCGAGGCGAGCATTAACTGGAAATTAGCGATAGACACCTTTGGGGAGAACTATCACTTTGATGTACTGCACAAATCATCATTAGCAAATGACATTGTCGGGAACCTACAGACTTGGGACACCTTTGAAAGAAATAGCAGAATGGTGTTCGCTAGCAAGGAGCCATTTAAGTATGTGCACGATCACAATATACCTATAGAAAAATGGCCCTATCGAGATGTCACCCTTAACGTTTACTTTCTCTATCCCAATTGCATATTTTTAGTTGATCCTGCAGGTGTTGATATGCTCAAGATGTATCCGGATCCAAAAGATCCGGCAAAGTCGAAGACGTATCACACCTATTATTTGCGGCCAGCACTGCTCGACCACTTAAAAAAAGAGGGTAAGACTGCTCTAGAGGAGAGCAGATTCTTGGGATTCAATAAAGTTGTCGTCGATGAAGACTACGCAGCAGCGGCAACAATCCAGACGGGCGCTACGTCCGGAGCACAGGATCATTATATCTTCGGCAGGAACGAGCCCGCGTTGCAGCATTATCACAATACGCACAGAGAGGCTTTGGGACTGGCGCCCTTAGAGCCATTGATGAACTGAATCGTAGAGTTTCGGGGGGCATGGTATGGCAGCGGGTAATTTTCGACGGGCACGGGAGAGGCGCGGCAAGGTCCCGTTAAGAACGAAGCTAATTTACGGACTCGGCGAAATGCCGGGCAGCCATATGAACAGTGCTATTGGCACTTTGCTGGCACTTTATTACAACCAAATACTCGGCGTTTCGGCGAGCACTATTTCAATTGGCATGGGTTTGGCGTTACTGCTAGACGCATTTTCTGACCCCTTGGTCGGCTCATATTCCGACACTCTAAAGACGAAGCTCGGGCGCAGGCATCCTCTAATGTACGCCGCCTCGGTTCCACTGGGTGTTTTTATCGCGCTGCTTTTTGCACCACCTTCAGGCTTAGGTGAATTGGCATTGATTGCATGGCTTTTTACGTTTCTGATACTGACTCGACTTACCTTTACGTTTTTTAGTGTCCCTTGGAGCGCGATGACGGCGGAGTTGACGGACAGCTATTCTGAACGATCCGAGGTCGTTGGCTGGCGCATGATCGTAAGCTACGTTTTGGGTGCTCTCTATGGCTATCTGATCTTCACTTTTATATTCAGTGGCTCGGACGCGTTTTCGCAAGGCCAGCTTAATCCCGAAAACTATGTGATGTTCGCGCCGCTGCTGGGCGCTTTGATTACGATGTGGTGTTTGATCACGACACATTTCACTCGCGATCAGGTTCCGTACTTTTATCAGAGTACGGACACTCAGGCTTTCGATTTGTTATATCTCTTTGGCTCAATTCGATCAGCACTAACTAACCGTAATTTTGTGTTGCTGCTGACTGGCAGCTTAATGAATTTTGGTGTCCTCGGAGTTTTAGGCTTCTTCGACATTTTTGTTAACACCTATTTCTGGGGGCTGACTGGAGAAGATATCGGTGTGATAACCGCGTTTGTCCCAATTGGTCCAATAATCGCAGTGCTGCTGGTTATGAAATTTCAAGCGCGGTTCGAGAAGCATCGGGCCCTCGCATTCGCCTTAGTGGGCGGAATGATAATGAGTATGGTGGGGGTAACCGCGAGACTAAGTGGCATCTTTCCTGAATACGAGAGTGGCTTGTTTCTGCCTTTAATCACCCTAATTGCAACGATGAACTTTTTCTTCTCCGTACTCGCGGGGATTATGTTTATCTCTATGGTAGCTGACTTAGTGGATGATCAAGAGCTAAAAACAGGGCAGCGTCAGGAAGGTGTATTCGCCGCCGGCGTGGCTTTCTCCACTAAAGCTGTGGGCAGTCTTGGAGTCATTATCGGAGGTTTTTTACTAGAGTATTTTATTGGTTTTCCGTCCGGGCAAGGGCAGTCTGAAATCAATGAAGATGTTTTGTTCCGTCTGGCAATTACAGATGCGATTATCATTAACTCGCTATTACTCATTCCCGCCTATTTGATTAGCAAATATGACCTTACCAGAAGCAATTTTGCTGACGTGCAGGCAGCATTGCAGGAATATCGCCAGCGCCTAGCGACACCCGAATCCGCCGGCGATTCGATGTCGGATGACAAGGGCTCCGCATGAGCGGCTTACACCATATATTTGGTAAGACCTGTTGGGGTTCTAAAGGAAAATGCTGGGCGCCTTGGCAAAAACTAAGAAGGGTGAAATGAAAATATTAGCGGGCACCTCAAAAGGTTTATTCGAGATCGTAAACGGCTCAGCGAGCCTAGTTTTGAATGCGAAAGGTGTTCGGGAAATAGTCAGGCTAGAAAGGGACATTTTCGCAGGAACAAGCCAAGGCTTATTTGTCAGTTCGGATTTAGGTGTTCATTGGTCAGGTCCTGACATGGCCGACTATACCGTTTGGCAGGTTCGTCGGGCTATCGATGGCACTCTTTATGCTGGAACGTATCCGGCAGCACTTTTCAAAAGTACAGATGCTGGTGAAAACTGGGAAAAGCTCGAGTCTTTCGCGAGAGTCGTAGAGGAACAAGGCTGGTGCATACCGGTGGAACCGGCAATGGCTAGCCAAGCTAGGGCGATCGTAACTGACGCAGATAACCCTGATGTGCTCTGGGTAGGTGTTGAAGTGGGCGGAATTATGTACAGCGATGATGCCGGTGCTAGCTGGAGATTTAACACGCCGGGCGGTAATCCCGACCTCCATATGATGTTCCCGCATCCGAGCAAGCGGGGGGTGTTATTCGCTTCTACCGGATATGGAAGACTCGATGGAATCGCCGCAATGGTCGAAGGTAATGCTGGCGTTTTTAGAAGCGAGGATTTTGGAGAGAGTTGGGACTATATGTGGAAAGGAGTCACGCCGAGATATTCTCGGCCGATGTGCATAGACCCTAGACATCCATTTAGCTTAACTGTAGCAAGCGCACCAACGGCCTTTTCGAGCTTTAAAGACCAAGGCGGCGCTCAGGCTATGTTGTATCGATCTGATGACGAAGGTCACAGTTGGACGTCGCTTTGCGATAAAAGCCATTCGCCGTCGGTCGCCAATTTTCATGGATTAACCGTTAATCCAGATGAAATCGGCGGAGTGCTGGTTGGTACCGATACCGGAGAACTGTGGTCTGTTTCCGAGGAAGCAACTTGGACGCTCTTGGCTGAGGGTATGCCGGCGGTTCTGTCAATTTTCGCCAGTGGGGACGCCCAAAATTAATTCGTCAGATCTATTAGCCTAAGGTTTTACGTTGATCTATTTCTAGAGCGAATCAATTTTTTTAGATTTTCTGAGGAGACTAAGCATGAGTTTGTTGGAAGAAGATAAAAACGTACTGGGTGCATCCAGATCCGAATCTTTTTTGCCGTCATTACAGATTACTTCGGGCCAGAGAGCGCCTATTGCTGCGAATGGTGGTATGTCTTACCTGTCCAGAGACGTAAACGGTGACGCGGGCACCGAGGCAGCGACTGCAGATGCGTTACGTCAAATTGCCAGTGGCGAGGGACAAGAAGTTATCGAATTTATAGAGAATGCCTCGTCTGGTCCGATCGAAACCAAGTGGGGCAAGGGCTTTGGCAGATATGCGGAATGTATGAAATATATAGAGTCGGCCGAACTTGCGGTACCGGAGGGCGGTGTAGCGTTACCGCTGAAGTATACAATTTACGAAGCCCCCTCGTATTCCATAGTCTCATCAAACGCTCTTTGGAAAGATCCTTCGCGAAAACTAGACGCCGCTGCACTGGCAAAGGATGAACGAGACAACGCAAGACGGAGCCTCTACTTTCCACAGATTTTGAGGGATGCTAGAAGAATCTCTGAGTATCACCAGGGTCTTGATCCAATGAGCCCAGAGTGCATGGATAGGCTGGGATTGTCCTTGGCTCACTGCCAATCTGAGTGCGAGAATTTTTACGACTCACAAGAGGTTCGACGAGTTTTTTACCCGGAGATGGAGAAATTACTGCTGGAGTTCTTTCCGGATGCAGTAGACGCTCTAGTCTACAACCATGATGTTTTTGATAAAGATTACCAAGGTGATCGAACTGAGGATCAGGATAAAAAGAATCCCGGTGTGAACGCGAATTACGCGAATCTTGTCCATAATGATTTAAATGATAATAGCGGCCGGGTTCGTTGCAGAGAGCTGTTAACGGAGAATTTGAGGAATTTCGGCAGGACTCAAAATTTCACACAAGCACAAGCTGATGAAAGAATGTCTAGAAGGTTCATGTCAATTAATTTGGCTAAACCGATGGAAACAGTGGAGCAAAATCCTTTCGTACTATGCGCGTGGCCCTCATTTTCGGATCAACCGTATATCAACAATTACAGAGTTTATGACGACAGAGTAGGCGAGACGACGCGCTTCACCTATCGTCCCGAGCATGAGTGGTACTGGTTGCCACAGCAAGCTCCTCACGAGGTCTCAATGCTGAAATGTTATGACTCGGTAACCGATGGCTCTGTGTCTCGGTGGTCTTTCCATTCGGCATGTGTTGATCCCACAGCGCCAGAGGATGCACGGTGCAGGAAAAACGTTGTTGTTAGATCCTTTGTTTTCTTTTAAACGCATCAAGTGGTTGATGAATACATCTTTTGCTATTGTTCGGAGAGTCGCACAACATTTGTAACGCAGTAAGGACAATGACAAGCATACGAATACTTCTGATAATTGCCGCGATCTCACAATCCATAACAGTTGTCGCGGATGAGACCTGCCATAACCTGTACAAGATGACAGATCTCTCTTGGGCAGTTGAGCCTGGGTTCTTGGTTTCCGCTGACGCGAGTAACCCCGAGCACTGCCGATTGCGCGGGGTTGTGAATCGAGCGATACGTGTCGAGGTTCGGATGCCTACTCAAGGTTGGAACGGGCGTATCATGTTCTCGACGGTTGGAGGTGGTGCGGGCTCAATTGGCGACACCACATCACTTCTGAACCGGGGTTTTGCTATGGCCTCTACTGACACCGGCCATGAAGGCCAAACCATGGAGTTTATGTCCCAGCCGGAAGCTACAATTGACTACGCCTACCGAGGAGTTCATCTCGCAACGCTGTTCAGTAAAGCTGTTGTTAAGCAATATTACGGCAAGCCCATCAAATACAGCTATCTTAACGGCTGCTCCAACGGCGGTCGGGCCGCATTGATGGAAGCGATCCGATTTCCTAACGACTATGACGGTATCATCGCGGGTGCACCTGCCTTCGAGTTCGCAGAATTCGCGTCCTGGATGATAGGTGGTGCTAGACAGCAGGAGAGGAGTCCGTTAACGCGGAAGGAAATGTCTGTGCTGGATGATAATTCTCGGCGAGCCTGCGATTCGCTTGATGGGGTAAAGGATGGCGTAATTAATGACCCTCGGTTGTGCACTGAGGAGCGACTTGAGCTCGACAAGCTCGTCTGCACCTCCGGTCAAACCAGCAGTTGCCTTACAGCCGGGCAGGTCGACACGGCGCGCTACATGTATGCCGACCAGTTTGACGCGACTGGGAAAATGGTCTCGCCGGGCGTGCTACCCGGAGCGGAGGCGGCGGGCGACTGGGAGTTCTGGATGTTGAAGCATCAGCTCTTGGGGTCTGAATCTCTTATTGGGGGTATGGCTGATACGCTTGCTCTCCTGATGCGGCACGAGCCCGAATTCGATATCACTAAGTTCGATCCCAACAATGATCGAACCCAATTGGTGCCGGCCATGGCTGTGACTGACGTGCAGACCGCGAATCTGACAGACTTTGCGGCGAATGGTGGGAAGCTGATTATGTATCAGGGTTGGAACGATTATCCCTTGCGGCCTCAGCGGGCCATAAACTATTTGGAGGAGGCTGAGGAACAGCACGGTGGTGCGGCAAAGACCGCGGAATTCTTCCGGCTTTTTATGGTTCCCGGGATGGTGCATTGTGCTGCTGGTCCAGGTGCCTGGGTAGCAGATTATGTGGACCCCTTGGTCATATGGCGCGAGAACGGTGAAGCACCTGACAGAATAGAGGCGAAGACTGGGATGAAACAATTCTCACTTGATCGCTCTCAGCAGCCAGCGGCATCCGACGAAGACTTTACCCGTCCGCTCTGCGCTTATCCCGCACTAGCTCGCTACAACGGCAATGGCGATCCTAACCGTTCGGAAAATTTTATATGTCGATAACGAGACCTTCCTACTCGCTTGCAGGTGCCTATCGGTAGGGCTCTGACAAAACCATAGCAGACGCTCTTGAATGAGCGTCTATCTTTCGTAGCAGGCGCATCGAGCTGCTTACTAGTTGCCGCTCACGCGGTTTGACAGCGTTGACGAGGTTCTTAGCCGCCAGTTCCTGCTGAACACCTCGTAACCTCTGGGAGATCAGAGCAAGCATACTCCTCAAGGCTCGTTATTTTCCTGACGAGTTAAAACGAATTATGCGCTGCTAGTTCAACTCCAGACCCTCCAATTCGCCATCGTCACGCCACTGGCGCAGCAACTTCATGTAGGCGCCAACGCCCTTGCTGTAGGTCTCGCGCCGCACATTGCGGTAACGCTGAGTGGTGCCCTCCTGGTTGTAATAGCCGGGTGTGCAGGTGTCGGGCGATCCCCCAAGTACGAAGCCGCCGCCCTTAGTTTCAAGTTGATCGGCAATCCAATGCTCCTCTGCTGTAACCGATACGTTTGCAGCTTTGACACCGCGTTTGCCCAACTCGCTGATCGTATAAGCCACGTGTCCGGCTTGCACATCGATGCCGTGGGCATAGTTGGCGCCGAGCTGAAATACAAAACCGCCGCCGCAGAGGAATAGGTTTGGGAAACCGCTGACCATCAGTCCGTGCATGGTGCGCATGCCTTCTTGCCAATGTTCGTAGATCGACTTGCCGCCAGCGCCGAAGATCGGAATGCCGAGACGCCGCTCATAACTGGAGGTGATTTCAAAACCGCTGGCATAAACAATACAGTCAACAGCGTACTCCTTGCCGTTGGCGATGATGCCGTTTTCAGTGATCGCCTCGACGCCCTGTGTGGCGCTGACATCAACCAGTTCCACGTTGGGCCGATTGAACGTGTCGAGATAAAAGTCATTAAACGTGGGGCGCTTGCAGAACTGGTTGTAGTAGGCCTTTAGTTTCTCGGCGATCTCAGGATCTTGTACGGTATCGTCAACCAGTCCCCTGATTTCTTCCATGGTTTTGAAATCAGCAATCTGCACAAGGCCAGGCACCTTGCCTTCGGTGTGGCTGGCCAATTCTGTCACATTGCGGGTCAGCCGGGTCCAGCCGTCATCGGCAAAAGCCGGATCGATCGGTCCGCCCAAAAATGCCTCGCCGAATTTCTTCTGTCGCTCCTTCTGCCAACCGGGCTTGAGGTTCTTTGCCCACTCTGGATCAGTCTCAGCGTTGTTGCGCACATCTACCGACGATGGCGTCCGCTGAAACACATAGAGCTGCTTCGCGCCCTCACCTAATGCCGGAACACATTGCACTGCCGTGGCGCCGGTGCCGATAATGGCAACGGTCTTGTCTGCCAGACCGGTGAGGCCGCCGTCTGGACCGCCTCCGGTATAGTCGTAGTCCCAGCGACAGGTGTGAAATGAATGACCTTTGAATTTCTCAACACCAGGAATGCCGGGCAAACGCGGCCGATTGGCTGGGCCTGTGCCAAGGCAGACATGGCGGGCGCGCATCTCATCACCGCGGTTGGTTGCCACCAACCACATGGACTCGTCTTCAAGCCAGCGTAACTCGGTCACCCAGGTTTGAAAGACTGCGTCCTTATATAGATCGAAATGCCTGCCGATTCTCTGGGCGTGCTCGTAAATCTCAGACGCGTAGGAAAATCGCAGCTTTGGCACATAGCCGGTTTCTTCCAGCAGCGGCAGATAGCTGTATGACTCGATATCGCATTGTGCGCCAGGGTAGCGGTTCCAATACCAGGTGCCACCAAAATCACCGCCGCTCTCGACGATGCGCACATCGGCAATGCCCGCCTCAACCAACCGCGCCGCAGTAAGCATACCGACCCAACCGCCGCCAATAACAATGACCTCGCGCTGGTCTTTTAGGGGCGCACGATCCAGCGGTTTGCAGTAGGGATCCTCTTCGAGATATTTGTTCGTAAAGGGCGAATCGTGCGAAAGCTGTACGAACTGCGCTTCGGCATCTGCGCGGATACGTTTGTCGCGTTCTGCGGCGTAGCGTTGGGCAAGCGCGTCGGGGTCGAATCCGAGCACTTCGGGCGAAATCACTCTGTCATTTGTGGCCATAGTTAGCTCTCCCCAGAAATTATTCCGTCAAGCATACCGTATGGGCTTTGCAATTTAAGCCTGTTGCTGAATCTCTTTATTAAGATCTAGAACGCGCGTACTGAGTGTCGAATTTTCACTTCGACTTTCAACAATCGCTCGATCGCTGGATGATCCGAGTGGGCATGATTAGTTCTCGAACCGATTGTTCGCGGTCTTGGCAGAATTACGGTTACACTGCTGTGAGGAGTGTCGACTAAGGTGATCTTGTGAATTCGATCGTAAAGGAAGAAATTGCAATAGTAGTGGGCGGTGGTCCTGGCATTAGCGCAAGTTGTGCCAGGCTTTTTACTAAAAATGGTATGCGTGTTGTCGTAGCCGCGAGAAATATCGAGAAACCCGTTCTAAAGGGCCTCGAAAACGACCTCAATGTTAAATTAATTCAGTGCGACGCCGCTGATCCGCTAGCGGTCGAAAGTCTTTTTCATACGGTAGATGAGACGTTAGGTGCTCCACGGCTAGTGGTTCACAATATTGATGGCAGATCTGCAGAAGTGTTTCGCAAGCCGATAGCAGAAGTCGACCCTCACTTGGTGCTTGAAACTTTAAAGAATTCAACCTTCAGTGCCTTTTTGGTTGCGCAACAAGCCGCCAAACGCATGCTCGCAACAGACGCCGACTTAGAGCATCGCGGATCTATTATTTTTACGAATGCCAGTGCTGCCATAAAAGGCTATCCACTCAGCGGGGCTTTTGCAGCGGCTTCTCATGGTAAATCGGGTTTGGCGCAAAGTATGGCGAGGGAACTCATGCCGAAGGGAATCCATATTGCGCACGTGCCAATTGATGCGGCGATCGGTTGGGAGCACGAGGATGGTTCGCGAGCGCACCGTTTAGCGGGCGAAACGGTGGATGACAATATGGCGCATCCTGAGCGCATCGCACAACTGTATCTGGAACTGCATCGGCAACACCGCTCTACCTGGGCCTACGAGGTGGTTTTGCGACCCTGGACCGAAACGTGGTGATCCCACTGATCGAGAGCGAGCCGTGCTAATTGATCATACTAGTTCAGCGCCTAGAGACCCGGCCCATGAAACCGTTATATGGACGAACTAAATGCTCAAAGGCTATTGTGCATTCCTCAGTCCTTAGCCATACCGCCGTCCACATTCAGAGTCTGCCCGGTGATGTTTGCAGCCGCATCGGAAGTTAGAAATAGTACGGCTTCGGCGATGTCGGCCGTGGTTTGCTCCCGCCGCAGCGGAGTTTGGGGTATACCGTCACCCGCATATCTGCCTTGGGCAACACCCAAAAACCATTCGCGTGGATTCTCACCTTTGTAGTCTGGGTGATTCGCGACCATCGCCTCGGAGAGTTCTCGCCAGCCGTCTGTGTAGATTATTCCGGGGCATATCGCATTCACATTGATGTTATGACGACCCACTTGATCTGCAAGCAGTTGGGTATAGCGAATCAATCCGGCTTTTGCGCTGTGGTAGCTGGATGACAACGGAACAAGGTCCACGTGTGGCATACCAGGTCTGCCTGCCAGAGATGACATGTTAATTATCTTGCCCGACTTTCTCTCGATGAAATGCGGCATTACTGCTTCACACATGAGCACCGGAGCTTTCAGGCTCATGGCATAGGTCCCGTCCCACAAAGCTTCTACTTCGGCAAGCGGGTTGTCCTTATCTGTAATGTCGGCGGACGAGCCCCCGCCGACATTGTTGATAAGAATATCGATCTTGCCGAAGGCATCGATGGCAGCATCAACCATTGCAAGGATGATTGAAGATTTTGTTATATCGCCTGAGACCGCGACCACCTTTGCCCCTAGGTCCTCCAACTCGCGCGCCAGTGCTTGGGTGTTCTCATTGCTGAATGAGTTAATAACCACACTAGACCCTTCTTTCGCCAGTGTTAACGCGATTTCTTTACCGATACCTCTGCCACATGCCGAAATGAGCGATACCTTGCCGTCTAATTTCATGGGTTGATCCTTTAGGTTGTTTAATTCTTTTCTATTCCGGTCAGCAGTTGACCGTCGGGTTTAAGTTTGGGGGTAGGTAAGCCGTCTTCGAGCGCACGTTGTGGCGGACATAAATCTTCACCTGCGGGCAGGGGTGGCGTGAAATAGCCGAGGGAGGGACCACCCACAGCATAGCCAAGCAACTCCTGAAGCTTTGGATCCAGGTCCTTGGCTATCTCCGGAGGGCACGAGAGATACTGGTTGTCTTCCTGGCGCAGCCAGCCAACCGCATAGTCGATATTCAGTCCTATCCGGTCTTCCTGACTCGTGTTGGCGCCGGCCCCATGGAACACCGAGCCAGTAAAAATAAGCATTGAGCCGGGGCTCATTTCGGCGGCAACAAAGGCTTCCTCTGGCACCTGCACGTCGTCAGCCAGGCGCGTTGAAGCTGGCGCTATGCGAGTGGCTCCGTTTGCCGCTGTAAACTCGGTTAGAGCAAGCATTAGGTTTAGTTGGGGTTCAATTTCGGTCATGAGCTTGGCGAGCACAGGATTCACTCTAGGTTCAACTCCTGGCGGAAGCTGAAGTTGGCTCCAGGCCCAGCGATCGCGGTGGGGCATCTGAGCGGTCTCGCCGGGCAGCACGCGAATAGCCTGAGTGACGTGTAACTGGAAAGTATTGGCGTAGGGTCCGAGAAAGGTTTCTACGAGCTCGAGTATTCGGGGCTCTATGGCCAAATCTCGACACGCTGGAGAACGCGCCATTAAGGCGCCCGTTCGTGTGGTTTTAAATCCACCAAAGTTATTTTTCGAGCGCATGGTGGCGTCGATAAAGGGCTGCAGGTCACGATTGATGGATGCGAGGTGAGATTGCGAAACAAAGTCCTCGAGTACCACACAGCCGTCGCGTTCGAGGATTTCAGCGAGGTCATTGCTTGGAGTATCCGCAGGTCGGGTCTGAAGTTCGCGCCGCTTCACTGTGTTGCTCCCCTGCCGCTGGCTTGATTTAAGCCCGCCTTACAGTAGCGTACGTCGTGAGGAATATGCTGACAAGCATTGGCTTGAAGTGCTAATTTTGGGGCATAACCTAAGGGGGTGAGCGATGAGTATGCAAGGTCAAAACTTACCGGATTATCAAAATCCTGATGGCGACTATCGCCACATCTTTTCATACCACCCGATGAATGTGCAGATTGCGCGAGCTGAAGGGGTTTACATTTATGACGACAAAGACAATCGTTATTTCGATGCCTCTGGAGGGCCATTTGCGGTCAATTTGCCCCATAACCATCCGCGTATGAAAGCGGCGATTGCGGATCAGTTAGACAAATATGCCTACGCTCATCCAGTGCTGGCTGACCCGCTTCGCGCAAAGTTCTGCAAGAAATTGGCTGAGATAACGCCTGGAAATTTAGATCATATTTATCTGGTGTCCGGTGGTTCAGAAGCGGTTGAAACGGCCTTTAAAGTGGCTCGTCAGGCGCAGATTTCACGCGGGAATCCTGATAAGTACAAGATCGTCAGTGTTCACGACAGCTATCACGGTATGACATTAGCTACGCTCGGCGCCTCCGGGTCGCCGGGTTCGCACAAACCGTTTATGCCAATGATCCCCAAGTGGCCGCACATCCGGCAGTACTCAGACTTTGACCGGCCAGCAGAGGTTAGCAGAGAGGAGTGGGGTGTTGAGTGTGCGAAAGCGCTAGAAACCGCGATACACTATGAAGGCGCTCAATCGGTTGCCGCCTTTCTTGCAACACCGCACGGTTGCGGTGCAGATTATGCGGTGGTGCCGCCTGCCAGTTATTGGCAGACAATACGCGAGATCTGTGACCGCTATGATGTGCTGTTGATCACTGACGAAGTCGTCACCGGCTTCGGCCGAACGGGAGAGTGGTTTGCTATGGATCACTATGATGTCGTGCCAGACATTATGACCTTGGCTAAGGGCATCGCTAGCAGCTATATCCCATTTGGCGCGGTAGCCGTCTCAGCGGAGATTAATGCACCTTTCGAGGCCGGCGAGACGCACTTTATCCATGGATTCACAAATGGCGGGCATCCTTTAGGCTGCGCGGCAGGCGCTGAATTGATCGACATTATTCGTGATGAAAATCTGTTGGAAAACTGTAGAAAGCAAAGTGAAGTGCTCTTTTCTTATCGCGAAAAACTCCTAGCGCATCCGACCGTTAGAGACGTTCGCGGTTGGGGTCTGATGATGGTCTTGGAGTTGATTAAGGACAAACAGACTTTGGAGTTCTTCGATCCTGCGCTGCAAGCGGAGAAGCTTTACTCGGCCATTACCCTGAAACATGGACTAGTTATGTATGGAAGTCTGTACGGGCCTAGACGACAAGCCGCATTCCGGCGGGGTATTCCGTCTTGGCTGTCGCCGCCGCTGACCATTACCACCGACGAAATGCACGATATGGTCGGTCGATTGGATAGTGCGCTTACTGAGTGGGAGTCGATTGTGCTATAGCTGCTTGCGTTGCAGTTTTTGATACGGGGGAGTAGTGCACATGCATATTAGTGGTGAAGTTAAACCGGCATTTGAGCCCGTGGGTGAACTTTTTCAACAGTCCCTCTCGGCCTCAAGAGACCAGAACGCGCAGCTTTGTATCTATGTGGGTGAGGAGCGGGTTGTTGATCTCTGGGCCAGCTCTGGCTCCGATCATTTTTCCGCAGATACGTTAGTAAACGTGTTCAGCAGCGGTAAAAGTCTAGAGTCAATTTTGATGGCCATGCTCGCCGATCAGGGTTTATTGGATTTCACCAAGCCTGTATCCGCCTATTGGCCAGAATTTGTTGGTGCGGGTAAGGATACGCTGACGGTAGCCGATGTGATGCGGCATGAAGGAGGGCTTGCGCAGTTAAACGTAACATTGTCTGCGGCCCAGCTAGAAACCTCCGCGCTGCAACATAATAGTGTGGGCAGTGTTTTAGAACGGCACCCGCTGCGGTTTCCTGAGGGGGATTCTCCCCGGGAATATCATGCGATCACGCGCGGCTGGATCGTTAATGAGATTTTTCGTCGCATAGAACCCAGCAACAAAACCCTCGGCGAGTATCTGCGCGCGCAAATCAGTGAGCCGCTTGGTGTCGACGTATACTTCGATGTCACGGAAGACGAAGCGCTCAGAGTCTGCCGGGTGCAACCGCGTAGTCTTATGGCGCAGCTTTTAGACAGTGTTTCGCCGGGTTCACAGGCTCGCAAGATTGGTCTAACACCGTCGGAGTTATTCAGGAGGGCGCGCAAATTGATAGCTGCGTTCTCGGGCGGTGCTCGTGCCAAGCTGCCAATACCTTTGGATGGGATGAAGCAAGAAAATTTTGGGATTTTTGATTCGCCCGCCTACCTGCCTGCGCAAATACCCTCTGCGGGGGCGAAGTGCTCTGCTCGGGGACTTGCAAAACTCGCCGCGGCCATGGCCAACGGTGGCCAAATTCAGGGCCATACCGTATTGGGTCAAACCGGTCACCATGCTTTGCATGCGGTACCTGTTGCGCGAAGCATGATGATAATGGAGGGCAGCTTTACTCAAGGAGGATTGGCTTATTTTAGTGAGTCTGACGCGGCCAAAGGTCCTTTAGAGGCTGGTCTCAATGCTGGGCGCGGTGGCTTTTATGGCTGGATGGGTTTGGGTGGCTCGGTGTTTCAATGGCATCCCGAGCATCGAATAGGGTTTGCCTATGTTCCGACGGCGCTGAATCCAATCGACCTGTTTAACGAGCGTGGTAAGTCTTACCAAAGAGCGATGCTCAGATGTGTTGAGGCCATAACAACCCCCTAAGCCATATACATTAACTCGCGTTTGTGCGAGAACTGATGTAGATTGTTGGTCATGAATGACCCATTTGATTTAAAACCGCACATCGGTACGGTGCAGGACTATCCCATTGACGGGATCACTTTTCGCGATATCACCACGTTACTTGAAACTCCGAGCGCCTTTGTGCGGGCGTGTGATGAAATGGCCAAGCTCTGTGCCAAATTTAATCCTACCGCCATTGCCAGCATTGAAAGTCGAGGTTTTGTTTTTGCAGGGCCGCTCGCTCGCGACCTAGCCCTACCGTTGGTGTTGGCGCGGAAGCCCGGCAAGCTGCCGAATCCAGCGTTCAGTCGTGAATTCGATTTGGAATATGGCAGCACAGCGCTCGAGATCCAAAAGAATACGGCCTTAACAGATCAGGATACGGTGATTATTATCGACGATCTGATTGCTACCGGGGGTACGGCGATCGCCTGTGCGGAGCTGCTGAACGAGCACTTCGCTGTTGCGAAGCAGAATATTCTGATTTTGGCGCTGATTGATCTGCCCGCATTGGGCGGCAGTCAGTTGATCCGCGAATTGGGATTCGAAGCCGCATCTTTGGTCAGCTACGACTGACTAAATGTGCTTTTGGATCTTGGTTTTTTTCTAAACGACCGCGACACTTTGTTATTCACGAACTTCCATATCTTTGTTCTACGAATTCCAGAATGGTCTTTCGTACAGCTTTTGTCTGATTTGCCCAGCGGCGCCCCTTACCTAAAAAGATGGTCGTACCTTCCAGCAAGGACATCAGCGCGAGAGCCTCTGCTTTTGGCGCAGAACTTCCCTCCCGTATTAAGGCCGTGGTCAGGATAGAGTAATAGTAGGCGTATAGGTCTTCTACAAGATCTGAGATCAGCGGTTCCACCTGTTGCATAGCCCATAATTGTGGCCACAGATGATCACTGCTGATGTTGCCCCCCGCTGTATCGTCGAGAATGAAGACCACGACCTCCCGAACGCTGGGCGGTTCTTCGCGGTCTTGTAGTTTGCTAAACGATTGGTTGTAAGCGTCAGAAATATAAGCGACCAATGCTCGCAGCAACTCTTCAGAAGTTCGGAAATGGTATTGCAATGCGCCAAGCTTCATACCGCTTGCGCGCGCTAATGCGCGCATGGTCAAACTCGCGTACCCCTCGTTCGCGATTATGTCGACCGCGATTTTAAGAATCTCTTCTCTTCTTTCAGTCATTTCTACCTAGGAAGACAGTTGACACAGCGGTTTCCAGCTTTGAACATGTCAACTGACATGTGAGCGGCCAAGTGTCCAAAGTGGGCATTAAGTTTATAAGGACTAGCTTACGCCAGTTGCTTAGTTGTTCTTTTGCAAGCCATCGATGATAGCTCTCGGGTCATCGTTGCGAAAGACGCAATTAGGCTTGGTCGGCGGACTGTCAAAAAATTCGGCTGATTGCTTGTGTGAGGTGATTGAATGAGCCAAAAAATAACTCGTCGTGATTTTTTGAATGGTGCGGCACTGACCACCGGTGTTGGCGTGATGGCACCGAGTAATTTGTGGGCGCTTGAGTCCTTGGAGTCTGGGGCCATTAACACAGCTTACCCGCCGACGCTTACAGGCATGCGGGGTAGCCACAAGGGCTCGTTTGAAGTTGCCCATGCCCTCGCGTGGGAGGGCAAGAAACCCGCGCGCTATGACGGGCTGGACGAACATTATGATTTGGTGGTTGTGGGTGCTGGGATGAGTGGTCTTGCGGCGGCCTACTATTATCGCCAGAAGATGGGGCTGGATGCGCGAATTCTAATCCTCGACAACCACGATGATTTTGGTGGCCATGCCAAACGCAATGAGTTCCATCACCAAGGCCGTATGGTGTTGAGCTTAGGCGGCGCCCAGAACCTTGATAACCCGGGTAACTACAGCGACCACGCAGGCGCGCTGATGATTGAGTTGGGGATCGATGCGGATGCAATTGCTGCTATGGATACCAATACGCCGGATGATTTCTTGCTTGGTGGCAAGCTGAATGCAAATGTCGGCATTTCGACGCCCGGTGCAGATGGTAAGCATGTCAACGTTGAGGGTCATTGGTACAAATTTATGCACGGGCGCGGGGACTATGCGATGGCTGTGCGCCAACTGCCGATATCTGCGGATGAGCAAGATCGGCTGATTGCGTTTTTCGGCGGTGCCGAAGATTTTCTCAATGACCTGTCCTTGGGTGAACAGTTCGATTACATCAGGTCGGTGAGCTACAACCGTTTCTTAATGGATAAAGTAGGGTTGTCACAACAGAGCATTGCCATGTTCGACGGGCATTTGCTGGTGCTGAACGGTGTCTCAGGGTGGCAGCATACGGTGCTCGAAGCCATTTCTGCTGGTGCCCCGGGTTTGCGAGCGATGGGCTGGGTGACTAATTTTGTCGATTCACTTGCGGCAATGATGATTGGCGGTGTTGCTGAGATCAGGATGTTCCCTGACGGCAATGCCTCTGTGGCGCGGCTTATTGTGCAAAAACTAATCCCAGGCGTTGCGCCAAATATGCAAGGCATCACTGACGTTGCGGTTGCGCAGTTTAACTATGGAGCACTGGATCGCGAGAACCAGTCGGTAAGGCTTCGGCTCAATAGCACCGTAGTGGGTGTCAGGGAAACTGCTGATGACGGCGTGGTTGTTGAGTATGTGCGCGGAGGCAATTCGCTAAGTGTTACCGCCAGCCATTGTGTACTCGCTTGCTACAACAATTTGATCCCCCATCTATGCCCGGAAATGAGCGAGCGGCAAAAGGCCGGATTGAGCTATGGCGTTCGTTCGCCCTTCGTATACGCCAACGTTTTACTCAACAACGGGCTGGCTTTTTCTAAGCTTAACCTTACGTTTACCCATTGTCCCCATGATGCTTTTCAGTGGGTGAGCAGTGCGCCCACGATGTCTAATGGAGGTTATGAACCGCCGCGCGGTCCGGAAGATCCAATGGCGGTGTTTATGATGGGATCTCCGACACCTGCGGTTGAAGGGAGTTCTGCACGGGAATTGTGCCGAGCAGGGCGGTATAAAATCTATTCCACCACGTTTGCGCAATACGAGGCGCAAATACGTCAACAACTGCAAAGTCTGCTTGGCCAATATGGGTTTGATCACGAGACCGATATTCAAGCGATCACCGTTAATCGTATTCCCCATGGTTATGCCTACAGCTATTTGGGGCTAGATGATCCTGAGTGGGAGGAGGGCAAGGCACCCCACGAGATTGGTCGAGCCCAGTTCGGCAGAATATCCATCGCGAATTCTGACTCGGAAGCGATGCCGCTAATGGATGCCGCTTTTGATGCCGCTTGGCGCGCCGTAGCAGAACAGACCGCCTAAAAATATTTTGTCACTTCGGTGGCTGTTTTGAATATCTGATTCACAGCGCATGGCGCCGTAAATGCCCAACAAGCAGTTCAGTTAGTTTCTCTGGCGCGGCCTGCAGGATCGGCTGATGCACGTTTTCTAGGGTCTCAAACGTATAGGGGCCAGTGACTTGATTCGCATTTAATTTGGCAGCCATGGGTGCAATGTTTGCTGATTCGGGTGGCCAGACATATAGAGTTGGCATGGAACACTTAGGTAATCGATCGCGCTGCCAGAGGGGAATCGCCCGATAGTAGTTATACACCGCCTCTAGTGCTTCTTCGCTATCAAGCGCCTTTCGATAGGGTTCCGTCTCTTCCAGCGGTAGCCCCTGTTTCTCTAGCATACGATGGAACATAACGCGTTCGTTACCGGTCTTGCTGGAATCATCGAAGTAGCTGAAGCGCTCGCGCTGATCGTTGGCATTGGCTTTAGACGCCTGTGCAGCCTCGAAGAATGCGCCTTGGTGTGGAATATTCAAACACGCCAGTGTTAAAACCCGATCAGGATTAAATGCTGCTAGCCGCCAGGCGATTGTGGCGCCAATACTGGTCGCCATAAGGTGAAAGCGGACACCTTCGCCGCCAAGGGTATCGGCGATTTCCAGCACATCGTCGACGTATTCTTGCACATGATAATCCGCTACCGCATTGGGTCTTGCGCCGGCGCAAAAGCCGCGCAGATCGGGCGCTACAACGCGAAAGCCGAGTGCTGCGATGGCGGGTATCTGGTGGTGCCATTCCCAACAATTACGGGGCAGGCCATGCAGTAAAATCACAAGGTCGCCGTTTTCTGGTCCATCGGTTAGCGCCTCGAACTCAAAGCCGCGCGCGGTAATACGTGAAGATTGCAAGATCTGTCCCTCTAAACTGGCTTCCGCCTAGTACATTTTCCTACCCTACCGGAGGCTACATTAAAGCGTATGGATGGTTACGTGAACGTTATATTCTCCGAATGCAGTATCGCTAAGGTGGCTATTTTTATCTCTGAGGATGATTGAAAAGCTCCTCAGGGCCAAATGGTTAGCGACTTCCAGCCGGCCATTTCGTTCAGGGGAGCCAGGGGCGCGAGATGGCCAAGCGCCTGCTAAACTTTATAGCGACAACCTAACTAGGCATCGCTCATGGGTCAAAATGAGACGCTGAACGTTGAAGTATATGGCGGCAACCACTCGCCCTGGGTGCAGGGGGTGTTACTGGCGCTGCATGAAAAAGGCATACAGCATAGTCTGCGTCAGGTGCCACCGATTGAAGCCATGAAGAAAACCGGTGTACTAATGCCTGCAGTCTCCATTGACGGCGAACCCTGGGAGACCGAATCGTCGCAGATTATGGTAAAGCTTGGGCTGGAGCCTATATCCGTCGAAGACCTACAGGCTGTTCGAGCGGCCTGGAGAGGAGTGTGGCATCGTGCGGACAATCCGCTGCGGTTTTTTGCAGCATTTGCACGGGCGGGCGACAGATCGACCTCGTTACGAACCCGCTCTATGCGTAATTTTTTGCGCAGCTTTATTCCCCTATACATGTTTACACTGATTAATTTCTTTAAGTTGCGGATGCAGCCCCAAGAACCTGATGATTTTGGTGAGCAGTACCTATACTGGGAAAGGGCGCTGGAGGCCTCTACTGGAACTTTCATAGATGGGCAGGCTCCTGGAATACGCGACCTGTTGTTATTCGGCGTGGTGCAATGCCATTCCAGTATTCCGGTGCCGCCACTTGAGCCTCTTCGCAGTGACGAACGATTGCATGGCCTGCGACGTTGGCTGGCCCATATGCATGAACGATTCGCGGACTACCCACATCTTTATTCTGGTAGTTATTTTGAGCCCACTAAGCCGCCGCCGTTACCTGCGAGCGCGCTGCAGCGTGGCATTTTTTATCTCGGCGTCGTCGCCATGTTGTTGCTGATTCCAGTGACGCTGCCGCTGGTATTTTTGCTGATGCGCAAAGTGCCGCGTTAGCGCACACCGCGGCTATCACTGGCTGTGCTCGGTTTCTTTAAAACTAGGGACTTTATTCTCGAGCGGACAAACCGTGAGAGAAGACTAAAAAAGCATAATGCTACGGTATATGGTGTTTGAGATAAGGCTCTGAGACCTAATAACCTATCGAGGGGAACTATTTTGATTGATTATTGCGGCCAGTCGGTTTTAGTAACTGGCGCTGCCTCCGGTATTGGTGCCGCGTTGTCTGCTGCGCTCGCAGACCGAGGCGCCTATGTGATTTGCGCTGATATTGATGAAGGGGGACTGGACCAAACGCTCAACATGTTAGGTGGTCAGGGTGAAAAAATAGTCTGCGATCTGGCAGAAGCCGATGCGGCTTCTGCGCTCATTGCGCAGGCGTTTGCATCCCGCGGGCCTCTTGCGCTTGTGTGTTCGAATGCCGGTATCGGTCATAGGGCAAAAGTCACGGATCCCGAGCTGGATTTCGCCGCAATCCATCGACTTTTTGAGATCAATTTTCATGCCGGCCTAAAAATTGCTAACGCTTATGCGAACAAACTGAGCGAATCGGCTGCCGAGGGCCGACTGTTGGTGACCACTTCGGAAACATCGTTGAGTTTACCCAATGCTATTCGTAGGAATCGCGTTCCCTACTACAGCGCCAGCAAACACGCGTTAATTGGCGCGTTGGAGTGGTTGGCGATTGAGCAAGTAAACGGACCACTGAGTATTCATGCGCTGATTCCGGGTGCGGTATATACCCCGCTGATTTCGGGTCGCTTGAAAGATCCGGCAAATGCATGGCCGGAATTAGAACTGATCATGCCTGAAAGGTGTGCCGAGATTGCACTTAAAGGGTTGGACTTGGATTTATTCTATATTCCGACCCAAGCCCACATCTTGGATGACATGCAGCCGCGCGTAGACGGCGTGCGCATGGCGCTGCAAAAGCTCGACATCAAATCAACGGTTTAGACGAGTCCAGTAATCATTTGATTTGTTCCTCGCCGAGCAAAGATGGCTATGGGTGGCCGGCTACACTAGCCGAAATTCAAAGTCGCAAATACTCAGGACTTCGCCAGCCCGGCTGCGATCAGTGGCGACTAGGTCGGCGGCAGCTAGGCCGTCGCCTCGGCCGTCGTTGGCTGGCACAAAGCGAATCTCCGCGTCGTCTAGCTCGATGGCGTTGTCTTCTGACGTTGTGCCGATGGCTTTTGCCCACTGCTCAGCCATTGTTTGAGGATTATCGGCTTGTATTTCGATGGCTACGATCTTGGTCACGATGTCGTCGAGGGAATGGTACTGCCAGTCATGTCCGGCCCACAGCCAACTTTCCGGCGGATTTGCTTGATCTAGGGATAAAATAGCGCCGCCGACATCCTTCGGGTGCAGATGAATGCCGTGTATTGAGGTGCCGCGTTCATTAACCTGACCGTCGTGCACGATGCGAATGCCAGCGTCTTCAACCCGCTCTTTGTGTTGTTCGAGGTTGTCAGTCTGCAGCAGTACCATGTAGCCGCCCGGGCCGCCGCGGCGGTCAAGAAAGCGCCCTGCGGTGGTACCGGCCTGTTTAGGTGCGACGACTTCAAGCAATTGATCACCAATCGCGTATAGGCCGTGGCGCAGCCCGAAATGAGAAAGCCCCGGGTCTCGATAACACACCTCTAAGCCGAGCTGCTCACAGATGTCCTGCTCTGCGTCTCGTAGTTCTGGGGTTACAAGTGCTATTTGGCGGAGTCGCATCATCACTTCAAGCCTCGGTCTTTAAGTTGACGCTTGAGTCTAGCCAAACGCATTTAGCTTTTCGAGGCAACATACGGGCTAGCCGATATCTTTTGTCGTTTTGCAAAAACTTTCGTGAAACCGCCTTAGGTTTAATAGTGGCACCGGAGCATGAATTGGCTTTTACTGTCAGCGCACAGGTTAAATATTCTAGGAGGGCACCCATGAAAATTGGCATGATGTTGGGTTTTGAAGATTCGATTAAAACCATTACGACCATTGCTCAGGAAGCAGAGCGGTCGGGAATTCATAGTCTTTATACTGTGGATGCCGGACGCAGTGCCACGATCACTGCGGCGGCGGTTATCAACGCCACTCACAAAGCCAAAGTGGGCACCTATATTGTCAATGCGTTTGCTCGGGAGCCTTGGATGACAGGGCTTGAGGCTAGGGATCTAAACGAGATCAGCGGTGGGCGTTTCGTTCTAGGTGTTGGTACCGGCAATCTGCATTTTAACGATCTTTATATGGGGATTGATTCGACCAAGGCCAAGGCGAAAATGCGCGACTTTATGCAGATCGTGCGCCAGGTTGTTGCGGGGCGCGCGGCCGAGCGGGTGCGCTATCAGGGCGATGTGCATCGCATGCGCTGGCGCGCTACCTGGAACCCGACGCTGCCAACGCCGCCGGTCTTCATGGCGGCGTCGGGTCCAAATATGGTCAAGCTCGCGGGCGAAGTCGCAGATGGGGTAGGGATAGGTATTATGTCATCGGTTGAATTCGTGCGTGACATTGTGCGTCCGAATGCGCGGCAGGGTGCGGAACAAGCAGGCCGAGATCCAGATGCTCTGGTATTTCCAACTGCCGCTACAATTAGCATTAACCAAGATGCAGACGCGGCGCGGCAGGCGAGTAAACGAGCTATTTGCAAGCTCTATCATCCCATACCGCACCCTTATTATGATTCCCAGTTAAGGCAGTTGGGTTTTGCTGAGTTCGCAGATCAAGCTACTCAGCTGGTTCCAGCTGGCAGATTAGCAGAGGCCATCGACCTAGTGCCTGAGGAGGTGGTGGATACTATGACTATCACCGGCAATGTTGAGCAGTGTGCCCAGCGCATTCATGAATATGAAGGTGTGGCTGACGAGTTGATTCTCGCCCGAACTGGGCAGCTTGATGACAACAATACGCTGGCGGATTATGCGGATCTGTTTCAGTTGATAAGCGCTTCGGGTAGCTAACTAGGGCGCAATTTAGCCAGCAGTGACAACCGGCAGCTAATTTGCGGGCGATGAGATTAGGGAGCCCCATGATGATAAAGCAGGATTATCGGATAGCGAGTGCTGCGGACGGCTACAAGGTTTTGTTGCGAAATAAGCACCTTTCGGAAACTGAGCAGGGTCGGTGTCGCAGCACTGTTTTGTTCGTGCATGGCGCGACCTATGGTTCCACCTATACCTTCGATTACCAAATATCTGGGCAGTCGTGGATGGATCATCTTGCGGCCCAGGGATTCGACGTTTGGTGTTTGGATCTTCTGGGCTATGGGTTGTCTGACCGTCCTGCTGCAATGGATAAGCCTGCACAGGAAAACGAGCCCATTGTGGATACTGCCCATGCGATCCAAGAAGTAGATTATGCCGTTGCGTTTATCCTCGAGCAGCGTCAGATCGCCGCACTTGATCTCATTGGCTACAGCTGGGGTACGGCGATATGCGGGGGGTATACGGCTCAACATCCGGATAAAGTTGCCAATCTGGTGCTAAGTGGCGCGTTGTGGATAGAGGGCTTGGCGCCTACTGGAGCGCCGCAGGAAAAGCTTGGTGCGTATCGCACGGTTGATGCCGAGTCGATGATGCGGCGTTGGTCTACTGGACTGCAGCAGCATGAAATCGAGCGCATCGTTAGTGAAAACGCTCGTAGAAGTTGGTGTCAGCATACCGTTTCCTGCGATCCAACAGCTGCGCAGACGGGGTTGCTGCGCGCGCCCACCGGTGTGATGCAAGATTATGTGCATTGCCGCGAGAGCGGTGAAGATTGGTACGACCCAAGTCAGATTCTTGTGCCGGTGCAGATTGTTGTTGGCGAACTTGATCAGGAAACCACCCCGGCTCAGGGGCAGCAGTTGTTCTCGCGTTTGACCGCGGCGGCAACTAAACAATTGTCTGTAATCGGTCAGGGAACCCACTCACTGCTGCTGGAAAACAATCGCCATCAACTCTATCGGCTAGTCGACGGGTTTCTTACTGGCCAACATGTAGACTGATGGTGCGGGGAGGGCTTTTCCTGCGGTTGATGTGGGCGTGAGTGGTTCTGTGCATTGCGTTGGATCTCGCCGTGGGTGGCGAAAAATGCGCGCGCTGGCGATTGTGTGCGCACTCTTGTGCAGCGCCTTTGCCGTCGCCCATCCGGAAGATGATTTATGTGATCCCAGTCGCGACGCTATGGATCCGCAGCTCTGTGCCATGCTGGCACAGCTTAATAGTGCTGACGGGGCGCTCAATCAGCAATCCACATTCCGAGTTGCTGCCCTTGAAAGTCAGGGTGTTCTCGATACGTTAGGCCGATTCGTGATGATTGGTATCGGGCATATCCTACCCGGCGGCTTGGATCATATTCTGTTTGTGCTGGCGATATTTTTGGCCGCACGCCGTGCCGCCAGTCTTATCTGGCAAATCTCCGCCTTTACCTTAGCGCATACGATTACCCTTGCCCTTGCTGCAACCGGCTTCGTTAATTTGCCCAGCAGTTTGGTGGAGCCGGTTATCGCCTTTACCATCGCGTTTGTTGCCGCTGAAAATCTGTTGTTTAAGGATGTCGTTAAGTGGCGGCCTATTGTGGTTTTTATCTTTGGTTTAATCCACGGACTGGGTTTTGCGAGCTTTTTTAGTGCCCTAGACCTACCGCCAGGATTGTTTTGGAACGCGTTGATTGGTTTCAATATTGGGGTGGAGGTCGGCCAGCTGAGCATTGTTGTGTTGGCAGCAGTTGCAGTGCGGTTGTGCTTTAAAAAGCCGTCGGAGGATGTGCGGTATCAAAAATGGATTGTCCGACCGGGCTCAGCCCTTATCGGGCTGAGTGGTCTGTGGTGGGGCTTCAGCGCAGCGCTAAACCTCTGATGGCTATTCTGCTTTAAAGCCGCGTCCCTCAAGTAGTGGTTCGATGCTTGGATCCTGACCGCGGAAATTCCGATAAAGCTCATCAGCGGGTTTCAGGCCGCCAGCCTCGTATACCCACTTTTGTAGCCGAGCGGCTAGCTCCGGATCCCAAATGTCTTCTGCCTGCTTGAATGCGTCAAAGCCGTCGGCATCGAGAATTTCTGACCATAGGTAGGCGTAGTAACCTGCGGAATACCCGCCGGCAAAAATATGGCTGAAGTATTGTGAGCGATACCGCGGCTCAATCTCTGGTATCAGTCCGTAGTCTTCTAGTACTTGTTTTTCGAATGCACGAGCATCGGTAATTTTGGCTGCTGCGGCTGGTGTCAGTGAATGCCATGCAAGGTCCAGTAGCGATGCGGCAACGTACTCGGTTGTATAGAAGCCCTGATTGTGATTTGCAGCCTGACGAATCTTCTCTACCAGTTCAGTAGGGATGACTTCGCCTGTTTCGTAGTGCGTAGCATACATTTCAAGCATTTCTGGTTGGCTTACCCAATGCTCGAGAATTTGGGCAGGGAATTCGGTGTAATCCCTTGGCCCGTCAACGCCGGAAAAGGTCGGATAGTCTATTTGTGTCATCAAACCATGCAGCCCGTGGCCAAATTCGTGGAACAGCGTCTCCACATCAGAAAACCGCATCAGGGTTGGTTCGCCTGCAGGTGGCATCGGCAAATTCATATTATTTGTGATCAGGGGGCGAATCCACTCGCCGTTGATATTCGAGGTGCCGCGGTAGCTGCTCATCCAGGCGCCGCCGCGCTTGGAATCGCGCGCATACATATCGGTCATAAACAGTCCGAGGTGCTCGCCCGCCCGATCTTTCACATCGAATGAAACAACGACCGGGTTCCAGCCCTTGACATCAGCCTGTTCAAACGACAAGCCGAATAACTTGGTAGCCATGGCAAAAGCGCCTTGCTGAACGTTTTCGAGCTTGAAATAAGGCTTGGTCGTGTTTTCGTCGAGGTCGTAACGCGCTAAACGTAATTTTTCTGCGAGATGCCACCAATCCCATGCGGCAAATGTTGTTTCGCCCATTAGATCCTGCATATCCGCGCGTTCTCTCTTCGCCTGGGCTAGACCTGGGCGCCACACCCGAAGTAAGAAATCTTCAGCACCCGCAGGGGTCTTTGCCATGTTGTATTCAAGGACATAATGAGCATGGGATTCGTAGCCCATTAAGGTGGCGCGCTCGGCGCGAAGCTGAGCTATTTTAATGGCGATTGGTCCGTTATCTCGGTCGCCTTCGGAGGCGCGCAGTCGATAACCGTTAAACAGATCTTCGCGCAGGGCTCTGTTCGTAGACTGCACCATAAAGCTTTCATAAGCCGACCGATTTAAACCAACGATCCAGGCTTTTTGCTCCTCATCGTAAATCGCGGCTTTAAAATCATTGCTCAAGCCAGCGGTTTCTTCTTCAGTTTTCAGCACAAGCTTGAAGGCCTTGGTTTCCAGTAGCAGATTCTGGCCGAACTGTGTGGTTAGCTTGGATATTTCTTCATTGATGGCGGCGATCTGGTTTTTCACCTCTGGCGCAAAAGCCGCGCCGGCGCGCACGAAACCGCGATGAGTGAGTTCCAATAGCCGTGCTTCTTGCTCACCCAGATTGAGTGAATCCCGCGCATCAAAGACCGCCTTTACCCGTTGGTAAAGCACGTCGTTTAGGGTAATTGCGTCGCTCTCGCGGGTTAGCATTGGATAGATTTGGGTCTGCAATGCGCGTAATTCGTCATTGGTATCCGTGCCGGTAATATTGCTAAACGTATAGGCCACCTTGTTTAGCGAGTCGCCCGATACTTCCAGTGCCATGATGGTGTTATCGAAAGTCGGTGGCTCGGTGTTGTTGACGATCACATCGATGTCCGCCCGTAGTTCCTGCAGCGCTTTCTTTACGGCCGGTAAATAATCAGCGGTTTCGATTTCCGCAAAAGGTGGTACCCCAAAAGGCGTTTGCCAAGTCGCGCGGAAGGGGTTGCCCTCAAGTTCCGCATCGCTGACAGCTAGATCGTCTGTTGCTGACTCTGCTAACCCAGTGTCCGTAGTAGTACCAGAGTTAGGCTCGCCGCAGGCGGCGGTTATGGTGGCGAAAAGTAGCAACGCTAACAAACGACTGATACTCAATATCTTTCTCCGGTTCATTGATAGGGGCTTATGCCCACAAGTGCACTATAAATTTTTGCGAAGCTTATACACAGGCTAAAAGAAAGGCCATATGCAAAGTGCGTTAACGCCCACGGCATTGCAATTGAGTATGCCAATTACGGCCAGCTGTGGGCCGCGATTGACGCAGTAAGGTTATGGAGAGGCTAAAAAGGCGCCAGTGTTCGCTAATGGAACGAGATTCATTGCACGGAGAATTTGGCAAATAGTGCGGGGTGGTCGCTGAGAGGCTCAGAATCAGCGGTGAAAGATAAGTCCTCGCCCGAATCCATAACCGTCAAGGTGGTGCTCGAGCCGCTACGAAAATAGATGTAATCCAGAACTTTCCAGCCTCGCTTGGCCTGCAAACCCTGATCTGCGCGAGTGAGTTTCAAACGATCGCGAAAGTGCAGGAGTAGCGCTTTATCTTTAGGGGATTGCCAGTCTAGATTCAGGTCGCCGGCAAGGATAATGGCCTCGTCTTGTGCGGTTGCCTGTATTGCAGATGCGATCTGCTCAAGTTGAGACGCTCTTGCCGCTCGATCGCGTGCGCTTCTCCCTGCGTCTAGGTGGGTATTAACAAAAATAATACGATGCCCCGCTGACGATTCTAAAGTGCCGATTTGGAAGCCTTTTTGCGCGAAACAGTCGTTTAAGTTTCCCAGCCAACCAGAACACTTATTGAAGGCGGTAAAGGTCGTGTTCATTTTCCACGCGTTGCTGGCAAGGGCGGAAATAGTCGTTAAGCCAGAGTTGGAACAAACAAAACATTTCGGCGATCCGGGATTTTCGCCTCTTGAGGCTTGGTGCGATTTTGGCAAATGTCGAAGCAGGATGTGATGATGTGCGAAGTCTTCTTGCAGCAGCGCAAGCTCGTAATTGTTTGTCAGCTGGGCGATTTTCGGGAAACGCTCGGTTGGTCGATCTCCAGCGATAATGGAGGGGAGTCCGTGGGTGTTGTACACCAACAAATTTAGCTCGATAGCGTCTTGTGGAGTGGCGCTGAAAGCTGCCAATGGCGAACACAAGGCCAGAAATAATAATGCCCTCAACTAACGTGCTCGATGAATTGATGATTGAAGTCAGACACTCGTCAATGCTGCAGATAGACGTAGTCTAGTTGTTAGGCGTAGTTGGGGCTTGAGATAAGCACAAAAACCATCACGCAAGGTTCATCGCTGTTATTTCGCCATGCATGCGCGGTCGCGCGCTGCACGACGATATCTCCGGCGTTAAGATTTACCGACTCGGAATCAAGCTCTAAAGTGATCTGGCCTTGTAACACAATGCCGTAGTCTATCGTCGGTGTTGTATGCATACCGGGGCGTTCTTCCTCCATCGCGTCACCGGTATTAAACCGACTTGCCGCTGCGCGAAGTACTTCCGGATCATATGCACTGCCATCGTTAGGCTTAAACGTGAACACGCGTACGCGCGACCCGCCGCTTGGTGGTATTAGATTGAATGAGTCCGCCGCAGCGGGGTCGATTACGTTGTTTGGATCGAATTGAGCAGGGTCGTCGATCCAGATTTCTTCGTCTAAAAATGCGCCAAGATCAATAGTTCCTGGTGTGGGACCATCGTGTAGCAAGTAGGATTCGCCGTCACTGTTGTTCGCGGTAACTATTCTTCGTGAGGACATATTCTAAGATCTCCGTCGCGACATGAATTTGCAGTGGGTAATGGTCGTCGGTTTTTTCAGTCTACCCATAACGAAAGACTATGCGTAAGCGTTTTTTGTAGGGTGATTATGTATCCGGTAGCCGGTTTTCAATGAATTTAACCTAACTGAAAGCGCTTATATCTTTCCTATGCGATGTTATTGGGTCACCGAGCAGCAGCGAGTCGATTGATGGAATAGATCATATCTATAGGCATAATGATTCATCGTAACTTCAGCTATGTGATTGGATGGAAAACTTAGCTAATCCCAGTGTTCTGTGGGTGCAGGCTTTGCCGCTGCTGCTCGTAGCTTTGTTTTGGCTGCTGTGTTTTGTGCTGGGTACGCGCGCGTGGCGTAGGTATTACTCTGGTTCGACTGTACTGGTTACAAATGGCAAAGCCGTCGGATCGCCAAATCAGTTATATAAACGTGCTGCTGTGCTGCTTCTGATCCTTGGCGCTGCTGGAGGTTTCCTGCCTTCGCTTTTTATGCTCGCCAAAACGGGTCAAGTTTGGTCGGTTAATCATCAGGCACCGCACTCGATGGTTGATCGATATCTGCTTGTGCATATTCCCTTGGCCTTTTTATGGGCGCTACTGGTCGGTGTGCAATTGTGGACTGGTCAGGTGCCGGGACGTAGACAACTGCATATACGCTTGGGTTGGCTGAGTCTTGCTACAGGGGTTATTGGGGTCGGCGTAATTGGCGGTTGGGTTTGGCCTTTGATCAATGACTTTGCTGAAGGTTTCGACAGCCCCAATGCGGGTGCCGGCGTTTATACAATGACCATGGGTGTTGGCGTTGTAGTGAATGGGCTGTTGGCCGGCTACTTTGCACGTAAACGTGATCTTGCGCGCCACAAAGATTATGTACTCATGACGTTATTCTGGACCATGGACCCCGGTATTCATCGACTGAATATGTGGTTGATGCGGTTGTTTGGCGGCGACACGTGGGCGCCCGAACAAACCAACGGGCTAGGGATTGCGATCGCAAAGCTTCCAGCAAACCTGACGTTAATCGTTTGGGCATTTGTTGTGGCTATATTGGCGCGGCGCTTAAATGCTATCTTCTGGGGCAACATCGCAGGTCAGGTCGCGCTTTGGTGCTTGGGAACGTTTGCGGTGGTGGGTGTATTTCAAGGTCCTTCGATTGCTTGGAGCGTTGTTTGCACCTCGGTAGTGTTGTTTCTGGTTGCGTGGTACGCCGATCGTTTGGCTAGGCGCTGATTGATCTTAGTTGCGCCAAATGAAACGCTACAAACCAGTGCAGCGGTATCCGCGGACGGATCTCTCGGAGATCGTAACTACCCACCTGCAGGCGGATTGGCGGCGTCCGATCGCTGCGCATTCTATCGCTGCTTTTGACACCATTCGTGATCGGATTGAAGCATCAACGCAGCCGTTAATCATTGACTCCTGCTGTGGCACGGGTGATAGCACGCGTCACTTGGCTGGCGCTTTTCCTGATTCGTTGGTGCTGGGCGTGGACAAGTCAGCGCATCGACTGGCGCGTCATCGAATGGGCGAGCAGGGCGACTATCTAATGCTCCGTGCAGATGTAAACGACTTTTGGCGGTTGGCTGTTGATGCTGGCTGGCGACCAGCTCGGCACTATTTGCTTTATCCAAACCCATATCCGAAGGCATCACAAATCCGTAAGCGCTGGTACGCTTCGCCGGCTTTTCCTGCTCTGCTAGGGCTCGGAGGTATATTGACCGTGCGCGCCAACTGGAAGCTTTATGTCGAGGAGTTCGTGCATGCCTTGGGCGTTGCCGGTTTTACGGCCACGATGCAGAAATTGGCGGCGGAGTCGCCAATCACGGGCTTTGAGCGCAAATATCTGGAGCGCGGTAACGAGTTATTTGAAATGGTATGTGACCTAGAAATTGTTTCTGACGGATTAGGCAAGTTGCGCTGACCACGTAGCTGTACATACAAAAATGAGAAGCATTCGCATTATCATCTTAAGTTGTTATGCTTGAGCAGATGTCATAACGCGTCCAAGGAACCAGTTGGCCATCTTTTTAAGTTTAGCGCTTGCGAGTCTTGCAGCCCTGACTACCTTTTTTTCGGTGCGGTATGCACAGGCTCGGCGGCGCCGTTTGCTGTTCACTATTGGCATGGCCAGTCTTGGGGCATCTTTCTATTGGGGCAAATCTCTTGGGGGTTTTTGGCCTGGATTTTATACGCTGCTAAGTTTCTACATGCTGCTATGCACAGCTTTGCCTTGGGTAGGACTGCTGAAGTGGGCCAAAATCGGCGAAAAACGTCATGCTGGTTAGGTCGCTGATAGCGGTACTGCTTTCTATTCCGGCAACATTTGCTCTTGTTGGCGTTGTGTTGGTGCTGATTCCCCAAAGCACGAACGCCATCCTACCTGTTTTGCTTTTGGTTTTCCCCGTATGGATGACGTTGACCTGCTGTAGTTACTTAGTTTCTGAGCTGCGACAAACTGTTCTTGGTTTGGTCGCTATCGCTGGTTTAGGTTTCGGGCTGATCGCAATGCTTAGGTGGACAGGACTGACGCTGGTATGAAAAAAAGCACAATGAAAGTCTTTCTTGGGGTCCACACCTGGGCGGGGCTAGGGACTGGTATGGCACTGTTTATAGCGTTCTACGCTGGTGCGTTGACTGTCTTCTTCCATGAGCTGGAGATTTGGGACGGCTACCATAAGGTGGCAGTCAGCGAGCAGCAAAACATTGCCGAAGCGCAACAGCTATTGGATTTAGCGGTAGCAAAACAGCCGGGTATGACGAGTAATCTGCGGCTTTATCCTGCTGAAGCGGATCACCCTGAACATGTTGTGCGTTGGTTTGAACGGCAGCCAGACGACAGCTTTGAGCGCCATGAATTTCGTTTAACCGAATCCGGATCTTTGAACACTGCCGAGAGCAATGCGCAACTTGCCGGGTTTATTTACCGGCTGCATTACACTGCAGGTCTGCCGACAGGTTTTGGTGTATATATTTTGGGCATAGTGTCCCTGATTTATGGTTTGGCACTGGTGACGGGCTTAATCATTTTCCTGCCAAACCTGCTCGCGGACTTGTTCAATGTTCGGCAAGGCAAAAACAAAAAGCGCCTTTGGTTAGATGCTCACAATGCGGTGGGTGTGATCTCGTTTCCATGGCACATGATGTTCGCGTGGAGTAGCGTTGTTCTTTGCATTGGTATTTTCACCATTGCACCCTTCCAACTGCTGGTTTTTGACGAGGACTTGCTCGAATTGATTGGTCCTGAGCTTGGTTTGGTACAAGCGCTGGAACCGGTAGGTGAATCTGCGCCAATGCTACCGGTAGAAGAGTTGTTAGCGATCGCGGAACGCGAGGCCCCTGGTTTCGCTGCGACTCAGTTGCGATTTACCAACTTTGGTGACCGGCAGGCAACGGTGCAAATTTTTGGCAATTCCAATACCGAAACACTGTTGAGTAATGCTGGAGTAACCCTAAATGGCAGGACTGGCGAAGTTCTTGGTTTGAGTCACCCGAATACCTCTGGCATTGGTGCAACCATTTACAACGGTCTGATTGCCCTCCACTACGTCAGCTTCGGCGGTTACTTGGTTAAGTGGATTTACTTCGTGCTTGGTATAGGTGGCGCGTTTCTCTTTTACTCTGGGAACCTGTTGTGGATAGAGACCCGGCGTAAAAGGCGCCAGCTGCGGCAGCCGGCATCTAGCGTGTTTTTTGCTCGGCTAAACAGCGGTGTATGTATTGGTTGTATGGCCGCGGTGTCCGCTGCTTTTTTAGCCAGTCGCATACTGATGGATTTGGAGTATCGCGGCGATGTAATCGAGTGGACTTACTATGGGGCGTTTTTTGCCGCGATTGGCTGGTGTTTTGTTCGACCCGTTGGGGTTGGCACCAGGGATCTGCTGTGGGCTTGCGCGGTGCTGACCGTGGCGATTCCTGTTGCCGATGCTGCGGTCTTGGGGATGCCGATTTGGCGCAGTTTGGCCCTCGAGGCCTGGCCCTTGGTATGCGTTAGTGGCGTCTCGTTGTTAAGCGCCGTTATTTTTTGGCGCATGGCAGCTTCTATGCACAGGCGCCTGCAAAATGGCGACGCCAATAGCGTTTGGGCGGGTGCTGGAACTGGTCTGCCAAACGCCCAAGTAGCAGATCGCTAACAGACGGCGAACGATCTGCACTTGCAATCAATTGCCATTAGAGGAAATCTTTGGGTCAACTTTTAATCGGGCCGTGCCTGCTATGTATGATTCATTGCTGAGCTTCTTTTTTCGTCGACGCGCTACCTTCCTTGCTCTATGCCTGCTGGGTTTAAGTGCACCAGCAGTCGCGAGCTACGATGCTTCTGCACCGATGTCGACAGCCAGCAATGGCGACGTGGACATTGCCTACCGTGTCGTTGGCGATCCTCAGGCAGAGCCTATTTTGATCATCATGGGATTGTCCGCCTCCCATCGTGTTTGGAATCCGCAGTTGATTACCGGTCTAGCGGAAGGTGGATATCGGGTGGTGTTGCTGGACAATCGGGATGTTGGCGAATCGTCAAAGATTGAGGAAAAAGGTGGGCTCTGGCTTGCCTGGCAATTACTAAAATATCGCATTGGTCTGAGTGTCAAATCGCCCTATGCACTCTCCGATATGGCGGTTGACGCGGTTGCGGTGCTGGATGCTTTGGAGATTGAGCGCGCCCATGTTATCGGTGCCTCCATGGGCGGTATGATCGGGCAAATAGTGGCGTACGACTTTCCGGAGCGGACCCAGTCGTTAGTGTCCATTATGTCGACTACTTGGGCGCCGCATCTGCCTCAGCCTGGAAGCGCGCAACAGGATGGTATCTCGGAAATGAATGAGAGTTCCGAAGAGCAGGCCGCTGACTTGCAAAAACTGGGTTTCTATCCAAGTGCGCTACCAAATCAGGTCACAGCGATATTAAGTGCGGGCGACCGAACAGCGCGGGTTGCGCAAATTTCCGCGCCGACTCTGGTGCTCCACGGAGCGGATGATCAGCTGCTGAGTGTGGAACATGGTGAACATACTGCCCAGACGATTAAGGATGCGCAATTTAAGGTCTATGCAAATATGGGCCACAATTTGCCCGACCCCATTATTCCGCAAATGGTAAATGACATGTTGGCGCATTTACGCGCTAACCCAATCTAGGGCGTTCAATAACGGGCTGCACATAAGGGATAAGGCTTATGAAGTTTTTCGGCTATTTTTTCGCGGGCCTACTTGGGTTGGCCTTTGTTGGTGTATCGATCCTGTGGGGTGGTGCGCAAATGTCGCTGGATCAGAGCTACGCGCATACCAAGGCTGCGGCGCAGCTCAGGGACTTTGCTGATAATGATGCAGATGGCTTGGTGCGCATCGCCACAAGTCGGGGTGACTTTCGGGCCCGTATAGCCGGCTTTCAAGACAGTGGGGAGCGCCCCTTGGTGGTGTTACTGCATGGTTTTCCCGTGACCTCAGCCATGTGGAGCGATTTAATCGCGCCGTTGTCCGAGGCGGGCTATCGGGTGGTTGCCTTTGATCAGCGCGGCTACAGCCCGGGTGTGCGGCCCCAGGCGGTGAGTGAATATGCGGTACCACAGTTGGTTGCTGATGTATTTGCTGTGGCAGATGCGGCTGGAGGCGGGTCTTTTCACCTTGTTGGTCATGACTGGGGTGCGGCAGTGGGCTGGGGTACGGTGTTGGCTGATCCAAGTAGAATTTTGAGCTGGACACCAATGTCTATTGCACACCCGTCAGCGTTTCAAGCCGCACTGGAAACTGATCCTGATCAACAATCGAGGAGCAGCTATTTTGCGCTCTTCGTTACGCCATGGGTGCCGGAAATCCTGTTTACATTTAATGATTTTTCGTTGCTTAAGGGCGCCCTCGCGGGGATGCGTGCGGACAAAATGCAGGATTACATCAATGTATTCAGTGAACCTGGTGCGTTAACTGCTGCACTGAATTGGTATCGTGCCATGCTCGATGCAGATGCCACTGCGACAACGAATCAGAATACCGACGTCAGCGTACCCACTTTGTTTATTTGGGGTAATCAAGATGGCGCAGTCGGTCGCCGCAGTACTGAACTGATGGCGGATTATATGCGCGGGCCGTATTCGATTTTAGAACTTGATGCGGGTCATTGGTTACTTAGCGATCTACCCGAGCAAGTGATCGCGCCGGTGTTAGCACATGTCAAGCGTAACGACTCTGATGCAACTCGGGGGTCCTCTGAAGAATAAAAAACTCGGAGTACCCTCGCTCGGGGTGAGCAACGTCAACAGCTGTGCCCCCAGAGCGTGTAAACTTAATTGATCTAAACAACTATGAACGCAATCGGCGTGAGGGGAGAAAATGAAGGTAGGTGTTATTCCAGTAAACATCGGAGTGCAGTCGGCAGATCAGGTTGTACAAACAGCCCAATTTGTTGAGTCACTGGGCTACGAATCCGTTTGGACGTTCGAGCATGTTGTGGTTCCAGTCAATTACGAGTCTAAGTACCCCTACAATAAGTCGGGCAATATGGGCGCTGCTCCAGAAACCAACTTTGTCGACCCGCTCATCGCGCTGGCCGCCGTGGCTGCGTCTACGACGACTCTGCGCTTGGCGACCGGGGTAAATATCCTGTCTCAGGTGAATCCGATTTATATGGCCAAGCAGGCGGCGAGTTTGGACTTTATGTCTAACGGTCGGTTTATGTTGGGTGTTGGTATTGGATGGTTGCGTGAGGAGTTTGAGGCACTGGGCGTGCCGTTCGAGCACCGAGGCGCACGGTTCGATGATTACGTTGCCGGCATGCGCAAAATTTGGTCCGGTGAGGTGGTGGAGCACGAGAGTGATTTTATTTCCTGGAAAGGCTTTAAGAGTTATCCATTGCCCATTCAAAATCCTTTCCCCGTGGTTATGGGTGGTGTCAAAGGTAAGATATTTAAACGCACCGCACAGCTAGGTAATGGCTGGTTTGCCCCTACGGGTGATCCTGCGGAGCTTAAAGGGCATATGGAAAATCTGAAGATTGAATGCGACGCCATCGGCCGAGATCTGTCGGAAATCGAAATTACCTGCATGTGGCCTGGTGTTGGCGGCAAAGATTTCCTCGGCGAGCTAGCTGCTGTGGGTGTCAGCCGTGTTGTGATGCCGATGATGGGTGATGGCGATCCTGTGGAACGATTGAGCAAGGTTGCTGAAGAGGTTATTGGCTAGGGCGGATTACTTTCGCGACAATAGTTAGGTGTCGCTGCCATAGAGCGAGAAGCGCTGTAGGAAGTTCCATATTTCCTCTGCGGCGTGGATATCATGGCGCCGATAGCCTTCGACGTTGATGGGCCAATCGTGGCCCACCGCGTCCAAAGTGATTAGTTCGACTTCAGTGCCCTGAGCGCAGTCAAGGTATCGGGTTCTGCGGCCTCCGTAACCGTCACCGGTTGTGTCCGCAATTGCGGTTTCTTGGGCAGCGCCCACACAGCCGTTCGATTGGGCCCAGAACTCAATTGTTGCGGGAATAGATGGGAAGCTATCGCTGCCGTCGAATGGCACCACCGCGTCCTCTATGCCATGAATTTGCATCACCGGTACCGGCCGGCTGCCAGTGCAGGTGCCGCTGTCTACTGTCATGGTGCCCGTTACCGATGTGATTGCAGCAATGCGCTGGCTGAGTCGGCAGGCGAGTAGATAACTCATCATGCCGCCGTTTGACATACCAATTGCGTAAATTCGATCGGTATCGATATTTCGGGCCTCTTCAAGCTCGTCGAGGAGTGTTTCCACGAATCCAATATCGTCAGCTGCGCTGGGAATGGCTGAACTTTCGGAGTTCCAGTGTGTCTCGCCTGTTGAAGCCAATACGGTTCCCTGTGGATAGACTGCGATGAATTTTTCCGATTCTGCAAGGGGCTTTAGTCCGGTATAACCTAAATTGGCCTCGGCACTACTGGTGTAGCCATGAAAACTCAGCACCAGTGGCAAAGGCGTTGAGTCGGCGTCTGCTTCGGGCACGTGAATAAAATACTCTCGTTCGATACCAGCGTGATCCAGCGTGCAAGACTCGGTATCAATGATCCTTTGACCGAATGAATTGGATCCTGAGAATGCGGTACAGGTGTCACTGGTTGTGGTGGTGTTATTGGAGGACGCACTACTAGCGCCGCTATCGGATGTTGCCCCCACGGCTTGTACTGGTTGTGCAGATTGGCCCGATGAGCCGCCGCAGCCAGAGAGCAACAGCGATACAACGAAAAGCGTCCCTAAGCCGTTTTTGGCCTCTCGACGCTTGCTGTTCCACTGCTGAATTAATTGCCATGGCGTCATAGGTGAAAGGTCCTCAGTTCGCAAAAGTATGGAGAAATCAGTATGTGGCTGATTTTGGCATCATCGATACAGTTGCCGATTGCTCACTGCTTATTTTGAGTGACATCGTATCATTACTCTGGGGTGCAAGCTGCGTGCTGAAGTTACCCTGAGCGCGCTCGATGGAGAGAAAGTCGCCGGTCATTTTGGGTCCATCCGTCGCGGCGAGATCCCATTCCCCAGAGATTTATGCACCCGCGGGGTTGGCTCCAGAGTGAAGGATGGCTCCCCATTTTGGTTGATTCGAATGAAGGCCACGGAGGGTCCGTTTTGATCAATGGTAGTCAGCTAAAGCCGTTGGTTTTTGACCTTCCAATTTAGGCGAAGGCGAAACTCGCCGCGCGTGCCAGGGTCGACCCAATCTCCGAGTAAGAATTCCCAGCCGCCAGCATTTACCAAGTCGCCCAGACTCGGCTTGGGTGGTTACTGATCAGCCCGTCAGGGTTTTGCAGGTGCAATAACCGCATGCCTTCAGTTGGTAGCTCGGCGAGCGTTAACGCCAGGGCTTCTCCCTTTTGCACCGTAACTTGGCCGTCAACTTGGCGGCCATCGATAATGAACGCACAACTCACCTACGCCATCAGGGCGACCTTTGCGGTTGTTCGAGCGAAACTTTTCCTGATCATCTATGCTCCGACCTGCCAGCAAACCCTAACTTAAAGCGGTTAAGTTAGGGTGATGGAATGACTGAGCGCAACAGGCAGACCCTCGTCAGCGAAAATTGAACAAAATAGCATTCCGGCAAACGTTACACCGTCTGCTGTCAAGCTTGCGGTCTTCGATTCAGCCTCCGTTGATCCGAATTCCGGAAATTGCGGATCAGGGTTAGTAATCGGGTGGGGCAACAAAGCCGCCTGTTAACGCCTCAACAAGACTTGCCACTGCCAGAGTCGTGCGATCCGCCCACTTTGGCCCAATAATCTGCACTCCGATGGGCAGACCGTTTTGTGATCGATCCAGAGGAACGGCAGTAGCCGGCAATCCCGGCAATGTTGCGAGACCGGCCCAAACGAGGTGCTTGGCATAGGGAATCTCTGCATTGTCCACGCTCAGGGTCCTGTCCTGGAAAGCCTGTTCTGTGCGGTGTGTGAAAGCTGCCGTCGGTGCAATGGGTGCCAGCATGACGTCCCAAGCTGCAAAGAAATTTGTATATTCTGCAATCAATCGATGTCGAGCCTCATCATCTTTCTTCCAGACACTGAGGCTGGGTTCGTCGGAACCGGGCGGTGCCATGGCCGCACCGAGGAGACGTTGATAAAGTTCGTTCTGTTCCTTGAGCGAAGGTCCAGGCGGCGGCGTTTCCTCGACGTGGGCACCTGCTTCAGCCATCTGGTGACCAAGATGACGGATGATCTCTCTGGTTTCCTGGTCCGTTGGTGCAGCAGGGTCGTCAACAAGAATGGCCACACGCAGGCCGTTCAATGACATCGACTGAGGAGAGGCGGGTGGTAAGCTGGCACCCGGGATACCGCCGGCACCTTCAGCGGTCAAAACATCGAGACCAAGCGCAAGGTCGGCGACACTGCGTCCCATGGGCCCACAGACAACGAGGTCAACTGGTGCATGCATCCACGTGCCGGGAACGGGGATCTCACCGAAACGATTGACGGCACCCCAGGTCGGCTTGTGTCCGAAGACACCATTGTAATGGGCGGGCACACGAATAGAGCCGCCAATGTCCCCGCCTAGTTCAAGCAGCGACATGCCCGTGGCAAGCGCAACAGCCGAGCCGCCGGATGAACCACCACAGGTATGGTCGGTATTCCAGGGATTGCGGCAGAGACCGAAAATGTCGTTGTAGGTTTGAAAGTCGGCGCCGAACTCCGGCGCGTTGGTTTTGCCGAACACGATTGCACCTGCTTTCTTTAGCGCCGCGACACCGGCAGCGTCAGCCTTCGGTACGAAGTCCTTCAACGGAACATGCCCTGAGGTGGTCAGCAGGCCTTCAGTGGCGTAGAGGTCCTTGATCGTGATGGGAAGACCATGGAGGGGCCCCCAGCTCTCACCTCTGGCGTGGGCGGCATCCGCTGCACGGGCTCTTGCGCGCGCCTGTTCCACATCCAGCGTAACCACGGCATTGAGAACGGGATTGAACTTCTCGACACGGGCAAGTTGTGCATCCAGCAAAGCTTCGCTCGAAACAGTCCCTGAACGAAGTGCCGCGACTGCCTCAGTGGCTGTTGCTGCTGTCAGATCGATCATCGGTTTTTCCTCTTAATCATAGTTGAGTGAGTCACCCTCATCGCCATAGTAAAGTTTGACTCGTGGAGTCTGTCGTTAACTGGGCGACGCGGGGGCGAGATAAGCCTAGAGGTTTTCAAATTGTTCAAAGGCGATCTCTAGCAGCATAGGGATACTATTCTCACGGCCGACTTCCGGTCGGTCTTCGATCCATTTCAGCAACATGAGCGAGCGTACGAGCAAGAACAACGGCAGTTGGGCAAAGCTTTCGTTACAGCCCGGCCGCACAGTATCGTAGCCGGCGATCAACGCTTTGCTGGTTATGTCAAAGCGAGGTGTTGAATGAAAAAAATCGACCTGGTCATAAACAGCAACTGCAAGATCAAATGCGTGCCAGCCAAAGCCCGCATCATCAAAATCGATTACGTATAACTGATCAACGTTACGCAATACGTTGTTGGCGTGCAGGTCGGCATGAATCATGCCGAAGTTTTGCGGGTTCTTCGGTATCGAGCGCAGGTGCGCGGACACAGCGTTGCGAATGGCTGTCAGTTGGTCGCGATTGCTCTGTGTCGTTAAGCCGAGTTCCCAGAAGCGCCCCCAGAAGGGCGCGTCGCCGACAAAGCCGTCGTGATTTAAGGCGTGGCGAGTAAAGTGAACGGGCGGTGTCCAGGCTAGAGTTGCTAGGTGGCAGCGCGCGATCAATGCGCCCAGAGCAAAATAGGTGTCGTGGAGCAGAGAGTCGGAGGGTTGGTTTGCCAGAACTGCGGATAACGCTTCTCCAGGCAGCCATTGGATTAGGCCGGCCTGGTGCGTGGTTGTGGGCGTGCCCAAGCCAGCCTCTACATAATATCTGCCGTGTTTAGTCCGCTCTACCTTGGGTATAGCAATACCGCCTTCGGCGAGCGCACGCGTCCATATCTGCTCAGACTCCAATTCTGGCAGCGAATGATAGCCAGGGCGATGTAAGCGCAGCGCGAAGGTGCCTTGGTCTGCGGTTTCGACGCGAAACACTGTGTTTTCGCTCTGGGAAGCCAAGGTTAGCGAGGTAACCTGCAATGACCAATGCTCCAGCGCCTGGTTCGCGATGGCGTGTAACTGTTCTGATGCTAAGGCCGTAGCCATGAGCTAGTGTGCGCTTTCCGACAACGCGGTTTCGAACGCGGTGAAAAATTCGTCCGCATGGGCCTGGTTAAAGACCAACGGCGGACGCACTTTTAATACATTGCCGTGGGCGCCGGCATTGGAAATAAGATAGCCCGCTTTTTTCAGGCGCTCGACAATTGTTTTGGCGCCATCGCGGTCTGGGGTGCGACTGGCTTTGTCGGTTACCCAGTCAATGGCTAAAAACAGTCCGTGGCCACGAACATCGCCGACTTGCTCAAATTGCTCGACCAGTGTTGCCAGTTTGTTTTTAAGGTGAAGGCCCACCTGGTTGACTTGGCTTTGCAGGTTTTCGTTTTCGATAACGTCTAACACCGCGTTGGCAACAGCGGCTTGCAGCGGTGTTGCGGCCATGGTGTTGAAGTAGCCGCTGCGGCGAAAAAAGGTGTCCAGAATGTCCGCCCGTGCTGCAACTCCGCCGGTTGGGTAGCCTGCACCCATAGGCTTACCCATGGCTGCAATATCTGGTGCACAATCCATAATCTGGTAACCCCACCATGTACCTGTTCGACAAAAGCCGGCCTGCACCTCGTCAAAGATCACTACGCCGCCTGCGTCGCGCACGAGTTTTGCTGCTTTCTGCATATATCCTGCCGGTACGTTAGGCAGCCCTTCGTTAGCGAAAATTGAACAAAATAGCATTCCGGCAAACGGTACACCGTCTGCTGCAAAACCTGCGATAGCGTGTTCAATCTCTTGCAGATAAAGATCGCATAACGCCTCATCGCTAAGGCCTTGTTCTAACGGTCGATAGCTGTCAGGAAATGAGACCCTGCGAAATTCTGGTTCAAATGGTCCTACCGTCATGCGGAAGGTCTCATGGGAGTTGCCATGGTAAGTGGCGTTACTGCAAATAATGCCCGTGCCCTTGGTGAAGGTTCGAGCAAGACGCAATGCCAGCTCTATTGCTTCAGTGCCGCTGCAGACCATCTGTAGAGTGGTCAGCGGGTCGTCATGCAGAGCGAGTAAGCGCTCTGAATAATCGACGACCACTTTGCTTAAATAGCGACTGTGCGTATTCAGTTGCCCAGCTTGTTGATGCATGGCGCTAACCACATGCGGATGACAATGACCGACACAGGGAACATTGTTATAGCAATCCATATAGCGGCGCCCGGTATCATCATAGAGCCAGATGCCATCGCCTTTAACTATGTGGATAGGCTCCTTGTAAAAAAGCGTGCCGTGGCCCATGGTGCGGCGTCGCGCCGCCAATAAATCTGCACTACTCATAATTGCATCCCCCAGAAACGGCATACACTATCAACGTTGCGTTAAGCTGACGAGGGTGGGATGCCCACTATTTGTGGCCTATCGATCAGGCGGTTTAGCTGCAACTGTGGAGCGGTCTGCTACCGCGATCTTTGTGGCGGCAATGACCAAAGCGCAACTCACCGCAGCGATCAAGGTGACCTTTGCGGTTTGTCGAGCGCAACTTTTTCTGCTCATCTATGACCCCCAATTGACTCCAAATCAAAACTTAGGGGTGTTAGTTTGCCAACATCCAGATAATTATCAGAAACCTTAATGGTGTTAAGTTAGGTTAATGGGATGACTGAACACGAGCAGGAAAAAACATCAAAATATCATCATGTTAATCTGCGCGAGATCTAATCGCGGCGGTCTGTGCTGAAGGCATTAAATGGGTTGGCGAGTATATGAGTCGCGAAGCAGCGGGTAGCACAGGTACTGACTGTCTCGCAGGTTGAGCCGTAGGGCATATACGTTTTTGCTCTTGAGCATTCAGCTCTGTTCCGTTTGATGAGTGCAACGGATATTTGCGAAGCGATCAGCGATGTGAGACAAGCTCTGGAGGTACTTGTTGAAGGCTATCTGTTGAGAGCAAACGCCCTAGCCGCTACGCCGCTAACTCACTTTGGCAAAGAGCAGCAGAAACTCGACATTCCGCTCGCTTGGGCGCAGGTTTACAGCCTATCGAATCTGCTGATTGAGGGGAGAATTGCTCCGCAAGACTATGGCTTTGAGGATTTGGAAAGCTTCATCGCCGCCGTTGCAAATCGATTTCTGCAGAACAACTCGGCAACAACAGAATCGCTCGAATCAGAGTAAACAGGCTTAATAACCACGCGCCAAGCGTAATGGATAGGAATAGACATGATTGCAGTGAGAAAATCTCTAAAAGACTGGGTTGGAGTCTGGATTGTGGTGTCGGCGGTGCTGCTCGGTGGCTGCGCAGATAGCTCGAATGAGCAAAGCCAGCAAGTCACAGCACCAAAGGTGGCATTGATCATGAAATCCCTGGCTAACGAGTTTTTTGTCAACATGCAGCGTTCGGCAGAAGCCCACCAGGCTCAGCAGCCCGAGGTCTATACACTGGTTGCCAATGGCATTAAGAACGAGAGCGATTTAGCGCAGCAAGTTGCTCTTGTTGATCAGATGATTGCCCGGGGCGTTGAAGCCATCGTTATTGCTCCTGCAGATTCCCGAGCATTAGTTCCGGCTCTCGTCAGAGCTCTGCAAGCCGGTATTCATGTTGTGAATATAGACAATCGCTTGGCGACGGAAGTTTTGGCTGAGTACGATGCGCAGATTCCCTATATTGGGCCGAGCAATCGTGAAGGTGCGCGACTCGTCGCTGAGTACGTCTTAGCCAAGCACGAACCTGCCAGCGAGGTGTTTATCTTGGAGGGAATCCCCACTGCGGCAAATGCCAAACAGCGCAAGGCTGGGTTTGAAGAGGCCATTGCAACAGCGGGTATGACCTTAGTCGACAGTCAAAGTGCGGCTTGGGACCAAACCCAGGCGGCCCAAGTGACTGCTGCGGTGCTGAATCGATACCCGAACCTGCGCATTATTCTTGCCGCTAATGACAATATGGCGCTGGGCGCGGCCAGTGCGGTAAATCTTGCCGATCGTACTGATTTAAGTATTGCGGGCTTTGACAATATTAGCGCTGTGCATCCGCTTATGCGCGAGGGTCGAATCGACGCCACAGTAGAACAATACGGTTCCCAGTTCGCTATTTTCGGTATTGAGTTCGCGTTAGAAATGATTGCGGGCAATGTACATATGACTGATCGCACCACTGCAGTGAAGTTGGTAACGCCAGCAGACTTGGATCAGTAGTTTGGGTCTGCAAATCAGCAATCTCTGTAAAGACTATGCGACACCGGTATTGCGAAATCTGGACCTGCAGGTCACTGCGGGTGAAATCCATGGTGTTGTGGGCGAAAACGGCGCGGGTAAGTCTACCCTACTGAAAATTCTCAGCGGCTTAACATTGCCGGGGGCGGGCACAGTTGTTCTCGACGGTGAACCACTGCTGACAAAAAATCCACAAGCCGCGCACCGCGCTGGCATATCTCTGTGCAGTCAGGAACTCAGTCTGATTGATAACTTAAGTGTGGCGGAAAACATTAGTTTGCGGGCGCTCCCTGGGCGTTTGGCATTAGACAAAGCAGCGTTAGCGGCGCGATGTCGTTCTCTTTTAGGTGAATTCCAACTGGACCTTGCACCGGGCACGATGGTGGGCAGCCTTAACCTCGCGGAACGGCAAATAGTAGAGCTCGCTAAAACCTTAAATGTTCAGGCGCGGTTACTGCTGCTCGATGAACCAACATCGGCACTGAACGATCAGCAGGCTCAAGCGCTGCATAGAGTTTTGCGCGAGCGGGCAAAGAGTGGCACATCAGTACTTTATGTCTCTCATCGGCTCAACGATGTATTGAACCTTTGTGATCATGTGTGGGTATTACGTGACGGCGAGGTGGTGCACCATGCGCCCTCTAGCCAGCTAACAACTGCGGAGTTGATCCGGCATATGTCGGGGGCGGATGCATTAACTCAGCGGCGTAAGGATGAGAGCAGACGCCCTGGCCCCATCCATTTATCGGTACGCAATCTATTGACCGAAAAAATGCAGCAGCCCGTTTCTCTTGATTGCCACCGTGGAGAAATTTTTGGTCTTGCGGGATTAATGGGTGCAGGACGTACCGAATTGTTGGAGGCCATCTACGGGCTTGTTCCGCATTCCAGTGGCTCGGTGGTTCTTTGCCGCGAAGAGGAGCGTATAGCTCTATCGTCGGTTAACGCAGCCATCAAATCGGGTGTTGGTATGGTGCCGGAAAATCGGGCCAGTCACGGGATCTTCAAAGGGCTGGCGGTGGCATTTAATACCACCATCGCCGAGCTTGGCCGTATTGCTACTTGTCATTTGTTAAAGCCCCGGCGCGAGACAGCGGCGGTAGAGAAATTAATTCAACGGCTGAATATTAAGTGCGAGGGCGTTGATCAGCCGATTGAAGCACTCAGCGGTGGCAACCAGCAGAAGGTTGTCCTGGCGCGGTGGTTGCATCGTAAGTGTTCATTACTATTGCTCGATGAGCCTACTCGTGGTGTCGATATTGCGGCAAAGCTGGCAATTCATGACTTATTACGCGAGTTGCGTGATCAGGGTCTTTGTGTGGTTATCGCGGGATCGGAACTGCAAGAATTACTGGCCCTATGTGACCGTATTGCGGTGATGTCCTCCGGGCAGTTGGTGCGCACCTTTGAGCGTGACGAGTTCAATCAAGATGAGATCCTAGCAGCTGCATTTTCCACCCACAATTCCGAGCAGGTAGCCTGATATGTCAACTGTGCTGCTGCGCTGGTTAAACCAATATTTGGTGCTGGTATCGCTGCTGGTAATTCTTGCAACTTTCGCGCTTGCTGCTGAAAACTTTTTATCATTTGCGACTTTTTCTGCGATCTTAAACCAATTGCCGGCGCTAACACTGGTCACGGTTGGTATGACCTTCGTACTTATTTGCGGCGGCATTGACCTGTCAGTGGGTTCGGTACTTGCGTTGAGTTCAGCGGTTATCGGAATCAGTGTGGCGGCCGGATTCTCCATTCCTGTTGCCGCGCTTGCAGGCGTATTTGCTGGTGGTCTAGCAGGATTGGTAAATGGATTGCTGGGCAGCTATCTCCGGTTGCCGGTATTTATCGTTACCCTAGGCATGTTGGAGGCCGCGCGGGGTGCGGCATATCTAATTACCGATTCGCAAACCGTGTATATCGGTAGCGCCATTCAGGGATTAGTTCAGCCTATGTCTTGGCTCGGGCTTACCCCAGCATTTTTATGCGCGCTCGTGGTCGTGGTTGTTGCGCATTTTGTGCTTACCTCGACGGTGTTTGGGCGACACGTGATCGCTGTAGGTACGAATCCCGAGGCTGCGCGCATCTCCGGAATCGACCCCAAGCGAACCTTGCTGATCGTACTGTGTTTATCCGGTGTTCTGGCTGGCTTGGCTGGTTTGATGAATGCCGCCTATTTGGGATCAACGGATCCAAATGCCGGATCGGGCCTTGAACTGGCCGCGATTGCCGCGGCGGTTATTGGCGGTACCAGCCTAATGGGCGGGCGCGGTTCGATCTTCAGTGCCTTTATCGGCGTATTGATTATTGCGGTTTTGCAGAACGGACTGGCTCAGATCGGTGTATCTGAACCCTTCAAGCGAGTGGTTACTGGAGTTGTGATCGTATTGGCGGTGGTGTTGGATCGCTGGCGCGCTGACCGTTCGTTTTAGCGCGGGTGCAGAAACGCGAAATTTGGTAGTTTTTACTGTTAGGGAATAAAGGGGAGGACAGTGATATGCGAAACTATAGTGCGAAAACGCTGGTGCACAGCTTAGTTGTGGCGATCTGTTGTTGGTCTTTTAGTGTGCAAGCTGACGACGTAACAATTTCTCGATCAGATTATCAGCAGAAGTTGCAGGGGTTTTGGTTGGGCCAAACCATCGCCAATTGGACCGGTATCGTTACCGAAATGGACAAGATTGGTGGCCCAGGGGCCGCGGGCGAGTTCTATACCCGAGACGATTGGGGCACAAAAGATCTACCGAACAGTTGGGGTTCCACTTTTCCGAGATTGTCATTGACCATTGATTGGGTATATCGCGGACCCAATGAAATCTGGGGTTCGGATGACGATACTGATATTGAGTATATCTATCAGCACCTTCTTGCGACTCATCAAACGTCCATGCTGACGGGCGAGCAGATTCGTGATGGTTGGCTGACCCACATATACGATGAGCGCAATTCGCCGCTCAAAAATGCTGCAGGTCAGGGCGAAAATTTCTTATGGGTGTCAAATCAGCGCGCCCACGAACTCATGCTGAAAGGGGTGGTGCCTCCAGCCACTAGCGACCCAAAGCTCAATGAATACTACGACATGATCGACGCCCAGCTGACCACTGAAGTCTTTGGCTTATATGCGCCCGGTCGGCCCGATGCAGCGCTGAAGATGGCTTATTTACCAATTCGCACGACCGCGCGGGCAGAAGCTGCCCTGGCGTCGGAATTTTATGTGGTAATGCATGCGCTGGCGTCGGTGGTTGATCCGCAGCTTTCACGGCAACAACAGCTGGCGTGGATGTCCGAGCAGGCTCGAACTTATCTTCCCGATGATTCGGTGTCTGGCCGTATGTACGATTTCGTGAAAAGCCGTTATCAGGCCGGTATTCCTTGGGAACAGGCCAGAGATGAGGTCTACCAGCGCTACCAAGTAGAGGAACAAGACGGTTATGACATTACCTCCCGCAATATGGACTGCAACGGCTGTTTTTCGGCCAGCATTAACTTTGCCGCGAGTTTAGTGAGTCTGTTTTTTGGCGAAGGCGACTGGAAGGAAACAGTTAAAATCGCCGTATTGGCGGGTTGGGACTCTGATAATCCCGCTGCAACCTGGGGCGGTCTGTTGGGATTCATGGAAGGCCAAGCAGGGATTGAGCGGATCTTCGGCCGTAAATTTTCCGGACGCTACAATATTCACCGCACTCGCACTGGTTTTCCTGTGCCCAATGGTGTCGATAATTTTGCTGATATGTCACTAACGGGTTTGCAGATTATTGATCGTGCGGTGGTTGAGGAAATGAGCGGGCGTATTGCGGATGACGCTTGGATCATTCCTCTACAGGCTAGGTAGTGCACCATCGCACTGCACAACTAAGCGCGGCTGTGCACGCTTAGGTTTTGTCTAGGGCGATCACGATTGCCCTGGCACCGTCCTGCACTTATCTTGGAACGCTAGAGAGAGAGGAGCATGTTATGCAGCAACGACTACTTGGGCAGGCAAAAACCCCGGTATCAGCCATGGGTTATGGCGCCATGTCATTCAGTGACTTTTATGGCCCCACCGACGATGACAAGTCTTATGCCATCCTCGATCGCTGTTTAGACTTGGGTATCACCCATATCGACACCTCGAATGTTTATGGGCTGGGTCGGTCGGAGCAACGCATTGGTGGCTATCTGGCGAAGCAAGGTAAGCAGGCACAGGACTTTTTTACCATTGCAACCAAGGCCGGTATCGCCAGCAAAGAGGATGGCACCCGATATTTTGACAATAGTCTGGCGCACCTTGAGTCTGAATTGGACAAGTCTCTGCAGCGGTTGGGCGTTGAGCAGGTGGAATTACTCTACGTGCACCGGCGGGATGCCAGTGTGCCCATCGAGGAAGTGGCCGAATCGCTGGCGACGCTTGTGAAAAAAGGCAAGACGCGTCAGATCGGCTTTTCTGAGATTGCTCCAACGTCTTTGGGAATTGCGAATGAAATTCATCCGGTGGCGGCGGTCCAGTCAGAGTATTCTCTGGCGACGCGTTCTCCGGAAATGGGGTTGGTGCAAAAAACTGCCCAGCTTGATGCGGCGCTGGTGGCATTTAGTCCCATTGGTCGCTCCTTGTTAACTGATCACCCGTTATCCTTTGAGGCCTGCCAAAATCTGACCTTTATGAAGGTCAATCCGCGTTTTCAGCAACACACCTATCCCCGGAATATCGAGGCCTCCAGTGGGTTCCGGGCGTTGGCTGNGGAAATGGGCATATCCGCCTCGGGTTTGGCAATTGCCTGGTTGCTCGCTCAAGGCGACCACGTATTGCCTATCCCCGGTACCCGTTCCGTGGAGCACCTTAATGAGTTGGCTGCGGGCGTTGACTTGGTATTAAGTGCAACAGATTTGGCGGCGATAGAAACTGTGCTACCAATTGGCTGGTGTCATGGCGATCGCTATGCCCACGGCCAATGGAAAGGTCCAGAAAAATACTGTTGAGCGCGGCAAATTGATCTCATTAACCTAAAACACCAGAGGGCGGAGCATTAACAATGGAGCTCGTAAGCAGATCGGATGATTCAGGCATTGCCATTCTCAGTCTCAATAGACCCGATATGCTGAATGCGCTTAGTCCTAGTTTATTTAATGAGCTCCGAGCTCATATCGACGCTATTGCAGAACAAACCGAAGCCGTGGGCTGTGTCATCTTGCGTGGTGAAGGGCGGTCCTTCTCTGCAGGTAACGACCTCAAAGCGATTCAGGCGGGTGAAAAGCCGCCATCCCCGCACTTTCAGGCCGAAACACTTGATGCGATTGAGCGCTTGCCGCAACCGGTAATCGCTGCAGTGCAAGGTCATTGCTACACCGGGGCTTTGGAACTGGCCATTGCTTGTGATCTGTTGATTGCTGCAGACAATGCGCGTTTTTGCGATACCCATGGCAAGTGGGGAATGTCCCCCACCTGGGGTATGAGTCAGCGCTTGCCCAGACGGGTGGGCCTATTGGCTGCCAAAGAAATGATGTTTTCTGGCAGGGTGATTGGTGGAGAGGAAGCGGTTGCCATGGGTTTGGCAAATCGCTGTGTTGCCGAAGGGGAGTTATTGCAGGAGGCGGTTGCGATGGCANAGAGCTTTCTGGGCAATTCTTGGTTCACNNTGCGTGCCGATAAAATGCTCATTAACGGCGGGTTGGATAACACGTTGCAGCAGGGGCTTGCGTGGGAGCGGGAAAATAGTCCTGGTCGCGGGCCTGATATGCAAGAACGGTTACGCGAGTTTGCAAAAAAATAACAGCGCAGAGGCATGTAGATGGGATTTTTGATGGTCGCCATTTGCCAAATTAATTGTCGTAGGCCTGCATTTGACTGATACATTGGGCGTAGGGAAATAAGGGGGGATACATGTCGATTAAGATAGATCCAGCAAGCGGGTTAAAGGTTTTCAACACCCGTGCTGCAAAGGCGTCGGAAAAAATTACTGGTAAGGGTTACTCGACCATTACTGATGAGGCGCTTAAAACTCTACCCCCAGAACCGGTTGGCGCCGTATTCGATGCAGCAGAACAGGCAAAATACAAAGCCTTCAAAGAGGCGCGCGCAGGGGCGGCCGACTACATAGAGATGAAAGGCGAGTTTAGTCGCTACCTAGAAGATGTTTATTCAGCNGATCCNGTGCCNCGNGANGCGTTAACGGACGAATGNGATGTGCTCGTTGTCGGCGCCGGATTTGCCGGGCTATTGCTNTGGCACAAGCTGCGTGCAGCNGGTTTTGAAAACGTGCGCTTTTGCGAAAAAGGCGGAGATGTGGGTGGCACCTGGTATTGGAATCGCTACCCCGGTATTGCTTGTGATGTTGAGTCTTACAGCTACCTGCCATTGCTCGAGGAGATGGATTACATCCCGTCGATGAAATTTGCCGCGGGCTTCGAAATTATGGAGTACTGCCAAAAAATGGCAGAAAAGTTCGGTTTCTACGATAAGTGCCTATTTCACACCACAGTGGAAAAAACTGAATGGGATGAAGCCAGCACGCGCTGGACTGTGCACACCGACCGTGGTGACGCTATGCGCGCCAAGTTTGTGGTTTTAGCCAATGGCATTCTGACAACGCCAAAGCTGGCGCGCATTGATGGCATGCAGTCATTTGCCGGCGAATCTTTCCATACCTCGCGTTGGGACTACAACATCGATCTAAAAGGTAAGCGGGTTGGGATTATCGGAACTGGTGCCACAGCGGTACAGGCAGTGCCGGAATTGGCCAAAATCGTTGAAGAACTGTATGTTTTTCAGCGTACGCCATCGTCTATTGATGTGCGTGATCAACGCGAAACTTCGGTGGAAGAATTCCGTGAATGGGCGAAGGAGCCTGGGTGGGCAAAGGCGCGGCGTGCACGGTTTGCAAAAATCTCTCAAGGTCGTACCGCATTAAAAGCNAACGATGACTATCTGGCGGGCCGTGTTGCGGACTTTCGTGAGCGTAAACAACACTCCGAACAAATAAGTCCCGAAGAGTTGGTACAGAAACAACTCGACAGTAATTTTCGCATCATGGAGCAAATTCGTGCTCGAGTGGATGCCATCGTTGAGGATCCGGATACTGCAGCGGCGCTAAAGCCATATTATCCCTATGGTTGTAAGCGCCCGACGTTCCACGACGAATACCTACCAACGTTTAATTTGCCCCATGTTCACCTTGTTGACACAGCGCCAAAGGGGGTAAGTCAAATCAACGCCCAGGGCGTGGTTCATGACGGCAAAGAGTATCCGTTAGATGTGCTCATATATGCTACGGGTTTTCAGTGGATGGCGACTTCAACGTTCAATATGGTTGTGGGGCGTGAGGGCCGGACCCTGCGCGACAAGTGGCAGGAAGAAGGCACGAAAACGTTCTTAGGACTGCACAGCAAAGGGTTCCCCAACTTATTCCTGATTTCTGGACCTCAGGGTGGCGGCGGCAGTTTTAACTTTACCAACGCCATCGAAGAGCATGGTGACTATGTGGTCTGGCTGCTTGAAACCATGCGCGATCAAGGCAATGGGGTGGTGGATGTAGAGGCTGAACATGAAGATGCTTACGCCAAACATTGTCGCGACGTCGATCAGTTGACGCGCCCACTGCGCGACTGCATTACCTATTACAACGGCCATGGCGAAGCCGAGCCGGGAAGTCTGGCTTATTACGGTGGCGGTACTTGGCATAAATATCGAATCCGTGCGCAAGAAACCTTAGAACCGTATATTTTCGATTAACTTAGGAAGTTAAGTTTTGCTGCAGCCGTCGATCGTGATCTTATGATTCGAGCGGCGCGTTATGGCTAACGCAAAACCTATGTTAAAAGCGCNGTNGGTCTGGGCTAGACTCAGCNGTCNAATCCTCTAGCGCTAGGAATAAAAGGAGTGAGTNAATATGCGTTCAGCTCNAGTTATGGCGATCTGCTGTGTTTTTCTGGCGGCGTGTGAGCAGCCGTCGATGAATCAGGACACTGTGATTACATACCCAGATACCGAGCAAAATCCTGTTCTGGATGTCTACTTTGGTACCGAAGTTACCGATCCCTACCGCTGGCTAGAGGATGATATGAGCGCCGCGACCGGTGCCTGGGTCGACGCGCAAAATGCCGTGACATTTGCTTACCTCGATACGCTGCCGCAAAAGCAGGCTTTTGCGAAAAGNTTGGCAAGGCTTTTGGATTATGAGCGCGAGAGCGCGCCGGTCGACGAAGGCAANTACACCTACTTCCGGCGCAATTCTGGTTTGCAAAACCAAGCAGTCATCTACCGTCTCAATGCTGCTGGTGAAGAAAGCGTCTTTATTGATCCCAACACCCTGTCCGAGGACGGTACGACCTCTATTGCTGCCTTGTCGTTTTCCAAGTCAGGCAATTTGGCGGCCTATCAAAAAAGTGAGGGCGGCGCGGATTGGCGCAGCGTCGAGGTTGTTGATAGCGAATCTCTCGAAGTGATTGACCAAATTGATGACGTTAAATTCAGCGGTCTAGCATGGCAGGGTGAGCAGGGGTTCTATTATTCCCGTTACGACTCTCCCGAGGGTAATGAACTCACCGCTAAAACAGATCACCATCGCCTGTACTTTCATGAATTGGGCACACCTCAATCTGCTGATCGGGTAGTGTTTGGTGACGGCGTCGACGAAAAATATCGCTACGTTTCTGGGTACGTTACCGAGGACGAGCAATTTCTGGTGGTCTATGCGAGTAACACCACATCGGGAAATCGTTTGTTTGCAAAAGATCTGACCGACCCTGACTCCGAACTGGTGACGATCGCAAGTGATGAAACTGCTGATGTGAGTATTGTTTTCAGCCAAGACGGAACTCTATTTGCAGAAACTAATCGATCCGCACCAAACAGTCGCTTGGTTAAATTTCAGTTAGATGCCCCCCAGCAGTGGCAGGATGTGATTGCTGAGACTGAGCACGTGTTAAACGTCTCAGCCGCGGGAGGACAGTTTTTTGCCCAGTATATGGTGGACGCCATCTCCCAAGTAAAGCAGTTTTCTCTGGACGGCCAGTTGGTGCGCGAAATAGCCTTGCCGGGACCAGGCGATGCGGCGGGATTCAGCGGCAAGGCTAAAGATACGACGGTGTATTACAGCTTCGACAACTACAAAACTCCCAGCACCCTATTTAATTTGGATATCGCGAGCGGTGAGTCGTCAATCTACCGCCCCTCAAAAGCGCCGTTTGACAGCGATGCCTATGTGTCCGAGCAGGTGTTTTTTAAGTCGAAGGACGGCACTGAGGTGCCGATGATCATTACTCATCGTGCTGATCTTGACCCTGAGCAAGTGCACCCGACGATTTTGTACGGCTATGGCGGCTTCAATATTAGTCTCACGCCAAGTTTCTCCAGTGCGATGGCCGCCTGGCTCGAGGCAGGTGGCGTGTACGCGGTGCCAAATCTTCGCGGCGGCGGAGAATATGGCAAGGCCTGGCACGACGCGGGCACCCAGATGAATAAACAAAATGTGTTCGATGATTTTATCGCGGCTGCAGAGTATCTAATTGCCAGTGGCATCACCGATGCCCAGCATCTAGCGGTGCGTGGTGGCAGTAATGGCGGCTTACTGGTGGGTGCTGTAATGACCCAGCGCCCAGATCTTATGGCGGTGGCGTTACCGGCAGTGGGGGTGCTGGATATGCTGCGCTACCATACGTTTACCGCGGGCGCGGGCTGGGCTTACGACTACGGCACGGCCGAACAATCCAAGGCCATGTTTGATTATTTGTTGGGGTATTCACCGGTGCACAATGTCCAAGCGGGCACCGAGTATCCTGCTACCCTAGTTACCACAGGCGATCATGATGATCGAGTGGTGCCTGCGCATTCATTCAAGTTTGCAGCGCACTTACAGGCAAAGCAGGGCGGTTCAGCGCCGGTGATGATTCGCATAGAGAAAGACGCAGGGCATGGCGCCGGCACACCAACAGAAAAAATTATTGACCAATACGCTGATTTATTCGCTTTTGCGATGGCGAATATGGGGCCGGACCTTTAGTTAGCGCTATTTGCAGAGATGCAGGCAGGCCTGCTGTGGACATAGGGCAAAGACCGCGAGCACGTGCTGCTCAGCGTGGAAGATCCTTTGCAGCGGTTTGATAAGGCTGGCCTGATAGTTCAACTAAGCGGACGTTTAAATCTTTCAGCAATTCGACATACCCTGCGCAAGCCTTATAAAACTCATCCATCTTCGCGTATATGATCTGCGGATCCTCAAACAGCTCGTGGTCTTCAGAGAGTTGTCGCACGAGCGCCCGTTGACTCTCATCCAGACTGCTGAATTCTGAAGAAATACGAAAAACTCGTCGACCCAAAACTACCAAAGAATTTTTCGCTTCGACTATTTGATCTGCTAGCTCCAATGCTGATAAGTCTGCCAATGGGCCTCCTTTCTTGCAAATGATAACGATTTGCATTTAGGATACTACAGGCCGTGGAGGCTGAACAAGAATGTTAAAAACCAGGCTGCACGGTTTTTAGCGCACTCATGGTTGATCGTCCTGGAGGACCCTTGTCGCAACAATTCACTTTTCTGAATATTGATATGTCTCGCTGGACATTGATCTACGGGCTTTGGCTGATCGCTTGGGCGACAATAGTTTCGTTTAGTTCTGGCTCTACATCGATCACCTCTTGGATTCCGGCCATGCTTGGGATGCCTATTCTGGTAATGGGCGCGTTGTGTATCGCGCTTCCGGCACGGCGGAAAGTGTGGATGCACATTGCCGTAGCGTTTGGGCTGGTCGCTTTTTTAGGCGGTTTGGATTTTTTTCGCGGTGTCTTTTCCGGCGGCGATGCTTTTGCTAATCCGGCGGCCGGAGCCTCTAAATTAATGCTGCTGATTTCGGGCGGTTTATACGTGTTCATTTGTGTGCGCTCATTTATGTGGGCGCGAGCAAATCCTCCTGCGTGATCCGAAGTGGTAAACCAGCTTGCGTTTTACCACTTAAGTTATTCGTGAGATTTTAATGTCGATTCGTGTCAGATCTCTTGAGGTCATCAAAACCTGCGCCGTGAGCCCGCATTTGAAAAGAATAACGCTGTGCGGTGACGATCTGGCTGACTTTCCAATCGACGCAGAGAGCGGTTATGTAAAAGCCTTATTTCATCCCCAAGGGATACCTGTTGTGGATGCGGACTCTGCTAAAGGCGCAGTTAAAAGGTCGTATACGGTCAGGGCATTTAGGGCGGCGACGCGGGAACTGGATATTGATTTCGTACTGCATGGAGATTTCGGACCAGCGTCTACATGGGCGACCTCTGCTGGTATCGGCGACACATTGGCCATTGCAGGGCCTGGCCCAACAAAGCTTGCGGATGCAAAAGCGGATTGGTTTGCCTTCTTTGGCGATCTCAGTGCGCTTCCTGCGATTTCGGTAAATTTGCAACGCTTACCTGAAGACGCTTTGGGTTTTGCTTTTTTGGAGGTGCCCTCAGCGGATGACTGTGTTGATTTAGTAAAACCAGCGGGCATGCAGATTGAATGGATTGTTAATGTAAACCCTATGGCCTACTCGGGCGAACTGTTTCAGCGTCTGGAGACCTTAGCGTGGCTGGCCGGGGCGCCCTACATCTGGATTGCGGGTGAATTTGAATTAATGCGATCAGCGCGAAAAAAACTGAAGCCCTTGAAGTCTGAAGTTCAGGGTACGTACGTCAGTAGTTACTGGAAAATTGGAGCAACACAAGAAGGACTGCAAAAAGCTAAGGCGCTCGAGGAAGTTAAGTCTAGGTTGGGAATGAGCTAGGGCAATGGTTTAGGCCTGGCTGTTTTCGTAGCTGGGCGACTAAGCCCGGCGGCCGCCCAGTGTTTTTAGTGGTTGTCGAAAATGTCGTTTAGAAGATGAAAGGAGGGTGTTTTGTCAAAGATTGATCCGGAGGTTAGGGCCGAAATAATCGAGCATATGAATAGCGACCACCCCGATGCTGTGCTGGCCTATCTGCATCATTTTGCTGGGATGCGAGAAGCAGAGTCTGCGCAGATTATTGACGTTAACGATACTTCAATGCTTATTGAGCGAGATCACGGCGATGGAACAACTTCCAATAAAGGCAACCTAGTTGAGGTCGCGCTGTCTGAGCCGATATCGAATATCAAGGACGCTGAGAGAGTTATGGTTATGATGTTCTTTGAAGCGAGGGCAGCGCTCGCTCCTCAAGAACCGTAGTTCCAAGACGTAGCCGTGTAATTGGTGACCTTTATGTACGCGGCGCCCTCGCTTACGGACTGAGGTAGATCGTCTTCAGCCACACCCCGCTGTCTGGCTGCCGATTGGTGGAGCGACAACCTGTCCTTTGGTTCTCGTACAATAGTAGCAGTGCCTCTCAGTAAGGCGCCTTTGATGTCGCTCATTGTTGATCCGCTTTCAAGGCAAAGTGAGACTTTGGAGTTGCGTTCGATATTGCGTACTTTTTGAGTGTGATCCTTGCATCCGAGATAAATCGCTGCACCGTCGCGAAAGTAGCCCAAAGGCACACTGTGGGGGAAACCATCGGTGCCAATGGTGCTTAAAATGATCCACCCTGGCTTGCTGTCGATGAATTGTTCTAGCTCTGTTTCGGTCATTGCTCTTTGCATAGATAGTCCGTGTTAACTGCGCTGAAAAGTAGAATTCGCACTTACAATTCTAAATACAAATCATTATCATTTGCATTAATAGAGGATGCAATTGCTTGCATTGTCTAAGTGTCACTTGATTACCTGCGAGGAGCAAATTAGATGAAATTCGCGTTCGGCCTAACCCTTATTTTCTTTAGCGAGCATGCACTTGCCCACGATGGTCCATTACTTTCCATGGCTCATGCTGATTTTTGGGGGATGTTGCTGATTGCCCTAGCAACTCTGCTGATGAGTCTCAGCACAGCAATTGCAGTCCGTACAAAAACTCTCCCGCAACCGGCTATAGACAAGGACGTGCTGGCTCTCAAGGTGATGGGAGATAAAGATTTTGGGAGCGCACGGGTGGTAGGGAGTATCGGCAATGATTAAATTGCGAGGTGTCGCCGCGCACTGTGATATCCCCTGCAAAATATACGATCCGGCTGTGGCGCAAGTGTCCGCTCTAAGCGTGGTTCGACTGATGGATATCATTGCAGAGGTAGGGACCCCAAAAACACCAGATGAAAGTGCGAAACTCGCCCGAGTCGTTATGGAGAAAGAACAACAAGCCGGTATTGTCAAAACCGAGGTGACTGTCATTTGGGGCGATTTCTTTAAAGCCCCACAGATAGAGGCGAATCCCGGCGTTCACGACTTGGTGCATCGGATCATGCAGGCAGGTTCTGCCTGTAAGCAGGGCATTGATCGAGCGGATGGCGAAAACTTGGTGACCCTGGTTAACGAGTTCGCCCAAATGTTCTGGCGTAGCAAAGGCCTCGAGACCCAAACTGTGCTGGCGCCGTATCCTCCGGAATTGCCGGTTTGTCAGCCCGTCTTAGAACGTGCCTGAAATTTTTCGTGTTCATGGCACGAGTATGCTACCGACGCTGCGCCCGCAAGACCTAGTGTTAGTGTTAAAAAACTCACAATTGGCTGCCGGTGATGTCGTTGTAGCTGATGTGGCGCCAGTCGGGTTGGTAGTTAAGCGCTTACGCTTGTCCCAGGATGGCCAGGTGAGTCTGTATGGAGATAACCCGCAAGCAACGTCTACCGTCTGCGATCGGCCAATAAGTCTCGACAGTATATTGGGCCGAGTCTTTTTGCGAATCCGCCGTCCGTTATCCGTCGGCTTTGTCTGAGTAATTTCAAACACAGAATAGTATTAAGACGAATATAATGAGGGATCACTAGGAGACGATTATGAAAACAATGAAACGCTTGGCTGCAACCCTTGTAACAGCCATTATTTCCCAGGCTGCATTCGCAAACGAATGCACCGTTGACGTTGAAGCGGGCGACGCCCTGAGCTTCAACACCACGAAAATTGAGATACCGGCAAGCTGCGCGAACGCAACGATAAACTTTAAGCACACCGGGAGACTGCCTGCGGCAGCGATGGGCCATAACTGGGTGTTGGCTAAAACAGCGGACCTTCAGCCGATCCAAAACGATGGCAACGTCGCTGGAGCCGCCGGCGGATATCTGAAAGCTGACGACCCGCGGGTCATTGCTGCTACAGCAATTATTGGCGGTGGTGAATCCACTAGTGTGACCTTCGCGACAGGCGGCCTAAACGCCGGAGATGCTTACAGTTTCTTTTGTACTGTGATGAGTCACTCGGTAGTTATGAAAGGCACATTTGCTCTGAAAGGATAGCCGTCCGCAGCAAATAACCTGCGCAACGACTCACGGGTAGCACTGGGCAGGTTTGACGCTTTGCGCAGCACCGTAGAAGAGTGTCTGAGTTGAATGCAGGATGAAACGAATCGATGAATGGAACAAAGTGTGAACTGGTCGTGACTAGGGCCGATGTGCGATGGATCATGGTGCTCGCGCTGATAATTTGCAGCGCAGCGCCTATGGCCGCTAGTGCTGGTGCTGACGAATCGGCTCAGCAGCAGGATACCAGACGGTTTACTTACTCCTGGCAGTTTCACTCAGGCAGTGAGTTGGCACCGCGTGGGGGAACAACGAGGGGTGCTGGGGTAACAAGAGCGCCGCAGCCGAATGCGGCATGGCTAAGTCTTGCCGAAGATGGTTTGAGTGCTTTTGAGCGCGATCGCCTGGCAATCTTGGCTATGGCTGGCGAGTATCAAGCGTCTTTCGATTTTATCGAAACCATTGGTTTTGAGGATGGCTACGTGCCGAAAGCGCCCTACCAGTCATGGGGTACCGAGTATATTTTTGTAGTTGAAGATCGCGGATCATTCATAAGCCTTCAACACATTCTTGTCATGATCGTGCAAATGCCAGATGGCTCAATGTCGGAGCCCATGACAATGAAGCATTGGCGCCAAGACTGGACCTTTGAAGACACTGAAATGAATGTCTTCGTTGGCAACGATACTTGGGAGCCGAAGTCCATTCCGGCAACGGCTGCTGCGGGTACATGGACTCAGGCGGTATATCAGGTAGACGATTCGCCGCGGTATGAATCTTTCGGCAAGTGGATGCATAAAGCAGGAACATCTTTTTGGCAGAGCGGTCAGACTCGGCGCCCGGTACCAAGGCGTGAAACCAGTGTGCGAAAAGACTATGACTACTTGCTTGGTACCAATCGCCATACCATTACGCCAAGTGGTTGGACCCAAGAAGAAGACAATCTCAAGGTGAAGTTGTTAGAGAGTGTTTCGAAAAGTGGCGATCCGGAGGTGGTGCTGGCGCGCGAGGCCGGTCTCAACAGGTATGAAAAGATCGTTGATTTCGACTTTTCCCCAGCTAAGGCTTATTGGGCCAGCACCCAACGGTTTTGGGATGTGATTAATGTTCGATGGCGGCAAATACTGGACAACAACAAGGGTTATCGACTGGCGAAATACCAGGGCGAATCATTTTTGATGAGCGTATTGCTCGAGGGCGATCGAGTGTCCCGCAGCGACGTTGCGGATGAGGAAATTGAGCAATTCGTTGACCAATTATTTCAGCGGTTCGTCAAAGTTGAAGGCCAGTAAAACCCGCAGCACATTGCTTTGATTTATATCCCATGCCGAGGGCCTGCCGACGCTGGTGTTAGCTGGCCAAAAACCGTTGCATATTAGCAACCGCCCGCGCCCCGATGTCGACTACAGACTTATCCGTCGTGCGTCGAATTACGCTAAAGCCGTCGAGACGGGCGTCGACGAGCCATTGCATTAGCTCTTCATTCTGATTCCAGACAATACTATTCAGCGTATTGGCAAGGGTTACTCGAATAAAGTCTTCGTCTGTATCCGGATGTGGCACAACGTTGCATACCGCGTTTTTCTCGGCATCGTCTTTATAGGTCACCTCTGCATGAGCGATAAAGGCCGCACTGAATACCTGTTGGCAGAATCTTACGGTTTGTAAGGTGATGCGCTGGTTTTGGAAAATGGCCTGGGGCGGGCGCTTTGCCAAACCGTCTGCAGAACAGTCGATGTATACGGTGTCTTCGGGTAATGCATATGCGCCCTCGGTCAGCTCAAGACCGTTTGCATGAATACGCTCAACATGGCCCATACGAACGACGTTTTGGATTCGCTGTAGCTGGGTAAACTCCGTAGGTGTGACCGTGGCACAGCGGTACATTGACGGCCAGACCTCCGGATCTAAGCGCCACAGGATGCCGGCGGCATTGAGGCGTGCAAACATGTCCTCAGGCGTCCCAGACTCTGAGATTTCAGTCATCTGGCGTAAAAATGATTCCTGGCTCTTAAGCGCTAATTCGCCGGGTTGGATGTTCGCCCGATTTAGAATCCAGCTGTCGCGAGGCCGCACCCAGTGAATCTTTTGCGGATCTACGTCGTTGGCCAGCAGCCATAAAACCGCATCCATAGCGGTCTTGCCGCCGCCGATGATCGTATAGACACGGTTAGGGCCTGCAACCTGTGGCAGGGCATTGATGGGGACGCAGAGAGCACCTTCATCAACAGCATAATCTGGATCCCGGGTAGCTGGCACTTGCACCTGCATATAGCCGGCATCGACGTACTGGTCAGAGGTGATGTCTATGCTTGAGCCAGTAACTAGGGATACCACTTGGCCCTGTACATTAACCTCACAGTTAGGAAAGTAGTGAACGCGGCCACTGGGCAAAAACTGTTCGCGCATGACGCGGTCATAATAAGCGCAAACCTCACCCTTAGAGGCCAGTTCATAAAGGCCTTTATTCCAGCCAACTTTGTCGATCAAGTCGTCGCCGAGCGCGCGCGAATTAACGCCGTAAAATGCGCTTGGCTGATGCAATCGAACAAAGGGGTAGGCGTCATTCCAATGACCGCCAGGAGCCGCGCGTCGATCCACAATCGCGATGGTTTTGTTGCTCTCGTGCAAGATAACATCGGCGAAGGCCATACCCATGGCGCCGGCCCCACCGACCAAATAATCAACATGTAAGCTCATATGCCCTCGTATGTGGCGGATTCATAAATTGCAGTCTTGCTTAAACGAGAAATATTCGCAATACCGTTAGGTGGGTAGGGTCAGGTTATACGGTGTCACCTCTTTTAGGGCGTTGATCACACGCCAGAGGTGGTGGTGTGAGCACCAGAACGTGCGCGGCCTTTATTCGTAAACGTAGTCTGTCCGCATAATTGACAACCTATAACAGTCGCCCTAGTTTATGGTGTCTATAATAAGGTTTTCCCGGGGTGGAGTTATGACTTACGCAGAGCACCGACGCATTATTGACGTTGATTCGCACGTGATAGAGCTAGATGACTTTTTGCACAACGCCGCTCGATCTGAGCATCTTGATCTGCTGCCGTCGATGTTGGAGCAGAAATCCCTGCCTGTGGTTCAAGCAGGGTTGGATCGGGGTCGCGAGTTATTTGCTAAACGACAAAGTGATCCTGCGGTTATGGCCAAATTTGAAGCCTCGTTGATGGACAACACCAAGAGTGGTTGGAATCGGCTTGGCGCGTTTGACGCTAAAGAGCGGTCGCATACGCTGGACTTGCTGGGTTTTGAGATGCAGTGGGTATTGCCCACATTTTCGTTCCATCAAATGATGCACGCGGCAATAGGCGATGCACTGGCTGCATCGTCTATGACACTGAACAAAGCCATGGCTGACTTTTGTGCTAATGATTCAAGGCTGCGGGCCGTAGGGTATCTGCCGCTAAACCTGGGGCCTGAAACGGCGCAGAAAATTATGCAGCAGGGTTTTGCCGACGGTTGTTATACGTTTATGGTGCCGACCAACGAACCGAACCCAGACAATCGATCGTTCACGCACCCGGATTTCGATCCGATCTGGGCCGGTTTTGCCGAGCGGCGTACGCCTGTGGCACTGCATGTTGCAGCGAATGGTAATTACAGTGCCGTTTCGCCGAGCTTTAAAAATAACGGCAAAGACCAAGCCGCGTTAGGCGGCGATGCGCCGGCGGGTGAGCTAAATCTGTTAAATATTGGGGCCAGCGCCGAACTTTTTATATCGGCGATGATTTTTGACGAAGTGTTTGCGCGCCACCCTAATCTGCGAGTGATCAGCATGGAGCATGCGGCCACTTGGTTGCCCTCATGGCTGCAGCAGTTGGATTTCACCGCAAATTTGTTAAAACGCAAACGCATGTTTTCCGAGGCACCATCAGAGACGGCCAAGCGCCATCTAAAGGTGTCGCCATTCGCCGGTGAGCCGGTAGGCTGGATTATCGAAAATGTTGGCCCAGATATGTTGGTGTTTGCGTCCGATTACCCCCACCCGGAGGGTACGGGTAACCCGATTGCAAAGTTTGAGCGCACCATGGAGAACTGTGACCAAGCCACTATGGATAGGTTCTACCACGGTAATATGCTCGAGGTTATGGGCGTCGCCTAAAACTCAGCATCGAGTGCTTGGCTGTGAGAGCGATAGTTTGCTTACAACCCAAGCACGGCCTTAGCAATAACATTGCGCTGAATTTCATTAGAGCCCCCGTAAATGGAAGAAGCGCGACCAAAATTCATATCGGATACCGCGCTTACGGCGTAGTCGGGCCCGGGTGCGGGGAGATTGCTCTCACCGCGAATAAGATCTGTGTCGAAAGGCAGGCTGTAATTGCCGACTGCTTCAACCCGCAGAGATTCCAGGGTTTGCTGCACTTGGGTACCGACGATTTTCAGCATAGATGCTTCGTCCCCGGGGGCGCCGGTTTCTTCAACACTGGCAATGACTCGCGCTTCCAAGGCCTTTAGAGCCTGTAGCTGGACTTCTGTATTTGCCAGTTCCGCCATGAACGCGTTTGAATCAGACAAGGTGCCACCAAAGCCGTCTTGTTCCGCCTGAGTAATATCCGATAGGGCTTTTACCAGCCGCTCAGAATGCGCGACGTTAGCAATCCCGGCTCGTTCATTGGCGAGCAGAAATTTGGCGTAAGTCCAGCCCATGTTCTCTTCGCCGATCAGGTTAGTTGCGGGCACACGCACATCCGAAAAGAACACCTGATTAAGATGGTGCATGCCATCAATGGAGACGATGGGCTTGACCTCAACGCCTGGAGTCTTCATATCAATGAGCAGAAAGCTGATACCACGCTGGGGCTTAGAATCTGGGTCTGTGCGTACCAAGGTAAAAATCCAATCGGCTTTGTGGGCATTAGTAGTCCAAATTTTTTGGCCATTAACCAGGTAGTCGTCGCCATCGCGCACCGCGGCGGTTTTGAGCGACGCCAGATCTGAGCCACTGCCCGGTTCGGAATAGCCTTGGCACCACCAGACGCTGCCATCGAGGATCGTGGGCAAATGCTGGGCTTTTTGCTCTGAGTTGCCGAAGGAGTAAAGCACGGGGCCCACCATGTCGATGCCGAATGGCATTATCATCGGTGCACCGGCCAGCGCTGTGGCATTGGAATAAATTTGCTTTTGCCGCAGCGTCCATCCGGTACCACCGTGTTCAACGGGCCAATCTGGCGCGATCCAACCTTGGTTATAGACGGCTTTATGCCACCGCTCGCCATCCGCGCGGCTAATGCCAAATCCCAAGGAGGCAGCCTTGGCGAGGTCTGGCGTCAAATTCTTTGCAATAAAGTCCTGCACGGCCGCGGAAAAATTAGCCAAGTCTGGAGTGGTCATGTGTACTGCCTCAAAAGGAAAACGTCGAAGAATGATAAAGGTATCGAAGATTTAGCACGATGTTTAGCTGTTGATGAGTGCTCAGGGTGAGCTTTATTCCAAATTTTCTGCCTGTTCTGGTGAGCGTTGAGTAGCTTTAGCGCGATTACATTAAAGATTGACCAATTGGTCTCTCGCGGCCGGGGCCATGTGTACTGCGAATGTTGTAGGCTTTACCCACTTTTTTGCCAACTATGTGTTGCTCGGAGAGAGAACTATGAATGAAGTCGAACGTTATGGCCCGTTGCAGGACTTATTAGTAATCGACTGCACGCGTGCCCTTGCTGGTCCCTATGGGGCAGGCTTATTCGCCGACCTTGGGGCGCGCGTGATTAAGATTGAACCGCCATCTGGCGACGGCTACCGAAATATCCCGCCGTTTTTGCCCGATCACGCGCCAGCCTATGGTGACGAAGATGCGGGTTCCGACTATGGCGCGCCCTTCGCAGCGGTAAATCGCAATAAGGAGAGCGTTTGTTTAGATCTTAAGGACGCCGACGGTAAAGTGGCGTTTCTAAATTTATGTGAGCGCGCAGACATCGTTCTGGAAAATATGCGCGCGGGGGTTATGGACAAGCTCGGCTTATCCTACGAAACCATAAAGAAGCGCAATCCGCGCATTATTTATGCCTGTGTTCGCGGCTTTGGCGATCCTCGCACCGGCGAGAGCCCTTATGCGCATTGGCCCTCACTAGATGCTGCAGCCCAGAGTTTCGGTGGTCTTGTGCATGCTAACGACAACCTAGTTACGCCGGCCATCGCCGACGTTTTTCCTGGCACTTTGATGGCGTTTGGCGCCTTGGCTGCTGTACATCATGCGCGCACAACCGGCGTAGGCCAGTTTCTCGATGTAGCAATGTACGATGCAATGCTGGGGTTTCAGAAAAGCGCTGTTGCGCAATACAGTTTTACCGGCAAACCGAATCCTGCTGGCTTACAGCGCGCAATGACGCTGTATCCGTTTGATCTATTTCCAGCCAAGGATGGACGTATCTCCCTTGCTGTGGGGCAGCCGCATCATTGGGAGTTGCTGTGCGCTGTGATGGAGCGAGCTGATATGATCGTGGATAAGCGCAGTGCAACGAATGCTGCGCGTTTGCAAAATGTTGATTGGGTGGAAGCACAAATTTGTGCTTGGACCACCCAATACACCCGAGCTGAGTTGATGGCAAAGCTCGACGGGCGTTTGCCTGCAGGTCCGGTGCAGAATATGTCTGATATTTTTGCCGACGAGCATGTGCACGCACGGGAGATGCTCGAACGATGTCAGCCTGAAGGCGCTAATCCAAGTATTCAGCTGGCGGCGAACCCAATAAAGTTTACCGGTACACCAACAAATCTATACCAAGCACCGCCGAAGCTCGGTGCCCATAACGATGCTATTGCAGCGGAGTTTGGTTTTTCCATCCCAAGGCCCGAGTAAAACTTCAGGCCTCATTATGATAATTGCCAGCTGCTTCTACACGTGGCTGGCCTGGCCTCCGTCTACTTCGATTGCTGTGCCATTGATATAGGAAGCAGCCTCGGAACAGAGAAAGACCACCAAGGCGGCAACTTCTTCGGAAGTGCCGTAGCGGCCTACGGGCACGCTTTTGCCGTTGTTGGCAATCACCTGTTCGGTGGTTGAATTGCTCGCTTCAGCGATCTCCCCAGCAGCGCGTTCCCACATTGCTGTGTGAATAAGGCCAGGCAGCACGCTATTTATCAGCACTCCGTCGCGCCCATACTTTCTTGCTAGGGACTTGGACATGGAGATCATCGCGGCCTTGGTCGCACCGTAATCCACCAAGGCGGCATTAGGATACTTTCCAGCAGAGCTAGATATCATGACGACGCGCCCAGACTTCTTGTCGCGCATCCCTGGTAGAAATGCGCGGGTGCAGCGTACAGCGGACAATAGATTTAACTCATGTAAATCTCGCCAATCGTCGTCGCTCATGTACAGGAAATTCCGTGACGGCGATGCACCAACGTTGTTAATAAGGATGTCCACGGGTCCGGAATCTAGGACGCGTTGAATGAAGCCCTCAGTAGATTTTTGATCGCCCATGTCGGCGCTGTGGCCGGTTATGTTGTTGTTGGTTGTCAGCGCATCCACCGCGTCAGCATTGCGCGCGCAAAACTCAACCTGGGCACCGTGTTCTGCGAGCATCTTCACGATCGCAGCACCAATACCTAAGCTCGCTCCGGTAACAACGGCCCGCTTACCACTCAAGTTCAAATCAATCACTAGCTTCTCCCCCCTGTAAGTATCCTAAGATCCTATTGATTTGCCGAATATAAATGCAAGGGTTTTGTGCGGGGCTAGCTTTTGACGCCGCGGCATGAACTGCTATTTTAGAGATTGCGAGAGCTAATCGATACATATGTGAGGAGGTAAGGATGGAAGTTAACTCGAGTAAGGCAGGATTTTCGGCAACCAAGCTGGGGCAGATAGACCGCCATTTGAACGATAACTACATTCAGCCGAACAAAATATCCGGCTGTCAGGTCATGGTGGCTCGTCACGGCGTACCTGCTTATTTCCAGTCTTTTGGCGATATGGATCGCGAGCGCAGCAAGCCCGTGGCCGACGATACAATCTTTCGCATCTACTCCATGACGAAACCGATTACGTCGGTGGCGTTGATGATGCTCTTTGAAGAGGGGCGCTTTCAGCTCAATGATCCCGTATATCGGTTTTTGCCGGCTTGGCGTGGGCAGCAGGTTTGGGTGCAAGGAGCGGGTGACGATATGCAAACCCGAGCGCCCGCGGCGCCGATGACTATGCGGCATATACTGTCGCATACTGCGGGTCTCACTTACGGTGCATTGTTGCCAATAGATCCGCATCCGGTAGATGCGGTGTATCAGCAGTTAGGTGTACAGCGTGGTGATGGCGAAACGATCAGCAGCTTTGCAGACAAGCTGGCTCAGGTGCCACTGCGCTATGACCCGGGCACTAAATGGCTGTATTCGTTGGCTACCGATGTCTGTGGCTGTTTAGTCGAGGCAATTTCTGGGCAAAAGTTTGAAGATTTTCTACAGCAGCGAATCTTCGAACCGTTGGGCATGCAAGATACCGCATTTTGGGTCCCGCCAGAGAAAGTTGAGCGTTTTGCGGCTAACTATGAACGCGCCGCTGATAAATCCCTGCGACTGATCGATGATCCTCTCGAGAGTAAGTATCTGCATGCGCCAAGTTTTCCTTCAGGCGGTGGTGGCTTGGTCAGTACCACCGCTGATTACGCTAAATTTTGTGAGATGCTGCGTCGGCAGGGCACAGTTAATGGGGTGGAGATCATTGGTAGCCGTACGCTCGCGCTGATGACTAAGAACCATATCGCCGGTGGCGCCGATTTAAGTCAGGCCGCGATGGGTGCTTTCTCGGAAACCGCATACGAGGGCGTGGGCTTCGGTCTCGGCTTTGCCTCAACCCTAGACGAGGTGGCTTCGGGTACCGTGGGTGCTGGGGACTATTATTGGGGCGGTGCCGCGTCCACAATTTTCTGGGTTGACCCGGTAGAAGATTTATATGTGGTCTTTATGACCCAACTTATGCCCTCGGCAACCTTTAATTTCCGAGGCCAGTTGAAGAATATTATCTACGGGGCGATTAACGACTAGCCAGCGCTGGACTAGCTGGACTGGGTTGCCGGCTCTAGTGCCGGCGGAAACCAAGCGCAGTTAACAACTGCATCGTGGCCCTCGTATACCCGCAGCCCCAGTAAGTAGGGGCCGGCAGGAACCGGTAGCCAGTTGGCCGCAGCGGCGGGTGGTTGGTAACCCAAAGTAATGGTTAGACCGCCGTCTTCGTCATAGTTTAGGTCTGGCGTGCGGTCACTAATAGACCAGCGATCAATTGCATTTTCCACCAAGTACATATCCGGGCCGTATGCGGTAAGGGACCAGAACGCACTGCATGGTGGCCTGTTATCGGCCGCAAAACGTAAAGTCAGCGGTTTTGTGCCGTCTATCCGGTTGCCCTGGGCATCGGCTTGGGCAGCATAAGATCGATTCTCTATGGCCTGATGGCCGCCTAGTCCGAATTTGGCGCCAACAGCGCGTTTTAAAATATCGTCTCCAGAGCCTGTGGCTGCGCGACCCGTGCTCCAACCATTACGTTTTACTGCGTCGGAGCCGTTACCGCGGAGTATGAGTTGCTCTCCCTCTGCGACCCCTGCTGCCAATACCTCGGTGGACACACTACTAGGGTTGTCGACGATCGCTTGGGCTTCAGGTGACAGTCGTGGGTGCCAATGCGCGGGCGGGTCTAGGTCAATGTAGTGCTTTAGTTCGGCAAAGTACTCAGCGCCAGCTTGAGCGATGGTGGTAGCACGACCAGCGCGTTCGGTGCGGGTATGTGGCTGTGATGTCGGCGCGGTTACCGTAATCCCGTGTTGGAGCTCGCGGGCAGTTTGGATGTCTTCGGGGGACTCCACTAGCACTCTTATAATCACCCAGGCGGTGGGTGTGCCGATACTCACTAGTTCGCTGTCGTCATTACTTGGTGGGGTTGCAGGATCCATGGTGATGCGAACCCGCGTACCACTGACGCCGTGATGACGCCGGCACACATAAGCCACATGGGTGTAGGCGTCCGCGATCATCACGTTCCAATACCGGTGTGGATGATCCATTGGCGGCACATTAATGATCAAATCACCGTGTCTCAGGTCGTACCAGCCTGACGAATATAGCGTGTCATTATTTGGCACTACGATTGCGCGGTCCCGAGGCGTGGCTAAGTCGTCGATATGATTTATTGCGCCGGAGTCGTTTTTCGAGCACAGCAATAATCGTGTGCGGTGCACGGATACCAGCGGAAACCCCCAAATGTAGGCTTCGGCGGCGGGTGATAGCGCCTTCGGTTTAATGGCTGCAGTCATAACTTAGGCGCTGTTTATCGAAAAAGCGGTTGTCAAACGCTGTTGCGCATCTGCGGCCTGCCGTCAAATGCCATACATCTCTTTCAGGTGTGCCATAAAGCCGGGTTGATCGGCTGCTGCGTCTGCGCGAATGGTCTGCACATGGGGGCGCTGCTCCATACGTTCGCAATAGGCGTCTAGTCCAGGAACGTTGGATAATGGGTCTTCGCCAAGAAAACGTTTGCCGACGCTGCGCACAACCGGCAGGTTTAAAGTTGCGGCCACATCCGCGAGGGTAAATTGGTCGCCATAGGCGAATGACTCAAAACTTGAGAGTCGTGCTAATGCCGCGGTCGCCTTAGTAATATTCGTGGCAAATTCCTGCAAGACCGCTGGGTCAGGATCGGTACCGCCCAGCAGGTTTGGAATCATGCGCCGAGCAGCGAGTTCAAAATAAAGTTCAATAAATTGCGCGAGTTCCTGCACCTTGGCCGCCGCAAAGGCTGATTGTGGCAATAATGAGGGTGTCGGATAGACACGTTCGATGTAGTCAAGAATCGCTCGGGACTCACTGATATAGCCCTCAGGTGTTTCGATTGCTGGGACCTTTCCTAGCGGGCTTTTGTCTAAATACTCAGGCTTATATTTTGGGCCTACCCCGGTATAAGACAGTACCTCCTCAAATTCAACGCCCTTTTCCAGCAGCGCAAGTTTAGGGACGTTGTAGTAGTTGCTGGCGGAAAATCCGTGCAATTTGATCATTCTAAGGTTTCCAGTTTTCAGTTCGTTATTAGGTTTCAGGGAACTGTCGTTCAGTATGGCTGTGATCTTACTTGGAAGGCCTGTGGTTTACTCAATCGCGCCAATGCTCTCTGGAGTTGCCCCGTTGGCACGATATCATGACATGATCTGCTGGGTATTCCATGGGCTAGCCCTAAAATTATCTCTGCATTAGTCTTCAATGCAGTAATTATTTCAATTTAATCAAGGACTGATGTGATGCGGGTACTGTTGCTTCTGTTATTGGCTGTTGCTCAACATGGGTTGGCGATGGAGCTAGTCACCCCCAACGGCAAGCTACAAGGTGCGGCCTCACTGCGATCTGCTGACATTGCGGTGTACAAAGGTATTCCTTATGCAGTCGCTCCAACTGGTGCTCGTCGCTGGACTTATGCTGAGAGACATCCTGGCTGGCAGGGGGTACGTAATGCCACTCGATTTAGTCCAGCCTGTGCGCAACATCCCTATCCGGAAGGTTCGTTTTTTGCACGCTCCTCGGAACCCGCCAGCGAGGACTGTTTGTATCTCAACGTTTGGTCATCCATGCCGGAGGATGACGCGCTACCGGTAATGGTGTGGATTCACGGCGGTGCGTTGACCCGCGGTTCTGGCTCCGCTGCCACCTACGATGGTACCGAACTGGCGAAGAAGGGTGTGGTGCTGGTCACCATCAACTACCGCCTGGGTGTCTTCGGCTATATGGCGCATCCAGAATTGAGCGCAGAAGTGCGCTCGAATAGTTCCGGAAATTACGGCACGTCTGATCAGATACAGGCTCTGCGTTGGGTCAAAAACAATATCGCGGCATTTGGTGGCGACCCCAATAACGTCACTATTTTTGGTGAGTCTGCGGGTTCTTGGAGCGTCAATCATTTGGTCAGTTCGCCGGAGGCAGAGGGTCTTTTTCATCGAGCGATCGGCCAAAGTGGTGGAAATTTTCGCAAACTACCGGAGTTAAAGGCGGGCGAAAATTCTGCTGAGAGTCGCGGTGTTGCTTTACAGCAGAAGCTGGGTTCGGCATCTCTTGCTGCAATGCGGCAATTGGATGCCCATGAACTGCTGCAAGCGGACGATGGCCGTTCTTATAGAGCGATTGTCGACGGCAAGTTTATCCCTGATCAACTGTATCGAATGTTTGAGCGCGGCCAATTCAACCGGGTGCCCGTGATGCTCGGCTACAATGCCGAGGAAGGTACAACCTTGGGTGCCCTGCGCATGATGCCAAAAAGTGCGCAGGGTTATGAAGCCACATTGCAACAGCGCTTTGGTGCAGCTGCCGATGAGATACTGCGGCTATACCCCAGCAACGATATTCGCAAATCCATATTGGCCTTGTCCTCTGATGCGGGCTTTGGGTGGAATATGCATTACTGGGCGACAAAGTCCGTTCAGCATGGCGCCGATGCCTATATGTATTACTTTACCCATCAGCCACTGGGTGCAGAACTGGGCGCATTCCATGCTGCAGAAATCGTCTACGCGTTCAATAACGTCAGCTATACACCGGCTTTCGGCTCCGGGCCAAACCCCCAGCTCGCACGAGAAATCTCCGATTATTGGGTCACGTTTGCGACGCACGGGAACCCAAACGGCGCAGCACCGGGTATCTGGCCTGCGTACTCAGTAGAGGCCAAGGATTATATGGAATTCGGAACCCCAGGCAGCGCGCAAGCACGGGGTTTAATGCGCGACAGTTATTCGGTATTCGAACGCTTATACCAGCAAGAGCGTTAGTGTTATTCCGCAGCACCGGTCAATGAGAGGTTGCAGCTGTGAAGCGACAGTAGACGCCGACTCTGTCCTGAACTTTTTCTGCATAGTCCCTTAGTACGGCATATTCGTGAACGATTTCTGAAACCCAGGTTGTGGGTTGGCTATCCATAGCGCAGGCTAGGACAGCGGCTACACTGAAGTCGAATACACACATTTCGGCTCCAGTGATGAATTGGCCTTTTTGAACCTGTGCAGCAATAGCATTTAGGTCCGCGCGGAGTAAATGGGTCTGCTCCTCTCTGCAGTGCTGGCCAAGACCATCGTGTAGCTGATAGAAGCGACGTATCTTTAGGCGTGCGGCCCGACTAACAAACCACGCTAGGGGTTTTGGCAAATAACCGAAGAAATCCCGCTCGATGTTGGCGAACCAGTCATCTTCTAACCAACGCGAGGCTAAAATCAGCCAATACAGATGGTGCTCGGTGAGACGCACAAAAGACACTCCGATCCCTTGTTGCTGAGTCGTAAGATGTCTGAAAAGACCGCCGTCGGATTTATTGTCGAGGTAATGCAGAATCAGGTCGGAGTCTGCTATGACCCGGCCCCGGTCCTCTAGCCAGGGTTTGCGTTTTGGTGACTTCGTCAACTCCATGTTTTCTCGCACGCTGAAGTCCATGCCGAGATGAGTTAGTGCCATTTCGACTTTCATGCAAAATGGACTGGGGTTGCGCTGGCCGAAGGCCGGGGGGAATGTATGAAGTATCATTGCAGCGAACAGGCCTAACGAGGATTTTATACTTCGAAGCGATGATACCGTAACGACAAATTTTGTAAACCGATTTGTTAAGTGGAAATGTGCCTTAGTTGATTGCCGACCAGATAGGTGATGACCATGCGCGTTCTTGAATCAGGTTCTTTTGATCCCAGCGCTGAGTTGGCTGTTCCAGAGCGCGCACGTACCAAAGGGTGTTTTCGCTCGACGTATAGTTGTTGTCTGTCCAGATAATACAGCTGTTGGTTTGGCCGGCTGGGTATTCCCCAAGGCGTATGACCTCCTGCTCAACGCTGTCTTTGGTTTGGCGCAGTTTGATCAGATCTATTGCAGCGAGCGGCGTTCTATCTTGCATGGCCTGGATAATAAAAGTGGGCTTTGCAGATTCCTTAGTGCTCGTGAAAGTGCCGCCCATGGGCGTGCTATGTCTTGGAACGGTTGCGCAATCAATGGCGCTTGGTTCGGCAAAGGTCTGATGCACGCGTAATTTAATACGTGTGCCGCTGGTTGCGTAAACTTCGCGGCGTTGCAATGCTGCGAACAATGCTTGTCTAGTGTTTTCTTCTGCCCAGATCGCGGTAAGTCCGCCGGGGTTGTAAGCTGCGTAAATCTGTTGGTCTTTGAGGTCCATATCCCACTGACCGAGAGCGCCGCGCCAATTGTCTTCTTCTGTGCTACCGGGCTGGCTGGAGTGGCTATCGGTGGCGCCGACGAAACCGTACTCAAACGGGTTGGTGCCAATGTCGCTTTGCATACGTAAGCCTTTAGCCAGTGTAGGTCGCACATAGCCTTTGGCGATATCAAGTTTTTCCTGTTCAGTTAGGTCGCGTTTGTTTAGATGTAGATCGTCGCGGATTGGAATGGGTAGCGCAATTTCGAAGTCGCACGACTCGTCGCTGTACAGCGACCCTGGATAACACTCGCTTGAACCCTTGTGTTGATGGATTTCCACCAGTTTTTCAAACTGTGCTCGTAACTCAAGTTGCTGCGAACTATGCCCGTCAGTGGTGTAGCTGCCGCCGAGGCCGATATTGCTGTTGTGTGGTATGGCCACAACATCGCAAGGAGCCTGGTCTCGACACTGATCTTTCAAAGCCTGCCACATGGTTTCTTGGGTGGGTTGGTCAAACGAGTTTATGGGTCGCTTTGGCACATTGGCATTGCCGTAGATGAGGTTGCGGTGCCAGTGTAAGTTGTCCGGCGAGGCGGTCCATTCGCTGGCCACAAAGGTCGTAAACTTACCGGGTTGGTTGGCAGCTTCAGCGGCGTCAATGGTGCGTTGCCAGAGGTTTGCTTCAAAGTCGCGACAGCGACTATCGTCAACTAAACAGTTACGTTTACCGCTTACGATCAAGGGCAAGAAAATGTCGACGAATCCACGCCGGGATTTTTCCGCAGCGGCCTCGGCCAGTTCTTGGCAATAGGGGCGCTGAGGTTCGCTGCGGCAAACGTTAATCAGTCCAAAGTATTCGGCGTGATCCGTTACCGCCGCAAAATCTAAGGGTCGTTGCAGTCGGTGGATGCTGCCATCTGGAAGGGTGATCGGGCCGCCTTGGGCGAAGCGATAGGCGTCCTCTGGTGTGGTTTGGGTGTTGAGCACATAGGCGTCCATGGAGTACGCAGTGTGGGTATGCAGGTCGCCCCAAAAGATAGACTTTTCCAAAACCACTGGCTCGCTGCTAATGGCGGTAGTAGTCATGACTGCGCTTATTAGTCCAAGTACTGTGCGGACAAAGCGCCCTAGTAATTTATCCATGGCTTTCCCCCTATCCCCCGGCGAGTATGCCACAGCAACATCGTGGTCGCGGACTAGCGTTTCTCGGCGCGTTCGCGCAATTCCCGCAAGATTTGTTGATGACGCTCGCGATTGAGATTGTAGAGGCTGTAAATAAGTAGCGAGATGATCGCCGCGACGCCCATTATTGGGCCGGCAGTAATCCCGAGTCGCATTATTATGTCTGCATCAAGTTCACCCGGGATTGCTTGCTGCGGGAGTCGTACGTAGTACTCCAGCATAATGCCGGCGAAGAAATGGCCCACGGAGTTGGATGCTTTTGCAAAGAAAGCGCGTGCCGAATAAAACAAGCCTTCTTGGCGCACGCCAGAGATCAACTCGTTCTCGTCAATAATGTCGCCAATCATGGATAAGATCGCGACCAGTCCTATGCCAATGCTGAAGCTGAAGCCCGCAGCGTTGAGCAATAGCAGAGGCAATAAGAGCGGGTCACCATTTTCCGGCATAATGCCGAATAACCTTAGGGTAACGACCAGCTGCGCGCATACGGTGGTGATGGTCAACGAAACGAGCATCACTGGCTTGCGGTCAAATAAACGCATAAATATGGGGGAAAGCGATGCCCCGGCGATTGCTGAGATAAGTGAGACCAGGGGGAAACGGCTTATTTCGCTCGGTTTCAACTCCCAGAAATAAGTCGTGATGTGAATGTTTAGGGTGTCGTAGATACCGCTGGCAATCATAAAAAAGAAATAACCCGCTAACAGCACCAAATAGTTGTGGTTCTTGAATGTGCTGGTGATCTCGCTTAAAAACTCTGCGAATTTCAGTCGATTCGCTTGTTGCTCGGCCTGGGACAGATAAGGAATCTCTTTAGCGGTGCCTGCAGCACACGTCCAAATGGTAATAATCACAAGGGCGCAGGCAGTGAGAATAAGTGGGCCGTAGGATTCCGCGGCAAGGTGCCCGGGTACCACCGCGCCGTCGGATGCTCGCACCATTTCGTCAGCAAAGAAGTAGCTCCAAGCGACGAAGGCGAAGCCAGGACCAGCAGCCGCGCCAAAAATCGTATTAGCGCTAAATAACTGGGACCGCTCATACTGGTCTTTTGACAACTCACCACCCAATGCCAAATGCGGTACGTTAAACAGCGTCATCACCGCACGGCTGACGATAGTCCATACTGAAAGCCAGACAAATAAGGCCACTTGGCTGGACATGTCTAATAGCCATTGGGGCGGGTTAAAGACAAAGAATAAAGATATCGCCATCGGAACAGGTGCAGCGATAAGAAACGGATGTCGCCTGCCCAGGCGCGAGCGCCAACGGTCAGAAACAATGCCCACCAAAGGGTCACTGATGGCATCACCAATCATGGCCAGCATAATGGCCAGGCCTATCAGGGCATTATTTAAACCAATGATTTGGTTGTAAAAGATGACTATGAATGCGTTAGACAGTGCCAAATAGATGGCCTCACCGGATGCGCCGATGCCAAACGCCACTTTT
>NYVG01000013.1 GCA_002684495.1 Gammaproteobacteria bacterium | reverse complement strand
GATCGATACCTTGACGAGCACACTCCTCTTCAATGGCGTGGTTCACCATGAATGCTTGAACCGAAACTGGACGCCAAGCATCGAAAATGCCAAGCCGAAGTGGTCGAAGTCCACCCCCCGTTGTGATGCTCTGCAGATGAACTTGAGCAGCGAGCAAACGACTCCTCACGCCTTGGCGAAGACAAAAGGGGTCGGCCCCGTTTCCGTAGGGAGCCCCTAATGACACATAGGGGTGCGGCTCCATGCAGGTCACAACAGAGTGCAGCGGTCGGATGGATTCGCCGCAATCGTNAATCGAAACGGACTGCCATGGACGCTGCATGCTGAAGACAAGAAAAATGCTCTAAGCAGNTTGCCAGTTTCTTGAGAACAACGCATCCCCGNTGCGATACAAATTCGGTGGATCGCTAATTGAGTTGTACAGCGGCNGCNGCCCGCTTGCGTTGTTGCTCCAACAACTCACGAATGTGCTCGAAAGACTTCAAATCGGGATCCTCTTTCAGGATGCTCGCCGCCTCATCCCGGGCTTCCTCCAAAACAGACCCATCGTCTGCGAGGCTCGCGAGCGCTAAATCAGGTAAACCCGATTGCCGTGTGCCAAGCACCTGACCAGGACCTCGAAAGCGAAGGTCCATCTCGGCAATCTCAAATCCATCGTTAGAACGCACTAAAACTTCNAGGCGTTGTCTAGCCAAAGGGTTGCGGCTGTCATTCACAAGTAAGCAGTAAGAAGCGGCCGCGCCTCGGCCCACCCGTCCCCGCAACTGGTGCAACTGAGCNAGNCCAAACCGATCGGCATGATCAATCACCATCACACTGGCTTCGGGAACATCCACTCCCACTTCCACCACGGTTGTAGACACCAGGATCTGAGTGGCACCACCTGCAAAATCAGCAATCACAGCCTGTTTGTCAGCACTAGCCAATCGGCCATGGAGCAGGCCCACGCTGAACTCTGGAAACACCTCCTCGGAAAGCTGCCGATGCACATCAACCGCCGAGCGCANGTCAACCTTTTCTGATTCATCCACCAGGGGAAGCACCACATACGTGCGCTGTCCCTGAAGCACCTGTTCACGGATCAGTTCGTAGGCCTGCTCACGCTCAGAACTTTTCAAAACCTTCGTACGAATCGGGGTGCGCCCAGGAGGCAGCTCATCGATCTGACTGACATCCAGATCGCCATGAAGCGAAAGCGCCAACGTTCGTGGAATCGGAGTNGCGGTCATCGTGAGCAAATGCGGTTGCAATCCCTTATCGAGAAGACGATTGCGTTGACGCACGCCAAAGCGATGTTGCTCATCAACCACCACCAGTCCCAGACGATCAAACGCGACTGGATCCTCCAAGAGAGCATGGGTTCCCACAAGAATTTGCAACGTCCCGCCAGAGAGGTCGCTCAAAATTTGCCGTCTGCGGCGGCGCGGCGTTGAGCCAGTCAGCAGTTCCACGCTGACGTGGAGTGGAGGCAGCCAATGGCACAAGCTGCGATAGTGCTGCGCGGCCAAAACCTCTGTAGGCGCCATTAGGGCTCCCTGCCAACCAGCTTCCACCGCTCTCAGCAGTGCGGCAATAGCCACAACCGTTTTGCCNCTTCCCACATCCCCTTGAACGAGNCGAGCCATGGGTTCAGGGCGCTCAAGATCCTGCTCAATCTCAGAGAACACCCGCTTTTGAGCGCCNGTGAATTCGAACGGAAGGAGAGATAAAAAACGACCGACCAATCCTTCACGCTCCAACCTTCCATTGAGCACGGGAGCTGAACGCTGACGTAAGGCTGCTCTGCGTTGCATCAAACTGAGCTGCAGAAGCAGGAACTCGTCAAAGACCAAGCGATGACGCGCTTGCTGCAGTTGCTCACTGGTTTCAGGCCGATGGATCGCCACCAATGCCTGTTCGCGCGCTAACAAACCTCGAGCTTCCCGGCGCGACGTAGGCAGGGGATCAGGCCAAAGGCGGACAGCCGGCAAAACCGCTTCTACCAAGCTTCGGAAACGATCGGCCGTGAGTCCCTCAGTGAGGGGGTAGACCGGCAACAATCGGCCAATTTGACGAGAGCGCAAGGGGGCATTCGCGCTTTCCATCACCTCAATCAAAGGATCCTGAAAGCTGACGCCATAGGGCCCAGTTTTGACCAAACCACTCACNGCAACGGTGGCACCCACTGGATACTGACGGGTCTGACCATGGAGGTAAGANGGATTACTAAATCGTTTTCCTGCCAAAAAGCGCGTCACCTTGATGCGACCTGTGGGGTCTTGCAGCTGCAACTCAATAATNGAAAGATTGGGGTTTCGAGGACTGGTNAATCCATGCGANCGACGCACCGTGGCCACAATCGTTGCGGTTTCTCCAGCCTCTAACGCTTCAATACGGCGTAAAGCGGAATAGTCGACGTAATCCCGCGGATAATGCTGGATCAGATCCCGAACAACCAGCAGCCCCAGACTTGCCAAACGCTCTGCCAACTTGGGACCAATGCCGTGAACCCTGGCAAGCGGCGACTCCAAATCGAGCTTGAAAGTCGCGGAAGCTGAGCGACCGGAGGGCTGTTGTGACGACAACACTTTGATCCGAGGCGGTGCCATCGGTGCCGATGGTTCAAGGCGAGCACGTAAGCCATGGAGCCACTGACGAGTGGCACTAACAAGGCGCCGCCGACCAGCATCATTCAGTTTGGGATACGAACCAAAATCAGCCGCTAAAACTTGCAGCCGTTCCAAACTGTCATTCGGCAACGTCACCGGGGGAGGCGTAGCCAATTGGCGGCTTAAAAAGGCATGAAACCGTTCATGACGCCCTTGAAGGTCGAGAAATCCCCTGTCAGCTTCTAGGGAGAGGGACTGCTGCAGCGGGCGCAGCCAGGCAAGGAAACACTCCAAGCCCTGACGATCCAGTGCGGGGGTCAGTCCTGACCTGTCGTCGGCGGGTTGGGCCACCACTGACTGTGCACCTCCTGACTGGTAAGACGGCTCTGCCAATGCCGCTGCTGCTGCACCATTGTGAGCAAATTGCTGCGATGTTCGCGCAATCGGTANCGGCTTTGCCGCAGTGAACCGTTGTCATATTCAAGATCAGCCGATCTCACCAACACGCTGAGGATTTCCATCGGCTGGTCTTGAGCGGGAATGGGCAACGGAAGCTTCAGTCGCAAAAGATTCGAAGGCGAAGGAAGGGCCTGCAGCTGTCCAGAGATCGCAGCGTCAAGAAGCGTGGTTGGGAGAAGGCTGCTAACCAGACCTGCTCTCAACAACTCAACATTGAGGGCATGGGACAGATTTCGAATCCTGCGGCTTAANGCGGCATCCTGTCCATCCAGCCAATTCACCAACTCCACCGGCATCGAAGGAAGCAATTCCTCATCAGGCTTGTCTGCTGGGACAAGCGATGCGCCATGGCTTGAGGAATCGGATTCACGACGGGTGGGCTCAGCAAACGAATCTCCCTGCTGCATCGCCTCACCAGCCATCAGAAACAGGGAGTGCAAAAGATCAAAATCAGCCGTTGTACCTTCAGCAGCAGATTCTGAATCAATCGGATCCTGAACAGACTGTTGCTGTTCTTCCACAGGTTCAACGGATGGCTGATCAACCTCTGCGTCCAAACTTGGAAGCAATCCCTCCAAAAGATCAGGATGCTCAATGGGGGGGCTAAGGCTTAACTCAATGCCGCCGCGATTAACTTCTGGTTGTTCACGCTCAGCATCAGCCTGAAGAGACTGGCTCACCTCGAGTTGGGCCTGCTGGCGATATGCCAATGCGTCTTTCTGAAGGCGCCTGGACAAATCCATAAGCTGCTCAACCGTCAGCAAACTGGAGCAGCGTTGAACAAGTCCATCAAAGGTCTGCTGGAGTTCGGACTGTTGCTCAGCAGATATTCCTNACAGTCGTTGACCCCGTTCACACAACAGATGGCCAACGGCGTTGCGAACACTAGGCAACAAGAGGCTGCGCAGAAGTTGTAAGTAAAGCGCTTGCTCTCGATACAACAATGGAGCCAGACTCCGGCTTCGCTGTCGAAGCCGAAGGAGCTGTTCCGTAGGGTCGTACCCGCTCGTGGAGAGAGTCTCGGCCGTCAAAATCAGCTGTTNGTCATCGAAGCAACTTCCGTTGCAAAGTCGACCTGCTCGATTTCAATACCCTCACCAAGGGTGTAACGGGTAAAGCGGCGAACCTTGACGTTTTCACCAATCTTTCCAGCCACCTCTTTGACCAAATCGGCAACGGTCATCGAGCTGTCACGAATAAAAGGTTGGTCAAGCAAAGACATTTCTTTCAAGCGCTTGCCGATGCGTCCTTCCACAATCTTGACCTTCATCTGATCTGGCTTGCCATCCAGGTCATCGCGACCCATCTCGATCGACTTCTCACGATCGATGATGTCTTGAGGGATATCGTCTGTACTGACGTATTCCACGTTGGGGCAGGCNGCAACTTGCATCGAAACGTCGCGAAGCAATCCTTGAAAGAGATCGCCACGGGCAACGAAATCGGTCTCGCAGTTGAGCTCTAGCAACACACCCACGCGTGCACCGGTGTGGATGTAACTACCAATCGCACCTTCGGCTGCGGCACGGGTTGATTTCTTTTCGGCACTGGCAATGCCTTTTTGACGAAGCCATTCAACGGCTTTCGTTGTATCACCGCTGGTTTCAGCCAGGGCTTTCTTGCAATCCATCATCCCTGCGCCAGTTTTGTCGCGCAGTTCTTTAACCAGCTTGGCTGAAACGGCCGCCATGAGGTGAATTAAGTGGGGGGTCTATGAGAATGCCGCTACGGCTATGGGCACGCAGCGGCGAAAACTAAGCGTGAAGAGCTGATGATCAGCCTTGGCCATCGTCACCACGGCCATCCTGGCCGCCATGACGTCCTTCGTTGATCGCATCAGCCAAACGGCTCAAAACCAACTGAATGGAACGAACTGCATCATCGTTGCAAGGGATAGGAACCTCACACAAGTCGGGGTCACAGTTGGTGTCCAACATCGACACCAGTGAGATATCGAGCTTGCGGGCCTCGAGCACTGCGTTCGTTTCTCGGCGCTGATCCACAAGCACCACAACGTCGGGAATACGACGCATGTTCTTGAGACCACCTAAGTACTTCTGCAGACGCTCGAGTTCGCGACGAAGAACAGCACCTTCCTTCTTGGGGCGCATGGCAATTGCGCCGCTGGATTCCATCCTCTCAAGATCTTTGAGACGATCGATCCTGGCTTTCATCGTGGTCCAGTTGGTCAGCATTCCGCCAAGCCAGCGCTGGTTCACGTAAGAGGATCCGCAGCGAAGGGCTTCTTGAGCCACAACTTCAGACGCTTGCTTNTTGGTACCAACAAAGAGGAAACGCTTGCCGCTACGNGCAGCTGNNCGCACCCANTTGTAGGCGTTATTCATGCAGACAGCTGTCTGCACCAAATCAATAATGTGAACNCCGTTGCGCGCGCAATAGATGTAGCGCGACATNTTGGGGTTCCAACGACGGGTCTGNTGTCCAAAGTGGGCACCAGCCTCCATCATCTCGGCGAGAGTGACAACAGCCATGTNTGTTTAGGGGTTTCGGGTTCGCCTCCACCTGTCAGGNATGGNGTGGTGANCCGNGGTTCAAAAACTCAGAGCACAACGTCCAGCACCCGAAACGGACAGGTGTGCGGGGTGAATAGGACAACTCAATTTAACAAAGAGTCAGTTCATGTTTGGAAACACGCTGTCGGGGTGATCCTCAACAGGCCAATCTTCATTGACGCCACCGATCAGCAATTGATCCAGCTGCACAACATCAGAGTTGAGTTGCCTCAACGCATTGATTAAGACGTCTAGACCAATTCCATCACTGGTACCCAAATCCAACCAGCAGCGAGCCCACTCCTCGTGGTACTCGAGTTGACCCATGTTGTGCATCAAGGCCGGCATCG
>NYVG01000012.1 GCA_002684495.1 Gammaproteobacteria bacterium | reverse complement strand
GCGCACTCAGCGCTCCCAGCAAGCCTAATACAGCGCGTCGCCGACCTAAGCATAAAGCATGATGCTGCCCACACCAGCGTCGGCAGTCTACGCCATGGATATGCACCGTTAGACGACCCTAGAGATGCACCGGGCAGCATTCATCCAATCATCCGTATTCATGAGGAAACCGGTAATGAAACACTTTATCTGGGGCGCCGTGAATGGGCGTATATACCCGGTTTATCCCTTACTGAGAGCGAGGCCTTGCTCGACGAGCTATGGTCTTATGCGGCGCTAGCGCAAAATGTTTGGCAACAGACCTGGCAGCCTGATGACCTAGTTGTTTGGGACAATCGCCGAGTACTGCACCGAAGAGATGACTTTGACAACAATGCCCGACGCCTGATGAAACGCTGCCAAGTGCTCGCGCGCAACGCCTATGCCTAAAGTCGCCGAGGAAAAGAAGAATGACGGTCGCCATGAACGCACGGAACGCACGCGTCAGCGTATATTGGATGCCACTCGAGACCTGATTCTGAACGGTAGCCTGCGGCCCACCACCACAGAGATTGCGCAAAACGCTGGAGTCACCACGCGCACTCTGTTTCGCCACTTTAGCGATGCGGAAACTCTGCACCGAGAAATGATCACAGCGGCGGAGGCGAATGCTGAAGCGGTGATTGATGAGCCGTTTCCGCTGGACATTACCGCACCGCAACAATGGCAACGACAACTCACCCACATCATAGATCGAAGATCGCGAATTTATGAACATTTACTGCCGATTTATGTGTCGCCTATTTTCCAGCGTCAACGCGCCAACCAAGGACATAAGGACAGTCGGCAGCAACCAAACACGCGCAGAAGAAAACGCCTCAACCAAGTGCTGCCCGATGAATTGCGAAATAACAAAACGCTGTTCGAGGCCATAGACGCAACCTTAGGCATCGAGTTCTGGATCAGTCTGCGCCAAAGCCAAAAACTCGGGGCAGACGACGCTCGAAAGGTGGTAGNACTCGCCATCAGCCGGTTAGTGGAAGCACCCCAAAAATAGCTGCAGAGAGCTAAAGAAAAGGTAGCACAACCCGATAGNTANNCNGNNAAGCNGAGGCCAAGCTGGGGCAAGCTAGCCTGCNAAACCCTTAATCTTAAGCTAAACCGAAACTGTATCTAGAGACCTCTATGCCAACACTTTCTCCAGCAGAAAAAGAGGCGCTCGCTGCTTTTTACGAGGGCGGCTGCAGAAATGAAATGCGCACTCGCCGGTGGATATGGATCCGCTTTTCNATCGTGGTTTTTCTGCTCAGTGTGCGGGGCTTGATGGCGGTATATTTTCCAGAGCAGTTCGCTTACCTATTCTCAAGCTCAGGAGTTTACTTCGATACCGTACTTTATCGACTCTGGCTATTTTTGCCCTTAACAGTCATCTACGCCATATCGTTCTGGCTGCGATTGTATTTACGCGAAGCATCCCTCGCGGCTGCGGTCATATTAGCTACCCTGCTTTGGGCTGATATAGAACTCCATCTAGTCCAACAGGCCACCCTAACAGAGTTCTGGAGCGGCCAAATTGCATTGCGGATTACCTGCGTATTTCTTGCGTTAGCAAATTTTTTCGCTGCTGTGCGATTGGATCGAGTGCGCTAAAAGCAGCGCGCCGGCCCCGCATTAAACCACCCCTGTGGCCCGAAAATTTTGCCACTCAGGTTATTGCCGCGGACGTAGCATCGGGTGCACGGGTGGCGAAGTCTTAGTTTGAATGCGCCCCATAACCTCAAAGCCAAATCGTTCATACAACGAAATGTTAGCCGGATTTGATGACTCCAAATATGCCGGCAAGCCAGCTTCATCACAACGCGCCAATGCATACTTCATGAGTTGCGCACCGAGTCCACGCCCTTGATGCCCAGGATCCACACCAATTAATGGCAGATACCAACAGTCGTCGTCGGGGTGATAGCTTTGCATCTGCGCCAACACTGTTGCCACTTCTTCCACCTGCTCAGGAACAACCAACTGAGCAAGGGATGCGGAAAATTCAGCATCATNGTTGTCATCGTGCGGCGCATGGGAGGGCGGCACCCATAGCGCTACGCCTGCAAAGTCCGCAACCTGATAGGCAGTTCCCGCGTCGAAGGCCGCACCGCCGAAGCTATCAAAAATTCCTGCGCTGTGATTCAAATATTTATCTGCGCTAGGCAGTATCCAACGCATTAACGGGTCAGCCGCGAATGCGGTTACGATCGTGCTTAGCCCAACCTCGCGTACATCCGGACTTACGATATTTACCTGTGCAGGTTCTTGCAAAACAAAGCCTCCCTCAGCTCTTGCCCAATAAAANGCCGGCGATTATCCCATATACAGNGCTAGGACTGGNGTANCGAAAGGTATTTTTTGGCGTAAATAAGCACAGGAATTAACATCAGTAGCCAGGGCAGACTGAAGGCCAATACGCCGTTCCAGCCGAGTGTTGCCAACAACACGCCGGCGCCTAGGGATCCAACTGCTTGCAAGCCAAAAATCAGAAAATCATTCGTCGCCTGAACTTTAAAACGTTCCGACATGCGATAGGACTGGGTCAATAACGTCGTGCCGCCGAGAAACAAGAAATTCCAGCCCACACCGAGCAACACCATACTGCCAAAGTAATGCATCAGTTCTGGTCGCCCCCAACCAACTACAACACAAATCAGCATCAACAAAAAGCCGCTCTGGATAATGCGCAGCACACCAAATCGCGCAATTAAGAAGCCGCTGAACAATGACGGGATATACATCGCCAGAATATGACTTTGCACCACCCAAGTAGTTGCATCTAAGGAATGCTGGTCGAGTTCGTGCATGCTGACAGGCGTTGCGGTCATAATAAGACTCATGATCGTGTAACCCACCACGGCGGATGCTATGGCAAGAATCACCGTGGGTTGTCGCAACACTACACCTAACGGGCGCTCATCCCCTGCTGCCGTATCGGCCTGAATTTCAGTGTCGCGAAAGAAAAGTAATAAGATTAGAAAAGACATGGCCATCATGACGGCCAACCCTAAGAACGAACCCACAAAGTCGGGCAATCCATCAACGAAGCTAAATCTTCGCCCGACCTCGGGGCCAAGCAAGGCCGCCACAATACCGGCTAGCATCAAAATTGACAGGCTTTTGGGTACAGCATCCGGAGCAACCGATTCAGCAACAGCAAACCGATACTGCTGCAAAAAAGCGAGATAAGAACCGATCAGAAATGCAGCTAGACAAAATACCGTAAAAGACTGCTGATAAACGCCCAAGGCGGCAAGCAAAGACGCAAAAACAGCCAATCCGGAGCCAAACAAAAAGCCTATCTTGCGACCTACACGAGCCATCAACATAGAGGCGGGGGCCGTGGTCGCCGCGGTGCCGATTATCATAAATGCCAGCGGCAGGGTCATCAGATTCGCACTGGGCGCAATCTGCGCGCCAATGAGCCCTCCCAGCAACACCAAGATCGGCGCTGCGGTTTGACCGAAACATTGAGCCGCCAACAGTACGATCAGGGTCCGATAAGGTTGCAGCGTCATGCCGTTCTCCCGCAAAGCCCTCAAGCTACGCGATATCTAAGCAAGTTCACAGACTTAAACAACTTGACATCCCGCAGTTCGGACGGCGAATAAACTTAGGGCGTTAACACTCCGGCTGTGTCACTTAGCGACCATCTTAGGCACTCAACAGTGATATCGCACTGCACGTCAATAAACGCCCGATGTGAATGTATGGCACCGCGCCAAAGTTCTACCCAAACAACCAGCATAGTATGTCGATCTGCGCCCTCGAGATTACGCACGATGCTTAACCCGGTTTGGGTCACCACGATGGTTCCGTCAGCTAGACGCTCCTGGACACAGGCATCGCCCATACCCGCCATCATGCTGCACAGAAACTCCGCCGCATGACTCGCACCCCCATCGACAGCGCTAACCTGCTCAGCCATCTGGGGATAATGTTGCAGCCCGATCAACCGTCCCGCCCGCCCGGCTAACTCTTCAGCGCGCGCTCTGCCAACAACGGCATTCAGGGCACAAATGCCATTACGGATATATTCGACCGCGTAATTGCGGCTGGCCTTTGCTAACCGCTCTGGGTTCCACTGGTCATTCGGCGGGTCGGGTTGCTGCGCCGGATTAAACTGCGGTACCCCTTCGTTCGGGGCAAATTGCAAACGCTCTTCTGGACTAAGCGCATAGTCAAACTCTTTAAAATATCCGCATAGGCCAAATTGGCCGGTCATATCCTCAGAGACACAAACGAATCCAAGACGCGGATTATTAAGACTCACACCGTTTTGCGCATACCAGCCGTACAAAAAACCACGACTGGCCTCCACAGGAATGCCACAAATTGCGGCACCCGAATACATCCACCGAGGGTAGCGAAACCGCACCCAGGCTTTGCTTACAGACTCTTCCATGTATTCAACAACCACGCCGCCAAGCCTATTAGATAGCGCATGATATTGGGCGCAAGCAATGGCATCAGGCAGCCCGCGCAAGCCTAACTTGTCGAAACTGGAGAGAAATTTTTCTTCGTGTTGACGACGAAACAGCTGAAACATCCAGTCATATACGGTGCCGCGCGACTCCTCTACAGCCACCATCAACTGTAACCCTATAAAATACTGGTGATGCAACTCCGCCTGTGCGGCAATGGCATGGGAATCTGACATCGCTAAGATCCTATACCGGTAAAACGAGCCTTTCATACTAGTCCAGCACAGCTACCATCAATAAGGCCTTATTTTTGGTGAGTTAAAAAACTCTGTAAGCCAAACACCGATACCTTTTGACATTCTCGGAATTCCATCTAGCATACCCCCCATGGGTATGAAGCTAGTAGGATTCATGTTGTGTCTGTTCGCGCCAGTATTGGCCGCGCGACCCATCTCCTATCCCGGCGGCTCAACCCTTATGGTGTTCTCCAACACGATGCAAGATTCCCTGTATTACCACTATTCGCCCAGCTATCGCTTTTCACTAGGCATTGAGGCGGTCAGCGATAAATATATAGATCAGGAATATGCCTATTGGCGCTCGACCTATCTATTCAGTCGCAAAAATACTCAGCGCTCCCAGCGCAATATCTATCTCCAGGCAGGAATCAGTACTCAAGGCCTCGATCACCACTTCGTTGGCGTCCACGGCGATTGGGAAACCCGACGCTGGTTCAGTGGTTTTGGTGCGAAACACTTCAAAACCAATGCAACGGACTACTCTGAAAGTTTCTTGCAAGTAGGCGTTGCCCCCTACCTGGGCGAATATGGAGATCTGCACACCTGGCTTATGCTGAAAAGCAAGAAAGATTCACGCCTAGACGGTTGGGCGACCTACCCCGTTTTAAAGTTTTTTAAGGGCAACTTACTGCTAGAAGTGGGTTATGACCGAGATATCCAGTGGGACTCCCACATTATGTATCGTTTTTGAGGAAGCAAAATGCAATCGAAATTAGGGCTGGTGATTTTTATCCTCTTTGCCTTTGGTAAATCGGCAAGTGCGGATACTAAGCATGTTCATGGGCAACATAATCATGACACCGCCGCCACGCCTTCTGCCGCCGTGGCCACTGAGCGCTACGAGGTATTTGTCAAAGACCTTGAAGATTCTCAGGTAGCCGTCGTTAACGTCATAGGAATGGTGTGTGATTTCTGTGCTCGCGGACTTGAAAAAACCTTTAACAAAGACGAATTTGTGCGCAAGATCGATGTGGATTTAGCAAATGGTCAGGTGCTCATAGCCTATAGCGCAGACAAATTGATCAACCAGGGAGAGATTAGCAAGCTAATACTGGCCAACGGTCAAAATGTTACAGGCATAGAGATAATAAAAATCTGATTTCATCACCCCTATGAACGATCGCTCCGCAAACATCTTCTCACTTTTCGCGTCTACCTCAACGCTGATTTGCTGCGCGCTGCCGGCATTATTTGTGGCGTTAGGAGCAGGAGCGAGCTTCGCTAGCCTGCTGAGCGTATTTCCGTTTCTTATTGTCCTCTCCCAATACAAAATACAAATATCTGTGGCGGCGCTGGCTATGATCGGGCTTGCGGGATATACCCATTATCGAACAGCACGACTACCCTGCCCAACCGACCCTGAACTGGGCCGCGCCTGTTTGCAGACCAGGGCACGCTCCCGCTACATTTACTATTTTTCTGTATCGTTATTCGTCTTTGCCAGCCTTTTCACCTACGTCGTACCAAAAGTGATTTAAAATGAAGCATCCCTGCCATACCCATTTACTCCCCAACATGCGCCGCATAGAAGGTCAGGTGCGCGGCATTGCAAAAATGATCGAGGACGAAAAATACTGTATCGATATCTTGAATCAGATTAAGGCCGTGCGGAATTCACTCGCCACCGTAGAGGGTAAAATTCTCACCACCCATCTCAAAGGCTGCGTTAGAGACTCGCTGAGCAGCGAGGATCTGGATGATAAAGTTGAGGAATTAGTAAAAGCCCTTAAACGCTAATCCCCAAGTTCCCAGCACCCTTTTACAAAAATCATCACGGTTTCCGCAGACGCATTATCATGCGATGCTTGTTTTCGACTTCGAGAACCTAGGAGAGAACGCTATGAGCGAAGAACAAGCAGTCATTGTAGAGCGCCAAGGGCGCGTAATGGTTATTACCCTTAACCGTCCCGACGCCATGAACGCCATCAACGGCGCATTGTCCAATGGCCTTTGGACAGCCATCCAAGAACTGGATGCAGACGACTCATTAGTCGCCGGCGTAATCACAGGCAGCGGCCGTGCTTTTTGCGCAGGTATGGATCTTAAGGCGTTTGCGCGAGGCGAGGACATTGGCCCACTCAATACCTTTGTTCGCTCCGGTGCGCAGAAACCCCTGATTGCGGCAGTGAACGGCTTTGCATTGGCTGGCGGCTGCGAGATTATGCTGACCTGCGATCTCATCGTCGCCGCAAAGGACGCAAAAATCGGCATCCGCGAAGTCAAAGTGGGATTGTTTGCAGCAGCCGGCGGCGTCTTCCGACTGAACGCTCGGGTGGGCTACGCTAAGGCTATGGAAATGGCACTGACCGGTGAACCCATTACCGCAGAGGAGGCGATGAACGCCGGAATGCTGAGCGCGTTGACCGAACCTGGCGAGGCTCTTGGCGCAGCAATTTCGCTAGCCGAGCGCATAGCAGAAAACGCGCCGTTGGCAGTAAAAGCGTCAAAATCTTTGGTCAAAGCAGCGTCCATGGGCATCGAAGAAGACAAACTCTGGGAAATGCAGGTGCCATTACAGAAAGAAGTCTTCGCATCCAACGACGCTAAAGAGGGCCCGATAGCATTCGCTGAGAAGCGCGCGCCCAACTGGACCGGCACTTAATCCGCACTGGGTACGCAGTAAGGGGCGCTAGCGCCCCTTTTTTTGATGCCGAATATCCGCTGTTGCTTTAGGCCTCATACCTGTAGGTGAAAGTAGGCACTCGTGCTTGTCGAGACAAACTGAATACCTCGTCCTCACCCGTGGGGGTAAATCCTAGTTTGCGCAGGACTTGGGCCGAAACCACGTTTTCTTTGTATACGTTGGCAACCACCACAAGCGAACCTATTTGCGAGTGCGCAACGTTAAGTAATCCGCTAGCTGCTTCAGTCGCGAACCCCTGTCCCCAATAGTCCACGCCAACCCAATAACCCAACTCATAAGAATTATCTCTGCGATCACTAAGAGACACACCCCCAATCAGTTCGTCGTTGAGGAAAATACTGAGGTTAAAGGGGTTTTCTTTAACAACAGCGAGCCAGTCCTCGGCATCACTTAAGGTATAGGGATGGGGCACCCGACTTAAATTTTTGGCAACTTCTGGCACCCCTATCAATTAAAGCAACCGGTATTTATCGGCCGGTTGTAAATGCTTTAACAGCAACCTTGCTGTTTTGATCGCAGCCATTACATGACCTCTTCTACCTAGTACTTTGCACACCGCCTTTGGCAGCATTACAGCACTGGCGGCGGCAGATAAGCATCAAGCACGCCTAGGGGGCCAAGCACTCGATCAACATCAGCCCGGTGCGCAGGCGACAACCCTTCGATTTCATTGCGAATATGACTTCGTGATACCTCACTGTATTTTAACGAGCGCATACGCACTAAGCCTTCACCAAGGTCCACTTCGCACCACTTCTCGCCGGCAGCCAATGCTTCCCGGGATACCAACAGAAACTGATGGTAAGTGTCCATCATATGGGTAAACAGCGGCGTTAACGTTGTCGGCAATTCGTCGTTTGCCAGATATTGGCCATCATCAGATCGCGCTTGAAACAGCCGCTCCATAGTCTCAAGCAAAGCCGGCGCACTGGCCTCCACCCAACTCCTAGGCTCCGGATCTGCTGCCATATGCGCTTTGAACAGCCCAGCAAAGGTAAAGTCACCAAGACTCGCCCGCTCACCTAACAAAAATCCGTGCTGCTGATAATGGGCGTCCACATGCACCATTAACGCTTGAAAATCCGCTTTCACTGCCGCCGCTTGATCTGGCCCACACCCACGGTTGGCACAGGCGCGCAGACCAAAATTGTCGCGCACGTCTGTAATACGCTGCACGGCCTCAGCCTGCTCTTCAGGCGTTAGACCCTCGTGCATAAATTTACCCATCGCGTTGGCATAGAAACCTAGAGCAACATGTTCGATGTTATGGGGATAACACCAACGACTGCTGATGGCATAGCGTCCAAACCATTCATCTGCCCAATCTTCGAGCAGATGTGCGGCAATCCGTTGTACCGGTGTCACAGGCATAATCTGACGCTCGGGATATTTGGCATTGAGCATCAGGCCGATAGGCGTGGTGTCGTGGATAAACCAGCCCTCGGGGGTTTGCAACCCTGGAATAAAGTGAGTACCCAAGCGGCCCTCGACGTCTGCACGAGCATGCTCAGTTTTTAGACAAAACTCATAGTCAACATCTAGATAGTTGAGCATCGCCTGCAACTTGCGAGTGAAAAGACTGTGCTCACCACCCCATAAACTATAGCGTCCATCAAACATTTACTTGGCTCCTTCAAGTTTCAATAGATAGATCTTGCGGGTTGAAAACCCGATCATAAAATTCGGCATAGCTATCAAAGGTAAAGTTCAGCGCTACTGCACCGATCTCAGTACCTTGCGCAATGACATCAAATGCATGAAAACAATCTTCAAACTCTGCATAGAGTACTTCAACTCCAGCGTCGCGCAGCGACCCAACATAGGCCTGAGTCTCTCGATAAAACGGTTCTAGCGTACCGACAAAGGTAATAGTCGGCGGAAAACCAGCGTAATCACTATTTCGCGCAGCGGCGGCATAAGCTGGAATAGCACTACCACTCTGCTCAAGGGCTGCCAAATAGGCTTGCCAGCCAATGCGGTTGGTCCGGGTATTCCACACCGGCACGTCGATTTCTCGCTCAGCATCCTGTGGTTGCTCATCATCGATCATTGGGTAAATGGGCATCTGAAAAGCGATGTTTACATCTCCAGTGTCTCGCGCCTTCAGCGTCACTGCTGCCGTAAGTCCACCGCCGGCACTGTGCCCAGCCACCATAAGCCCATTCGCCCTTGCACCCAATTGAGCTGCATTGTCGTTAGCCCAAATCATAGTTTCATAGCAATCGTTAAAGCCTGCTGGGTAGGGCTCGGTATACGCCTTACGATAGTCTGGTGCGACCACAATACAGGGCCTAGTATTGATAAATCGTTCGATCAGTTCAGCGGACATCTCCGGATTACCTAATATGTAGCCGCCGCCATGAAAGTACAACAACAGCGGTAAGGGGCCCTCTTGTTGCAGGGGCTTATAGACTCGAGTACGGATCTGCCAGCACCCATCACTGCTGGGAATATGTACTTCATCACACTGCAACCCCGGCCGATCCTTGCCCGCCAACAAACCCTTGAGCAATTTATTCGCCAGTTTTGTTAACCGCCTGTGCTTAATCAGGCTCTCGAAACGGCTGACGCGGTTGAAGTATGGTTGTAAGTCAGCATGCACCATTGAGCGAGTTACTTTCATCGGTCGATTCCGTTAGTTGGCGATAGTCGTGGGTACATCCAGACGATCGCCGGTATAGCCAACACCTGTCACCTTGTATATCACCAACCCAGGGTACCTGGATCCCCCTTAAATGGGCCAACGACCTCTGGGGTAATCCACCCACCATAAAAGTCCCCCTGTTGCGCCTGTACTAGTTCGCCGTCAACAAAGCAGTCTGCTAACGAAGCATAGAACGAGTACCAACCATCAATACGCGCAAATCGCTCCGAGGGAGAGTCGTAGCGCCACGCTAGTCGCACATTCTGATACGCAAAATAGCTCGCACGCCCTTTCCACTCACAGAAACTCGAACCCTCAAGCATGGTTAACGGCTCGAGAATGGCTTCCGGCGCAAGATAAAATGTGGGCGGACTGGCCGTTTCCAGCACACGAATGCTGCCATTACTGCGGGCGATCAAGGTGCCGTCTTTGCTCCTTACTTCCACCGATCTTTGGTCCAACATCAGTGCAGGTGGGCGCGGATAGTCCCATACCGACTCTTGATGCGGACCTGGACTCAGCGCAAAGTCCGGCCGCGTCTTACCTTGGTATTTCCACATCGCTCTACCTCTCGCCCCATTCTGTTAACAATAAAAATCACCGTGCAGCCGCTTCGAGATTAGAAGGATCGGACGCATTTGTAACGCGCTTTCACGCCCAGCCTACCCTTGGCTGTGCATCATCTCCCCGTCGGGCAGCAGATCCAACATGCTTTACTGGTTAATATTAGGACAATGACTACTTTGTTTGGACGGATTCTCCTTGGTGCCTCAGCGCTTACATTCATCGCCTATGGCGGCATCAGCCTGTACTCGCCTGCCATTCCCGCCGGCATCGCCGGGATCGAAATACTCAGCGGCGATGGCTTCGCGGAGGTCAGCGGCATGTATGGCGGCCTGCAAACAGGGATCGGTCTTTTTTGTTTACTGGCGTTTTTCAAGCATGACTATTATCGACCTGGCCTGATTATCTTGGGGCTGACTATGATTAGCCTTGCCATTGCTCGATTGAGCGGCATGTTGCTCAGCCCGGTTCCGGTCACCTTGTACTCATATGGCGCGCTCGCTTTTGAATTTGTTGTCGCCGCTTTAGGATTTTTCGCGCTTACTAGGATGCCCAATGACCCAGCATGAATACATCTTCATTGCAGTATCAATCATTCTGGGTTTAGCGATCACCCGCTTACTGCGCACCGCAGCCGCATTAGTTCGCGCCAGAGATCGAGTGACGTTTCATTGGTCATCCGGCCTTTGGGCTTTCAGTGTGATGCTTTATATCCTGCAGCTTTGGTGGATAGGTTGGGGCTTACGCGTAATCGAGGATTGGACGTTCCTCGACTTCATTATTTTAGTTTTCGGTTCTTCCTGCCTCTATGGCGCCGCAGAGATGGCTCTGACCAGCCCCGAAGGAGCGACCCTAGACATGTTGCAAGAAAGCCAAAACCTTGGGCGTCTTTCCGCACTATCCATGCTGCTGTATTTTTTCGTTGGCCCTTACGTCAACATCATCATGTACAACAACGCCGCAGTAATACCATCGTTAGTGGTGCCGTCCTTGGGGATTGGCTTAATGGTACTGGTGATCAGCGCACCCAAGCGCTTCCCGCTGTGGTCCATGCTCTTTCTGATCTACTCCATCAGCATCCTTGTCCTGACTGTCTAGTCGGCGTTAACTGGATCGCCGCGGTCTTCCGGGAAAGAATCGATTGGTGCGCTGCTGATAATCTTTGTAACCCGCTCGTTTCTTTTCCGAGTAATACTCCGACGGCACCGCACCGGTGGTAAACACCAGCGTTGTGTACATCGCCTTCGACGCAAACAACAGCCCAATACCGAGCAAGACCCAAATCAACACATGCTCAGAACCCTGCAGACTTAGCCAAGACGGCACGGCGGCAATCACCAACCCGTTCCACACCATCCACTCGTAAAAATAATTCGGGTGTCGGCAGTAACGCCATAACCCAACATCACAAACCTGATTGTGTTTACCCTGGCGTTTCATTGCGCGTAAAAAATTTACCTTTTGTAGGTCTGCTAAAGACTCTAAGCACAGCGCCACCACACTGATACACAACCCCACGATTTCCAGCACAGCGAACTGCTGACTGCCATTCGCTGTAAGCATAAAAATAGGCAAGACCAAAAATGAGGCATTGGCAAGCCCCTGAGAGATAGCATCGACTTGTAGCGCTAGTCCGACATTACTCTTGCCCTCTGCCTGCCAACGCACGCGTAGGTATTGATAACGAGGGAATTCCTTTTGCAGCAGACCACGCCGCCAAAAATTTAGCGCGCCTATACCCATGCGCAAACCTACCACCGCCAGTAACAGACTGATCAACAGCGAGCGCAACCAATAGCCATCGCTGAATCCGTAGGCCAGAAGCGCCATCAACACCAAACCCCAGGGCCAGCCGATATCCACATAGCTCATACGTCCGGTGCGCCAAATCGGTAAACACACCACCAGAGCAAAGAGCAATAATTGTGCTAAGCCATTCACCAGACCAATAAAAGCGAAAGAACTCGAAACAAGAATCACCGCCCAGCCAATAAGATATGGGAACCAAGGTCGAAAGTAATGCAATTAGAACTCCAACATACGAGGGTCGGCCAATCCCGTGGGCCGGTTGAGAAACATAAGGGAATGCCGCGCATTGTATAAAACCCGCACCGTCTCTGACAGAAGAATCACGGTGGCCCAAAAGATCGCCGCGCCAAAATGATTGGCGCAAGTTCCACCAAGCGCATATGCGGGCCTTGAGCTTAGGCGGACTGCGCCGGGGCAAAACGCCTTAGTTGCTCTACTACTTCAGCACCCAAGGCTACTTCCTCTTCGGCATGTTCCGCACAAATCTTTAAGTTAAACAGCCGGCAACCCGACTCGATATACGGTGCCAATTGCTCAGCAACCTCAGCCGGCGTTCCCGACGGCGTGTAGCGCTCAAATTTTTCAAAAGGTATGTGATAGAAGCCTTCCATACCGGTTTTCACCGCATCATAGGCTTTCTTCGAGCTCTTCAGATCCACGCCAACCCACGGCTGATAGCCATGACACCAATCTACATCGTGGCGCCCCAATGCGCTGGCTTCGTTGTGCACTATTTCAACCGCATCGGCAAACCTGCGAGCCGAGCACCATACACCGATCCAACCCTCGCTGAATTTAGCCGCTCGAGTGAGCGCTGCATCTGACCGTCCGCCAACTAATACTGGAATCGGAATGCGCGGCGTGGGTTTTATCACCGCGTCAGTGACGGCAAATTCGCGTCCTGCAAAAGTCACCGAGTCGCCATTCAGCACCCCTTTGATAATTTCCAAAGATTCATTCGCTCGGACTCCACGGCGGCGAGGATCAACCCCGCAGACTTCTGACTCGTGCCGATCTTCACCGCCGATTCCCACGCCAAAAATCATGCGTCCCGGAGCAATCCTTGCCATGCTTGCCAATTGCCGCGCCACTGGAAGCGGATGTCGCAGCGGTAGCAGATAAATACTGATCATTACACCAATGTCTGGATTCAACTGGGACAGCGATGCCACCTCAACGAAGCCGTCTGTACCAGAGCCATTGCGGAAAGACACGTGGTCGGCCATAAACACATGATCAAAGCCAGAATTCACAATGCCGGCGAGGGTTTGCTGCCGCGCCTGCCAGTCTAGTGCCCAGAGGTTACTCGGCGTTGCGAGACCAAATTTGAGTGCCATAGCGCCCCTTAATTAGGTTCGTTTACTGCTAACCGTTACACGGCTATAAACCAAAAGCCTTTTCATCGAGCCCAAGCATAACCCGCCCAGCCAGCTCCATTACCGGCTCGCCCACCATCATGTGTTGCGAAGCCACATGCACATCGCGAAAGTGACGCTGTAAGCACGACGTCTCAAACACCGAAGTGCCACCCAGCAATGTGTACATGCGATCAATGACGTCGATCGACGTATTCACCGCGTGCACTGTCGCGGTACGCATCTGACGCCGGTCTTCCAAGGAGCCAGGCGCTACTTGGGCATGCTGCCAACCTTGCCGAATTGTCTCGTAGAAAAGGGATCTGGCCGCGCGCAACGCCGTATCGGCTGCGGCGAAATCGATGTGTAAGGACGGCCGCAACGATAACGCGCGACGGCTGCCTTGGGGTGTTTTCTTCTTCGACTCGTTAAGTACTTCAGCAATACTGGCTTGAGCCATACCCAGACAGATCGCACCAATCGGTATACCCAGTAACGCGAATTTCGGGAATTGGTAGATCGGCAGTTGGGCATGCACCGAATCTTCCACATCGCCAGCCATGCGCTCAGCGGGTACCCAAACATCTTCAGCAATATAATCACTAGAACCCGAGCCTCGCAGACCCGATACGTGCCAGTTGTCTTGAATGTCGATTTCTTCTGGCCGAAAGAACGCCCGAGTCAGCGGAGCTGCCCGCTGGACCGGTTCACCCGCGTCATCAACTTCATGGATGCCACCAGAAATCCACTCGGCATTACGGCACCCCGATCCCCAGCGCCAATGGCCACTGATTCGATAACCGGCAACACCGTCGCGGGATTCCGCGTGCGCCGTGCCGCTGTCGGCGAAGACACCACTGGTAATGACGTTGGGATTTGCCAGCATTTTCTTCAGCTGAGACGGCGGCAACGCGCCGAATAAGTATTGCGAAGTAGCGCCAATAAATACACACCACGCAGTAGAGCCATTGGCCATAGCAAGGGTTTCGCAAATTTTGCAAAACGTCTCGGGAGAAATGCCCAACCCACCTAAACTCTCAGGCACCACTAGACGGTAAAAGCCCAGGGCCGCTAATTTTTCCGCTAAATCTTGGGGCAGTTGGCGCAACTGATCTATTTCGCTACTGCGCCGCTCAAGCTCTGCCTGTAACTGCTGCGCATGAGCAACGAGTTCAGCGTCTGGTGCTATAGCCGAAGCTTGCATTGGGCCCTCCAAACCACTTGCGCCTTGGAGAAAGATCCGGCGCGGTACAACCAGTTAGGAGCATGCCAGAACCTATCGAAACATCAAGTTGGCCTACACAGCCTCAGCATAAGTTGTTACGGCGCCCGACACACTCGCAACCAGCCGACCCTGCCGGTAGTCGCGAGTCGCTTGGCAGACACGTGCTTCAAGCCGAAATAACTCATATTTGGGCGGCAATGGCTACGGCAAATTAACCGCACTCATTCAACCGCCCCGGTCAGTCACGTGCTTACCCAGCAGTTCCAGTGGCAGGCTTGTAATGAATTGGCGAAGACCATGCCCGTTCCTGCAACGTCGCCGCCAGATCAGGGCGTGGTTTGGTGCCTGCACGGACCGCATCCCATGTGCTCCAGCGACAGGTTGGATTTTCTAGGACCCGCGCGTAGTAAAACGCGCGTTGGCTGGCATCGAAGTTCGGATCAGTCCACATCACCCGTAACTCACCTTCTCCAGTCGCAGCGCTAAAACTACAGTTACTCAAATCTACCGTCGCGCCATTGTCTGGACAGCGGTTAGAGGTAGGATCTGGCATAACCCCGCCGGCACAGGCAACGTCAATGACTTCTTCATTTGGCTGCCCTGCCTCATCAATCCATCCTTTGATTACTTGAAGCCGCTGCAGCGGTGCACTGTTATTGTCTGCCATTGCCCACAACAAGAAGGCCGGCGCCTGGTCGCCGCGTGCGGGCAGTTCGCCACCCATCGGAACACCGTTCGCGTACGCAACTGTCACAACGTCGTTGCGATCAAGCATGTCGGGGGCAAACTCATAACCGGCGAAGAAGCGAAGTCGCATTCGTGGGCCGGAAGTACCAAATGTCTCCTTGCGACTAAGAGCGTCATAGATCGAGTCGCGCGTGTTCTCCTCAGCCCATACGCCTGCGAGTCCAGAGGCACCGAACGTCGGTTGAGCCCCACTCGCATAGTTCTCACCGTCGATCTCGACATTCGCTGCGGCACCAACGAGCCCCATCAACGACAACGAGCTTCTCGGTACCGACCCGCGCTGCTCGGGAGTCACGCTCAAGAGGCCGAGCTTTGAAAGGTAATCGTCTTCTTCTACTCCGCTTGCGCCGGTATGCGTGTCGCTTGAACCGATAAAACCGAAGGCATAAGGGTTGGCGATGCCCTGCTGCTCGAACAACAGGCCGTTAAGCAGGGCCTCGCGAGCGTAACTGCCCTTCGGTTGACTGTACAATGGCGATCCGACCCGGAATTCCATGAGTTCAAAGTCCGCCCACTCATCACGGGTTGATAAAAGAGGATGGGTCTCCGACGTTCCCTTGATCTGGGTGATCTCGATAAGCGGCTCATTGCGTATGCGCAGCTCCGCGTAGGCGTCATCCAGCGGCTCTTCGGCCCAGTCCACGAGCCGGAACATATTTCCGTTAGAGCCGTTGGAGTTGTGCGGAATCGCGAGGCTATCGATGCCGCGTTCACGCAGTCCGTCCATCCACTCCCAGAGATCCTCGGGGTTTGCCGAATGGACACGAGAAAACGGAACAGCAGGCACCTCATCGCTGTCACGGAAGATAACGTTGCGGTGGAGATTGCCCATGTCATCGCTCCAGGACGTGAACTCGTAGGCGACGAAGGCCGTGAAGCGTCCCGGGTCGTTGTGCAAATCCGCAGAGCGGACGGTATCCGCCCAAGCCGAGCGCGTCACATCGAGTAGTACTTCCTCTTCGACCTCGTCTGCTTGGATGGCCTCGACCGCACCACCAAGGAACCCGAACGCGGCAAGCCGCTGGATCAACCCAAAGATACCATCGCCTTCTCCTGTATTCAGGTCGTGCCAAGCTTCCGCGAACTCATATTTCGAAATGTCGGTGGTGACATCCGATGCTTCGCTGGCCACACCTAGAAACATGGCATGATCTGTGACTGCGTAGAAGTCCAGTGGCTCCGACAACTGGAGCGGAAACCCGGAAGGATGGTCGATCTGCTCTCCCTTGGCGTAGCGATACGCGTCATCGGGCGAGGCGACCGTACCGAAGGCAAAGGCATCGAACGACCATTTTGTATGCACGTGCAAATCGCCGAAGTACGCACGGCGTTCGGGGTCGGGCTCCGGTACCGGAGCGCGGCTAACCATCTCGTCTTGGATCTCGAAGACCGAAGGAACCTGGCGACCGCCGTCGCCGTCGCCGTCGCCGGAGTCAGCGCCACAGCCAGAAAGCCCACCGACAAGCAACAGGGCTATCAGCATTGCGGAATACGTTTTAAGCGTTCGTGATTTCATATTAATTCTCCATTGCTCCAGTATGCGAATTCATCGCTCGGCTGATCCGGCCGGGATAGGTCTCTGTCAATATTGCGGGGGGGTTGTGGCAGTCCAGGGCCATATGGGTTCGGCCTGCTCACTGTTATGTGCCTCAAGCACATCTCGCAATCAATCGGCAACTCTAGGCTGTTCTGCAAGGAGATCGTTCGATTCCCCATCTGTGGTGAGGCCGAATAGCCATTCCTTGCGAGGTAGGCCTTGTGGTGCGCTGACTATCAGATTCCACCGCTCATCCCGAACCGCCTGAGCCGCGCGACTGCAGAAGAACAAATGTTCATGCGGTTTATCAACCATATCAGTATTTGTCAGTAGGCACCGGAAGCGCCGCTTACTCCATCCTCGATAAATTAGTTGCCGCAAATGTGTTAATTGATTGCATTACATTAATATATTAGCCTACAGTAATTCAACACATTAAATTCACACCAAAGCTTCGCTCCACAAACGCTGGTCAATTTCGTAGCAACCTAGAAGATATTCTATGACCTCAATTCGCGAACCCCTCTCGGATATCCGCCAACTGCGTGGACAAGAGACTCGTAGCATACTGATGCGAGCTGCCGAGAAGTTGATCGCGGAAAAAGGCAGCGGGCAGGTGTCGATTCGTGAAATAACACAGTCGGCAGGGCAGAGAAACTCTTCAGTATTGCAGTATCACTTCGGTAATTTGCGGGGATTGATTGATGCGATTGTCGTCGAGCGAGGCAATGAAGTTCAGGCTAAGCGTGCTGAAATGTTAGACCAACTTCTAAAAGCTGGCGATGAGCCCACTGTTCGTCAAATTTGTGAAGTGATGTTTAGGGTTAGTTTTTATCTTGCACGCTCTAGACCGGACTACAGAACTTACCTTAGGGCATTTGGGCATGAGTTGGCCCTAAGTGAAACATCTGCAGTGCTTAAGGCTGTTCGTCACGGTCAGGGCGGTGAGAGCGGGTTTGAGGTAACGCAGCTTTTGCATAATGCTCTGCCGCATCTCAGTAAACCAACGTTTCTTCAGCGTTTGGATTTTGCAATACGGCTGAACGCCTCAGCAATCTCCGCCCATGCGAGAACCAAGGCCGCATTTCGAGGTAAGCAAGCTGAATTTTTTATTGACGGCCTGACCGACTCTACTGTCGGGCTATTCGTTGCGCCTGAACCCCCCCATTTAAAAATAGTTCAGCGGAAGCAAGATTGAATCCTGCGCCAATACCATCCTCTGCCCCGCAATGGCCGGCTCTGAGGGAGTCCACCAATGTTGGGTCCAAACTCATATCGTCTATTCGCGTTAGTGATCCGGACTGGCGGGTGTGGAAGTAGGCGCTAGCCCATGGACGACCATTTGGAAGTCGACATCCCGCGCACGGCTTTTAGCAGACCCGATCTGTGAGATGTGCATGGCACAGGCATATTGACGCCTGCTGAGCGACCAGGATGGCTGGGAAAATACAAACGTTGTATCCCTGAGTAGTAACGTCAATCAATTGGATAATCAGTCTCACAGTTGACTGCAGCGTCGATTAATTAAGCGAGTAAGCATCCTCGGCAGCACCCACAAAAAGCGCCGAGCGAGAAAGATAAGGAGTTTTCATTGTCAAACCAAGAAGTGACCAACCAAAGTATCATTACCCTTCGCGTTACCGCTGCAATCATTGGGCTGATTGGCGCGCTCATGGCCTGGCAGGGGGCCCAGCTGACCTTGCTCGGTGGCACACCCTACTACCTGTGCGCCGGACTGCTAATGGTGGTCAGCGCCGTGCAACTTTGGCGCGCGCGCGCCAGCGGCTTCGTCGCCTACGGTGCCGCGCTGCTGCTTACGCTCGCGTGGGCCGTGTACGAAGCAGGCAATGCGTTTTGGCTCGTCGGCTCGCGCATCTGGCTCATCGGCTTGATCTCGCTGTGGTTGTGCTCTCCGGTAATCCGCCGCCAGCTGTGGGGCGATACTGCACCACAGTTGGCACTGCGCGGAAAATCCCAACCACTGCAAAGAACGTAAAATCGCCCAAGCACCCCAGACTATTACATCACCGAGATTCCACTTCTGACCATAGTTCAGCACGTAGATTCAAACATTCCGCAGACGCCCGCCAGCGCAAAACATAGTCAGCGGACCGGTTTGACTTGTGATTTCGTACAACCGAGCCTGACGGGCTTCCGGATCAACCGCCCAGTCATTACTTTACCCTATGGATTACAAAGACTGCCGCATCTCCTGCCCCACATTGACGAATCCGTATTTAGCGTAGAACGGCTCATTGTGTTTAGTCGATTCAAGCAGATACAGCCCAAACTCTTTACACCCTCTGGCCTTTGCCAACCCGATAGTTTCCTCAAGCAACAGCCCGCCGACATTCTTGCCCCGAGCCCTAGAATCAACCACCAACTCCTCTAACTGACAATATTCGCCGTTGTAGCGCAACGCCAAATTAAAGGAAATTGAAGCAATGCCAAGAAGCTCACCGCCCTCCTCAGCAACAAGCAAACTACCTCTGGTATTGGAAATTAGCTCGTTGAAGGTGCCTGCATCAAATAACCCATGGTCATCGTCGCTTGCGCCAACAAGAATGTTCAGCAACTCTGAGCACTTCGCCAGATCAGCCGACTCAGCGAGCCTTATACTTACGCTCATTACTCACCCCCCAAAAATGGTCAGACCCTACTAGACTCGTCTGCCGAAGATCTGCGATCTGATTATTGGCTGGCCAGTTGGCACTCTCACTTCGCCCGCCTCTTCTACATCGACGTCAATTCTCATACGATTCGGTTATGGCCTGGTAAGTTGCGACCTGAAGCTCGGATCTCAGAGGCCAAGGTGAGGACATAAGTTGGATCATACTAACAACTACAACCTCCTCGACCGGGTCGATCCAAAAGACGGTTCCTGCCGCGCCTCCCCAGTTATATTCTCCGGCGCTACCAATTACGCCCGCGTATGCAGGGTTAGTAACGACCCCAAACCCGAGCCCAAAACCAACACCAGAAGTATTCCCGTCAGTGGTTGGTTGTTCACCGATGCCGCCCATTTGCATAGAGGGGTTAAGATGATTTTGTGCCATATAGGCAACGGTTTTGGGGCTCAAAATTCTATTCCCCTCGAGAATTCCACCACTCCTCATCGCTTCAGCGAATCGGGCGTAGTCCATTGCGGTTGAAACTAGACCGCCGCCACCGGAGAACAAACTGACGCTCTCATAGTCCACCATCGCAACATTTTTTCGGCTCTTAAAGAACGCTGCAAGAGGGTTGTCCGCGGGAACTTCTGAGACATCCATCAGGCCACCGGTCTGCGGATCCAATATATGATTGGGCAGAAACCTCGCCATCTTATTATCGGGAACCTCAAAAAACGTATCCTCCATCCCCAGCGGCTTGAATAGATTTTCTCGCAGATAAACATCAAAAGATTGCCCGCTTAATCTCTGCACTATTAAACCCGTAATATCTACGGCGATCGAATAGTGGTATCGCGAGCCCGGCTGGAACTTCAACGGCAATTGCGCAACTCGTTGTGCAAATTCGTCTAAATCTTGGGCAGCCCAAATGTCTGCACCTAGATAAGCTCGGTCAACAAGATCAGTCTGGGCAGCGAATCCGTATGAGAGACCAGTTGTATGTGTAAGCAACTGGTGCATGGTCATGGGCTTAGCCTGATCTTCCAACTGCCCATCGGCATTAAGGACCTTCACGTCTTTGAGTTCTGGTACGAACTTGGCGACCGGGTCGTTTAGTTGGAATTTCCCTTGTTCATAGAGTTGCATAGCGGCCGCTGCAGTGATCGGCTTAGTCATGGAATAAATTCTAAACAGATCATCTTTTTGCATGGGTCTATCGTCATCAGAACCCCTGGCACCGTGCGCTTTGTAATGAATGACTTTGCCATTGCGCATTACAAGATTAACTATGCCTGCAACTTGATTATTTTTGACATACCGCTCGCCCAGGGCCGTCATCCTTTCCATGCGATCGGACGACATGCCAACCTTTTCTGCTTTTGATGATGGAAGATCTTTAGTTTCGCTAGCTGATGCCGATCCAGCCAACAGAACAAGGGCCAATAGCAAGCCTCGAAGAAAGCCCTTTTGAGGCAACCCTGAAAGCTCTATGCGTCGCGTATAGTTCACTTCTCTCTCCCTAATAAATTATATGCGTTCGCGCCAATCCTACTTCCGATCATTTAGTCTTACTAGAGCCCTCCCTGCCCTCTCCGTCCAAAGCATTTGCAATTGAAAAAAAGGCTACCTGAGAAACGCCATGTTCAGACAACTGTTCGATTAACTTTTGCGATCTCTGTTTGCCATTGAAGTATCCATTCGCAAACCTAGGCGAGTCATCAAAAGTAATAGCAAGCTCTTTTGCAAAGGTTTGAAAAGACCATAGAGAGAGCAAGACCAAATATGAATTTCTGATTCATCCTATTCTCCGTTCAAGCTACTCAACCTCGTCTACCTAATTTATCACACCAATGGAAAACACTCCGATGAACCCCCAATGGATGAATTTCGCCATGAGGCTATAGGATCTAATCATCTGGGCCCCAACCTTAACTCTTACTCGATCATGATATTTACACAGCGTCTATATAGACGTCGAAGCATCTACGACCCAAATTAGAAGCGTCTCTGGCTTTTTTCGCCCCACGGCTAATCAATTAAGAATTGTTCGAAAATTGCCAATTTCGCGGGGTCCATTGTCCTAACAATAAAGTATAAGATGGAGATCTAGGGTAATGCATAGATTGAGTCGTTGAGCGCAAACTCAATAAAACGCTAGCTTTCAATCATTAGAACTAAGGAGCAACCCAGTGGCAAAAATAATTGGCAACCTGACTCCCGAAGACGACTACACCCACCCAGTCGGTCCAGAGACAAATTTCAACGAGTCGGTCTATTTCAACTTTTTTGATCCAGCGCAACAAAGAGGCGGCTTTCTGCGGATCGGCAACAGAGCAAACGAGGGCTACGCCGAGATGACCGTAATTGTCTGGAATCCAGATGGCTCAGCCTACTTTACTTATGCAAAACCAGAGATAAACAATAACGACCGCTGGCAGGCTGGCGGTATAGATATTGAAATAGTAGAACCTGCGGAAAAAGTTCTCACCCGATACAACGGCAAGGCACTGTTTCTCAAAGACCCACGGGATATGGAGAATCCGAGTAACGCGTTCAAGAACAATCCAAGCCAAGTAATAAAAATCGATCTTGAGCATAACGCGGTGGGCCCACTATACGGTCACGTTGGAGAGCCGGGAGACGGCAACGAGTTTGCAAGATCTCATACCGAACAGCATATGAAAGTATCTGGCACGCTGATGCTAGGCGACACTGAAATGAACTTTTCAGGCTGGGGTCTGAGAGACCACAGCTGGGGACCAAGGTTCTGGCAGTCAACGCCATCCTATCGCTGGATTACTTGCAATTTCAGTGATGATCTCGGACTGATTATCACCACAAATGGTGACGGGATAGGCAAAGGTTTGTTTCAAAAGGGACAATCTCTAGAAAAGATAGAAGCCGCATCCGTCAGCACCGAATTCGATAGCGCCTCTGGGTTTCATAAAAAACTGGAGGCTGAATTGCAGCTCGAAAACGGCCAAATCCGGCACCTTTCCGGAACCGTGAAAGCCTACATACCACTGAGAAATCGGCGCTCGGGAGCGAATACCCGTATTGGCGAAGGTATGACCGAATATCGACTGGATGACGAGTTAGTAGGATACGGATTGAGCGAATACTTGGATCAAGCGGATCCTGACTAAGGCGAGGCATAGCAGCAATAACCGCCACCCTCTCAACGTATCTGTTGCTCCAACTAAGTTTGTTCCTGCCAAACAGTGCCTTGTGCAAAGAGCTTAGTAATCGCGGCTTCGTCGAAGCCTATCTCAGCTAGCAACTCCTCGGCATGTTGACCGGCTGTGGGCGGCGGCTTCAGCTTCGGCTGAATACGGCCAAACGTGACATTGGCACCGTGGCGGTTATAAGCGCCCCAAGCTTGGTGCTCGGTGGGCTGAGTTAAATTCAGTGCTTTGACTTGAGAATCGTGCCACCAGAACTCGACTGGGCTACAACGATCCGCGCGCACGCAGCCAACACCCTCAGGGGCAAGCTGGGCCTCCCAAAACTCTGCGTCTTTACCTTTAAAGATCTCGCTTAAATGAACCACCGTGGTCTCGTCGTTCTTGCTTAGAATCGCGATATCAACATCTATCCCGAGTGCAGCTAAGCGCTCGACAAAACGCCTTTTTTCTTTTTCTTCCGGAATGGCTAAGAACACCCACTGCTCCTCAGCAGTCGCGTAGAGGCGATAGGTCGGATGGAGCCCATGCAGCCCCTCATCGGGCATAGTTCGCGGGGGTTTACCGGGGTAAGCGAGAAAATCATCGTGATTTGCGTACGCGTTTGCGCCAAACATATCGATTAAGATGCGCTGACCCTCGCCAGTTCGCTTGAGCGCATTCAAACCCAGCAGTACCGAGGAACAGACCACCATAGCCGTGTTTGGATCAGGGTTTAATTCGTTAGCGCGCATTAACCGTCTGGTCCAAGTCCGTAGAGCAGGAATATCTTGTTGCTCTGCTGGAATGCGTTCGCCCATTTGATAAAGCACACCACCCATGGCAGCGCCGGGTATCGGATGGGTCGACGGTCTTAGTGCACCAGGACCGTCCGGGCCGTAGCCATTCACCTGCAGGTACACGATATTTGGATTTACTTGAGAGATTTGGTCGTAGCCAATGCCTAATTTTTCGGGGACGCCGGGGCGATAGTTATGGATCAGCACATCCGCCTTCGCTGCGAGTTTGACCGCGATCGCCTGCCCCTCAGGCGATTTCAGATTTAGGCTGATGCTACGCTTACCAGCGTTCACGCGAGCGGAACCAACCCCCATCGCCAAGCCCCTGTAGGGGTCTCCATTGACCTGTTCAATCTTTGTGACTTCCGCCCCCATATCAGCCAAAAAAGATGCCCCCAAGGGTGCTGCAATAATCGTCGCGATTTCTAAAACACGGAGGCCAGCGAGCGGCAGTTCGTCGGCGTCCGTCACTTGGGGGCGCGGCCGAGGATCAGCTCGCCACTCATCAGACCAACCATTATCTGGCTGACACGCTAGTCCAGGTTGAGCCGGCGTCTTAGTCATTCTGGCAAGTGGGCCAAGCTGGATACTGCCGTCATCTCGATCGATAACATGGCCGTTAGCGACGATGTCTGGATCTCGAAGCGCATCTTGGGTGGTCTGATAGGTCGTGGCGACGACGCTGCCGTTAGCGATGCAATCACTTATCCAGTCTGCAGCCGGACGATCCTGCAGACGACGGAGCATACGGTCACGGAACGGCTCATATTTTTCCGGCGGCAGGGCCAGCTGGCTAGGTTCAAAATCTGGATCAGCAATGATGTCTATTAAATCAGTCACCATGAGAAAATTATCAAACAGATGCGGTAAGAGATTACCAAACTGCAGCCAACGTCCATCGCCGGCTTGTGCCGGGTGATAGTGGAGCGTTGGCATAGGCGGTTCATTTTCTGGTATTTCTGGATACATCGCGCCGAACCGTTCTGGAAACTGACGCCCGATCATTGCTCCTTGTTCGTAAGGCAGCATGCCTTGCAGCATGCTTGTCTCTACTAACTGGCCCGCTCCCGTCGTACCACGGGCGAGCAACGCGGCCAGAATACCGGATAGTGCTGACTGAGCCGTAGCATGAGTACCCACTTGCAGCGCCGAATAAACGGGGCCAGCTCTGTCACAAATTCCAGCGAAAGCTTGCATGCGCCCTGAGGCCGCCGCCGCTAAATGTTCATATCCCGGGTAGTTCGCCTTAGGACCATAACTTCCGAACCCAGAAATATGGCAGTAAATCAGATGGGGGTGACGCGCCTGCACATTGTCAAAGTCTAAATCTCGCGCTTCAAGCACTTGAGAGCGCCAATTAAAGAGACAAACATCTGCCCCCGCGAGGAGTTCTTCTAAAACCGTGCGTTGCTCTGCATCCTTGGTATCAAGGGTCAAAATGCGCTTACCCCGACGCCACATCGGCGTGGCGGCGAGTCGATCGGTACCGTGGCGTTCTGGGGCTTCAATAATCAGGACCTCGGCTCCGAAATCCGCCATAATCATGGTTGCTAAACCACCGGCCGGACCGCGCGTCAGATCGACAACTCGGACACCTTTCAGTACTTCCGACATACCCCTCAACTCCCCTGATTATGCGATAGCTCAGGACCCTAGCAATTCAATCATTTCGTTAAACCCGATTTTTCAGCTCCCGAAAACACGCAGCAGAGCTTGCTACCCTTTGCATCAGCGCCAACGCGGGCTTTTGAAATAGTCACACCTCTTCAGCAGTGATCTTACACCGAGCCTAATGTTCCCACTCAATAGAAACGCCACCTAGAAAGCTAAGAAAAATAACTCGATCAGTATGCTTCAAAGCGCTGTTGTACTAGCAACTTAATTCATAAAGCGCGTTCTTGATACAAACTTTATATATGTTGGTGAAACTTATGGTCAAGTTTCTATCAATGTCGATTCTTAGTGCGCTTCAAGGTCACCAGTACCTTCCTGCAAAAGCTAATCCATGATTGCGATGGAATATGCCGATAGATTAAACCCAAGAGAGGCCCCTATTGAAGAGAAAACGATTCACCGAGGAACAGATCATTGGCATTCTCAAGAAGCATTAGGGTGGCTTATCGGCAACCGAGCTGTCACGTAAACACAGATTTGCGGAAGTTACTTTATACACTTGGAAGTCAAAATAGGGCGGTACGGAAGGGTCGGATGCTAAGCGCTTGCGAGAACTTGAAACCGCAAACGCCAAGCTCAAGAGGCTGTTAGCTGAGAGTATGCTCGATCAAGCAGCATTGAAGGATGCACAATCGCGAAGGTGATAAAGGCTGCAAACGAGAGAGTGTGGTCCAGCACTGGATAAACACTGGCCATAGACGCTGTGCGCCAGTCATTGGACTTCCTCAGGGTCGCTTGAGCCACCCGAGGCCATTTTCTGTACCCTCTTTTGGTTTGTATTCGCAGCCTACCCAGCCGTCATAACCAAGATCGTCGATAAGATCAAAAAGGAATGGGTAATTTATCTCTCCAATATCCGGCTCATGCCGGCCGGGGTTTCCAGCCACTTGGATATGCGCGATCAAATCAAAATACTCTTTCAAGCGGGCAGCAAGGTTTCCTTCCATAATTTGACAGTGATAAATATCAAACTGCAATTTCACATTGTCGGCACCAACTTCATCAATCACTGAGCGCGCTTGGGCTTGATAATTGAGAAAATAACCGGGCACGTCAAAGGTGTTAATAGGCTCAATGAGCAACGTTTTTCCGCGCTCTGCGGCGACAGGCCCTGCTCGCTTTAGATTACTCACCAAGGTAGCTTGATGTTGTTTTCGGTTGCCGCCATCGGGCACTATGCCACTCATCACGTGAACACAGCGAGTGCCCAGGATTTCGGCATATTCCATAGCTTGACTGAAAGCTGCATCAAAACGCTCCTCCTCTCCAGGCACCGCAGCAAGACCGCGATCACCGTTAGCCAGAATTCCGGGAGGCGTATTGAATAGCGCCAGGCTCAAGCCAGTCTCAATGCATTTTTGTTTTATTTCCAGGGCCGAATATTCGTAAGGGAAAAGGATCTCAACTCCTTTGAATCCTGCATTGGCCGCAGCACCGAAGCGCTCAAAAAAATCGAGCTCGGAATACATCATTGAGATATTGGCAGCAAAGTTTGGCATAACGTAAATATCGCCCGTTTCCCAGATTGTTCAAAGAGAGCCTTCTCGTCGTCACCAAGATAACCATAGAAACCTAAACCAGATAAACGCGATTTATCTGTAAGTCACACCAGACCCTTTGGGATGACCCAAAATACGCCCAGTTGACTCTACCACGGTATCGTCTCCCCTTGTTTTTGGTAGCTCCCGCATCGTCACAAACCACGCGGCGCGGCGCCATATCTGCAAATGCCTAGAATAACGTACGCCACCTAGGCCGAGAATCTAAAGACGAAAAACGCCGAATTAACGATGAAAAACAGATGCCACAAACGCTACTCTATATGCTTTCAGCTTTTCATTTATAGCGCGTCTGGATCAGTTGAATTGAATCACGGCCGAAGGGTTGAGCTTCGCAAAACCGTAAGATCCATCGCCCTGAACACGGTCGGTAGGAAACATCTCTGGCACCACTGTGCCGTTTCGAGCCAATCGCACAGCGAGCGAAACACGCAAATCACCGGACTCGAACGGTAGGCTTCGATGCATAAGAGACGAATGAAACACAGCAAACTCACCTTTTTTCAGCGTTAGCGCATCTATTCGATCATCCAGGCAGGCTGGCAGCGTTTTATGAAACCGCTGTGTTCTGTCCAGGTCTTCAACAGGCTGATGAGAGCCTCGCACATACTCTAGCCTGCCCTGATCCCAGCCGAGATCGGTGAGCGCAAAAAGGATAGAAAAGTGATTGTCGGTATTGTGTAGATCAACAGGCGCACCGCCATTTTCAAAAATGCGGTCATGGTGCCAAATATTCTCGCCAACCCCTTCTCTTTTGACTTGAAAGACACTGTTATAAAGAAAAAGCTCCTTGCCAAAGTGCTCTGCTACGGTTGCCTGGACATTGGCATCAGCAAAGAGTTGTTGCATCGCCTCGAACTCATGGTGCCGGTCAACCTTGGCCCCAAAACTACGCTGCTTTCCAGCCAACTGTGCCACTCGATTGTTGTGCTTAATGAAATCTTGCAGCGCAAGCGCTACTTCTGTGCAGGGATCCACCAGCGACTTATCTGCAAGTTCAAAGGGGCCCGTTATACCTTTTTCGTTGAGTTCTGTTACCGCCATAATCATGCTCCAATACCCTTGTGTTCAATAAGACGCACCACTCCTTAAAAGCCTCATAGCATTCGCTTGAGTACCAGCCCCAGTGTTTTTAACAAAGCTCAAAGCCAATTTATCGTTGCCACTTTGGTGTTCTTACCTTCACTAAGTAAAAGCCCCTTGCATCCAATAGACCAATAAAACAGCGCTACTAAACCAAATCAGAACTACGACAAATCCTGCTATCCGACTGCTGGGCCTTGCGCCCGCAAAGTAAACGGCTGCCCGTTGCTTACAATCCCATAAAACAGATTCTGGCGTAGCTTTAATAGCCAAGGCGATCAGAAGGGGCAGCAAGAGCAAGTCATCCAACAACCCTAACACTGGTATAAAATCCGGGATCAAGTCTAGCGGGCTGAGCGCATAGGCCACAATAATTAGCACCAACAGCCTCGCATACCGAGGAGTACGAGGATCTCGCGCGGCCAGATACAGGGCAAGAACCTGTACTTTTAAGGACTGAGCTTGCTGGAACAGCTTTTTCCGAACATTCAGCAGCTTCTCAGCTACTGCTTTCTTGATGGCAACCAAAGCTGTTAGCGAGCACCTGCATCGTCAATCGCATTTACAACAAGTTCAACTAAAGTTGCGACTGTATTCCCAGATTCGTAGAGAGACACGTTGTTACCGGTTCGAACTAAAACCGTATGCAGGCTCGGGATGCCGACAGTTACCTGGCCTCCGGCTCCAAACATAAGGAACGTATCGTCTGGAGCTCCGGGAACAAGCTTACGATCTATACGCTGGGGTATAAGGCGCTCGCGGTAATAAGAACCGGCGTTTAGATGGTGAAAAAGGCCGAATGAGGGATTGGCATCGACATTCACCACAGAAATAAGACGGGAAATGAACAATTCGGACAAATATCGCTGTCCATTCCATACCCCCCGATCCACGATCACCTGAGAGGATTTGGCAAAATCCCGAGGCGACATACAGATGGATTGATAGCCTCGAAATGACTCGCTGCCATCACCGGTTGCATAAAGCTTCACCCAGTATGCACCGTCAAACCCTAGCGGCCGAAAAACCTCGTCGCGAGTTAATTCCTCTAAACTTCGATCGCCTGCGCGCTCAAGCGCCGTAAAAAGAAGCCGATACATTGGGTTGTTGTAGTAGTACTTAGCAAAGGGTTCAGCTTCTACTTCACGCGCTAGGGCGATCTCCAGTTGGCTCTCACCTGCCCCGCCCAACTCTTCGATTTCAGGCGAGTTAATCACTCCGGATTGCATTGCCATGATGTTTTCAAATGTAAGATGGTTCAGGCGTTTTGGAAGCTCGTCGACCAGCTCGTAAATAGGCTGTTCGAGTCCTTTGAGCACACCTCGCTCTATCAGCCTGCCAATCAACAGCGCGAACACAGACTTGGTTCCGGAAAAAGTCTGTTGCAGCGACAGCGGCGTGTTGCCATTCCAATATTGCTCGCCGATCAGCTTCCCGTATCGCAGTACAATTAAGCTGTTAGAATCGTTTTCACAAGCGAATGCAAATGCCCGATCAAGCCGCTCAGCGTTAACTCCGACCTCAGCGGCGGCGGCGCTCGTCCACTTGGGCTCATCTGCAGGGGCGGAATAAACCAACCCTGGGCGTTGCACATTAGCCATCTTCACTGCTCCCGCGAGGTGTTAGTCGTACCTTACAAATTCCACAAGATTGCCATCGGGATCAGCAACAATAGCGATCCAAACGTCGTCCCGAATCTCCTTGATGGGAACGACCAATTCTCTGCCAGCGCTAACGCAGTCGTCGACAATTTCCTCGAGATTTTCGACGATCATAGTCCAATAGCGGTAACCGGTCGCCTGCCCGATCATCCCGGGCTCTGGATCTTTGGCGGGTTCAGGATCGGGCACGCAGATTTTTATCATGCTGTCCCCGCACCATAGTCGATGCATCATCCCGGTTGGGCCAAACGGTGTATCCGCCTCGTGACGAAACCCAAGTAAATCTCTGTAAAATGCCAGCATCTCTGGGCCGTTACGCGTAACAATACCTAAATCGATGGCCTGCTTTTTCAGCTGTACAGACATATTTATCTCCTTGTAATTCGAAAACAGACGCGTTCTCGCCACGTTTCCGCATATTCACGGCTAACCTCACTGATGTGGCTGGGTTCCAAAAAAACGTCTGTGTGCTAGGGAGCCAAAATAAATACACCACAACAATCGAAAATGACCTTTAGCTACGGGGGCAATTACGACATGACCACAAACTGGAACTCAAGAGCGTTTACGAACGCCATCGGATACCTTGCTGATCGTGGCACTGACGAGGTTCTCATCTTCGAGAAAGACGGCATTCAAGTTCATGAGAACTTCACCGACTCGGAAGCCACAGACGTTAAGGCTATTCAAAAATCACTCTTCGCGCTGATGATCGGCATCGCCGTCGACCGGAGAATTGTTGAGGTCAGTGACCCACTGCACAAGTACCTTCCCAAAGGCTGGACCGGGTTACCGGAAACGGACGAAAAACGCCTAACTATTCAACACCTGCTGACCATGACAACTGGCATGAACGATGCTCTTGAACCCGCTGGTGAGATAGGTGTTACCTGGCGGTACAACAACACCGCCTATAATTACCTCAAGCGAGTTCTCACCGAGCAGACTGGTCGACCACTACAAGAGCTGACGGAAGAGTGGATTTGCAATCCGCTTGGCATGACTCAAACGAAGTGGGTCGAGCGAGACAGTCTCCTACCAGATGGAAGAAATGTCACAGGCCTCGAGATGTCAGGACACGACATGGCTCAACTAGGCCTGCTTATTCTCAATGGTGGATCCCGCAGTAGCGGGCGTTTAATCAGCAACAGCTACTGGCAGAGGATGCTCTCGCCGGGATCATCCACCAATCCAGCCTGGTGTTTTATGTGGTGGCGCAACGATCAAGACCATTTTATGACGCCCTACGTGGACAAAACGTTCTACCGGCCGGTAATTCCCGAGGCACCCGCTAGCCTAATCTTTTCCCAGGGTCTCGAAGAAAACCGCATTTTTGTCGACCCCACTCGCAGGCGAGTTATCGTCCGTCGCGGTGGGCCAGCGGTAAAACCGGGAGAGCGGCATAATTTCGACCGCCACCTCTGGACGCTCATGCAGCAGATCTGGTCCGACACATAAAACAATAATTCTTCGCGGCTGCCGCAAACCCCAGCTGCTCTAGCCCTACCGATTTTTCAGCTCACTTCGCATCAATTGGACGTCCGAACCGGGCTTCATAGTCTTCATGCAATATCCGTTCATAAGATGTCGTTTCCGCTATTGGTAGCTTTACCGGCATCGAGCCGTTTAGCGACGATTCGTAGATGGCCATTGCCATTTCCACATCTTTTCGGCCGCCAAGGCCATATTCCGGCTCTTTTTTATTCAAAGCGGCATCAGCCAGACTCATAATCTCGGCCGCATGACCAACACACCAATCATCGATTGCATACTCGCGGAACGGATTGACATAAACGATCTGTGGATCCGTATGAACAACAATACGCGATAAAACGTCTACCCCATCCACCTTGTGCCGCTCGAACTCGATTGGCACATCTTTCCATTCTTCGCCCATCTGCAGTCTAAGCGGAATGGCAGGATGGCTCCATTGATGATCACAAATACCGCCTTGGGTGCCGGTGATCTGGTAATGCGCTAGCGACTCGCCGAGCCGACTTGTCTCATAAAGACCAACCGCGCCTGACTCGAACTCGATGGTCGCGTGGGCCCAATCTTCCGAAATGAACTCGTCACTATGCCGATAACGCTTGACCGTTGCGGAAATTTGGATCGGCTCGCTTTGGGCAAACAGTCGTAACTGCGATAACCGATGTGAGCCCATATCCATGCACATGCCCGAAGAATTACCAAATTTTGAGAACGGTCGCGTCAGGCCACGAATTCGCGCGGTCTGTTCAAATGGTCGCTGTGCTTTTGCATCCACATACCTAACGCGAACAATATCGCCCAGGATGCCCTTCTCGATAAGGTCGATAACAGCGCGCTGTTTTGGCATGCGGAAGTAGTTTTCTGCCACTTCAAAGTGCACCCCATTTCTCTGGCAGGCATCAATAATCACATCGCAGCCCGCAAGAGTTATCGCCATGGGCTTTTCGACCATGACATGTTTACCGCGCTCGGCAATGGCTTTAGCCAAAACATGGTGACTTGGGTCACCGGTAACAATGTCTACAGCCATGATCTCCGGGTGCCGATCCAGCATCTCGTCGACGCTGGTGAAATGGGGCACACCATAGGCCTCACCGCACTGGGCAGCCAACGTCTCATCCAGATCGCACAGAGCGACGAACTCAATAGCTCCCCGTTTTGACAATTCGGTCAGAGTCGGCCCATGCCAACGACGGGAAGGCGGGCCACAGCCCACTAAGGCGATTTTCGCAACGCTCATTCTAATTCTCCATCAAGATTCGTTCACACAGCCGCAGTCGAAACTCTCTTTGTCTGCAACGTGCAGGGGACAGTGAGAGGCTCACTTTGGCTGCCAAGACCGTGACAGCCTTAACCGAACAAAATAGACGAGGCTTAGAAAATTATCCTCAAATACTGAGTGTTACTTGTGCGACCATGACGCGGCGGTTAGCCATACCAACCTGCACCGTGCCTTAATCCATCCCTGGCATGAGGAACGCACAACCCTAAACGTCAAATAACTTACTAAATAGAGCCCGTATCAGGGGAGTTAAGCGTATGCCAAGACCATTCGAAGGGTTACGAGTTGTGGATCTATCCGACAGACTATCCGGAGCGTTTGCGGCAAGGCTTTTTGGTGATTTCGGCGCCGATGTGATACTGGTAGAAGGCCCCGTAGGCCACCCACTGCGCGCAGAGCCTCCATTCCTAGACACCACCAGTAGCGAAACTAGTGCCCTCCACGCGTATAGCAACTGGAACAAGCGGTCTATCACGGTGAATGACTCTATGAGTGAGATTAACGACCTCTTAGCCGATGCTGATGTACTCATTACCACAGCAGATCCAATAAGCGCTACGACCTACAGTAACGCGCTAAACCATCTGCCCGCAGACGCCGTACATCTCTCGGTAACCGCCCATGGATTAAACGACCCCTTAAGCGGAAAAACAGGTAACAACCTAACCGCCAGCGCCAGAAGCGGCTGGTCTTTGGTTAATGGACACTGCGAAGAACCTCCTTTGCAACTGCCAAGACAACAGTCCGGCTATATCGGTGGTGTGGCAGGTTTTATCGCGGCGGCGGCGGCGCTTCGACGACGAAGCAATGACGACAAGCCCGAACTGGTCGATGTCAGCGAGTTGGAGGCTCTCGCCTTAACTCTGCACCCCTGGGCTATTGCCGCTGTCTACAATGAACTGGGGGAGAGTACCGGCTCCGGTGGCCGCAAACCTCGAGGTAGCCAAGGCCCCCTATGGGATGTGAAAGATGGCAGGATGAGTATTGGCCTTCGAGAATTCCACAATTGGCCAGAAGCTATGGAAACACTCGGAATACCAGAGTTTGGTAAACGCGAAGACCTAATTCCCCGAGAGGGCCGCCATTCAAAAGACATCTCAGAAGTTCAGGCGGCATTGACGGTCAGTCTACCAACCCTTGAGCGTTGGCCTCTCTTTAACAAACTCGTAAGCTTGCGCTGCGTGGCAGGCGTTATGCAAAACATGGCAGACATCTGTACTGATAAGCAGATCCAGAGCCGCGACTTTCTGGTCGACGCACCTTTGAAGAAACAGACAATCAAATCAGCAGGTGCACCCGCAAAACTCAGTCCCTCCCCATGGTTATTGACACGCCCAGCGCCCAGCCTTGGCGAGCACAATGAACAGGTGGGCGCACGCAATCAAAGCCGCGGCGTTCCAGCTGGCAACATTAAGCCATCTGACTTAGCCAAGGGCCCTCTCGCCGGGATTCGAGTGCTGTCTTTCTGTCAAACCTGGGCCGGGCCTTTCGCCACCGAGCTGCTGGCATTACTTGGCGCCGATGTCGTACAACTGTCACCCCCGCATCGAACCGACAGCTTTCGCCGTTTCTCCGGTCATGTCCCACCCGGCGTAGCCGATCCCAATCGCAAACAGCACCCACAGAATACCCAGGGACACTATAATTCAGTCAACCTCAACAAACGCAACGTCACTCTCGACATCAGTCAGGACAAAGGCAAAGAACTGTTGTGGCAACTGCTGCCCCGATTCGACATCCTAGTCGACAACTTCCGCCCTTCGGTCATTCCTTCATGGGGCATTACCCTTGAGAAACTCCATGAAATGAGACCCGGTATGATCTGGGCATCGATATCCGGATTCGGTGAAACAGGTCCATATGCCAGCTTTCCAGGAAACGGTGTGACTGTCGAACCCATGTCGGGCCTGTCTTCGATCAACGGCTACGCCGGCGATCCAGGCATGAATACTGGCGGAATTTATGCCGATCCCGTATCCGGATATTTCCTCGCTGCTGTGGTGATGTCCGCTCTGGCTCACCGCGATCTAACCGGGGAGGCTCAACGTGTTGATCTTTCCATGATGGAAGCGGTCAATGTCGTTTGCGGCGATGTATTGCTCGAATACAGCGCCACAGGTCAAGCGCCCGGTCCCACGGGCAATGAACATCCGCGAATCGCACCACACAACTACTATCAAACGAATGATGGGACCTGGTTGGCACTGGCGGCAGAGACCGAAGAAGCCTGGCACCGACTAAGAGAACACATTGGTGACCCAAAACTGGCAGACGAACGATTCAGCACAATGAAGGGTCGAAAGACATATGAAGTTGAATTAGACAAATTAATCAGTGCGTGGGTCATGGGGCAAAAAGCATCAACTGCGGAGCTGGCCTTGGTCGCACTAGGCGTCACGGCCGCGCGTGCTCGCCCACTCTACGATATCTACAGCCAGCCTGATCCGGATTTCAAAACCTCCGGCTTCATCACTGAAGTAGACCATCCAGAAACCGGACCGACATGGCTCCCAGGAAGGCCCTGGCGTTTTTCCGCAGCTGCTGCAGCACCGGTGCAACCAGCGCCCTGCGTCGGTCAACACAGCCGCGAAATACTCATCGAAGAACTCGGCCTGACAGACTCCGAATATCAGTCATTGGTGCAAGCTGGTATAACCGGCACCCTAGATGAACTGTGATGGCTCCCAAACCGTATTCCATGGCCGCTATTCTGCTGGCCAGCCTGCCGGAACCCAACACGGGGGAAAACTAAGTGCTTGCAATACCCGCAGCGCGACACACAAAACTTCTACCAGATGATATCTGCGGCTAGAAAAGTTAGTGAGGTACGGACCCAAACGCCAGGTGGTGGCCTACCCCTTCCACCCCGAAGCCGGATAGACCGGCAAGGCGAAATCGACGCTTATGTAATGCCAACGACTATCGAAATGCGTAAAAACCCAAAATCGACCCAGTCTTTTTTCATCCCACGTTGAGGAAAATTTTTGTGTTCGCGTTTAATAAGATGCGGGGCGGACGACTCCTCCTATGTCCTGAGCACCTCGGTGCCCCCGTATTTTTTGTAGGATAGGTATCACCTAATCCGAACTACGCTAAAACAAAGCAAGGCTTCAGGAGTCTGTATTGAATAACAACCTCAAGTTCTATATCGATGGACAATGGGTAGATCCGGTAACTCCAACCATCGTGGATGTGATCAGCCCAGCAACTGAGCAGACTATTGGCCAGTTAGCGATGGGCAATGATAAAGACGTGGACAAGGCTGTAGTCGCCGCAAGAGCAGCCTTCGATACATTTTCCCAAACGTCAGTAGACGAACGAATAGCATTACTTGATTCGATTATCACGGAGTACGAGAAGAGAATAGATGACCTAGGAGAAGCTATCAGCAACGAGATGGGCGCTCCACTTCAAATGGCCAAAGGCGCCCAATGCCGACTGGGACTAAGGCACTTTACCGTCGCACTTGACGTTTTAAAGAGCTTTGATTTTGAGGAAGACATCGGGGAAGCCCGAATCGTCAAAGACCCAATTGGAGTCTGCGGCTTTATTACGCCTTGGAACTGGCCATTAAATCAGATAGTGGGCAAGGTGGCGCCCGCGCTCGCTACCGGTTGCACCATCATTCTGAAACCCTCAGAAATGGCGCCATACAACGGCCTAATATTCGCTGAAATCATGGACGCTGCAGGCGTTCCATCCGGCGTTTTCAATCTGATCAATGGCGATGGCCCCGGCGTCGGAGCAGCCTTATCGTCCCATCCAGATATCGACATGGTGTCCTTTACAGGCTCAACCCGTGCTGGTATCGAGGTGGCAAAAAACGCAGCTCCAACTGTCAAACGAGTCACACAGGAACTTGGCGGCAAATCTGCAAACATCATATTGGACGACGCGGACTTTGATACCGCCATCACCCGCGATGTGATCGCCATGTGTGCAAACTCTGGGCAATCCTGTAACGCACCAAGCCGTATGCTGGTTCCAAATACGCGAATGGCAGAGGCGGCCAAAATTGCTAAAGCAGCGGCAGATAAAATCCGAGTGGGAGACCCCAGAGCCGAAGGCACCCAAAACGGCCCCGTCGCGTCGGCAACCCAATATGAAAAAATCCAAAATCTGATTCAGACAGGCATCGATGAAGGCGCTACGTTGGAGACGGGGGGTGTAGGTAGGCCCGAAGGGTTAAACATGGGCTTTTATATCCGACCCACCATTTTTTCTAGCGTTAAAAACGATATGAAGATCGCACAGGAAGAAATATTTGGACCAGTTCTGTGCCTGATTGGCTACGAGGATGATGATGATGCGATACGCATTGCCAATGACACACCCTATGGATTGTTTTCCTACATTTCATCCTCTAACCCAGAGCGTGCCAAGAAAGTAGCTCGGCAGATGCGCAGTGGCGGCGTGAAGCTGAACGGAGCTGGCACTAACGGAACAACTCCCTTCGGTGGCTACAAGCGTTCAGGCAATGGCCGCGAGCACGGCAAATACGGGTTCGACGAATACTTAGAGATAAAAGCCATTCTTGGTTACAACAGCTGCAGCTGAACCCCCTGCTGCTAAGGGTGTTTGACTTAAACGACATCCTCCCCAAGAGAAACCCTTCACTGGCAAGAGCAGACTGTGTCTAATCGCTATTTTCGACGCAACGCAAGCATTCAACTTGCCGTTGGCTTGTTTGGCCAAACCGGCTACCGCCTGTTCCAGGCCCCCACCTATCTGCCAGCTTATTTGTTTAGCTTGTCGGGCTCTGACCTTGTGGTAGGTCTTGCGCGAACCATTGAGGCTTTGGGGCACATGCTGACGCCAATGCTGGCTGCTTCTATCATCGGACATAGAACCCGGATTTTGGGTATCACAATGCTCACCAGCCTGGCAGTCCGCTTACAGATACTTTTCATTGCACTGGTCGGTTTGATGTATGGTGCGAATCAAAGCAGTATCTGGCTAATTCTCTTGTTCATGGCAGCACTGGGCATTTTTCAGGGAATGTCGATTGTCATGATGAACTCACTGAAAGCCAAGGTCATTCCCGTTACCCGGCGCGGGTTTGTCTCCGGATGGCAACACTTCCTATCAGGGATCGCGACAGCCTTGCTTGCCTATTTTGCAGGCAGTTATTTTATCGACCAAAACATCCTGGGCAATGGCTACGCGGCACTATTCCTCCTTGCCTTTCTTGTTGCCCTGGTTGGAATTGGCGCGCTCGGCTTCACCAAGGAACCAAGCGCAACCTCTGTGCGCAAGAAAGAAACCTACAAACAAAGCTTTAAAGCACTACCGAACCTACTTCGAAACAACAAAACCTTCGCAAAATTTCTGGTTGTTGCTGCAATAGCGGCCACTGGGCGCATGGCGGCGCCCTTCTACATTCTATATGCGGGATTAAAAATAGACCTTACCGGCAGCGTTTTGGGGGCACTGACAACCATCTGGCTGTTGTCCGGCACCATAACCAACGTCATTTCCGGCAGTATTGCTGATCGACACGGCTACCGACTTGTCTTGATCAGCTCCTTAGTAGTGTGGGCATTGGCCCATTGTCTGCTGCTGTTTATCGATAGCTTTTGGAGCTTCGCCGCCTTTTTCTTTCTTTTCGGCACCGCATCAAACACTTTTAACCAGGCAAGGCAAAACATCGTCATGGAGTTTGGTGACACCCAGGACATCCCATTGAGGCTGGCCACGTCACACATGACCTTCAATACGATAGCCGCGCTGGGTCCCTTGGTGGGAGGCGTTATTGCTTTCATGTTCGATCATTCGGTTATCTTCATTATCTGCATGTTCATGCAAATGCTGGCCACCGTGCTTATGATTAAACTGATACCTGAACCCATACAAACAAGCAACGACCTCACTATCGCCGTCACTAAAGACCAATGAGGGTAGCCTAGCTAACAGCGCCTATCCGATGAGTAAACAAAGCAAAATCCACGTTCTGAATCGAGATAATCCATGGAAAGTAGCTATCTAAATGACCTAAAGGTTCTAGATATCTCCCAAGGCATTGCTGGGCCTTTTTGCACTAAGTTGTTGGGAGACCTTGGCGCCGACGTCATCAAAATTGAACCGCCCGAGGGCGATATCAGCCGCTGCTATGGCCCCTTTCCACCGGGCCACGACGACAAAGAGCACAGTGCAACCTTTTTCTTTTTCAATACCAGCAAGCGCAGCATTGTACTGGACTTACAAACTGCTAAAGGAAAGCAATCCTTAGCACGCCTGGTCAGCGAATACGATGTGGTCATCGCTGGAGAATCTGAGGAAACGCTCAAACATCAGGGCTTGGAATATGAAACTTTTCGCCGCTGGAACCCCAGGGTAATTCTGACAACCATATCGGGTTTCGGATCCTTCGGTCCGCATTCGGAGTATAGCAGCTCACATCTGATCGCCTGCGCCATGGGGGGCTGGGCTAACCTTTGTGGTTTACCCGATCGCGAGCCGTTACAAACCGGCGGAGCTACCTCGGAAGCCCTGGCCGGCGCGTTCGCCGCGGCTGCCACTTCGTTGGCGATACTGGGAAGACATAACCATGGAGGTGGAGAACACGTAGATGTCAGCGTTCAGGAGGCCGTTCTCACAGGCGCCTCTTTTCCCACCATGACCTATGAATACCATGGCGTTTCACGGGAACGGTATTCCAGCGTTGGCGGTGGCGCTGGTGCCTGCTACATGCTGCCGACTCGTGACGGCTACATCGGTGTCAATGCACTGACCCGAGAGCAATGGCACAGTTTGTGCGGTTTTCTCGATTGCGAGCAAGTTGCCGAAGACCCCTATTACCATGGGGTAAACTGGAACCGACCAGACCACCGCCTGGAAGAGATCCGCGCCCTATTCAGCGATGCCGTCAAGGACAGGTCGGCAATGGAACTCTTTCATCAAGCCCAGGAACAACGCGTGCCATTTGGGCTGGTGCCGAATCTGGAACAGTTGCACTCGTTTCCTCCCCACCTAGAGCGAAGGTTCTTTCAGACGCTGGAGCACCCCGTGGCCGGACAAGTGTCCATACCCGGTGTTCCGTTTAATGTTGCGGGTCGTACTAGTGTTCCGAAACTCAAGCCGCCACCCCTCCTCGGCGAGCATACTGACGATATCCTGAACCGGCTGCCATCCACTCTACAGACAAACAAATCCGGCACTAAGAGCAATGCCAAAGGCCAGTCGCTACCTTTAAGCGGCGTGAAAGTCATTGACCTTTCCATGTTCTTTGCCGGCCCGGTTTGCGCACAGATCCTGGCAGATGCCGGGGCGGATGTAATCAAAGTAGAATCGGTTCAGCGCATAGACGGCTGGCGCACCAGTGGTGCACCGGAAAACAGCAACGCGCCAAGCTGGGAATCTTCACCTCACTTCAACTGGGTTAATCGAAACAAACGCGGCATTACGCTCAATCTGAAAGATCCACGCGGCGTCGATATCCTTAAAAATCTGATTCGTGATGCTGATATTGTCATCGAAAACTACACGCCTCGCGTTATGGACAGATTCGGTTTGGGTTTTGATGTTTTGCGTAACATCAAGCCTGACCTTCTTATGCTCTCGATGCCGGGATTCGGCGCTGATGTTAGCTGGAGAGACTACGTGGCTTTTGGTATGCCCACAGAACAGATGTCCGGTGTAGCTCATCTGACCGGATACGAGAACGAATCACCTCTTTTCACTGGCACCACTGGCGGCGATATCTACGCTGGAGTTGTTGGCACTCACGTCTTACTCGCTGCCCTGCAGGAACGGCGTCTTACCAGTAAAGGACAACACATCAATCTCAGTCAGATGGAGGCGTGTAACCTGTTCGTAGGAGATGCGATGACCGGTTGGTCTATGGCTGGAGTTGATCCCGAAAGAGTTGGCAATCGCCATAGCCTGTTCGCACCACAGGGCATTTATCCATGCCAGGATAATCGTTGGATCGGTATCAGCTGTAAAACCGATGCGGATTGGCATGAACTGGCCAATCTGATCGACCCGCAACTTGCCGGGAAATTTCCCGACGTCGTATCTCGGCAAACACCAGAACTCGACGATATCGTTGGGAAATGGACGCAAACGCGTCACGCTGCCACTCTGATGTCCCAGCTACAGGCTCTACAAATCCCAGCGGGCGTTGTACAGAACGGCCCCGATCTACTCAGCGACCCACAGCTCTTAGCTCGAAATAGCTTCTTAGTACAAGATCGGCCCGGCCTTGGAGAAAAACACTATCCTGCCCAACCCTACCGGTTTCGCAACGCCCAGGTACCCCCTAATGAACGTGCCCCTATGCTTGGGGAACACAGTATTGACGTGCTCACAACCGTTGCTGGTTTGAGCGCTGAAGACCTGGGCGAACTGTTCATCCATGATGTGATCGGCATGGATCCCATTTCGTCACGTTAGAGCAAGGGCGAACCTGCACGGCTCTACCAGGTGCCAACATTGTCTATAGATATCCAGGGCTCTGCTGGCGCCATGGCATCACCCGATTGCAGAATTTCGATGGAAATACCGTCCGGAGACCGCACGAACGCCATTCTGCCATCCCGTGGCGGACGGTTAATCGTAATACCACCGGCCATCAAGCGGCTGCATGTTTCGTATATATCGTCCACTGCATAGGCTATGTGACCAAAGTTTCGGCAGCTTTCGCCCAAGTCATCGCCATCCCAATTGTGCGTCAGTTCTATTTGAGCGGACTCGTCACCCGGGGCTGCCAGAAATACCAGGGTAAACCGGCCCTTTTCATGGTCCCTACGCCGCACCTCTTCAAGGCCAAGCCCTGAGCAGTAGAAATCCAAGGACTCTTGCAGGTCATTAACTCGAACCATTGTGTGCAGATATTTCAAGACGTCACCCGTAATTTTGAAGAAAATTGTATCTGTTAGACGCTGATACGATGCCGCGCCTCACCTAAATCGGACTAAAAACCAATAGGAACGATGTTAAGCATAGCGTCTGCTTAGAAAAGCTCGTAAACGCCCATTGCCTTAGAAAATTCATCGGATCGCCGATGGGGAAAAGGAGCGGCCAAATCACTCCCGCTTACAGCAAGACGGCATGGGCAACGTTCGGTGCTGGTGATGGCTACAGAGAGCGCTTGCACTTGGCATTCGTTTCGTCAGATCGTTCTTCCGGCGCTAAGCCCGGCCCTGAAACAAAGACATAGAACCGTAACTTGGAACCAGAAGTTAGAATAAAAGCTTTAGGATGCTTCCAGTTCGAACGCTGCCGCCATCAGCGCTTTGGTATAGTCCTGCTGGGGCGAGTCCAGAACGGCCTTGGCTGAGCCTCGCTCTACAATCTCCCCGTCCTTCATCACGATAACGTCATGGGACAGTGCCCTCACAACCTTGAGGTCGTGACTAATGAAAAGATAGGCCAGATTCTTGCGAACCTGAAGATCACGCAGCAAGTCGACAATGCGCGCTTGTACCGACAGATCCAGCGCCGAAGTAGGCTCATCGAGCACCACCACTTCCGGGTCGACAATGATCGCTCGGGCAATGGCTATGCGCTGACGCTGCCCACCCGAGAACTCGTGGGGATAACGATCCATGACCGTAGGTTCCAGTCCCACTTCCACAAGCGCATGAGCCACCTTATCGCGCCTCTCGACCGCAGAGAGCTCGGGATGATGGACTTTCAGTCCTGCGGCTATAATCTCTAACACCGACAATCTCGGCGAGAGGCTACCGTAGGGATCCTGGAACACAACCTGAATCACACGCCGCTTCGGACGCATCTGCTTGGCTGTAAGACCTTGGATGGCCGTATCGCCCAAGTAGATTTTTCCATGACTCGACTTTAGGCGTAAAAGTGCCATTGCAAGGGTTGTTTTACCTGATCCGGATTCGCCCACGATCCCGAGCGTCTGCCCCCGGCGGATACTCGCAGACACCTCTTTCACCGCCTGAAATTCTTTTTCTTTGGAGAACCAACCACGATTCATATCATAGTAAACGGACACACTGTCAACACGGATTACTTCCGGAGCATCCCGCGCATAGGGAACAGGTAATCCGCTTGGTTCAGCTGCTATCAAACGTTTTGTGTAATTGTGTTGCGGCGCATCGAAGATCGCCTGAGTATCGTTTTGTTCTACGACTTCCCCGTTAGTCATAACACAAACACGGTCTGCCATCTTTCGAACTACGCCAAGATCGTGTGTAATCAACAACAACGCCATGTTGAGTCGTTCTCTGAGTTCGTTCAAAAGATCAAGCACCCTGGCTTGTACCGTCACGTCCAGCGCCGTGGTTGGCTCATCGGCGATCAACAGATCAGGCTCGTTAGCTAGCGCCATGGCAATCATAACCCGCTGACGCTGGCCGCCCGACATTTCATGCGGATACGCCGACAACCTATCCGGACGCTTGAGACCAACCAGGTCAAGCAACTCTTCTATTCGTTCAACAGCTTCGCGTTTTCCCATAGCGCGATGCACAAATAATACTTCCCCGATCTGCTTCTCTATGGTTTGCAGAGGATTGAGCGAGGTCATGGGTTCCTGGAATACCATACCCGCGCGATCACCACGTACGTTTAGCAATGTTTCTTTGGACGCACCCATCACTTCCAGACCGTCGATCTTAATTGAACCGCGAGGGTGACTGGCATAACGGTAAGGTAACAACTGCATGATAGACAGTGCGGTCGCACTCTTGCCTGACCCCGACTCACCAACCAGAGCTAATGTTTCTCCGCGTTCAACATGAAAGCTGACGTCGCGCACGACCTCGTTTCCGTAAAAAGCAACCGATAATTTATCGACTTCAAGAATGGTTTGACTCATTGGACGCTCCGCCGTGGATCAAAGGCATCGCGCACACCCTCTCCAACGAAAACCAACAAGGTTAGAAGAGTGGCGAGAGTAAAAAAGCCGGCAAGCCCTAACCAAGGTGCCTGTAAATTAGCCTTCCCTTGAGCCAGCAGTTCTCCCAGTGATGGATAACCGGCGGGCAATCCGAATCCCAGAAAATCCAAGGCCGTGAGAGTGGTTATGGAACCGCTCAAAATGAACGGCAAATAAGTCAGCGTCGCAACCATGGCATTGGGTAAGACGTAACGACCCATTATGACGAAGTCACCTTCACCCAGTGCTCGCGCGGCTGTCACGTACTCAAAATTCCGAGTTCGAAGAAACTCCGCCCGAACCAGGGATACCAGCGTCGTCCAACTAAAGGCCAGCAATATCAACAGGAGTGCCATGGCACCAGGCTGGAACATACTGGTCAAAATAATGATCACAAAAAGCGTCGGCAGACCGGTCCATATTTCCACAAAGCGCTGACCCAGAAGGTCGGTAAGGCCACCAAAATATCCTTGAACCGCACCAACTGCTACGCCGATGATGGAAGCCAGAATCGTCAAACCTAAACCAAAGAGCATAGAAAGACGAAAACCGTATATCAGACGGGCCACAACATCTCGACCAACGTCATCCGTTCCCAACCAGTGGCGCCCACTGGGCGCCTCAGGCACCGCTTCGTCGGTGTCGCGGTCGATTGTATCGAAACTGAATGGTATGAGTGGCCAAAGCATCCAACCATCCGCCGCACTGATCAATTGACGTACCACCGGATCTCTAAAATCCGCCTCGGTTTCCAATACGCCGCCGAATTCGGTCTCCGGATAAACTGACAACACCGGCATATATAACTGATCTCGGTACTCCACCAGAATCGGTTTGTCGTTAGCGATAAGCTCGGCGAAGAGGCTGACGAACAACATTATCCCGACTATCCACAGGCTCCAATAACCTCGTTTGTTGGCCCTGAAATTTGCCCAACGCCGTCTGTTTAAGGGGGATAGCTGAAACCTGAGAAAACGCTCGCCGCTGGCACTCGCATTTCCGCTCATAGAGTCCAACGTTTTATCTGCCGCTTCTTCCATCACACCTGCCCTGATGAAAAATCGATACGAGGGTCCACTATCGTATAAACGATATCACTCACCAACGTCATAAAAAGCCCTACGAAGGTGAACACGAACAGGGTGCCAAACATGATCGGGTAGTCACGACTGAGAACCGCCTCAAAGCCCAGCAAACCCAACCCGTCCAGAGAAAAAATCACTTCGATCAACATCGCGCCAGTAAACAAAATACCCACAAGGGCTGCGGGAAACCCAGCAATCACAATGAGCATCGCATTACGAAATACGTGACCATAAAGCACGCGACGCTCGCTCAGCCCTTTCGCCCGAGCGGTTAACACGTATTGCTTTGCGATTTCATCCAAAAACGAGTTTTTGGTGAGCATGGTAAGCGTCGCAAAACCACTAACCGTAAGCGCTGCTATCGGAAGCGCCAGGTGCCAAAAGTAATCCAGAATCTTTTCGAACAAAGAAAGTTCTTTAAAGTTATTGGATACAAGTCCTCTCAGTGGAAACCAGTCGAGATATGCACCACCGGCAAAGAGAACGATCAAAAAGACAGCAAATAGAAAACCCGGAATCGCATAACCCACAAAAATAAAACCACTGGTCCAACCATCAAAACGGCTACCGTCACGAACCGCCTTTGCCACGCCCAAGGGAATCGATATGACATAGATGAGAAGCATCGACCAAAAGCCCAGAGATATTGACACTGGCAGGCGCTCTACAATGAGGTCAATCACTGGACGGTCTAGGAAGTAACTCGTTCCTAGATCAAACGTCAGGTAATCACCCAGCATGGCCAGATATCGTTCATGCAGAGGCTTATCAAAACCGAATTGCCGCTCGATCATCTCGATCAACTCAGGATCAAGTCCTTGCGAGGCGCCCATCGGCGAAGCAACGGCATTTGTCTGTGCGCCCGCAACCCGGCTGGCCGCGTCGCCACCACCCTGCCCTGTTAGAGTTGCCACAATCTGGTCAACTGGCCCCCCGGGCGCCAACTGAACAATAAAAAAATTCAACGTGATAATGCCGATCAGCGTCGGCAAAATCAGCAACGCTCTTTTTGTTATATAACGGCCCACTGGGTTCCTCCGCCGTTAGGCTAAGCCAACAAAGTCAGAGCTGCTTTCGCCCGCCCCACAACATTTTGTTTCCGTTGCTCCAAATCCACGTCTTTCGCCTGCCCCATGGAGCCATCAAGAAATCGCTTGTACACGCCTTGGTTGATCGCTGCCATCCGCCAATGTGAAAAAGCACGGTAGTAATCTATTTTCTCCAGATCCTCACCGGTAGCCGCGCTGTAACGCTCGCAGAGGACACTGCGTGGAAGAAATCCGCCAACCCCGGTAACCCTTTCCTTTGCAGCACTTTCTCCGGGCTCTGCCCAGCTATTGAGGAGGTACCCCAAATCTGCAAGAGGATCGCCGAGCGTACACAGCTCCCAATCAACCAATGCCCTGATCCGTCCGCCGCCCACCAGCATGTTTCCCAATCGATAATCGCCGTGAACAATGGCTGCGCCTTTCTGAACCGGCAAATTGTCCTGCAACAAACGCCCTGCCTCTTCCATTTCCGGCACGTCATGTGTTTTGTTGCTCTGCCACTGACCTTGCCAGCGCTTCAACTGGCGCTCAACGTAACCACCCTTGCGAGCCAACTCGCCAAGCCCAATAGCTTCAAAATCCGTTTGGTGCAGGTCTGCTAACACCTCTGCGACATGTTCACTAATGGAGACTCGGTCATCGCCGGTCAGCGCCTGAGAGTCCGAGGGGCCGTGTAACACTTGACCTTCGACAAAGTTCATCACATAAAACGGGGCTCCCGTTACGTCCAGATCCTCACAAAGCCCCAGAACATTGGGAACCGGCACTTTACTGCCTTGCAGAGCGAACAAGATGCGATACTCACGAGCCATATCATGCGCCGTTGCTGAGATGTGCCCCACCGGAGGCCTACGCAACACATACCGAGAACCATTTCGATCAACGCATAGGTACGTCAGGTTGGAGTTACCGCCCGCAATCTGAGAGAAAGCCAGCGGCGGCTTTAACCCCGGTATAAGGACGCTCATCCACTCAGTTACGCCCTCAACATCAATTCCTATCAACGCCACTTCTCCCCTGCACAGCGACCCAGCTCTTTTCCACTACCGGCAAAAACAACCGTCAGAGCGTGCCAAAGTCCCAGCCATGTCCAGCTGCGTAACTTTTCTGAATGTTTTTTGCTACCAGGATTTTGTGAACCTCATCAGGCCCATCTTCGATTCGCATGGTTCGCGCCTTTTGGTAGTAACGCCACAAAGGCGTGTCACCGGATACACCCAGCGCCCCGTGAACCTGAATCGCTCGATCAATCACTCGGTGCATTGCTTGGGGTACAAATACTTTGATTGCCGAAATCTGAGTGCGCGGATCGGCTCCTGACTCAATAACCTCTGCGCAACGCAGGGTCATTAGTCTTGCTGCCTGAATATCAATATATGAATCAGCAATTGCTCCTTGGGTGAACTGTTTTTCTGACAGCAAACCACCGTGGACCTTCCGTTCCGACGCGCGCTTAACCATAAGGTCAAAAGCACGCCACATCTGCCCGACACAATTCATGCAATGATATACACGTCCAGCGCCCAAACGCTCCTGAGCCGCCTCATGACCTTGGCCACGCTCTCCCAGTTGATTTTCGCGAGGCACTCTCACGTTAGTATATGTAATCTCGCCATGGGCTTGAGCTTCGCTTCCAAATACTGGAACCGCTCGTTCGATCTTAAATCCGGGCGTATCTGTAGGCACGATAATCTGGGTCATTTTGTCGTTTACAACACCGTCTTCACCCTCCTCCTCAGTGCGGCACATCACCAACGCCCATGACGCGTGTTTACTGTTGGATGTGTACCACTTTCGTCCATTGATCACCCATTCGTCGCCGTCAAGAACGGCCGATGTCTGAATTGAGCGAGGGTCCGACCCGGCATTGTCCGGTTCGGTCATGGAGTAACAAGCGGTTTGCCCTTCATAAATAGTGGGCTCTAGAAATTTCTTCTTTTGTTCCGGGGTCCCGTACTTAACCAGTACTTTTTGATTACCTGAGGTAGGCGCTTTTACGCCGAACAACCTATTGGAGTAGAAACTCCACGCTAACACCTCATTCATGTAGGCATGGGCCAAGAACCCGATTCCCATTCCACCGTATTCTTTTGGAAGATGGGGTGCATAAAGACCACGCTCCCTAACCACACTCGATATTTCGTCTTCTAACGCGTCGCGCTCTGCGCTCGCCGGACCCCCTAAAGCCTCCTCATTCGGAATTACGAGTTCTGTAACGATCTCTGCTGCCTTTCGACGAATCTCGTTTACCTCATCCGGCAGGTTTGGAATCGGCTCTATTACCATTGTGTTTACATGTTCCGGCATTTTTTATTCCCTTAAATCTGCAAAGGCTAAATTATTGACGCGCAACAGAAACGAGTTCAACTTCTCGCTTCTCTACACTTTTTGACCATGCTTTATACGACGTAGGCAGCAGGGTGTTCCTCACTCTGTTGTGGCTTCTATCTCGCAATACGTCTATATCTGTTCAAGCGCAATTCAATTGAAAGGGGAATCCTATGGACTATGAACAGATAATCTACGAAGTGGGGGAGGGAATCGCGACGATCACTCTCAACCGCCCTGACCGCTTGAATGCTTGGACTCCCGTTATGGAGCAGGAAATAAGGCAAGCGATGAGTGACGCTACGGCTGACAACGAGGTGCGCGTCATTATCCTTACAGGTGCGGGTCGAGGATTCTGTGCGGGCGCGGACATGCAACGTCTCGACAAATCCAGCCAGACTGAGGTGAGAAGACTCGACAGTAACGATAGATTAGCCAACGTTCGAGCTGACGCATACAGTGCTGGTACTGTGCCAGGTGGCAACGATTTACCCCAAGCATTTGCTTATAAACACGCTTATTTCCCTACAGTACCAAAGCCTGTCATAGCGGCACTAAACGGTCCTGTAGCTGGCTTGGGCCTTGTAGTAGCACTTTGGGCCGATATTCGATTCGCTTCAGAATCAGCCGTCTTTGCTACAGGGTTCGCGCGCCGAGGCTTAATCGCGGAACATGGTATCGACTGGATACTGCCCCGGGTTGTCGGCCTACCTAATGCGCTAGACCTATTAATGTCAGCAAGAAAAATCGGTGCACAAGAAGCGCTCGAAATGGGGTTAGCAAACAAGATCTTCCCTGACGATAAATTTATTGAACAAGTTCGCGACTACGCGCTAGATCTTGCGACAAATGTTTCACCCAGATCAATGCGGGTAATCAAAAATCAGCTGTTTAGAGCCCAGGACATGGATTTTGGGGCAGCGCTACATGCTTCCATGAAAGACATGGTCGAGTCATTTGCCAGCGACGATTTCAGAGAGGGCGTTGAGCACTTCGTGCAAAAGCGCCCGCCGAATTTCACTGGTCGTTAATGGCCAAAAGGATAGTTTCTGCGATGGTAGATAGCACAATGGTTAGGCTGTGGGCGGAAGAGCTGCATGCAGCGTGGAAATCGAATAGCCCCAAGCCCACTCGAAACCTTGCTGGATTGCGGCATGCGGATGCCTACCAAGTTCAGCGCCAGTTCTTAGCTTTACGCAACGATAAGATAGTCGGCTTCAAAGCCGGGCTAACCAATGCATTGGTGCAGCAACGCCAGGGGGCCAGCGAGCCAGCAGGCGGCGTGCTTTTTGCCAAGGCAGGAGCCGAACCCAACGTTACCTTTCATCTATCTGATTTTGTGCAACCAAGAATAGAAACCGAGATAGGATTCATCACCGCCACTGATATTACCAAACCGGTAAAACCAGAGGATCTGCACACCCATCTTTCGCACTGGTTCCCCATGATTGAAATCGTGGATATGGGTTTTATCTCCCCTCATGCATTAACCGACTTAATCGCCAGCAACGTAGTTGCTTCGCGCTTCATAAAATCGGATTTTACCAATGAACTGAATACTGCAAATCAAGCAATGGTCAGCCTCTTTCGGAATGGCAATCTGCTCCACGAGGGCAAGGCAACTGATTCATTGGGCGACCAGTTCAAAGCCGCCGCATGGATTATTAATTCCGCACTAGCTCGAGGATATTCAATCAACCCAGGCCAACTGCTGATGACCGGTGCCCTCGGCGTCACTCATCCACCAGAGCAAGGAAATTATCGCGCAAATTACGGCGACTTCGGGTTCATTGAGTTTAGCTTCGACGAGTAGAAAAAATGGCGGATTTGAAAGGCAAGAAAATTATCATTACCGGCGCGAACAGCGGCATCGGTCGCGCGAGTGCGAAACTCGCAGTCCAACAGGGAGCCAGTGTACTGGCAGTCGATATCGATCCAGATGCCGCCGCGTCAGCTGATGAACTCGATGGTGATATCGCATTCATGCAAGTTGATGTCAGCAAAGAAGAGCAGGTTACCGCCATGGCAGAGCGCTGTGTCAAGACTTTTGGCGGTATCGACGGCATCTTCGCCAACGCGGGTATCGACGCTGGCGGCGTACCATTTCTGGAACAGACTGCAGAACATTGGCAGCGTATTCTCGCTATTAACACCATCGGCGTATTTTTGTGTATCAAACACACCGCGCCTTACCTTACCAAGCAAGCATACGGCTCAATCGTTTGTACAGCGAGCGTTGCAGGCTTACGCGCTAACGCGGGTGCAGCATCCTACAGCGCCAGCAAGGCTGGAGTTATCAGCATTGTGCAGACGGCAAGTTATCATTTGTATGGTACCGGCGTACGTGTCAACGCTGTCTGTCCGGGCCTGATAGAAACCAGCATGACCCAGCGGATGTTTAATAAGCTTCGTGGCTTGGGAAAAGAAGCTAGAATTGGGCTGATCAATCCGACCAAGCGACACGGACAACCATCAGAGATAGCCGAGATGGCTTGTTTCCTGTTGAGCGATGCGGCGTCATACGTCAACGGACAAGCCATAGCAATTGACGGTGGACTCAGCGCCTCACACCCCTGGGCTTATCCGCGCGGGTAGTCTTAACTGACGTAAGACGAACAGCGGGCACTTCCACCGCAGAAAATTTGGCGGTGCTAGGCAAACGCCCTTCTTCATTCTCAAAATTAAAGCCGCTTATGCTTCGTCCGAGTACCAAAGATATCTAGCCCAACACATGCCAGCAGTTGTGATTTCTATCCAACACCGTTATCTAGGCTAAAGCCTGCAGACTCTATATTCCTTTACCATATTGATTCTCCTCCGCCTTGGCGAAAAAGTCCTCCCACTCCGCATCTGTGAGCAAAGCGGGGGTTCCAAGCTGGCTGGCCAATACATACTGTCGACACATGAGTTCCAGCCGATAGGCTGTGTTTGCCGCACGTTTAAGGTGTATTCCTCGGGCTATCATGCCATGGTTCCCAAGCAAGCACGCGGTTCGGTCGGTCAGAGCAGCGGCTGCATCATTAGCCAAAGACTGAGAGCCAAAGGTCGAATAAGGCACACAGGGAACATCGCTACCACCGAACACCCCGACCAGATAATGAAAGCCCGGCAAAGGCTTCAAGGAACTGGCCAGCGCTACACAGTAATCAGAATGAGTGTGTACTACAGCCTGCACCTCTTCATGTTGCTTGTATATCGCCGCGTGCATACGCCATTCCGAGGACGGTTTGCGTGGCCCCTCCCAGTCGCCGTCAAAGGAGCACTCCACTATCGTATCCACAGCGATACTCTCCGAAGTAGCACCGTTGCCTGAAATCAGCATATTATCGCCAAACCGAGTACTGAGGTTTCCTGAGGACAACTCATTAAGACCAAGTTGGCCCATTCGCTGGTACTGTGCAACCAGCTCTTCCCGCAATTTCAATTCATTCTCTGTCACGATTAATATTCTCCGTTTGTCAATTGAACACTTACCCACTCAACGTATTTAACGTTGGGCCCTAAGCCGTAGGAGACGGAATTACACCGTCTATGGGCTGCATGTTGTTGGCATTTAGCTCGATCAGCACCGGCCCCTTCTCGACCATGGCCGCCGCTAAACGCTCATCAAGTTCTGTCACGTCGTTTGCATAGAATGCGGTTACCCCCATACTCTCTGCCAACTTCACAAAATCCGGCGTATGCAACTCGGTGCCGTTGAATCGACCGTCAAACTGGTTGTATTGCAAACCGCGCAAAACCCCATAGCCACCGTCATTAAACACAATCACCACTACGGGGATTTGGTACTGAGCTGCCGCAGCCAATTCCCCAACGTGAAACATCAACCCTCCATCGCCATGCATGACGAATGTCTTCTTTGCCAGGGCTGTTGCCACACCAAGACCTAGCGGCAAGCCGGGGCCGATAGCCCCTGATGTAGGAAAAACATATCCACCGGGCTGGTCGATGGGTAAAAGTGTATTGCCCCAGTTGTAGCCAGGAATAGTACTGTCTCGCACAAAAGCAACACCCGTCGCCAGATACTTGGAAAACACATCAAGAGCGTGGGCATGATCTGAGCCAAAAGCTTTCCGCAAATTGTTCCCAGTCTCGTCCACCAACGCTCGCATTTTTTCCAAGTAACTACCGCAGCCCTCTGTATATTCGAAGTTTCGTAATGCGTTTATGGCAAGCTCTGCATCGCTAAGCACTGCAATATCTGCTTTAAAATTAAGGTTCAGATGCATCGGATCTACATCGATGTGCAGTAATGCTGGTAATCGCAGATTGATTTTTGTGCCACCGGTACCCGCCTGAAAGCGAGTACCTATGGCAACAACCAGATCGGCTTCGCTAACCAGCTGCCTGATTGGTGGACGCATGAGCGCATTGCCCATGTGTAAGGGGTGCGCCACTGGAAAGGCGCCTTTGCCATTGGCGGTAGTAATCACGGGCGCGTTCAACAATTCTGCAAAGGCAGTTAAAGCCGCTCTCGCTTCTGCAGTACGAACGCCGCCGCCCGCAATAATGACCCTTTTATCAGCATCATCGATACGGGATACTGCAGCTTCAATGGTTTGTGTATCTGGCCGTATAGGCTGGGGCACCTCAATGGTTAGAGTTGGACTTGCTATCGACGCATACTGCAGATCAATCGGCACCTCAATCGCACCTGGCCGAGGGCGGCCGCTATACATAGCCTCGATCACGCCTTTAAGCATTGGGCCAACTTCATGCGCATAACGGGGTGAGGCTACTGCATCTGTGACGGCTTCCAACATCCGCTTTTGATTTTCGGCTTCGTGAACATAGCCCTTGGCTTTACCGTAAAATCCGGTCTCGGCCTGACCGGTTATCACCAACAATCGTGAAGACGCGAAATCTGCCTCATAGAGACCGGTGAGCATATTTGTGGTTCCCGGTCCAGTACTGCCCAAGGCAACCCCTAACTCACCCGTTGCACGAGCATAACCATCGGCCATGTGGGCTGCACCTTGCTCATGCCGAGATGTCACCAGATCGATCCCCGGAGTTGCACTGATTGCATCCACAATAGGCATATTGTGAATACTCACGATGCCAAAAACATGTCGCACCCCTGCTTCGACCAATAGATCAACTATAATTTTAGCTACCGATTTTTCTATCATTCAATCACCAAGTTTTACGAAAAAAGGCCGTCCGGGCATACATAACGGCTGAAATTCATGAGGACAATTCGGGGCACTGAGCAGACACAAGGTCGCCGCCTAGGGTTTCTCGCTGGCAGCCGCCGGCCGGATTCGCCTAAGTGCTAAGGTGTGTGCGCCATGGATTCAATGTGACAGACGTAGGTATGCTGGCAATCATCACCCCGAGGAGCCGATGTTAGCGGATATTCGTGATATTCCGCCGATCGTCCAAACATCGTCACGCTTGCCAACAACAACTATAAACAGCTCTGTCTGGCCGCCGCTCTCGATCGCAACTTCTACTACAGCGCCCAGAAGACCGCACTGCACTGCATTAACGTTCATTGCAAACGGCTGCTTCCAGGGGGCGCCTAAGAACTGGATGATCCGATCAGCATCCAGATTTTCTACCACATCANCTGCATCTANTAACACCGCTGACGACCGGCAAAGTTNTATGGCTGACGCTTCGCCTCCTTNCTCAACCTTTGCAAAGAATTTNCGCACTACACCAACNGCGATCTCACCTGTCGCTTCTGCTACTGCGGCCTCCAGGCGAGGCGCGGTGTGAGAGCCCACTGCAAAACGAGCCTGTACGCCCCAAGAGTCGGCTTTTTGAGTCAAAACGTATGCAACCCAGTTCCAAAGGATGGGCTCATCCTGAGTGTTGTATCTTGTCCAACCGCCAAGTAAATGAACTTTGTCCTGAGACACATGCAGACGCACGGGAGGGTTTCCTTCGGTGTAAGCCCACCCTGTCGCTTCTCGAGCGGTCCAGTCTTGAGCTACTGCGTAGTCCTGGAGCGTGTCGTAGCGCTCTATCGACCCAGATGCTGCTACCCGCACATGCGGGTAGCTCATTACACCTGCCCAAGCCTCCGCATCCTTAGCCTTATCGGCTTCAAAAAAGGCAAAGTAAGCGTTTTCTGGACTGCTGAAGTATCCAAGTTTGTCATTCATTACCGAGCAGCCTATGTACTATAGCAACCATGAAGACGTCGGCCTATGAAGTCTCCTCACGGCAATGAGGATGTCCAATGAACAAGCGTCTACATGGCCAATGAGGGAGAACTCCATGAAACGTTTAGAAAATAGACCCATCATAGTCACCGGTGGCGGTAGCGGTATAGGCAAGGCTACATGCCAGCGAATCGCAGAAGAAGGCGGGCTGGCAGTAGTGGCCGATATCCGAGCCAATCTGGCTGAGGAAACCGCAAAGGAAATTCGTGCTTCAGGGGGCACAGCGATCGCAGTTACCTGTAATGTTGCGGACGAAGCGCAAGTCTCTGCCATGGTGGAAAAAACCGTCGCAGAATTTGGCACAGTATGGGGCTTGGTATCCAATGCAGGTACAGCCGGCAATGGCTGGATACACGAAACAAAACGTGAAGACTGGCAATTTGTTATTGACGTCAACCTGACTGGCTCATTCCTCTGCAGTAAACACGTGCTGCCCCACATGATGAAAGCAGGCGGCGGTGCTGTTGTCATGACGTCATCTGTTGCGGGAACAATCATCGGGCCGGGCGGCGCCGCTGCGTCGTACGCCGCATCCAAACACGGGGTTATCGGACTGGCTAAACAAATCGCTGTGGACTATGGCGCGTACAACATTCGTGCAAACGCCATTCAACCCTCCGGTGTTGAAGGAGCCAATTTCGGTGAGCATGTACTTGAAGATCAGGAAAAAGCAAACACGCCGCGCGCCGAGTTGCCACGAGGGGANAAATGGGTGCCAATGCAGCGCAAGGGTAAGGTCAAGGAGGAATATGGCGCGTCCATCACCTTTTTATTAACCGACGATGCCGGTTACATCACCGGAGCGGTTCTGCCCATTGATGGCGGATTTCTCTCGCAATAACCAATGCCTGGTCCGAAAAACGGTGATCGTCATGGCCGCAGCTAAACCTGTCGGAACCCTAGATATTCCCGAAGCTGAATGGCCCTTGCGTCAAGAGCTTCACTACACAGACGAGCAGGCCAGCCGAGCGCTAGCTGACATTGGCCGCGTCAAAGAGATACCCAGCGAAGCCGCCGATGCAGCCTGGCAGGCCCTACCGTACAGCATCAACCATACCGACTAAAATCACCAACTATGAGGCACCCAGCACCATGAAGATCACATCAATTCAAGCAATCCCGGCAAGCGTTGTTACTAACCCGTCAAAAGGTATTTCGCGCACCTTCATTTTTGTCAAAGTCGAAACTGACGAAGGCATTGTCGGCTGGGGCGAAGCAACCAGTGGCCCTCTTGCTGTGATCTCGATGATTGAAGAATTCGGCAAAGTATTGATCGGCAAGGATCCGATGGAGATTGAGAAGCACTGGCAGACCCTGTATCACTACTTCCATGTTCGTGGCGGGGTAGTACAGATGACCGCTATCAGCGGAATTGAGATCGCGTTATGGGATATCAAAGGCAAAGCCCTTAACGCGCCGGTCTACGAACTTCTGGGTGGCAAGGTGCGTGATCGCATCTGGAGCTATGGGCGCTGGGACGGCCAGACTCCGGAAATATCCGTCAATACCGCGCAATTTTTTATCGAACAGGGTTTGACCGCATTAAAGGGAGATCCNTTCGAGCATCGGGGCTTGTTCATTGATCGGGAGACAGAAGATCTCGCGGTTGAGAAACTCAGAGCCGTGCGCGAAGCCGTTGGGGATGACATAGAACTACTGGTGGAAGTACATGGGCGGCTGACCCCCCGCGATGCTATTCGCGTTGCTCACCGCATGGAGGAGTTCCGACCCTTTTATTATGAAGAACCCGTCCCGCCCCAGAATCTCGATGCTCTTAAGCGCGTCTCTGACAGTGTCAATATCCCTATTGCAACAGGCGAACGCCTGATGACCAAGTTCGATTATGCACAACTGTTCCCGCTCCATGCAGTTGATTTGATTCAACCCGACATCATGTACGCTGGCGGAATCTTCGAAACCCGAAAAATCGCTGCGATGGCAGAGGCCCATTACGTAGGTTTTCAACCGCACAATTGCTACGGACCAATGAATACGATGGCTGGCCTACACCTTAGCGCATGCACTCCAAACTTCGTAATTCAGGAAGGAGGATGGCATCCCTGGTTCCAGGATGCAGTCATCGGTGACATGCCCCAACAGTCAGACGGTTTCTTCGGTATTCCGCAGGGCCCAGGGCTTGGCGTCGACATGAATGAGGAATGGCTGGCTAAATATCCTTTGGATAAAAATGCTGTTCCCTGGGTACACCGAATCGGCACTCATACGTCGCGACAGGATGTCAACTGGTCTTAGCCAGTAGACCAGCCAGAATGATGAACAAATCAGTGGACACAACTTCCTCCCGAATTATCGGGACTGGGAGCTATCTCCCAGAGACAATCCTAACCAACGAGGTGTTATCGCAACGCGTCGACACAAATCATGAGTGGATCGTTGAGCGTACAGGTGTTCATCAGCGACATCTGGCCGCGCCCCACGAAGCTACCGGAGATCTCGCCTATTTCGCGGCTCAACAGGCGATTGAAGCCGCGAATATCGATCCTGAGACGCTGGATTTAATCATCCTGGGCACCACAACACCCGATCGAGTTTATCCGGCAACGGCATGTCAGTTGCAACATCGTATTGGCGCCAATGGCTGCACGGCTTTCGACGTACAAGCGGTGTGCAGCGGCTTTGTCTACGCTCTTAGCGTAGCTGATAAATTCATCCGATGTGGTGACGCCCGGCGAGCCCTAGTTGTCGGTGCCGATGTACACAGTCGCTTGCTGGATTGGGAAGATCGTGCCAGTTGCGTCTTGTTTGGCGATGGTGCTGGTGCGGTAGTTCTCGAAGCCAAGGAAAACCCTGGGATCATGTCCACTTATTTACAGGCAGACGGCTATGACGACGACGACGCAGGCCCGGCCAAGGTTCGAATGGAGGGCCGCGACGTGTTCAAACTGGCCGTTTAGCACCTGACAGCAACTGCTCGTGAGACCCTCGCAAAACATGGCTTGGACTGCACTGACCTGGACTGGTTGGTTCCACATCAGGCCAACCGCCGCATCATTCAGACCGTGGCCAAGAAACTGGATCTGCCACTAGAGAAAGTTGTGCTTACCCTAGACCGTCAGGGTAACACCTGTGCGGCATCGATACCCTTGGCGCTCNATGCCGCCGTGCGGGACGGACGAATCAAACGCGGCGANCTTNNCCTGCTGGAAGCATTNGGCGCCGGCTTTACATGGGGATCAGCTCTCATTCANTATTGATGCAGCCTAGTTGAACCATAAACCAAAGAATCGCTTACCAAAGAATCACTGGCTCCCCATCAACTCTTCAAGCAGCGTGTCCTGGTCGACTATCGTATCGTCAACCGCCTCGATTACCAGATCGACAATACGTCCAGTGAAGGTGAACGGCACCTGGTAATGATCATCCACGGGGGTCTGGCTATCACGCCCTACTTCAAACGGCTCATTACAAAAGCTGACCTGACGAAATGGATTCAGCGTGCCGGCGCCGGCCTCCTCATCGTCCATAAAGAAACGAGCAGCCCCCTCATCCACATCCGTCTTCACCACATCAACACGCAAGGTTACGTTGCCACTGGGAATCACCTTCGAGGACGACACCCGACATCGAAACCCAAAAGTGTTCATCGTGTAATGCAATCGGTTGTCCTTAATGAACAGGCTCCAACCACCAAACTGCCCGCCGTCCGCTGCGATGACTCCCGAATCCTTGGTTGAACACCGGTGAATTCGAGCGATTAGGCGGTGTGATAAGCCCCGCACTCGCGGCGCGGCCCGTGAATGTTTAGGTAAAATCGCATCTTGATAGAGTNTCCATCGTTTTNTCGGTTCCGGCCACCACCCAGNNCCCCGCGGGCTGCTCATATCATCAAGGGGCAACACNCCATTTTTCTCAGCTTGTTGCCACCACAGACGAATCAGCTCCTGGAGTTTTTCCGGGTGCGTCTCGGCCAGATCATGAAGCTCAGCCATGTCCTGATCCAAATGGTAAAGCTCCCACTTTTCCGAATGGAAATCATCGCCTTTGACGTGAAAAGTGAGGGCCTTCCAACCTTCATGCCAGATAGCTCGCTGACCGCTTGTTTCAAAATATTGGATCTTCTTGCGCGTATCAGCCAGATTGTCGTTAAACGTATGCGCCATGGATGTACCATGCAAGGGAATNTGCTCGAACCCATTAACATNACTGGGAATATCGAGGCCCATCAGATCCATCAGCGTCGGTGTAATATCCACCGCATGATAAAACTGGTTTCGCGTCTCACCTTTGGCAACAATACCCCGAGGCCAGCGGATCAACAGTGGAGCCCTCACCCCACCTGCGTGAGTATTGCCTTTGTAGCGTTTGAACGGAGCATTTCCCGCCATGGCCCAGCCGAAAGGATATACGTTGTAGGCCAGCGGCCCTCCAAGATCATCAAGCCGTGCTAGGTTTTCCTCGACGCTTGGTCGATGCCCTGTTCTTGCGCGCTGATGATCGTAGCTGCCGTTGGGACCGCCCAGCGCGTCGGCTCCATTGTCGGAAAGAGCGATTACGATGGTATCGTCGCTCTTGCCCAATGCATGGATTTGATCGAGCAACCGTCCGATCTGCACATCCGTATGCTCCACGAAACCAGCAAAGACCTCCTGGAATCTAGCGGCAACTTTTTGTTCCTCTGCAGTCAGTTCGCTCCATGGCTGAACGCCACTGTTGCGCGGTGGAAGGCTAAGGTCTGCCGGTAAAAGCCCCGAGCGCTTCTGACGTTCAAGGGTTCGCTCCCGCGCCACATCCCATCCTTCATCGAAACATCCTGCATATTTGTCAGCAAACGCACGGGGCACATGGTGTGGCGTGTGCGCTGCACCAAAGGCCAGATAAAGAAAAAACGGCTTATCAGGGGCAGCAGATACGAGCTGGCGCAACCATTTACAGGATTGATCAACGATGTCTTCCGACAAATGGTAGTCGGGATCCTGCGGCACCTCGATTCGCTCGTTGCCTTGGATCAGTTCCGGGTTCCATTGATTTGTTTCGCCAGCAAGAAACCCGTAGAAGCGATCAAAACCCCGTTGCAGAGGCCAATGATGATACGGGCCTGCAGGGCTGGTTTCGTCATTGGATACCAGGTGCCACTTGCCTGCCGCAAGCGTCTGATAACCTTGTAGCTGCAGCATCTCTGCTACCGTAGCGGCTTCTCGCGCTACGAAACCGCGGGNATTAGGAAAACCATTATTGCTCTCCGGTATCCGTCCCATACCCACTGCATGATGGTTTCTACCGGTCAACAGACAGGATCGAGTCGGCGAGCATAGCGGAGTGACATGGAAATTTGCATAGCGTAACCCGTCTGCCGCAAGGCTATCTAATGCCGGTGTTTTGATAGCCGAGCCGTAACAACCAAACTGTGAAAACCCAACATCATCGAGCACGATCATAACGACATTTGGGCTGCCCTTTGTCTCGTTGGTCTTTTTCGCCCAGGAAGACATTGACTCGTTCATCGTACGGCCAATCAGACCATCGAATTCTAATTCGTGCTCCAAAACAGGTTTCTTCCTAATTCATGTTGATAAGATCTATTGCTTCTAACTCGGCTGGCGTCAATTTCCAAGCCACCGCTTCCGCGTTCTGTCTGATCTGCTCGGCAGAGGTAGCTCCGGCAATGATGCTAGGAATGAAAGGCTTAGCAGCAAGCCAGCTCATCGCCAGCTCCAATAGGGTGCGGCCGTTACTGTGTGCAAATTTACCTAGCTCGTCGATCCGGTTGAAGTTGGCATCGGACATGACCCTTTGTCGGCGCCGCTCCCCCATACTTGCTAGTCGGGTACCTTCTGGAACCCGGCGACCTCGCTCGTACTTGCCCGTCAGCATGCCTCTAGCAAGTGGGAAGTACGGAATTATGGACACATCAAAGTGATCGCTTGCAGGAATCACATCCCGCTCGATCTGCCGCGCCATAAGGCTGTATTCGTTCTGGGCGGTGACAAAGCGACTAATGCCGCCACTTCGTGCCACCCAATCCGCATCGGCAATCTGCCAGCTCGCAAAATTCGAACTACCGATGGAACGCACCTTGCCCTGCTGCACCAGATCGTCGAGAGCGCGCAGCGTCTCGTCTATTGGTGTACTCGGATCAGGCACATGTTGCTGATATAAATCGATGTAATCAGTTCCCAGACGGTTCAGACTCGCCTCAACAGCTCGGACAATGTAATCACGTGAAGCTCCTCGACAGTTACCATCGTCCGACATCGGATTGGCGAATTTGGTGGCAATGATCACACTATGGCGACCAGCGACTTTTACAGCCCGACCAAGAATTTCTTCAGACCTACCCCGCCCCCCATAAACATCTGCAGTATCGAAGAAATTTATACCCGCATCCAGGGCAGCTAAGATCACGTCGTGACTGGCCTTTTCATCGCAGGTTATGCCGAAGTTATTGCAACCCAGCCCCACTGCCGACACGCGCAAATTGGTACCGCGTATTTCGTTGAAATGCATATGCTACAACGCCGACGAGATCATGACGCCTCATCTCGCAACAGGGCATTACGCAGTTTTTCCTGCTGGGCATATATCCCCTCTCCTGAAACCCGAGGCAAACTCAGGCGCACAGGTAAGTCTCTCATGCGCGGCATGATCGTAGGCGCACCCCGGACAACTCTCTCATTCATCGCTTCCAATGAATCTTCGCCGGGTATCAACGGCCATGCGTCGGTTGCGCAGAAACCGATAAATAACATCCGGCGCGGCGTGTCTGACCGGTTGGGTTTTGACCCGTGGAGAATACGAACATGATGTAGGGTAATGCCGCCAGCTTTAACGACAACGGGCTTGGCATTTTCCGGGTTGAAATTCGAATCTGTCACCGCACCAACAAACATTCCATCCTGGTGATGATCCCAAATTTGACCGCGGTGGCTGCCGGGTATCACCATTAACGGGCCATTTTCCATAGTCATGTCATCTAACGCGATACCCACCTCAAGGATGTCATCGTTAGTGTGAGGATAAAACGCCCAGTCCTGGTGCCACTCTACCGCTGCTCCTCCGGCAGGGTTTTTCATATTTAGCTTGTTGTTGTGGTAGCGGACGTTGGAGCCGAGCAGATCAGTAACGATATCAAGAATTTTGTCGTGTTCGGTAAAGCGCGCGTAACCCGGATCCTGGGCNACGGGATGTTTGATCCTGCGCAGGCTCGGNGCCGCCGCCGTATGCTCTTGTTCTAGATCAAAGACAGAATTATGGGCAGTGACAGCACGCGATCGCTCGACGAATGCATCGGTCAGTGCTCGCAATGCACTCAACTCTTGGGCGGCCAGCACGTTTTCAACGGCAAGATAACCGTTTGTGTTGTAGCTCTCTATTTGCTTGGAACTCAGCACCTACCTTCCTCCTTTAGACCCAAATTCAAATACCCTTCGCAGCCGTGTGCTAGTACACAACTGGTAACAGCATAACCAGATTCGAGTAATTTCCGGTGAGCTATGGCAACTTGCAATCAAGCTTCAAGTCCAGTGCAGCCTGATTGAACCAGTCGACTACCTCACGATGATAAGGGATGCCGTTGCGCCGCCTTTGCTGGGCTTCTTCATGCTCAAGCAGGCCCGCATAGTAGACCCTGGACTGCCCAGATATGGGTTGCATCGTCGATATCTTCTTTAAAAGATGATCCATATCGGTCTTGAACTGGAGCGCGTCAATGAACGCATCTATACGAATCGCCATCACAAACAGCGAATTGCTGTTCTTTTTGGCCATAAAACCCGGCTGATTCCCGGATAAAACCCCTGCCATAATATCTGCGATAGCGGCAAACCCTGTTCCTTTATGACCACCATTCTCCCGGGTGCCACCAAATGGCAGTAGAAAAAAATCTAGATAATCCGGGCAATCTTGAGCACTGAGGATTGGTTCGCCATCCAAACCAGCAATCCAGCCTGNTTCGACTTGTGAACCAACCCGGCGGGTTAACATGCACTTATTGAGCGCGACTTGGGTAGTTGCAACATCAAATAAGAAATGCGGCATAGAGGCCGCCGGAGCCCCCCAAGCTATGGGCTGGGTGCCAAATACCGGTTCCGTTCCCCATAAGGGAACCTGAATCTCTCCGCCGGCAGACACCATGGCTATCCCAATCATATCGTGAGGTAACGCCTGCAACACGTAGTAAGCAAGCATGCCGAAATGACCCGCATTACAAACCGTAACCGCTCCAATGCCCGTTTCATTGGCTTTGTCGACAGCCATTTGCATCGCCTGCGGGCCAACCTGAATACCCAGGCCATTGTCTCCGTCCAGAGTGGCACTAACAGCCGATTCCCGTAACGCTGTTAAATTTGGCCTCGGGTTCAAGAACCCGCCCTGGTAGCCCTCAATATACCTGCGCAGCATGTTGGAAATTCCATGACTTTCGCAGCCACGCACATCGCTGGTAATCAAAACATCCGATGCGGTTTCTGCATCTTTTGCCGCCATACCCATTTTCAAAAACAGAGCGGTCGTCGCCTCACGAACCGCCGATTCGCTGACCAGTACTTGCTCTTCCTCGGGCACTAAAAATCGTTTAAGCACAATAAGTGATCTCTTTACCAGGTATTGATATACGGGTACTTCTTCTCTCTTCGCGGTGCTGGAGGTGGTAGCCGACTCATACTTTGGGCAATCCATTCCCGGGTGTCGGCTGGGTCGATTACATCATCTAACCCGCCTCCCGCCGCAGCGTTAACCGCTTTGGCGCCTTCGTATGCTTCATCAACGCGCCGTTGAAATTCCGCCAGGCGCTCCTCGGGATCTTCTATCGCTTCCAGTTCCTTGCGATAACCTAACTTAACCGAGCCTTCAACGTTCATACCGTAGAACTCGGCTGTCGGCCAGCCCACGTTGAACATTCCTACCTGGGTGCTACTTCCAGCCATTGCATTCGCGCCAAGACCATAGCCCTTGCGTACCACAACGCTAAAGAATGGGGCGGTCATATTGGCACCCACATTGAACATTTTTGCACAACGACGGACTAATGCCGTTTGTTCAACGTCGGGTCCCACCATCATTCCCGGACAATCCATCAGGCTTAGCACAGNAANATCAAATGCATCGCAAAGCTGCATAAAGCGGGCGCCNTTGTCTGCCGCATCNGAGTCGATGGCGCCGGATAAGTAATGNGGATTGTTGGCTATGACGCCCAGCGGCCTACCTTCGATACGAATGAACGAGGTAATCAGGCCAATGCCGAATTTCTCACGAATTTCCAGCACGCTGTCTTTATCCGCGAGGGTGTCAATGACCTCTCTCATATCGTAAAGGCGCAACCGATTCTCAGGAACGATATGCCGCAAATTTCGCTGGTCATTCGCCTCCCATTGCCTGAGGTTGCCCTGGAAATAGGAGAGGTATTTTTGCGCCACCTGCACCGCTTCCGCTTCATTCTGAACAAGGATGTCGACAACCCCATTGGGCACCTGAAAGGACATCGGGCCCACCTCTTCAGGGGTATATACACCCAAACCGCCGCCTTCAATCATGGCTGGACCGCCCATCGCGATGGTCGAACCTTCTGTGGCGATAATGACATCACTGCATGCCACCAGCGCCGTATTGCCCGCGAATGTACGTCCATTGACAATGGCGACCAATGGTACCAGCCCACTCAACTGGGAAAACAAAGTAAACGTTACAACTTCATGAGGCACTCGTGGACCGATGTTGTCATCACCTGGTCGACCGCCTCCCCCCTCTCCAAAGAGTATTAGCGGCAGGCGATATCGCAGCGCCAGTTCAAACACACGATCCTGTTTGTAGTGATTGCGCTTGCCCTGGGTGCCCGCTAATACGGTGTAATCGTAGTGCACTATCATTGCCCGGGCAGCGTCATCGCCAAACAAGGGCGCATTAATAGTCGCAGTCCCTGCAAGCAAACCGTCCGCTGGTGTTTGTTCGCGCAAGGTATCAAGATCATGCCGGTGGTGGCGCCGCGCGATCAGCAGCGGCCAATATTCCTTAAACGAGCCTTCATCTACCAGTTCTTCAACATTAACGCGAGGCATCCGGTAGCCCCGAGCGTGCCGTTTGGCAACCGCGTCCTGACGATTTTCATCCAACGTCGAGGCATGGCGCGCACGGTTCTCCGCAAGATCCGGACGAATATAGTCCAGGTCAATCTCGTCCTGACTTATTTGGGCACGTTCCGCCACCTCGCCTTCTTCTATGAGCACAATGGGCGACCCTTCGCGCACAATATCACCCGCCGCCAAGACGATGCCACAGACCCGACCACTGCACTCCGCCTGGATAATGTGTTCNATTTTCATCGCTTCACAAACAGCCACGCCTTGACCTTCATACACCTCGTCTCCCACCTTGACATCAATACTGACGATGGTGCCCTGCATAGGAGAAGACATACGACGGGCATGCGGATATTCATCCAGCAACTTTGTGTGGGCAGAATCTGTCCCGGCACTGGTCAGACTGCTATTGCCATCGGTGTTAAAGAGGGCTAGAGGATCATGGTTGACCTGCCGTGTCGCACCGGGCTGTGTTGTACCTTTAGATAGCGTTGATACAGGATGCCGCGATTCGATCTGTGCGGGTTCTGCCAGCAATGCCGCGTTAGCTTCAATCCAGCGCGTGTGAGCATTCCCTTTACCGAAATCCTCATGGGCCAATATGTTTTGTATAAAGGAGATGTTGTTGGCCACACCGGCAATGCGGAACTCCGACAGGGCCCGCTGCAAACGACGCACCGCTGCAGAAAAATCATCCGCCTTGGTTGAAGCAATAACCTTTGCCAGCAAAGAATCAAACGCCACCGCGGTTTCATAACCGGCGTAACCAAAACCATCAGTTCGCACACCGGGGCCGCTGGGGGCATCATAGGCCGACAGCCGCCCGCCAGCCGGTTGCACAGAACCGTCAGCGGCCACTGTTTCCATATTGACGCGGGCCTGGATAGCAAACCCACGTGGCTGATGAGTATCCGGATCAGCCAAACCCAGCGCCCTGAGCGACTCACCTGCGGCCAGACGAATTTGAGTTTGCACCAGATCTACCCCGGTCACTTCTTCCGTCACGGTATGTTCGACCTGCAGCCTTGCATTCGCTTCAATGAACACAAAACGTTGTTCGCCGTGCGGCGCCGATGTGTCAATCAGGAATTCAAAGGTACCTAGATTGCTGTAGCCTTCGTGGCTGGCAAAACGCATCGCCGCATCGATCATGAGATTTCGCAAACCAGCGTCTAAGGCTGGTGCCGGGGCAATCTCTATCACCTTCTGATTACGCCGCTGAATGCTGCATTCCCGCTCACTCAGATGCGTCACCTGACCCTCTAGATCACCTAGAATCTGCACTTCCACGTGACGCGCCGAAGGCAAAAACTCCTCCACATAGAGATCGCCGATGCCGAACGCCGCTTCAGCTTCTCGCTGACAGGCTTTAAATGCTTCCNCCAGTTCTGCTGGATCGGTGACNGCTCGGGTACCGCGCCCACCACCACCCGCAATGGCCTTGATGATCACGGCTCGGCCTGTGCCCAGGCCCTGCATGAACTCTTTAGCTTCTTCTAGACTGACGGATCGATCGACACCTTCCAGCACTGGTACGTCTGCGGCAACAGCGGCCTGGCGAGCGCGGGCCTTGTCGCCAAAAAGATCCAGGTGCTGTGCACGGGGCCCGATGAAAGTGATGCCTTGTTCTTCACAACGACGGGCAAAATCCGCTCGTTCGGAAAGGAACCCATACCCGGGATGAATCGCGTCGCAGCCATGNTGTTTCGCCGCAGCAAGCACTGCCTCAATNTCTAAATANCCCCGNGCCCCTTTGCCGGGAAGAGCATGGGCAACATCAGCAACCCGAGTATGCAGACTGTCCGCATCGTCCTCGGTAAAGATCGCGACACTACGTATTCCAAGATCCGTTGCTGCACGGGCAATACGAATCGAGATCTCGCCACGATTGGCGATAAGCATGTTGGATATAACCACTGACTCTACTACCTCAGTCTCCATATCAATGAGTTGCATGGGACGCTGCTAAACGCCGCAACATCTCAGTGGAATCGTCTAACTGCGCTTCCGTTAAACCGTGAAGTATGACCGATACGTCGAACGGTAAGGCGCACAGCAAAGAAACATAGCGTTCATAATCCAGCTTGCCGCTACCCGCTGGCAGATGACCGGCATCACCGTCACGATCCAAATCCTTGGCATGGGCGATGGCCACATGATCGCCAAGCAGTTGAAATGCCTCATCAAGAACCTCGCTCATGCGCGGCAGTTCGCCTTCACCAAACAAATTGGCCGCATCCAGCACCACTTTGAGGTTAGGCGAGCCCATCTCATCAATCAGCCGTTTGCTTTTAGCAGCAGAGCTTGCGACCTGACAAATCTCGGGTTCGAAGGCCAGCATCACATTATGCGCCTCCGCGTGAGGCAGAAGTTGTTCCAGCGTGTCGCGCAACACCGCCCACGTCTCAGCACTGTCATTATCCGGGTGCGTGCGCCACATGTTTTCGGGGTGCCGAGAACCCGTGCAAGTGGCCAAGACAGATGTACCAACATCATGGCAGGCACTGATAAACAGTTTGATACGCTCAATGCCTTCCTGCCGCTTAACGGGATCCGGATCTACCATATTAGCTTGTCCCGCCAATGCGGCGACGGTCATGCCCCGTTTTTCTATTTGCGCCCTCACCGTCGTTCGAGCCGCATTCAGTTTCTCTTGAAGTGTTCCCGATACATTCAACGTGGAAAGGTTGAACTGAAGATGGCGGATATCATGAGCGAGCGCTGCGTCTAACGCCTCCTCGAGGCTAGGCCGCTTGAAGGTTCCTGACATTGTACCTACATGCATTGAATTGGGTTCTCCTTTCTGAATCAAGANTTTAATTAGATGAACAAAATCTCGGTCAACTCGAGCTAGGAGTGCTCAGCATCAATGACCCGACCTCAAGCTGCTGCCGTTCGTTTAGTTGTCCAAAAACAGGTGTTTCTTTAAGCCGGTTATAGGCGTGATTGGCATCGGTTTTCGGTATCACCTCNGGGACCTGNCCTGAACTGAGCATCGCTGCCCGCTTGTGTTCNCTGCGGTTATACCCTGCTCGATGCCATGTCCGAGCGTCATAAAGAATAATGCTGCCGCTTGGCGCCTCGTATACCGTCGCATCAGGGCCCGAGTAAGACATGCGAGGGGGGTCCTCCTTTAGCGGCGCGTTCCAATCTTCCGGCACGTGAAAATCTCCGCTGTGAGAGCCCGAGACAAAAGCAGTAGCACCGTTAAGGTGCGTAAAATCGGATACACATATATTTCGATTACAGGACTTCGGAGGCCCGCTGCGCTCGAAAACTTGACCGCTATTGGAGCGGGTATAGGGCTGATCCATATGCCATCCTCGCCCGGCCCGAGCAAGCTGGTCAGGATGGACTACAGCCATTCCCGGTGGATGCCCTAAATGTATATCGTGGTAACCGAGATACTGACGCAGCACCCACAGTGAAACGGGCTCCGTAAGGGCACGCCCAACAGCCGCATCTTGACAGATTTTCGGAATCCCCATAGTGGGTTCCAGGTCTTCATAAGGCCCCACGCAGGCAACGCGCCGCAGACCCTCGACAACATCTGAACCTACAATGCTGTTTAAACAAACTAACCCATCACGGCGCAGTTCGGCCAGGTACTCACTGGGTAGTTTTTCAGGCCCACGACTGATGGTCACCGCCATATCCTGCCCATCAATAGACATTGTAAGGCTTTGTGCGTCTTCGCTTGCTTTCACGGTGTGACAAGAGACAACGTGTTCAATACCGTCTACCTGACGTTCCCAGATAACGCGGTCATCTGCCTCTGCAAAAAGTGCAGACTCGCCCGACTCGTTCAGCCCGACAAGAAAACCGTTCTCTGCAACCAGCAAAACGAAGAAATGAGTCGGCGACTCTGCGCGAATCACACGCTCTGTAAACGCCTGAGTAGAAGACATAAGTACTCCTTTGAATGAATCGGCCGGATTTGTGGATTTGAATTTTTTCAGCTGTTACAAACAGCCGAAATCCGACACCCAACCAGACGCTGGGTGCCGGACTATTACGCTAGCTATTCAAACGGCTAGAACTTCATGCGAAAGTTGACTTGATAACGCGGCCCTGTATGAACGCTGCTGTCGAACCATTTCATTGGCCCTGTACCCAGCAGAACATAGGTGTCGTTGGTTTCGTCAGTTATGTTGATGGCTTCTAGACCCACGCTAACATTGTCGGAAAAACGATACCCTACAGACGCGTCTAACTGGTTGTAGTCATCAACGAAGAGTGGATGACCTCCTCCGTACCCGTTCACTTGATCCAGAAACTCGCCCCGCTGATTGTAGGCTAAGCGCGCCGTCCATGATTCCTTTTCGTAGAACACAGACACATTCATCGAATTCTCGGACAAACCGGGAACACCAAAAGTCGCACCCGTGGCTTGATGTTCAAAATCGCTATCAGAGTCTATGTATGTATAGTTCGCGACGACCCCTAGCCCATCAAACGGAGCGGGCAACTGAGCAAAAGTCTGCTGGTAAGACATCTCAAAACCAGTTATTTGCGCTTCATCGGCGTTCTGCGGTATGTACTCCGCGAACTGTGCTGGCTGACCGGAAGCATCTGTTACCGTTGCTATACTTCGGAACCCTTTTTGATCTTGGATAAAGTCTTTAACATCTTTGTGGAACAGGCCAAAAGACAGAATCGAGTATTCTGCGAAGTACCATTCCAAAGCGAGGTCGTACTGCCATGCCACGATGGGATTAAGGTATGGATTACCACCCCTAAATTCGCCCACAGCCGCCGCAAAGCTTGAGTTAGGGTTTACGTCCTGAAAACCCGCCCTACTCATAACCTTACCGGCAGCCGCCCGTAGCAACAGGTCGTCGCGCAGCTCGAAGGTTAAATTGAGCGACGGTAACACTTCCGAGTAGTCATGCGACAGGTTAACCAAGGCACCCGGGGCGCGTATCGGTTGTGGTTGCGTCGGATCAGAGTTATCAACACCGATTATGTCGACCACAATACCTGAGACCGAGACGTCAGTTTCAACGTGACGAACCCCTAAGTTACCCGTGTAGGGCACCCCACCGAGGTCACCTTGAAAGGAAACCATGGCATATAGTGCAAACGTGTCCTCTGTTTGATCAATATTTCCTCCATATTCCCCGTCTTGCGTAAATCCATCAATCGAACAATCGGTCGGATTACTCCAACAAGCGACCCTCTTGGCCACAGTAGCCTGCTGCTCTCTGACTACTTTGTCAGCAGCTTCTAGATCACCAATCACCAGTGTTCCAGCTGAGGAGAAAAGCAAGTCGTGGTTAATACCTCCTAGAAAATCTGATACTGGAAGCGCAACTCCGCCGCCGAAATCTGCTACCGGAAGTGACTTGGTTCTTACTACGATAGCCCTCTGCCAGTCAGCCCTTTCGCGCGACGAATCGCGAACACCAAATTTAACACTTTCGAAGAAAGAGCTATTCAGCTCGTATGTTGCATCAACCCGGTACTGGTTTTCTTTGTCCGTTATCTGATGCGCCTGACGCCCAAATTTCACCGCGGTATAGTCTCCAGGATTACTCCAATCGACCGATGATCGAAGAGAAGGAGTTCGATTCGCGTAAGAAACGTCGGCCTGCAAACCGGTATAGCGAGTTAAAAATTCTCGATAGCTATTCGTTGACTCCACGTCCGTAACAGAAAAATCAAAATCCAGGCTCAAGCGATCAGTGGCCTGGAAACTGATGTTTGCTCCAAGTGAAGACATCTCACTATCAAAAATCTCATTAGCTGACTGCGTAAACGAGTTTGCGCCTGTAGTTGAGTAAGTTGACAGCACTTTGGTCGAGCCATTGTCGACCACAGTCGCACCCGTCAGCTTATTTGCAAGGGCGCCTGAAGTTCGATAAGCAGCATACCAATAGTCATCGACGTCCAATTGATTGTCCGTAACAAGACCATCAAGCGTGACTTCTAAACGATCATTCGGCCGAAACTGCAGTGCGGCAGATACGTTTAACCGCTCTCGCCCCGTTTCTCGCAGAGCCGCGACAAAACCGTTACCGTAATATGCTTCAATGGCGTTGCCATCAACAGTTAAAGACACGGGGTTAGCTTGATAACCAGCGCCGGTCCTGGCTGCGTCAGTTCGGTTTTCTCTCTCATCCCAATCCACCGACACCATAAAGCCCAAGGTTTGATCTGCATTAGTATTACTGTACAAACCAAACAGACCAGGCGCGCTATCGCCACTCAGATCGATGGACGTCATAGAACCGCTAATCGCAATCTGCTGCTTACCGATATCCAAAGGGCGCCTGGTCTTTATCTCAACGACGCCGCCCAGACCCCCCTCTACATGGTCAGCCCGAGGAGACTTATAAACCTCAACCGCCTGAACCAAACCCGCCTGCAACTGGTTGAACCCTACAGCACGCGATCCTGCGTTCGCCGTCGTATTACCAACTTCTCCCAAGCCGCCGGGATTCACATTCGAGGTCATAACACGACCGTCGGTTGTTGCTTGAACGTACTGTGGCCCTAGCCCTCGCACACTGACAAAAGCACCCTCGCCTTCTTTACGGTCAATTGCGACACCACTGATCCGCGCCATCGCCTCAGCGAGGTTCTGATCCGGAAATGCCCCGATATCCTCCGAGGTTATCGTGTCGACTAGATGGTCTGCATCTCGTTTTCGATCCAAAGACTTTTGGAGACTACCGCGTATGCCATATACGGTGGTTTCCTCAATTAACTCCGCCTGACTGCCGTCGACCTCCTGACCCTCAGCGCTAACCGAGGTTGAAGCCACGGCAGCTGCTGCCGTAATACCGAGCACTAAAGATCGGCCCCTATTTCTCACACTCATGCTAGTGTTCCCCTGCTCATTTAGAATTGGTTCCACCAGAAAAGTACCCATTTGAGCGACACTGAAACCCATACCCGACCGGTCAAGCAGAGCTAAAAGCGCCTGCTCAGCCTGATATCTGCCGACAACAGCGTTAGATCGTTTGCCAGCCACTTCGGATTCGTTAAACAGAATCTCTACGTCGCTTTGTAACGCGAATTCGTTCAAAGCATCGCCGAGACCTTTGCTTTCAAGTTGATACTCTGTAATCAATTCCGGCGTCGAGGCGAAGGCCACGACACAAGTAAGCACACCCGCAAGCGCCAATACGCAGCCGCCGATCTGTCTACGTAAAATTAATCCCAAGCAACTCGAACGCACTGTCTCTCCATACATCCTCGTTCAGCATCTGACCCAAATCATACAAATCTGACTCTCGNACCTCAGCAAAGCTAACGGGTTAGCCTTAGCTGTAGTCCTCTTGGTAAGACGCCTCGAATTTATTTCCCCTCAATACTCTTTTACATTTCGCTAATTAAGTTGCAAATGGACTCGCCGCCGGNAGTTTTCCGAACAAGCGGCCTACTACCAACTTGTTTAACCAGCAGGCTTCAACCCAAGCTCAACCCGGTCATAGGATATCTGCTTTGCTTTAACCGGATGGACCGCCTCAATCGCCTCAAGAAAAGATCGGGTACTACCAGTTGCAAACACCCCGCTGACACGGATATTTTTCAACCCACTTTGATTCGAAATTACGATTTTGCGCTCACTATAACGATTAATTTCTGCAACAGCCTGAGCCAAAGAATCCCCCCTAAAAACCAATCTGCCATGCCGCCACCCTGTTGCTCGATCCATATCGGCGTCCACCACAATTGGTCGCTCCTTTGGCTTTGCAATCAACTGCTGCCCCGGCTCCAACCTCGTGGGCTTTATCGCCTCGATCACTGCTGAGCCCTTGACATCTAGCCGCTCCAAATCCTCCACCACTGCTTCCACATCTACCAAACCCTCAACCAGAGTGACATGGACCTCCTCCTGATAAGCCGCCAACTTCACATCAAAGGCCGTTCCTAACGCAACCACACGACGATCTCCGGCATATACTTCGAACGGTCGGCCTTCCTTTGCGACCTCAAACATCGCCTGCCCGCGCATAAGCTTCAACCTTCGCACCTTGGAACTATCGGTGTAATACACCCTCACTTCGGAGTCAGTGTTCAGCGTTATTGTCGATTCATCTGACAAACTAAACGTGGAGCGCTCGCCAATTCGAGTTTCATAGGTGGCCGCCGACTGACGGATAGTCTGTGCGACCGTTGTTTCTTGCGAACCTATCAGCGAAACGCTTTGCCAACTCATAGCCATCCAAGTACTCATTAGACAAATGACGGCAAGACCAGCGGCCACATTGCGCCTCCAAAATCGCCGCTTTGTTTGGGTCGACTGGTAGACTTCTTCCCCCAGTTGAATAATTCTGGGATCCAACAAATGACGATCAATCCGCCCGAGAGCCTGCTGGGCTATCGCGTAAACCTCGCCATGCTCGGGCTTCTCAGCTCGCCACGCCTCAAACGCTGCGCGGTCTACAGGCCCACAGTCTGGAGCTTCTAAGCGGATAATCCAGTACGCGGCCGCGTCCGTTGGGTCACTCGGAACACTGGCAAACATAGCTAGCTTCATCTCCTATCCTCATTGGATTTTTCTCGTCCTAGGTTCCTAGCCAAATGGGCTATCGCTTTTATCATGTGTTTTTCAATGGAACTGACTGAAACACCGAGCCTTTGCGCTACCGCTTTTTGCCGCAAGCCCTCCACACGACAAAGCACAAAAACTTGGCGCGTACGCGGTGGCATTTGTTGCAACACAGCAAGCACGTCCTCGATCGATCGGTCGGCTTCCATGACGTCGAGCGGGCCATAATCCTCAGACGCGTGCTGCTCTTCGCTATACTCGTCGTGAGCATCCCTTGCATGGGTCTTCTTTTTGCGTAAATAATCGCGCCAAACATTAGTCGCGGTGCGCATCATATAGAACTCTGGTTGCTCTATAACGCGCCCCTCTCCGCGAACGCATATTCGCAGTAAAACCTCCTGCACCAGATCATCTACATCTGCCGGCTGCCGGGCTCGTCTGCGAAAAAACCGCAAAAGCGCGGGCTTGTACTCTCTCGCTAACAGGTCGACATTTAGCTTCTCAGTCTTTCCCTCTATCCTTGCTTTAGTCATTAACCACCACAAAGCTCCCCCTGAGTGCTATATGACGTCAACCCATTAAGAATCCTCATCTTCAGTATTTTTTGAGGAAACCGAATCTCTTAAAGCACACATGTTGACGACATCGGTAGTTGCGTGAATCGAATACCGACATCTTAGAATATAGCATCAACCCATGCTGCAAGCGGCGGCAACATCGCCGTTCCCCAAGCCACACCTCCGCCATAGAGATGCTCCGGATTCGGAATTTCCAGAATCCGAGCATCGATGAACGGTGAGTCTGACTAGATTACCGGCTTGATCCGGAAAATCGTCCGCTGTAAAAACCTTTTTTATCCCAGCCAGCCGCTTAACGTTGGAAACGTGAATTGCGGGCTGAGGAAGTCAACAGACCTCACGTTTGTTTAGTTAAGTAAAGTCGTCTGCGGGGTTAAAATCATGACTGAAAATGCACTAAACAAAGCCTATGCGACCCTAAAGGGAAGCCTGGGCCAAAGAATTTGGCAAAGTGATTGGTTTGAAGTTAGTCAGAGCCTCATCAATGACTTCGCCAATGTGACCATGGATCAACAGTGGATACACGTTGACCCACAACGGGCAAAAACCGGTCCCTTTGGAACGACGATAGCCCATGGACAACTCACTCTGGCTATTATGGGACATTTACCCAGTCCCGCCGACACAACAACCGGCGCACCGAAAATCGAAGGCCAAAAAGCGCGTATAAACTACGGTTTTGACAAAATCAGATTCCCATCACCAGTGCCGTCTGGCGCCAAGATAAGAACCACCAGCACACTAAAACGCGTAGAAATAAAGGGCAACACGATTGAGCAGGTGACAGAGTTGGTCGTCGATATAGAGGGTCACGAAAAACCAGCCTGCGTTGCCGAGAGCGTCGGCCGCATCGTGTTTTAACACGCACACACGGGGCAGCCTAAATGAGTACCGCACCAAAACCTGCGATCACAATTCAAACCAACGTTGTTGTCGGCAAAGCCGGCCAACGTGACCTGGGCGGCGACTTGTACCTGCCTAATGGTGCTGGCTCCACGCGACCAGCAATTGTGATCCTACACGGTGGTGGGTGGCGCAAAGGCAGCAAGAAGGGCGTCAAAGGCTTCGGGATACGCCTCAGCGAGGCAGGATTCGTTTGTCTATGCGTTGATTACCGGCTTACTCCGGAGGCACTCTGGCCGGCCCAGATCGAAGATACCAAGTGTGCTATTCGCTACCTGCGGGCCAATCAGCAGGCCTTTTGCATAGACACAGAGCGCATCGGGGTTCTCGGTGATTCTGCAGGTGGCCATCTGGCGCTTATGACAGGTGTAGCCTCGGTCTTCGAAGGCACGGGCGGTCATCGCCAATATGCCAGCNCNCCCCAGGCCATCTGCGCTATGTACGCNCCCTCACGAATACCTCTGCACAGCCCAGCATCCANGGGCCTTATCGGCCCTGAAGCNTCCGNCTATGATTGCNAGGNCGCAAGCCCCATCAACTATGAGCTCACTGACTTTCCGCCGTGCTTACTTATTCATGGCGCAGACGACGACGCAGTGCTGCCTGACGAAAGCACCAACTTTTACGAGAAACTGCGACGCAGCGACAGAACAGCCGAACTGCATTTGTTTGCAGAGCAAGGACACGCCTTTGACCGTCAAAGCAGTTCCCAAATCGGCATGGTGGACATTGCCGACCCCTCAGCAGTTTATGGTGTTGTGACCCTTGAGATCATAAGACTGTTTTTTCAAAAGCAATTATGTGACGTGTAACANCATCATTGCCGACTGTATGTTGTGAACTCAAAACCACGCCGCACAAGTTTTCAGGTTTTCTTTTACCGAACTTCCCGTTACTCGGTTCCTTGACCCTGAAGCACCCACCAGCTGTCAATGCTTGTTACGAAACCATCGACGAAAAAAACAAAGTTAGCTTGTCCATTGCTCGGTCGGCCGAATTTCTCTTTGTAGACGAACCGCTCTTCATCGGGAACATTGAGAAAAATATCGTAAAATCCCCAAGACAACACTCGGTCAAGCGACTTCAACANCGGCGTCGCTTCCGTCAAGTTGGGCGCTTTCAACGCNCGCGCAATCAAATCGTCTACAACCGGCTCACTGATCGCATTGAGGTTGCTCCCATTAGTCGCCTCTGCGGCTGTCGAGGAGAAAGCCATGGGTAACAGCGAAAACGGCGGATTAGGCATGTCATAATTTTTTAAATACAGATCGAACTTACGATTNNTTTTATAGCTTACTGCCGCAACGCTCTCAAGAAAACGCAGGCGGGCATCGATACCAAGCCTTACCAGAGCATCAACGTAAGGCAGAAGCAGCCGCTTCGCCCATCCGTGTTGCGTAGCAACCTCAACAACTAACGGCCGACCCCGCGCATCTTTCCACCTGCCTTCGTCCAATCTCCAACCAGCATCAAAGAGCAGCTTATGAGCACGTTCCAAAGCCATCCTGTTAACGCCCCTTCCCTCCGCAACAGGAAGTTCAAAAACATGGTTTAGCACCCGTTCGTCCAACCGATCACGATATGGCTGGAGAATTGTCAGTTCTTCTGGTGAAGGCAACGTCTTTGCACTGTAAGGCGAACCCACAAAGTAACCTGTCGCGCGGCGCTGAGAGCCGTAGTGGAATACTCGATTCTGCCATTCGAAGTCGAACATCAAGGCCAGCGCCTCGCGAACCCGCACATCGCGAAATTTTTCCCGATTAAGGTTAAACGCTAAAACCCAACGAGGGCCAATATTAGCTTCGGATCTATGCGTGTCTCTGGCTAAGCCCAACTCCTGCAGATCATCATAAGACTCATGCCAATGCATGTTGTCGCCTTCTACATAGACATCGAACAATCCTTTTTTAACCGCCTGACGCGCGACCGTTGCGTCCCGGTAAACATCGTAGCGGATCGTATCGAAATTGTGACGCCCGCGATTCACGGGCAAATCTCGTCCCCAATAGTCCGCCACCCGCTCGTATTCAACGTAGCCATGATCAAAATCCGCCACACGATAAGGGCCACTGCCAATGGGAGGCTCTAATGTCGCTTTGCTGGGGTCTCGATCACTGTAGTAGTGGGCAGGGCGAATTTGCACGTTCGTGAGGAAATCAATGTCGTCTTGTTTAAACTGATTGCGATGATGTAACACAAACTCACGGGGATTGAGAACCTCAAGGGAGGCGAGCCAAGCTCTTACAGCGTAGCTGACATGTAACGCTGTCTTATCTAAAACATCAAACGAATACTGTATGTCGACGGTAGTCAGGGGTTGCCCATCGTGCCAGCGTGCCGCCTCATGAAGCCTGACATAAAGCGACTTGCGATCTGATGACAGGGCCACACCATCAGCTAACAGCCCATAGACTGCGGCTGGCTCATCTGCCGACTTAATAAACAAACGATCAGCCGTTTTGTATATTCCGGCAGCACTTTGCACCGATGTATTCCACGCCCCCGAAAAGTTCCGAATCGGTTGCTTGGTAGCCAGTAATAAAGACCCGCCCTTTGGAGCGGACGGGTTAACCCAATCGAAGTGCGTAAACCCGCTTGGATATTTCAGCTCATGAATTAGCGAAATACCGTGCTGATAGCTCGGCGCGGCGTTCGCCAAGCCCGTAAACATTGCCAGGCAAGTTAACCAGAGCAAGCGACACCACACACGGGCAGAAACCTCAGGCCGAGCAGCGAATTGGCATATCATGATCGGACGAAGCTCCAAATTTTAATTCCAGCCGCGCTTTCCAGCGCCACCTGGGAAAGGACCAGCGGGCCAACGAAAACCCAAGGTCATGGCAAGATTAATCTCTTCCCTAGAGCAGACGCCTTCGTCGATTATCTGGGTTGCCTCACGGCGCACTGCAGCCATGATTCGATTGCCAACAAAGCCTTTGTCACCGGGCACATCTTTTAAGACTATCGGCGTTTTACCCCAACGTTCACTTAACGCAACGATCAGCTCAACTACCTCTTCGAGCGTATCCTGGGTGCGCGTGACTTCCACCAGCTTCATAATGTTCGCGGGACTGAACAAATGCATGCCTACGAAGCGCTCCGGGCGTTGAGTGGCTGCCGCTAGGTCAGCAATTGTGAACATTGAGGTGTTGCTGGCAAAAACCGCATCGGATTTCACAATGTCGTCCATTTCCTGCCAGACCGACAATTTCAGCGGTTTGTTTTCCGTGGCCCCATCCGCCCCACCTCCGATAGCCTCGATGATCAAATCACAATCCTTCAGGTCGGCAACATCGGTAGTGAGATTAAGCATAGACAGCGCATGGTCCATGCCGGCTTGGCTCATCTTGCCCATTTCTACCGCCTTGGAAAAACCGAAGCGCCCGCCAATGATTGTTTCGATCGCTGTATCGCATATGTCCTGATTGAGATCGCGAACGACGGTCTTGAACCCTGCCTGGATCGCGCATTGAGCGATACCACTACCCATGATACCTGCGCCTAAAACGCCAATGCTATTGATGTTGTCTATCTTCATATCCACTGTGTCTCATCGTTTTTATCTTTCGCCCAAGACGTTATTCGAGCAGCATGCCTCACAACACAGCGTTAGCTGAGCCTCCGCACAAGCCTTCAATCCAGCTTGTAGA
>NYVG01000011.1:5776-7907 GCA_002684495.1 Gammaproteobacteria bacterium | reverse complement strand
TCAGATGACCCTGGCTCTGCTGCAAGAGCTGCTGATGGCAATAAGGGCTAATGACGCTGATGGCTATAAGTCTTGGCTTGCCCTTGGCATTGAGCAGCTTGGAAGGGATGTGGCTGGTGAGGTCGAGTCTGACTGGATGGTGCCTTTGCTGGTGGAAGAGGAGAGGGACAGGCTGATGGCTTGGCAGCTGGGAGTGAGCCTCTAGCCACTTTGGGGGATAGGTCAGCCGCGAAGACCACTCGGATGGGGGATTCGGATTCGTTCTGGTTCAGCGATCGTGAATACATCGAGGGGATGACCCTCACATCACATCGCATCACGACTACAAAACTAATTGCCAAACAAGAACATGAGTAAATTTCAGAATACAACTAACAACTCTCAGAAAAAACTCAGAGCATCTTCAGACCAGACCATACCAAAAGCACTATAAATAAAATGGAGCTCGTTAAAGATGACAACCACGCCATTTTCCGACAAAGAACTTGCCAATCTAAAAAAATATACAACGTCTATTAGAAGCAATAAGATAACTCGCAGAATGGAAGAAATTCTGTCACAGCCTTTCTACCAAGAACTGAGTGATTTCGAAAAGCATAAATGGCTAAAAGAGCAAGTAGCAAACACGAAGTCCAAAGCAAAGGTAAGCACATCAACCGTAGTCATTGGTTTTATCATATCAACAGTCTTAGGGGTTCAAGTTGGAGGATTTATTGGGTTTGTAGCTTTCTTGATTGGAATAGGGGTTGCATGCTGCGCAGCAACCAGCGATTCAAATAGTGCGATCCTAATTCCATTTTATTCATTGAAAATCAATGAACTCGACCCAATTGTCAAGGAAGAATCTAGGAAAGAGCAGCAAAGAATAGCTGAAGAGAAGGTCAAGGAGGAAAGGGCTTTAATAGAAGAACTCAACGAAAAGAGAAAAAATGCAAGAGCTAGATCGCAAGAAATATTTGATGCGATCAAAAAGGATCCATCACTCATCTCCTCGCAATTTGAACAATACAAAGAGGCTACATTTTTAGAAATAAATACCGCTTCGCCTGATCAGGAACATATAGACGGTAGCGTCGCAGCCAATGAATTTATGAATGGAATTCTCATAGGAGCATTTGGAGTATGGACGGGGGGCTACATACCCGCAAATGATGCTAAATGTAAAGATCTAATCAATCTTCTAACTAGAGAAAAAAAGAGGATTAGAGAGCTTGCTAATTCTTGCCGGCTCCCATTTATAGTCATTGATTACTATCAACAAATCTCAAGAAACTATTACGGTCTACACAGAGATGGTGGCAATGCGACAATCTACGACGAGCAGCTCATTACCAATGAAGTGATGGCAATGAAGGAGAGTCTTGTCGTACAGGGTGATTACCACGACAAATCAATGCATCTTGATCGCTCTGTAAACAACACAACGCATATCGCTCATGCTGTAGTGGAAGATGGCAAATATGACGATCAAAGAATAAAGAAAGAGATTTTGAAGATTATTCTTTCGAGCGAAATGGAGGCCGTTTCTAGAGTCGAACTCATGGCAAATATTCCAGTAAAGGAATCAAGGCTTTTATCGGTGCTTGAAGATCTTCAACACTCCGGAACACTCCTGATAGGGAACCGTGACTCAGGCGAGATTATTTATCAACTTGACCGCCTGGGGTAAATAATTCTCATGAGACAAGAAATTCTAGAATTAATTATATTACTCTTTATATACAGTCCCAAATCAGGATGTACAGTCCTACAGAAATGGGATTGCATCCACTGCGATACTTGGTATATGAAATATGGAGAGAAGTTCGGCATGTCTAAGAGAAGATGAAAACTACTTTCCCCAAAACCTTCTTTAAGGCTGCACTACTTGTGCTCGCAATTCTTACCATCAGACCAGTTCATCCTCACGGCGGAGGTCTTGATTCCAGCGGCTGCCACAACAACCGCAAAACTGGCGATCGTCATTGCCACCGCAGCGGAGCCAGCAACTCACAAAACAGCAATGGTCTCGTAAGCGGTCCTGTAACGCTGCTTTCCGTCGGTGACGGCGACACAGTACGAGTAACAGACAAATCAGGAGCCAAGNTNACNNTCCGATTGGCTTGTATCGATGCACCTGAAACCAGTCAAG
>NYVG01000011.1:0-5771 GCA_002684495.1 Gammaproteobacteria bacterium | reverse complement strand
AGTGGNAAGTGGTCAACCAAGACTTTGAAGGGAATGATCCAAGGAAAATCCATAACCCTCAAGCCACAAGTNAAAGATCGCTATGGGCGCACTGTTGCTGAGATTTTCGTGGGGGTAACCAATATCAACCTTCAGATGGTTCGACAGGGCGCTGCCTTCACCTACAGGCAATACCTCAAGCAATGTGATCGAGACGCCTACTTAAACGCTGAATCCATGGCTAAGAGAGAAAAGCAAGGTGTCTGGGGTCCGTATCAAACCCAGCTGCCTTGGGAATACCGACGCTCTAGACGCACTAAATGATTCGCATCCTTCCTGTTCTGACATTGACACTGCTTGGGACTATGCCTGTTTCAATGCCGCTTACTTGAGCAGATCCTTCACTCCAACGCAGAAGGTCATCACCACACTCGTGGGCCTCGACCGGTCTTCCACTTCGCTCGCCACCACTGCACTCCATATCTCACAGCATCTAGTGAGTGATTTGCACATCCGTCAGCAATTCGCTCCACATCCCTCGGATGCCTAGGCAATGTCGGCCATGTAGCCATTAGGCCTTCACATGCCTTGGTCCATAACAACCACGGTGTCTCCGCATCACGGTCCGCTGCTTGCAGCATTGTCCTCACCATCGACAATCCATTCGCCTCCCTGCTGTTCATCTTTCCGGCCCTAATCAACGGGCATCCAGCAGCCTTGAAGTCCCCCGCAGTGCTGCCGCGATCTGAACCAGTGGCGTTAAAAACCGCATCGTCAGCCACAACCTTGGTGGTCCCCGGTCTCAAGTTCCATCTACTCATCCATTCGATGATTCCCGTCGCTTGTTCCGCATTGCTCAGGTAAGTGCCACGGGTCCAATCACGCTGACCACCCGCAGTAGATGCCGCCACATAAAACTCGTCCAGCAACCAAATGCTCCCCTTTGGTGCACCCACCGGATCGGGCAAACACAAATAGGCAACGCTCGGTGCACTACATCCCCAGTCCATACAGACAAAGGCCTGACGCAGATCCTGTTGTGGGATTCCCCCAGGTCTCACATCTCTCAAGCTCCGCCGGATCCCAAAGCTCGAGCCAAAGAATGCACCCGCAATATCAACATCCAATCGGCCATGAAGCCACGCATCAAGCAACGCCGGATCATCAGCTGCCGCAACTTTGATATTGCGGATGTATTGGTCAATATCAAGGTGCTGATTCGAGCTAGCTGTGAAACTCGCAAAGATCGTGTGTTTCCCTAGGTCTTCTGACCAGAAGCGGCTTGCCTTCCCTGGTTCTGGATACCCCGCGGGAATTCCGTATCGAGCCTGCAACCAAGGATGCGCAGGACCACCAGGGTTGCCCAACAACACTGTTCTTGTTGGGACGCCAGCGGGACCACGCAATGTCGCCGCGGCCATATCCACAAAAGTGGAATCGAAGTGATTGCCACACTCATCGTGGATGGCGCAGATAAAGCTCCTGCCCTGCAATCTGGCCAATGCCTTCACCTGTTCAGCAGGCCCTGCACCGGTGTAAGCAAGCTCAAGCTTCCCGTAAGGCATGTCCTTGCCGCCCAGCCTGAATGTCATGTCAGCGCTGGAGTAGCTCGTGCCAGGGAATGCCACTGATAGATAGCGCCACAACAATCCTTGCAACTCGCTCAAACCCTGGAATGTGGTTCTGGTGATCAGGCAGCTGTACTTACTTTTGAAGTGAGCCGCATCACGGGCCACCACCAATGCAATGCCCCAGCTCTTGCCTGTACCCCTGGCCGAAATAACACACAGGTCATCGGACCATGGCGCATCGAGCATCAGCTGCTGAGTCAGCGTTGGTTCCTTGATCTCAGGCCCTGGTGCTGCGACCGCTGTCGGTGCTGTTGCCGTCATGAGAACAGCTCCTGCTGAGTACGTTCAGACCCATCAACGGCTTCTCTAGCCGTAGGTCGATGTAGTTCTGAACAAGTATCTGCAAGCNGTAGCTCGCCTTTGCTCTCACTTTTGCTCTCACTTGGCGTGATATTGACCGTTTCAGTGGAGTTCCACTTGTCAGCAAATGCAGCGCCATCCGTTGGTGCCGATAGCTGAATCACCGTGGCTTGCTGATTNACCTCAGNAGCTCGATCGGTGATNCCCAGGAATTGCGCCCATCGNTCTGCGGAACGCGCCAATGCTTCGGCTGTGCGGGGATCAATGCCACGAGTGCGGCGGACTTCCTTTGACCCATCGTTCCTTTCAATCTCAACGATGCGACCTTCATCGGCCTGACGTGCAATTTCACCAGCCAAGTGACCAAGCGTGTTTTTGAACAGCTGATCGATTTCAATCGTGCGGCGTTCAATGTTTATCCCGTTTTCTTCGACATACTTTTTTCCCCGATTAACTGCATCCCAAGCAGAGCGGGAAGACTTAAGTCCAATGTCATCACCGATGGCGCGAATGGAGAGCCCATTCATATGCAGCTCNTAAGCCTTTACGTCGCGATCGATGAGCGATTGAGATCTTCTTTGTTTAGCAACTGTTTGTCCCATGCCTCCATTATGGCTGGTCAAAATGTTGCTGGGACAGGGGAACAGGGTGGGACAGGTTAAAAACGACTTGAAGCTCTAGGGCTGAATGCGTGTGTGTATGGGCATGAATTAAGGGCGCATAAATAATGTTCTTAGAAATAAAGAGTAAGTACCTTGTCCCACCCTGTTCCAATTCTTTAAAACCCAGTTATTGCAGCCCGGGACAGGCTGTTGACCTGATCCCTGTCCCACTGCTCTTAGTCCACCGTGTCCCATCAGTCTTGAGGGACTTCCGGCTTGTGTTGCCGCAGTTCCATCAATCGACCTTCTGCTGATTCAAGTCCGTNCCGGCTGATGAACCCTGTTTTGGAACGCTTCGAGTCCCGGTTCCAATCAAAGGCAAGTCCCTTGGATTCCCAGTTGGCCAAGGTCCGTTCCCAGTCGATTCCCGATCGAAAATCATCTGAGGTGTAGTCCAAAGGTGGAAGCTCATCGGTGACATCTCGATGCCACACCTCTGGGTCGAGATTAAATCCAAAGAACCGGGCAGGGAGCCAGCGGTTCTCCATATCAATGCCAAGTTCCCGTGCATCAGGCCGCGGTATTTGCCGCCGTTGTTGGTTCAGGTGAGGCAGTGCCTTCCTGAGTTGCCCAATGAAACGTGCATCAGCCAGCGGCTTTTTATTGGTGGTATGGCAGAACAGGCGATAGGCATCAATGAGATCCAATTGGCCNGNTTCAACNGTGGCGTCAGCAGGAACCAAGCATTGATCCACAAATTCAGAAAGTGAATCAGTGGTGGCTGCAGCAGAGGCCTGAACACGTTGAATCTCTTGGTCATCTGATCGTCCTTGCAGGATGTCGATGGCCTCTTGCCGATCCATTGCCAAAGCCCAGCTGGCGATGGTGCCAACTTCCTTGGCGAGATCAGCTTCGAGACTGCCGTCGTATGAGCTCCGATCCCTTTGGCCAGGAATGGTTGGAACAACAAATGCTCTGCCCGTCCAGCCGGTGTTGCCGTCGTCATCAACAAAGATCGGCATTTTGGTCATGGCCAAAACAAACCGACCGACGAAATCAACATTGACCTCTTCCGATTCAAATAACCGTCTGGCAGTTACTGGGGCCTGATCGACTAGCTCGTAAAAGCTGCCGTATTTGGACTGTCTACCGTTGAGGTCGCCAAAGGTGATCAGTCGTTTGCCAAGGACTGATTGGTAAATGTTTTCCTTCCCGTCAACGTGCTCAAGGCGGGAAAGGCCACTGACCGCATGGGATGGAAATAGCTTCCGAATCACACTGAGCAATGCACCTTTCCCTGATCGGGAATCACCTAGCAACACAAGGCATTTGCCAGACGGCATGGTGGGATCAATGACCATGCGAAGACCAGCCCGCAGCATCTGGTGATGAGCTTTTTCGTAACTGGTATCCAGCAGATGAAGGAAAGCTGGACCAAGAGATCCACCGCTACCGGCTGCGATGTAATCGCCCTGAATGCAGAAGGTGCAACCAAGGCTGGGGTCATGGTTCAGCAGTTCACCGGTGGCGACATCAAAGACACCATTGGTGAATGGAATCAGGTTGGGATTGGAATCCAGACGTTGATCATCAAGACGGATCTGCAGATAAGTGCTGACCCGTTTGATGTATTCCGTGGTGCTGAAGGTGAAGCGATCGATGTCGTTTTCACTTGCGGCGGGTTGGTAGTAGCCCTCAAGATCTTTCGACAACCAATTTTTGACCTCATGGCCTGATCGCCGGGTCCAATGGTGTTGGTCATCTTCCCAACGCCAGAACTGCAGATTGCGGGTGACCATCCCACCGCCATGAGCCACCTGCAAGTTGTGAAGCAAACAGGCCTCCAGGGTGGTGGCACTATCAACGGCGTAAATGGGTTTGTTTTCGGCCTTTTGGTCTCGACGAGCTGCCAGGCGTTTCTGACGTTGCAACTTGCTGCGACGTGAATCGAAGGCCTTTTGCAGATCAGTTTTTTTGACGCCAAGCTTTTTGAAGATGACCCCAAACAAGGAACCGGCTTCGCTTGTGGTGAGACAGGCAGCAGCGGTTTTGGCGAGCTGTTCAGCATTGGCTGCCTTTAGGAGTGGCACCCTTGCTAGTTCGGCATTTTTATTTGCTGCCCGCCATTGATCGTCAGTGGCCTGAACCCAAAGATCAGCCAGGCGGAAAAGATATTCCTTTGGCCTAGCAACACTGCCGATGACATTCATCACGTCCTGCTGGCTGGCACCATTGGCGAAGCAGAACTCGGTCATCCCACCCTTGGGATGGTCATCCATCCAGGGCAGGTGACCAATCCGTCTGTTTTGTTCAATTCCAGCGATCACAAGGATGCGCCAGACCTCACGAACATATGGAGTATCGCAATCGAGCAGGAATGGAATGCCTGAATCGACGTCGGCCGTAGCCGAACGGAAATAGGAGGGGGCCCCGATGGCACCCATGGGAATTTCATGCCGAATGAAACTGGCGGCACCGTCTTTCCATCCTTCCGTGATGGCCTGACAGTCATCAAGCATCCACACGATTGGTTTCACCCCCACTGTGGGGAGGTACTTGGGAGCAGGCTTCCCGCCTTGTCGTTTGATGCGGCTATGGCAGCGCAATTGGCCATAGGTCTTTCCATCTCTTTGCCCGTAGTCAAAGAACAGACCTGAGGGGTGGACCAAGCCTTTATCTGACTTGCAGCCGATATGAAGTGCATCGGATTGCTCGGGAGTGAGGGAGCGGATCCCCTGAGCCACGGCCCAATCAATGTCCTTCTTTTGCCACCCTTCAGATTTGAGGTGATCGATGTCGGAAGAGATGAGTGTCATCAGCCCAGCTCCTGATCAGCGATGAGGTGAACGGCACGCTGTGCCCGAGTAATTGCGGTGTACCAAAGTCGGCGGCGTTCATTGGCACCACCAGCAGCGCGATCCATATCGCGACCTTGGACAAATACGTTGCGGAATTGGGAACCCTGAGCCTTGTGGCAGGTCAGGCACCAATAAGGCTGCAACTGCGCGAAGGCATCATTCAGATCCCAGAAATCATCCCAAGCGTGTTGACCAGAACCGCGCTGCATATTTTCAAAGGCCTGCTCCCTTAATTGCTTGAGGAACACCTGCATCCGACCTTCATGGGTGGGATCAATCGCCCTGATCTTGCGCGGTGGTTCACCGTCATCGGTTTGGGTGATCAGCTCCCAGCTAAGGAATGGCTTGCCATCAGCACAGGCTGGATGGAGAAATTCAACGGGTGTGGCCTGGCGGATTAA
>NYVG01000010.1 GCA_002684495.1 Gammaproteobacteria bacterium | reverse complement strand
CCAATTTCACTGGATTATTTGGCTGAAAGAATCTCCTCGTTACTGCGTATTAATGAAGCCCGAGACACTCCCGGTGCGCAACGCCAATCCAATGCCAAGACCATCGGCGATCTGTCACTGGATCAAGATGCTTTGTTGGTATCCTGGAAGGGTGAACGTATCGATTTATCTGGCACCGAGGTACGTATGCTGGCCAAACTGGTCCGTGTACCCGGTAACGCCGTGAGCTACGAAACCCTTATGAACGCGACCATGCAGAGCTTGGTCACGAACAATACGATCAATACCCATATGCGTAACATCCGCAAAAAATTCGAAAAACTCGACAGCAATTTTGCCTGCATCAAAAGCGAGTACGGCTTCGGCTATCGCTGGTCGCAATAGCCCCCTTCCCTGATGGCCTTAATGTGTTAGCCAACCTTAGAAGTCGATTTCGTGGCCCGCGCCTAGGCACTAAGCTTGCCCTTATGGGACTCGCACTATTGGCAGTGCCATGGTTCAGCTATCAGCAGTTGGTGGAAATGGAGCGCTTGTTGGTTCAGGGCCAGTCCCAAGCGCAACTGCTTACCGCTGAGGGCATATCGACCTTATTCAACGGCCGCGACGATTTATTCAATGACCTGCCCCTTAATCTTGAGGACTTTGAACCTCTGTACGCGCAGCCCTTAACCAATAGCATTCGCTTGGATGGCCAGACTGAAGATTGGGGTCCGTCGCAACAGCTCCAATATCTTGAATTCGGCTCTCTTGATGGCGTCCAGGACGCGGACTTTAAGATGCTGTTAGGGGAACGTGCTGATTTTTTATACGTCTACATGCGCATTCGCGATCAATCTATCGTGTATCGAGATCCAGAGTACCTACGCTTAGATAACGCTGACCATATCCAGTTGAACTTCATCCGCGCTGACGGCGAGGACGGTCGAGTAAGTTTAGTCTTTCAGTCCTCGAATGTAGTCACTGGCTTTGCCATGGATGAGCAATGGCGCTACGCCGCATCAGGCGTTGCAGATAACCGAATCCAAGGCGCTCTACTCCCCAGCGGCGACGAGGTATTTGTGGAATTCCGCTTTCCCTTAGCGCTATTGGGCTCGCGCCGTTATTTCGGCATGACCTTTGTCGATGTTGATGATCCTGCGGCTCGAAATACCGTGCGCAGCACTCGCACGCTCCCTAGCGCCGGTAAAGAAAGTTTCGACTTGGTGGTCCTAGGTACGCCGGAAGTGCGCAATATTGTTCAAGGCCTAGGTTACTCTGGCGCAAGAATTCTCGTTATCGACAATCAAGGTCGGGTGCGCGCAGAGGCGGGAACCATCCAAACCCCTGCCGCCACCGCTTCAGACTCAACATCAGACTTCACCCTCTCAGGCTTATTCTCGCGCCTGCGCCCGTGGTTACATCAGTTGATTGCTGGTGAAGAACTGCAGTCAGCCAGTAATCAGACTGCAGATGCACAAAATTTAGTAGCCGAGCGAGTCATTCGCGACAGCCTCAATGGCGATCCTATTGCGCTGAGAAACCGTATCTCCGCAAACCAAGAAATGATCCTTGCCGCACACCCTATCGTTTCAGCAGAAAAAGTTATCGGCACCGTAGTGGTCGAACAAGACATCGACAATATTTTGAAATTTCAGCGCACATCCTTGGAACAAGTGTTGCTGTTATCCGTAGTGAGTCTTGTCGCTGTATTTGTGGCGCTGCTCGCATTTGCCGGCCGGCTCGCCTGGCGTATACGCAGTTTGCGTCAGGAAGCGTCGGCAGCCATAGACCACTACGGGCGCTTACGCCGGGCCGAGTTGAAAAGTGAGGTTAATGCCGGGGATGAGATTGGCGACCTTTCCCGAAGTGTGTCGAACATGCTCGAAAAGCTGCATCAGCACAATACGTTTCTGGAGAGCATGCCCAGAACACTGCGCCACGAGATCAATAATCCGCTAAATACCCTGAGCACCTCATTGCAGAATCTTGCTGAGGAGTTCCCCGAGGTGGATGAAAGTAAGTACCTGGCGAGTGCCAAACGCGGGGTGCACCGCATTGGTTCGATTGTGCAAAACCTCGCCGATGCGGCCAATCTTGAAGAGTCCTTAGAGGCCGAAGAATTAGAAGCCGTAGATCTCGACAGCTTCCTGCGCAGTTACGTTTCAAACTGCGCCCTGGCTCATAAAGATACTCGCATGATTTACCAAGGCTCAGATGGGCCGGCTATTGCAATGATCGCGGACTTTCGTATTGAGCAGCTCATGGACAAGCTGATAGACAATGCCGTGGATTTCCACCGTAAAGGCACCGCCGTGAGAATCCAGCTGGACTTTTTTCCTGACACTCTGCAGATTTCCGTCGCGAATCGAGGTCCAGTGATGAGCGATCAGGTTTTAAAATCCGCCTTTGACTCAATGGTGAGCCATCGGGGGCCACAAAATCGGCTGCACTTTGGGCTTGGCTTATACGTCGTGCGGGTTATTGCCGAGCACCACGGCGGAGTTGCCAAAGCCGTTAACCTGCCGGACGGTTCGGGTGTTGCTATGGTTGTGCAGCTGCCGTTAGCGGAAGCCGAGTCGGCAGCACGATTGGAGGCGATTCGCCCCTAGCTGGCACTCAGCTGGTATTCCCCCTCTAAGCCGCTGCCACTGACCACAATGACGCGGTCCTTTTTAACCAANTTATCCATNGCCGCCAGCACNCTNCGNGCNGCCGCNGGNTACATAAACTCCGGNGTGTCGTGGTACATNGCTGGCACCATTTCGCCAATCTTGAAGATCCCTTGCTCAATGCAGTCAATAATTTGCTGCTCGCGCTCTTGNCGGTGNTGAATAAAGGCTTGCACGTGGGNTTTTGGCTCATCAATGCAGGGNCCNTGCGTGGGCCAGTAGACCTGATCGTCNCGCTGCAACAGTAATTCTAAACTGTCGAGATAGTCGGACATATCNCCATCGGGTGGNGANACAATACTCGTGGACCAGCCCATAACATGGTCGCCAGTGAACAGAGCTTTTTGCTCTTGTAATGCAAAACACATGTGATTTGAGGTATGCCCTGGCGTATATACGCACTCAACAGTCCAATCCTCGCCCTCAATAATGTCCCCATGGCGCACTTGGTGATCTGGCACAAAATCCATATCACCGCCCTCTTCGACACTTATACCCTGCTCGATTTTGCCCGCGCCGTGAGGACCATAGGCGTAAGTCGGGGCGTCGCATACAGCCTGTAACTTGCGGCAGCCCGGGGAATGATCCATATGTGTATGGGTGACTAGGATATGCGAGATGGTCTCGCCCTCAAGTGCCCCAAGAATCGCATCGATATGGGCCTGATCATCAGGCCCTGGATCAACCACTGCAACCTTGCCAGTGCCAAGAATGTAAGTTCCGGTACCATGAAATGTGAAAGGCCCGGGGTTATTCGCTATCACCCGCCGAATGCCGGGAGCGATGGTGGCCACTTGGCCATATTCGAATTCTAGTTGCCGACGGTAAGGAATTTCTACAGCCATGTACTGCCTCAAACTGCGTGGTGTTGCGCAATATAGGAGGCGGCCTTAGCAAATGCAATGGTTCTAGGAACGCTGCCACTGACGCTGCAATTCAATCCACTCTGGTGCGTCGGACTGTATGGACAGCGCTAGCGCAAGGTACTGATCGGCGTCTGCTAATAGGCCAAATCTACGCGCTTCAACAGCGACTTCAACCAAACGCTCAGCACATCGGCGCAACAGCGCTTGTGCGGTGGCATTACCCGGGTCGAGCTGTTGTACATTACGTAACACCATTACTGCATTGCTCTTGCTCGGTTCGGTCAACAAGCCGTTATTGAATAGCTCAAGACCTTGGGCCAACAGCTCAGCGACCGTTTGCAGTCGTTGTCGTTCGTTGGTAACTCCAGTGCGCAATTGTTCAACGACACTATCGCTGACACCAACACTGGCAGCGTCGGCCACCAACTCGTCCACGGCTGCAAGCTCACCGGTATCCATTAGCTGCTGACCCTGCAATAGAACCCGCTGGGAAATTCCAAGCATCGCCTGTAAGGCCGCTGGATTGTCCGGATCTGTTGCAAGCACCTGCTGGAACCGCTCCGCCGAATTTTCGCCCTTGGGTCGCACCAATGCGCCGGCCGCCAAGAGATCACTGCCCTGCTGCAGTAAGGCATCTATCGCCGCCTTTAGCGTGGTTGCTTTGGATATGAGTTCCCGNGCGTCATCGAGGCTNCGCAGTGACTGATTAGCCGCCGTAGCCCTTTCTAAAAAGCGAATNGCCTGAGCCACCTTACCGTCNTTCGCCGCCTGCTTAGACAANTCCACATAGTGGCGAGCCAGGGTATCGAGGCCNGCNANCGCNCCNGGNTGNCTAGGNGCGAGGCGCAAAATTTCCTGGTAGGACTGAATCGCCGCCGCCGCACTGGGTGAGTCGCTAAGCCCATGACTGGTAAGCAAAGNCTCGGTGCTTTTGAGCANTCGCTCAGCGCGATAGCGATTCTGCAGTTGCAGNGATAAGAGATTGATCTCCGGGTCGTTAGGCAACAGTGCGGNTGCCTCCTCCAGTCGNGTCGCGGCCAATTCGGTATTGTCGTTCACTAGCGCACTAGANATGGCCTGCTTCCATTCNGTCATCAGTGTCGCCATNGCCTCGCGNGCCGGNGCATAGTCGGGGTCAAGGGNCAACACTCGCTGATATGCGGCCACAATAGCTGTAAGACCCTGGTTAGGATCCTGGCGCAGCGACTGGGCCTCGTCCCAGGCCGCAACAAGCTCCGGATCTTCCGCCAGGCCTAGGGAAGCCGCCAGCACATCAACACTGAGCATGCGGGTCGGTTGAACGAAATAGCTTAAGCCGAATGCTAGAGACAACGTAACCACAGCAACAAACCCCACTGCAGTACGCCGTTGCCGTTGCTTTCGGCGCAGCGTCCTCTTGCTTGGCCGACCGTCCCCGTCTGTGGACAGTAAATTACCACCCAATGCGCGAACTTCTTGGCTCGCAATATCCTCATTGCGCAGCATGATTGCCGGCCAATCCTGCTGCGCGGTCAGTTGTTCGAGATGATCGAGCAGATCGTGGTAACTACCAATTCTTTGGCTTGGATTAGCGGCAAGCAGTTTTTCCAACAACGGCCGCATAAACCCGAATTGTTGGGGTAGCGCGGGTAATGGCCGCTGAGTAATTTGCTCGTACAATTCCCTTTGCGACGCAGCATTGAAAGGCAGCTGGCCTACCAATGCCTGATAGAGCACAGCGCCAAGACTAAAGTAATCGCTGGCCGACTGACTCCTTTCACCAAGCAATACTTCGGGACTGCACAGACCTGACAGCGCGAGATGCTCTAACAACAACTTGGACTTGGGATGTTCGCTATCGACCTGCGAACACCACTGATAACCCCCAAGCACTGCTGTGCCATCGCTACGCATAAATATGCGCTCTGCAGACACACCGTGGTGCACAAAACCCGCATCGTGTAACTGCTGTAAGCCATAGGCGACGGCTTTGATAATCCGCATCAACTGTTTCAGAGATAGACCCTGCTGCAGAAGATCGGTCAGGCGCCCCTGACTCACATATTCAACGGCACTGTAATGCCAGTCTCCCCACTGACCATGATCGATAAGCTGCAGCAGCTTGGGATCAGTAAACCCTTTAAGCACGTCCACTTCGGTCTGCATAAGACCTTGGGCAGTAGAGCCGCGCACCGCACGCACAAAACAGCGCTTATTAAGGGCTTGCTGATAGCCCAGTACAGCTAATTCCTCAGCATCATCACGCAAAGTTCGGGTTACGGTGTAACCGGGCAGTTGAAAACCCTCAGCCATTGGGACTACCTACCCGCATGCTGGTCACTTTGGGTGGTATCTCGATCAACTCCCCAGCGACCAATTGGCCCAGCACGAACACACCATCTGCAACGACAAAATCACCATCCAAACTCACAGCCACGCCCTTGCCGTGGGCCAGTCCGTTAACACAGGTTTTGGCAGAGAACATCCACGCTCGTTGCAAATGCTGTAATGCACAATACTCATTCTCCGCGATCCGCGTGGAACCAACGATCTCTCCCTCACGCCAGACTTGCAGTTCTGCCACATTGCTCGGCAGCTCTTTAACACCATAGCCATGCTGCTTATTGCCGCTAAATTGCCCGCGATAAACCGTATCGTCGCGCCACAAAAAAACCCCAGTGCCTGAGCGTTGATCTTGTGCAAAACTCCCGACATAGCGATTGCCGTTAGGCCAGCTAAATGTACCCTCACCGCTCTTGAGCCCCGCTACAAAGGCGCCTTGATATTCCCTGCCATCAACATACTTCAAGCGACCCTGGCCATGCATACGGCCATTTTCCAACAAGCCGTCGTCGGACTGCCCGGTATGCCAAACCATAACGCCACGTCCAGCACGCCTGTTATTTACGAACTCGCCTTGGTAGCGATCTTTATTGGCCCAGATAAAGGTACCGGGGCCATGCATGGCGTTAGCAGCGAACGCACCTTGGTAAAAATCGCCATTAGCCCAGCGCAACTGCCCCTGACCTTGCCGCAAACCGTTTACAAATTGACCTTCGTANACGCGGCCATCTATCCANGTATATGTACCGANGCCATCNGGCTGATCATTNGCGAAATTNCCTTCGTANCGGTCGCCTANGGCCCAGATATATGTGCCCTTGCCGCTNAACACTCCGTCAACCACCTCACCNANNTAACGATCGCCATTGGCCAATATGACCTCTGCGCCATACCCAAGCGGCGCACAGGCCATTAACAGCAAAAATAAGTTGGCTCTTATAACTTCCATGTTGTTCTTTTGGATTCCAGTGCTTTATGTTGTCCGAGAGTTAACGGAAAAAACAGTCTCCTTGGAAACAATATTCTTTATAGTTTTTTGTCTCGGCTTAGGAATCAGCAGCGGCTTCCTAGCTGGCTTACTGGGAATCGGTGGAGGCATAGTCATCGTTCCAGCCCTGGCCATATATTTTTCCGAGTTTAATCGCCATAGCCCAGAACACACGCTTATTATTGCCGTTGCAACATCCCTAGCATGCATCGTATTCACTACAATGTCCGCCGCGATCACCCAAATTCGCGCAGGGCGGGTGGATATTGTTGCTGTGCGTCGATTCCTTCCTGCGCTCATTGTTGGCAGTCCGATTGCTGGTTATTTGGCGCCAATGCTGCCAACTACGTTGTTAAAAATATTTTTTGGTATTTTCTTTCTTATGGTTGCCGCGGTTATGTTTTGGCAATGGCGGCCCGCACCGAACAGACAATTGCCCGGCGCTGGCCTAAGCGCGATTATTGGCGCGGTCGCAGGTTGCGTCTCCGCATTAGTGGGCATAGCCGGTGGTAATATTCTGGTACCAACCCTGAGCTATTTTAATATTCCACCCCACCGAGCAACAGCCACAGCCAGTGCACTNGGCGTTCCGCTGGCATTATTTGGTGCTGTTTCCTATGCCTTTTCATCAAAGCCCCCCACTGATCTGGCAATGTTGGGCTGGATTGATTTACAAGCACTGCTCCCCATTATTTTGGGCGCAGTGATAACGGCACCTTTCGGTGTACGCTATGCCCAGCGTGTTCCCGCCGATAAATTAAAGCGTTTGTTTGCAGTGATGCTGCTGTTGGCAGCCGCTCGCATGCTCAGCAGCCTCTAGCCGACTGCGCACTTCAAGTGAGATTACGAATTTGAATGGCTTCTGTCGGCTGATTAGCCAGNACATCTGATATAACCACCAGCTTACAGGCCCTATTCAAGCCCTCTCGCTCTTGCAACAGGTCAAAAGAGCGCTGTAGTGTCTTTTCCGGATCACTACTGAAGGCAATACGATGGGCGCGCACCGCACGGTTAAGTGCCAGCCGTCGTCGCGTCTGGCTGTTATTCGTAAAGGCAAATATCGGCACACTCTGGGGCCGCGCGGTCGTAACGAAATCAGCGGTCAAACCACGGCGGGTAATCACTACGATACCTTCAGCATTTAGCGCCTCGGCCAGAGCCACCGCATGCACCGCAACGTGTTGCTTATCGACATTCACCGTCAGCGCCTTTTCATACCCTAGGCCCGGGAAACGCTCTGCATTTTTAGCAATTTTATCCAGCTGTTCGACACAGCGCGCCGGATAACTGCCGACACTGGTCTCACCGGAGAGCATGACAGCATCAACGCCCTCNTAGATGGCATTGGCCACGTCTGTTACTTCGGCNCGNGTGGGAATGGGATTGTCGATCATNGACTCAAGTAAGTGNGTTGCCACAATGCATCGCACCCCGCCTTTAGCACTGGCATGCACCAAGCGCCGCTGGATATTCGGCAGGTCGGTAATATCCGTCTCAATGCCTAAATCACCCCGCGCCACCATGATGCCGTCGGACAACGCCACAATGTCGTGGATATTCTTTACCCCTTCGCGGTCTTCGATCTTGGAGATAATCTTGATGGACTGTTGTTTCTTGCCAAGCAACTTACGCAGCTGCGCCACATCATCAGGGCTGCGCACAAACGACAATGCGATGAAGTCCACGTCGTTCTCCAGACCAAACTGGATATCGCGTTCGTCCTTTGCCGTAATCGCGGGCAAATTAACTCTGACGCCAGGCAGATTCACATGCTTACGACTGCCCAAAGTACCCCCATCGATTACCTCGCAGGTCAACTGGTGGTCTTTTTTCTGCAGCACTTTAAAGTTCATCAGGCCGTTATCGACGGTAATTGTGCTGCCTACGTCCATCACATCAACAAGTTCGCCGTAATTTACTTGTATCGACTTCTGCTCAACCAGTTCAGAGTCGCGCACACTCAATGTGACCACATCACCGGTATTAAGTTGCATTGGATTTGCCAACACACCGGTACGAATTTCCGGCCCTTGGGTATCTAGCAATATGGGTATCGGGTACGGAATTTGTCGGTTTAATGTTTTTACCCAATTGATGATCTTTAACGACGTCGCGTGATCAGCATGGGACATATTTAGACGGACCACATTCATTCCCGCCTCATAGAGCTCTTTGAGCGCCTCAAAGCTGGTAGTAGCGGGACCGATGGTGCAGATTATTTTGGTACGGCGAATCATGGCTCAAGCTTACTGGGCGGCTCGCCCTATGTCATTCGCCAGAAGCCGCTAACTACAGATTTAACCTGCTGTAGCGGCACATTTTTGCTATCCCAGTGGGCCGGCAGGAACCCTTGAACCTGCGGCTGCAAAAAACGTTCATCAACTAAACAAATGATCCCGCGATCATGCTCTGAGCGCACCAAGCGTCCGGCCATCTGAATCACCTTAGTTAGCGCAGGTTGGGTGTAGGCAATCATTTGGCCCCAGCCTAGACCTGCGATTGCATCAAAATGTTTAGCAACCAGATCCCTCTGCAAGGTTGGCGGTGGCAAACCAATGCCAACAACAATCACCCCCGATAACTGACCCACGCCAAATTCTACCGATTCACTAAAGCTGCCACCCATAACAACGCCAAAAACGACGGACGTCGCGCCCAGCACAAAGTCCTTGTGCGCCTGTATATCTACAGCACTGTCGGCACTGCTTTGACTGCGAAAGACATGACCCAGCGCACTATGCTGCTGAGCAAAAGCCTCGAGGTAACTGTAGGAGGAAAAAGCAATCAGATAACGTCCGGGGCGCGCCTCGACAAGAGCATTCACCAATTCACTCAACATCGGCAGGCTGTCGCTGCGTCGGCGGAAATAGGTTGGTATGTCGCGCACGACAAGCACAGCACTCTGCGTAGCGTTGAAGGGGGAAGCCGCGCGCTCATCTTGGTCCTCAGCACAGCCGTGCAACCGCTGATATAAGGCCAACGGCGATACCGTCCCAGAGAATCGAATGCTAGCCGCATGAGCATGAAGCACGTCACTGATATAGGTACTAGAGTCCAGACACAGGCGTTGAATCATATAGCCCTGAGCATGTTCGATACTCAGATGCTGATATTCCCGTTCCTCAAACCACTCGAGACTCCGCACCCAGCGCAAACAGGCAAAATACAGCTCCAATGATTGAGAATCCAAGTCGTCGAATGATTGCAAAGCCTCTACGGTCTCAATTAGACGCTGGGCTGCGGCTTCTAGTTGCAAAGGCCGCTCAATAACCCGTGTCCCATCGCCCCTTGCGCTCTGAGCAAGCCCGCGAATGACGCTAAACACTTCATTTGCAGCATGACTAAAGTCGTCGCTGGGCGATTCCAGCAAGGCGGCCTTGTTGTCTATCGCTATTTCTGTGCTGAGCATTTGAGAAACGCGACCGCTTAGTTGATGGGCTTCATCAACCAGTAAAAGGCTGCGACCTGGATCCGCAAACCTCTGCAACTTAACAAAGGGGTCGAATAGGTAGTTGTAGTCGCCAATAATCATGTCAGCCCAAACCGCCAGATCTAGACTCAACTCAAAAGGACAGACGCTAAATTCATCCGCGACTTGCTGCAGCGTATACCGATCAACAATGCCCCGCTGCAGAAGCTCATTGACCGCATACGGCGCGCGCACGAAATAATCTTTGCAGCGCCCACAGTCTTGAGGCTCGCAAGCCACACCATCTGTTTGGCACATTTTTTCTTTCGCAGTAAGTTGCACCACACTCAGATATTTCGATGTATCGGCCACGAGCCCAGCACTGTTCAGAGCCGCCTCGGCGCCAGTGGTGCGATTTGTGAGGAAGAACAATTGCTGCTGCGGTTGCAGGTACTTTAGGGCCGGGAAAATTGTCGCCATGCTTTTGCCCGAGCCCGTCGGCGCCTCCAGCAGCAAGTGCTCGCCATTTTCCAGTGTCCGGTAAACCCTGTGCGCCACCGATCGCTGCGCCGATCGATAACGTTGGAAAGGAAAGTCGCGAGCCTGCATCCAAGCCCCACGAGCTTCGCATCGCAGTCGGTGCCGGCGTTGCCGCACCTCGTAACACAGCAGGGCCAGCGAAAGGCTCGCTTGGGCTGTCTTTGTGCAAACCGAGCGCTCAAAGACCTGTTCAGCCAGCGTCTCAGGATGAACATAGATTACCGCGAGTTCGATGCGCTCTATGGACTCTTGGGTGCTCAATAAACCAGCGTAAATCAGGCATTGCCCCCAATCCACGGGATTAAGCGCTACGTCCCCAACTCGGGTCGCCTTATATTCCTCAACACGCCAAACGCGTTTATCCGAGCGGAACAACCCATCTACACGCCCGGCAAGACGCGTCTGCACGCCGTCAATCTGCATATCCAAGCGAACGCTGACTTCAGCCGCGAATTCCGCTGAACCTTGTTGTCGCGAGGATTGAACCTTTTGTTGGCACTCAATGCCCTCTTGGGCCTCTACCCCGCGGCCTTCTCGCGCGGGATGCAAGTCACCCTGGCGAAACACAAACTCTGCTAACTGTCGAACGGCCAGGCGCTGCATCACTGAGGCTTTAGCTTTAATACTCGAGCGGGCAATTTTAATTCGTCGAACACCCTAAACCAGGCACGTTGCTGGGGCTGCAGCTGATCATTGGGGCCCTTAACTTCGACAAATTCAAAATCATCCGGGCCGTAACAGATAAAGAGGTCAGGAAAGCCACTGCGGTAGTCCCCAAGGTTACGAATAAGGAACTGGCACAACGCTCTAATAACCTTGACCGGCACAGCCTCAAGCCATTGTTCTAGCGGCACCGTTTGCAGCAACGACCAATTCACCAAGCGATTGGCGGTGCCATTTTTTGCTTGCACGGTGAGGGTTAGAAATTTTACCAACTGGGAATCATCACTCAGGCTCCGCTCATGGTTGCTTAGAAGCACCCTGCGCCGTTGGCAAAAGTCCTCGCTAAACANATCGTGGGGNGCAGACTGAAATGGATTNGTAAAAGCATCNTCTACGTCAGCAAAAATAACCGGCCAATACAGCAGTCCCGTCAACGACCTGACCAANGAGTTTTCGCANTGNANGCCCCAACCACTGTCAGGTACGAGCTCGGTAAGCGCGTACNCCTCAATGGACTCATAAGGTCCGCGAATACGCATTTC
>NYVG01000009.1 GCA_002684495.1 Gammaproteobacteria bacterium | reverse complement strand
CGTCGCCCAATAGACATCTGCTGCTGTCAGCGCGTCGCCGACGAGATAGGGCGACCCTTGCTCGGCCTGTCGCTGTAGGCAAGAGTCGATCAAGGTGATTACATCGGCAATTTTTGCGGGTGCTGCTGCACTCGCGTCATCACTGAATCCGTACTTTCGACTCAACGGGCCGTCGTTCAAAATCCTCATGTTCCATACCAAACCGTCTTCACCCAAGACGACAGCACAAAGACCGAACATTTCGACTCGCTGTTCAAAACTGGCGGGAATCAGCGACGGGCTGCCCGAGCCGCCGATTCTTTCTGCAAGGGCAAGTTGCTCCGTCCAGACGTTGCGCGGACGCTCTTCATCATGAAACATCGTGGGCAAACCCGTCTGGCTGGTCAGTTCGTACAACCGCGCCTGCCGATCCTCTCCTGTGTCTTTGTCGATACCCATCACCGGGTGCAACGCCCTGATGACCGGTATGTTTTTGACAAAACAGATATTTTTCAGTGCCTCCGCATACAGTGCTTGTACGCCGGGAATAAAGGTTATTCGAGTCCCCTTGGTCATCTCCGCGGCTTCGTTTAACGATATGAAATGCGGGCTGTCCGATGTCTTTTCATTGTTCATAGTTTGATTTTTCTCACGTTCCAATTCGTTCAATTAGGTGCTGCTCCGGCGGCATGCTTCCAGAGTGTACTACTTAGGGCAAAACGATTTGAATCGCGGCGTTGCCACTGCCTTGCCCCAGATTCACCCGACGCAACGATTCCCAAGAAATTTAGATGCAATCGCCTTATGCTCAGGACCCCCGCTGCCAGGATACCGTGAGAGAAGCCAGAACCTTGGACCATAACTTGAAAGACATGGCATCAGGAAACGGTGTCAAAAATGTGAGTTGGGTGACCACTTTGGGTTACGGCTCAGGTGATTTTGGCTTCAATCTGTATTTCGCTGGTCTGAACTTATACCTGCTCTACTACTACACCGATGTTCTGAACATCGACCCGGCCGTGGCAGGGCTGATCATTATGCTGCCCGTCATCTGGGACGGAGTGTCTGACCCGTTGATGGGGTGGATTGTCACTCGAACACGTTCCCGTTTCGGCAAATTCCGACCCTATATCTTGTTTGGGGCTCCGCTGATGGGGCTCAGTTTTGTTGGTATGTTTGCCGCTCCGATCTGGTTCCCAGATCACGTGATCATCGCGTGTCTGGTGACGCATACGATCTTCCGAACAGCCTATACCGTAGCTTCGGTACCGTACTCTTCTTTAGCGGCGGCGTTGACGCACAACAGTCAGGAACGCGGCACCATGGCCGGTGTCAGAATGATCGCNGCTATGNTCGGCGGCGTTGTTACCGCAGCGACCATGCTCAAACTGGCAAGTTACTTTGGCAACGGCGACATGCGCGAGGGCTTTGTGCAGGTCGCTGGCGTCTATGCCCTGCTGTCTTCGGTGATGATGGTGGTGATTTTCCTTACCACATCGGAAGAAGTCAGACTTGCAAGCCGCCAAACTGTCACAAGTCGGCAAACGCTTTCTTTCCTGCGCCACAACCGCGCATTCTGGATTTTATGCGGTGCTTCTTTTATCGGCGTTATCGGCTCCGCCATCGGCGGCAAATCAATCGTCTACTACATAAACTACTATGCCGGACATCCCGACAGTGTGTCTGAGGTGATGTCAATTGGGATTTTAGGCGCAGGAATCGGCATTCCACTCTGGACTCTGATAGCAAGACGGCTTTCTAAGAGGTGGGTTTGGGTCATTGGAGCAAGTGGCGCTGCGCTGCTAAATCTAGCGCTATTTTTCTTCGACGTNAAANCNNTGGTTACCTTAACGGCGCTCGCCTTTTGCAATGGAATCATGGGCGGCGCGGTGGCTGTCATGTTCTGGTCCATGCTGCCGGATACTGNGGAATATGGTCAGTGGCGCAGCAGAGTNCGTGACGATGGCATTNTGTTTGGGCTGAGCCANTTGATCAGCAAGGCNGGCTCNGGCCTCGGTGTNGGCATGATNGGNCTGCTGCTNAGCGCNATNGGCTATANGGCAGGTATCGATCAATCCGCAGAGACCTTACAGGGCATTCGCGCGTCTGCATTCTTGATTCCCGCCGCAGCGAGCGCACTGTCAGCGCTCGTTATTCTGTTCTACCCACTAGACATGCAGTTGCACTCACGAATTGTGCGTGGATTAGCGCGCCGGGAACTGGGGAATAGAGGCGAACGAGACGCCTGACGACTTATTCTGTCCTCTGAGTGGACCTGATAAAGATTCCGGTAGAGACTGTAAACTGCGCTTACGGCTGCCATCCTTGGTCTTAAAGCGAAATACCCTTCAGATCAACTTCTGCATCGCGCTTGTCACGACGTCGGCTCGAAACATATCGGTGATAGGTGCGCCAGCCGTTATCGGTTTTAACAAGTTTGTCGTAGTAGCTGCCAGTTGAGGTTAAGCCCTTGCCAATCAATGCCACGATGCGAAAACGAAGCTCAATGCCGTGTTCATCCGATTCGGCATAAATGTTGGTCATCATGTGAGTTCGGGGATGAGCGGCCTCCGATTCCATAAAGGCCTTTATGTCGTCGAGACCATTGCAGACCCGGGAGCCAACACCGGTTAGATCAAACACAGCATCCTGAGTAAATACGGTATCGAGTCTCGCCCAATCTCGATCATCGATCGCATCTCCATATCGCCCCGGAAGTTCGTGAATCTCCACCCGATCAGCAGTTGTCAGAGTATAAGGTGACATGGCCATATTCCGCTCACTCGACAGTGTTCAACGATGATGTTCTAGAGTTTGAATTTATCGACCGGTACCGTCAACCGCGCCAAATCCGGAGGCCGTGCGAGGAAGGGCCACTACAATGAAACGAATCAGTTACCCGCTCGGGTGAAAGTTTTTACTCCTGCCCGTTTAGGGTAGGCCCACTTCCTCACTTTCCTGATCACGCGCAGCTTTGAATCGCGGCATCGGCTTGCTGGTTCTAACCTGTTCAAGCCAGAAAACGCCATCATAAGGCGCACTGTTCCCCCGGGTGGAGAGCAGATCCATATCACCATCACCATCCAGATCTCTGGCAATGAATTGATCAAACATGCCGCGCTTCCGCCGTGATACCTCGTGCCTCGTCCAGTCTTTGCCCGGCGCATAGTCAGAGCCGGGGTTTTCAAACCATGCGAGGCGACCCAGAGGCGAATCAATGGGGGTATCGCTCTCCTCACGTCGCGAGCCCCGGCTGTACCCACCTGCGAAGAGATCGTGATCCCCATCACCATCGACATCCACCAGAGTCATGCCAATCAAAATGTCGGGAGGGAAGGCGCCAATCGGGTGACCGATCCACCCCTCATCCATGTTCTTGGGTTGCTGGAACCAAGCGACGCCCCGCCGGGTCAAAGAGACAATGTCCAACCGCCCGTCACCGTTCATGTCCGCATAGTCCATGTTGAATCCATGGGCATGCCTGCCAATCGTGCCGATCGCGTGTTCTTTGAAAACCTGATCGCCCAAGTTTTCGAACCAGGCGATCCGTTCCTCGCCGCGACTGCCAATGACGATATCAAGATCACCGTCATCGTCCAGATCTACTGGCTGCGCATTCTGCGGCACGCTGTACTTACCGAGAATTGTCTCCTGCCAATTGGCTCCATCGAGTGGGTCGCCAGTTACCGAGTAGATCGACACGGGATCAGAGCGCATCAAGTCCCGCAGGCCCGGGCGCTGTGCACCTTTGTTTGCAGCGATAGCCTCAGGTCTGTCGTCACCATTCAGATCTGCCAGGAACACCCGAATGAAGGAACCACGTTCCTTGGTCATCGGTAAAATCAGCTGCGGCCAGGGTTTGGTACGGGCATCCGGACCCGGGTTCTGTAGAAACAAAAGGTAGGCAAGCTCTACTGCCACCATCACATCGGGAAAGCCGTCCCCGTTGATATCAGCGATCGCCGCATCCTCCGGTGCAGGCGCCTCAGCCAAGGTTATGTTATGCCACACCGTGGGATCCGCCGAACCAAATGCCAGACGGATATGACCACCCGCATCCGGGGCAAATCCATCGTCGTTTGACGACGCCGAGTCATAATCATCATCTGCTTCGTGCACGGAAATGATGTCTTCATAGCCATCACCGTCGATGTCGGCCATCACCAGGCCATCGCTCCCAGTGAGATTAAAGCCAGCAATTTCAGCATCATCGATCAGGTGTTCACGCCAGGAAATGTACAAACCGTTCGCAGCCTTTGAATCGGAAAGCTGCTGACCTATCGGTGTCTCACCTGACGAAGCGGTTGATGATGCCAAGAACCATATGGTTACGACTAAACGAATGAATAGCTCTGGGCGCACGCAGTTCTCCACGGCTCGAATTCAATCTTTTAATACTCGTCTTTTTTGTTTGTTTGCTCAATGAGCGACCACCACCGATCGGGCAATACACATCCACTCGTATGGACTAGGGAAGATGCGGGATTTCATGAAATATCGAAATGGTCGGGACGGCAGACGATGATCCGACAGGATCATCGGTGTCCTCTGCCTGCCGTTTAGATCAACACACAGTAAACTCTCTGTGTGGTCGCCTCTGAGGATCTGCCAGACCCGTTGATAGGCTGGGTAGAAAATTGGTCGGGACGGCACTGACCGATATAGACCCCTAAGCATCTGTTTTTACTGTTTTTCTACTCAACTGAAAGCCACACATTCCGTCATTTATACCGACGCTTCGTGTTAAAACTGACAAACCCATCCTAAAACCGCAGATCGCCAACCCCACTGAAGATGCGCCGCTGAAAGCCATCCTGCGCCTACCTATATCCGACCAGTTTGGATCGGAAAAATCCGATGACCTCTCTACTGACTATCTACGACGCGAGTTGCTCCAACACTTTGGGGTGGCTTTGCGCAATCTTCAATGGCGTCTTTGCAGCTCCTCTTGGTGAGCGCCTGCCCTGCGCCCGATCCTGGACAGTGTCGATGGAAACGTTGAGCAGCTTTGAGAATTCGCGCTGAGTATGCTGGCCCGATTTCCGCGCAGAGATCGCCAGCAACCGCTCCGTAGTATGGGTCCGACCCTTCTCACCTTTTTTCATTTGCTCGACGGCGTTGAGCAACTCAGCACCGTCATCACTCATCTTTGATTTGCTACTCACGTTCAATGGCGTCTTTGAACATTCTCAATTCGTGTGCCGGAATTGTCGAGCGTTCATAGAGCCGAATGCTTTAAGGCGCGGCGTCTACGGATTCCCAGAGCAATAGGTGCTTGCGGTTAACATCAGCTACTACCCGAGTGTTGCGGTCAAGCACCAGTGTTTTGCGAGAATCCTTTGCGTAGCGTGGCCAATCTGGCAGGCCGGCGCCATTGGGGTTGCCAGTTTTAGCGAAGGCAATAATAGTGTCAGACCAACGGCGCGCAAGGTCAGTGACCATTGGGTCCGTTGCGTCGTAGAGATCTAATAGCAGCGTCTTGCCTGCAGCGAAAGTATTGAAGGTGAAGGCAAGTTCGGCTCCGTGGGGTGCCCCGAGTTGCACCCCGTTTATGGGTTTGGTACTTGGCAGGTTGAACTGGTACAACCAGCCACCAGGACCCGCTTGGGTAGCACGCTGCGCAGTGGCGATGGCCGAATGGCGGAACATGTCTACCCAAATGCGTTCATTATTTTGTTTTGGCGTGTCGTCCGGGTAGCTGGTTGCCAATGCTTGTAGGTAAGCGCTTGGGTCCGCACCCGAAGTGACCGTCAACGCAAGCCCAGGGCCTAGAGTCGACCATACGGCTTCCGGCAGGAGCATGGTAAACGCCTTGCCTTCGTCCAAGTTGGAACCGGCGATCAGCGGCACACCGGCGTTACCTCGATCTGCAATCGCTTCGTTGGTGCTGCGGGTAACAACAGTGCCATCTACCGTGCCACCGGTTTGGCCAGCCGTTTGTTGTAGTTGCACAATTTCGGTTACCGGTAAGTCACGGAGTTTAGCCGCCAGGCCTGCCCGATCCACCTTGAGGTGGTCCACTAGCATTGGAACCATATCTTGCGAGGGTAGGTGCGTGTTGGTTGGGCTGTGGGCAATGGCCTTGTGGTAGAGGCCATCTGCAGACGGCGCGGCCAATAGAGCCAGCACTGAGCCACCGCCCGCAGAATTGCCAAAGATGGTGACGTTGCTAGGATCGCCGCCATAGTCGGTGATGTTGTCGCGGACCCACTGCAAGGCCAGAATCTGATCGCGAAATCCGTTGCTGGCGGCGCCATCAAATTCAGAACTTAAGGAACCCAACCCGGCAAAACCCAGAAGCCCCAGGCGGTAGTTGATTGTTACCACCACAACATCCCCTTGGGCGGCTAGAACAGAACCGTCGTAGTCGTCGGCACTGCCTTGGGTGTAAGCGCCGCCATGTATCCAGAACAGCACAGGGCGCGGCTTCCCTTGGCTACTTGGTGTAACAATGTTTAGAAACAGGCAGTCTTCTGCTTGCGGTGTGTTGGTGTCGCCTAGCCTGGGCGCTTGCGGGCATTGAGCGGCAGGTGTGGTTGCATCTAAGGTCCCTGACCAAGCTTTGCTGGCTTGCGGCCGCAAAAAGCGGGCAGCACCGGTAGGTGGCTGTGCGTAGCGAATGCCTTGAAAACTCTGCACCTGGCCCGTGGCGCTATCGATAACCTTACCGGTGATCTTGCCCAATTGAGTTTCCAGCGTGCCCGCAGTTTGCGTGTCGGTGTCAACAAGCTCCGGCGGCTGTTGTGCGCAGCTAACAACTAGCATTGTTGCCGTCGCTAGGACAAGGCGAGTTCGCAAGTTTCTCAAGGGTGATTCTCCATCATCTGAGCGGTAGGGTGAGTGTTCTGTAAGCGTCTTCTAATTCAGCTTACACCAATTGACAGATATACCGCGTTGTCGGTAGCGTTGGGCTGATAGCGCCAGTAATTGAGGGAATGCGCATGTCAGTGCCGTCGGAGTTCACCAAAGCTTACATTGAATCCAACAGTCCGTTAGACGAACAGTTATATACGCAATTCATCAAGAGCCGCGAGCCCTATAGAAGCCTCTACAAACGCAACTTCCACCAGTCTGCGAAGGATGGATTTTCGTTAGATCCAAGCATCATTGGTGAGGCAGGGCCAACCCCGGGTATTGATCTCACGGATGATGATGTTTACTACAACACCACAGGAGCTGCGGCCGAGTATTGGCGCGAAAAAGACTTGCCGCGCCCTGTAAAGGACATCCGCACCCTGCGGAGCGACCTTGAACAGTGGGGATACTGTTTGATTGAAGAAGGTCTTTCCGCAGCACAATACAACAGTATGAAGAATAGACTCGTTGAACAAGCTGCAGGCGAACGCAAGGCCGGTGTCGCTAGTTGGATGGGCACAGAGCCAATTCCTGGCCAAGCCACGTCAAACACGCAATTTGTGCACGCCCTAATCAACAAAGGTGAGCAGTTTGTTCAGTGTGTGGAACACGACGCAAAGGGTGTTCAGGCTGGACCGCTGATCGAACAGTTGCTAAATGAAACCATGGGGCCTGACTTTCTCATGTCATCCTTCATCGCCATCATCTCTAACCCCAACAATATGCCCCAGGGGTTACATCAAGACCAGGCCACGGCCCCGTTTCAAGATAGTGTGGCGCCTTACACGGTTAACACCATGTTCATCATGGAAGATATGACGGCGCAAAATGGCGGTACATTGGTGGTGCCGGGTTCGCACAAATTGGTGTCTAGAGCGGGCTCGGGTGGTGCCATAAAAGAGCCGCTGCCGCCCGCGATTAATCTGGCAGCACCAGCCGGAACCGTGATGATGTTCGAAGGCAGACTGCTGCACGGTACGGGTGTCAATCAAAGCAATGGCTCGCGCATGATATGCGTAATGAACAGCATCAAACCTTTCATGCGGCAGCAGGAGTTACATATGCTATCCGCCAAGCGGCAGATACTTGAGAATGGATCGCCAAAGTTTCTCTATCGCATTGGCGCCCGACCCACTACCCTCGGTGGCATTGAGGGTACTTGGAGAGGCGAATACCTAGTGAATCAACGCTTGATGTTAGAGGAGGGCCGTTACCTCAGTGTAGGAGTGTTGTCGCCAGATATGTCTGTTGAAGAATTAGGTCAGGACTTTGGTTATCGCCATTCCGACAGCGGCTTGTCCCAGGCGGTGCATCAACCCGAAACTGAGCCAGCCGTGCAGAATCGGTATGCGGATGTGGTACAGACCTGGCGAGCACCTCCTAAAAGCTGAGTCACCGCTTCTTTCCTCCCAAGTACTGAATCCTCTACTCAGAGCATTCGAGGAAAAGGCAGCTTATTCTTCCTATACTCAGGAGCTGGTCAAAGCGGGTTCGCCTGTTAACTCGTCTGCTGTGCGCCTCGACATGCTGGTTACTGACGGGGTCTACACCGTCGAGCTAGACAAACCCACGTTCCATCGCGTCAATGCACCTGCTCAGAGCGAGCTTGAAGCCCTGCTCACCCGCATCATTGCACGCATTACCCGACACCTACAGCGCGATGGCTTGTTGGTAGCCGCTGAGCCCCCCACCCTATCTGAACCTGAATCTGGACAATACCCGCGACGAATTCGGCGCCCAATCCATACAGTACTAGGTCATTCACGGGGCCAACGCGGGCAGCATCCACCGGAATTTGGTCGGGTGTCCACGCTTCGCTTGGACCAGCAGGATTTGAACCTGCGGCCACTTCACCCTCAATGAATGCGCGCGTGCTTGGCGTCTTACGCAAAGCACGACCAGACTGCGCCGCATATCGATCACGGGAATTTGGTCGGGACGGCAGGATTTGAACCTGCGACCACTTGACCCCCAGTCAAGTGCGCTACCAGACTGCGCCACGCCCCGAATTTGGAAATTTTACCAGAACAATTTGCTCTTGGGTTTTACTTGACTGGGTTCCCAGTCAATGTGCGCTCATACTGCGCTTCGCGAAGTATGCCCAGACATGCGCCACGCCCCGTGCGCCGCGCACTATAGCCTAGCCGCTGTTGTGGCGGTAGATTTCTCTGCGCTTTCTGATGGCATTGCGTCGGCCATCAATAACCGAAAGGCCGGATCTGGCAAGAGGGGTATTTTGATGCTCGCCGCCACCGCCACAGTGTTACCGTTTATTTCCGCTAGCACGATCTGTATGCGGCGTTTCCGACCTTTGTTGTCTCTTACTTGATAGTCGCACTGGATACCGGGACCACTGTAATAGCGCTGGGTTGCGCTGACGTTTCTTGCTCGGCGTTTCAGCAGCTTTATCTCGTAGTCGTCCTCGCCGTCGTGCACTTTTGGGCCGTTAAAGCAGTCTGGGCTAAGGAACAATGCGGCTATTAGATCCACGCCCTGTGGCGTAGGAATGGTCTCAAACGGCTCGCTGGCCTTACGCATCCGCCGGGTTTCTTTCGGTCCGTATATGGTGACTTTGTAGCCATCATCTGAACTCTTGCTAAGTGTCAGATAGGCCTCGGTTTGTGGCTTGCCGTCTTGCCATGCGCCTTTGGAGGCGAACAGACCATTCCACGTATAGTATTTGTTCATTGCGCGGGAGGTTTTAAAGCCCCCAAGAAACTCGTAGCCTTCACCGCGGCGGCTAAAATCGAGGGTCAGTATGCCTGCATTCAACACAGCCATACGCGCTTCATATCGATAGGTCTGGTCTGACGCTGTTGATTCGCTGTGCGCTACTGCAGAGAAAAGCAGCAACGCGATCCTCGCTAGGTGGGTGTGTCTTGGCATATTTATCAGCAAGACCTTTGGCTGCAGGCGCGGCGTTTACGCTTTGAGCGCGCGAAGTATGTCTTCCAACTCGCTCAGGGTTTGTTTAACCAGCATATTGAACTGGGTTACATCATCTTTTGCGGTGTCGCTGCCCAACTGCTGCCGCGCACCACCAATGGTGAAGCCTTGTTCGTACAGTAATGCGCGGATCTGGCGGATCATGATGATGTCTTGGCGCTGGTAATAGCGGCGATTACCTCGACGTTTGGTCGGCTTTAACTGGGGAAATTCCTGTTCCCAATAGCGGAGGACGTGAGGCTTTACATCACACAGTGTGCTGACCTCGCCGATCGTGAAGTACCGTTTACCCGGAATAGGCGGCAGTTCGCCGTTGCTTCCCGGTTCAAGCATACCTAGTGCTCGGCCTCTGAAGATTGGGCATCGCCGGCGTAAACCTCTACCCGCGCTTTGAGCTTTTGACCTGGGCGAAAAGTCACCACGCGCCGTGCAGTGATGGGTATTTCTTCGCCGGTCTTAGGATTACGCCCCGGTCTTTCGCCTTTTTGTCGCAGGTCGAAGTTACCAAACCCGGACAACTTAACCTGGATATTCTGCTCTAGTGATTTTGAGACTTCGGCAAAAAACAATTCTACGATCTCTTTAGCCTCGCGTTTGTTTAAGCCCAATTCATCAAATAATTGGTCTGCCATTTTTGCTTTTGTCAGTGCCGACACGTTTGCCTTCCCCAAGGTTTTCGTCGTTTCTTTTGGTCAATTAGGTTGTTCCCTCAACCCCGTTGGTTGTCATGCAGTTGTCGATACAAATCGCCCAGTGAATGAAAAAATTGACCTGTTGTTTTTTCTTGCTGTTTTCTTTCTTTTGGCTGCTTGCTTTTTGCTTTTGTTGTTTTAGTTCTTTGCGTTTTGTTTTGCGCTGCTATTTTTCTTATTTTCTTATTTTACTTTTTGCGTATTTATATTTAGCGTCTTTCTATAAAACAAACGTCGGTCGGTTATCAGCGTTGCCTCGCTGCATGATCCGTACGCATGGCCTGCAAAGCAGAATCTGCCAGTGCGTTAATTTCTTCTTCGGATAATGTGGTCGTTTGACTCTGTAAGGTCAAGCCTATTGCGAGACTTTTTTCATTAGAATCAATGCCTTCGCCTACATATACGTCAAATAACCTCACATCTACAAGATCTTCGCCTACCGCATTGCGTACCGATTGCAATACTGCCGCGGCTGGCACGTCGTGTTGCACCACTACCGCAAGATCCCGCCGTACTTGGGGAAACTTCGATATGCTCTGGTGGCGCCGTGGCGCTTTGGCCAACATTGCGTCACTCATTAGTTCAAAGACAAACGCTGGCGGGGCATCAAATTGTTTTTGCAATAGCGGATGCAGCAACCCAACTCGCCCGACTACATGATCGTTGATTACCACCTCCGCGCTCTGTCCCGGGTGAAAAGCCGTATCGTCCAATGACCGAAAGGTTGCAGGTTGCCCGGTCCATTCACACAGGGCTTCCACCACTCCTTTCGCGTCGAAAAAATCGATCGGACTGTTGGTTTGATACCACCCCTCGGCTTCGCGGTCGCCCCATAGCACACCGGCAATCATTGACCGCTGCACAAGTTCGTCCTGCTCTGGCACAAATACCAAACCAACCTCAAAAGCGCGGCCACTGGTTTGCTGCCGAAGGCTGTTGTTTTTCGCTACCTGAACTAATCCCGGCAGCATGGTCGTGCGCATGACCGATTGCTCGGACGACATCGGATTCATTAACTCCAGTGCCTTATGACTGGGATCGAAAGCCTGTTGCCACTCAGGGTCAATAAACGAATAAGTAATTACTTCGTTGAAGCCAAGGCGCACAAGTTGCTGCCTTAGTTGTACTTCTGAATGCTCTGCCAACGGCACCTCGGCCAGGCCTGGGCGCGCCACAGGTGCGGTGCTTGGGATATTGTTGTAACCGTATATCCGGCAAACTTCTTCTATTAGATCCGCTTCTAAAGCAATATCAAACCGATGCGATGGCGGCAGCACTTGCCACTCAACGCCTGCCGCTGTTTCCTCACGCGCGTGCACCACAAAATCTAGTCGTGCCATTGCCTCATCTACGGCCTCGGCGTCGATCTCTACCCCTAGCGCACTTTGTAATCGACTTTGACGCAGGGTCACCTGGGTGGCAGCGGGTAGATCTTCTTTACTGACCGCCTCCACAATAGGACCAGGTACACCACCAACAATATCCAATAGCAATTGGGTCGCACGCTGCAGTGCTGCGGCCTGCAACTCAGCATCCACACCTCGTTCATAACGATGCGATGCGTCCGTATGCAGACCATAACGGCGCGCGGTGCCAGCGATCGCCAATGGCGCAAAAAAAGCGCATTCCAGCAGCAAATCCCGGGTGTCGTTTTGCACTCCTGAGTGCTTACCACCCATTACTCCCGCGATTGCCACGGGGCCAGAATCGTCGGCGATTACCAATGTTTCTGCGTCCAAAGCCACATCTTGACCGTCTAATAAGGTTAGTTTGTCGTCTGCCTTAGCCATGCGCACGTGGATACGCTGGTCTAACCGGTTGAGGTCAAAGGCATGCATTGGCTGGCCTTGCTCAATAAGCACGTAATTGGTGACATCGACTACCGGGTCAATGCTGCGTAAGCCACAGCGGCGTAACCGTTCGCTCATCCAAAGCGGTGTTGGCTGAGACAGGTCGACACCTTCAATAACGCGCCCCAAATAACGCGGGCACTGTGCTTTTGCATCAACGGTTATGGGAAATACCCGCTCACTTTGGTCGGCCACCGGCTCAACAACCGGGTAGCTCACCGCCGCGTTATTCAATACCCCAACTTCCCGCGCTAAGCCTTTAATGGACAGGCAGTCGCCGCGGTTAGGGGTGAGATCTAAATCAACAGTTATGTCGTCTAACGGCAATTCGGCATTAAAAACCTCCGCCACATCGCCGCCTACGGTTAAGTTTGCGCCTAACTCCATAATGCCGCTGTGGTCATCCCCTAAGCCTAACTCGTCAGCACTGCATAGCATGCCGAAGGATTCGACTCCTCGCAGTTTGGCTTTCTTAATTTTGAAGTTATCGGGCAGTACCGCCCCGACCTTTGCAAAAGCCGTCAACAAACCCGCACGGGCATTGGGCGCACCACATACCACCTGGAAGGTCTCGTTACCGTCACTAACCTGACAGACGCGCAATTTATCCGCATCGGGATGCTGTTCTGCAGTTTCAATACGCCCGGCCACGACACCGCTAAACTGCTTGGCGGCAGCTTCTACACCATCCACTTCTAAACCGGCCATGGTTAACTGTTGCAGCAGTGCGTCTCTTTCTAGCTCTGGGTTAACCCACTGTCTGAGCCATGCTTCGCTAAATTTCATGTTCTGTTCTCAATAAATCTGTGCGCTGTAAAAAGAAGGTTTAGCGATCAAGCAAATTGCCGCAAAAACCGTAGGTCGTTATCGAAAAATAACCGCAGGTCGTCCACTTCGAACAACAACATAGCCAGCCGGTCGACACCGAACCCGAACGCAAAGCCCGAATATGCTTCAGTATCTATACCTGACATATTCAGCACGTTGGGGTGCACTAGACCGCAGCCCATGACCTCAAGCCAGCCGGTATGACTACACACCCGACAGCCCTTGCCAAGGCAATGTACGCACTGCACATCCACCTCAGCAGACGGCTCGGTAAACGGGAAATAAGAGGGGCGAAATCGAACTTGCAGCTCTTTCTCGAAAAACCGCTGCAAAAAATCCGTCACCGTGCCTTTAAGATCGGCAAAGCTAATATCTTCATCCACCACCAACCCCTCAACCTGATGAAACATTGGGCTGTGGGTGAGATCCGAATCGCGACGATATACCCGGCCAGGACAAATCACCCGAATAGGTGGCGCCTGACGCTCCATGGTGTGCACTTGGCTAGGCGATGTATGAGTCCGTAACAGGGTGCCGTCACTAAAGTAAAATGTGTCGTGCATGGCCCGGGCTGGGTGATGACTCGGAATATTGAGCGCCGCAAAGTTGTAATAGTCGTTTTCAATCTCGCGGCCGGCAACAACCTGATAGCCCGCCCCGGTAAAGATATCTTGTATACGGTACATAGCCTGAGTTACTGGGTGCAGACCACCAAGCACCGGTTGACGGCCCGGCAGTGTCACATCCACAGTATCCGCCGCGAGGGTTTGCGCCAACTCCTGTTGCTGCAGTTGGTCTTTGCGCCCTTCGATGTCCTGCTGCAATGTGACCTTAGCCTGATTGATCAGGGCACCGGCCTTAGGGCGCTCTGCGGCGTCTAACGTTCCAAGCTGCTTTAACAACGCAGTAAGTTCGCCCTTCTTACCCAAGAACCCGACTCGCACATCGTCCAACTGGCGCAAATCTTCAGCCTTCGCAACTTGCTGCTGACCGCGCTGCAAGATGTCTTCAATGTCCATGCTTTATTTCCACTGGTTGCGTTATCAATTCACCCATAAAAAAAGGGAAGCACCCTGTCTTCCCTTTTTTTCTTTCGCAGCTACTACGGGAAGACCAAGCGAACCAAACGGTTCTCTAACCGTGATGGGTCTCCCGAAAGTAGCTGACGTCACGGCCCTTAGGCAGCGGCGGCTTTATGCGGCTTTTGCTTCTGCCGGCTGCACGCGCTTAGCTAACGCAGCGAAAGTGTCCTTTTCATGCATGGCGATGTCTGCCAGCACTTTACGATCCACTTCGATGCCTGCTTCCTTGAGACCCGCGATAAAGCGGCTATAGGACAAGCCGTGTTCCCGCGCAGCTGCGTTAATACGCACGATCCACAAACGGCGGAATTGGCGCTTACGTTGGCGGCGGTCACGGTAGGCGTATTGGCCTGCCTTTATCACCGCTTGCTTGGCTACTTTAAACGTACGACTACGCGCACCGTAATAGCCTTTCGCTGCTTTTAATATTTTTTTGCGACGTGCTCTTGAGGCCACGCTTCTCTTGATTCTAGGCATGGTTCCTCCTATCGAGCCTTAGTGGGTAACATGGTGCGCAGTGCTGGCACATCCGCCGCCGCTACGTCCTCCATGCCACGCAACTGACGCTTACGCTTAGGCGCTTTCTTAGTCAGAATATGATTTTTGTTGGTCTGCTTACGCTTAAACCCTGTTGCGGTGCGACGAAATCGTTTCGCAGCACCACGATGTGTTTTTAACTTAGGCATTTGCCTGAACTCCACGCGATTCATTGAAAAAACGTACTAAACGTTTTCGTTTATTTACTACACCAAGCGATTAAGCACGGTGAGTAAGGACAGATAAGTCTGCTTTCTTATTTTTCTGTTATTCCAAGCGTCTTGGTCGCTTCACAGGGCCTGCTATCAGGAGGCTGCTTGCACGCTGGGGGCCTTTTTATTCTTACGCGGCGCCAACACCATGATTACTTGTCGACCTTCAAACTTGGGTTCGGCTTCCACCGATCCTAAATCGTCTAGGTCCTCAGCGATGCGGTTCATCAATGCCATGCCAATCTCGGGGTGAACTACTTCACGACCCCTAAATCGCAATGACACCTTGGCCTTGTCGCCTTCTTCTAAAAAGCGCTTCAGGTTGCGTAGTTTTACCTGATAGTCGCCTTCTTCCGTTCCAGGCCGGAACTTCATTTCCTTAACCTGNATCTGTTTTTGCTTTTTGCGCTGCGCTGCTTTGGTCTTTTTCAGCTCAAACAGATGCTTACCATAGTCCATGACCTTACATACGGGTGGCTCGGCCTCTGCTGCTACAAGCACCAGATCCAGACCTGCGGCTTTGGCTTCTGCCAGCGCTTCCGCCCGGCTTACCACGCCCCTTTGTTCCCCACCCGCGCCAACTAATCGGACGTTTGGGGCTGTTATGTCGTCATTCAAAAGTGAACGATCTACTCGCTTGCCTGCTTTTTTAATGGGCATCTCCGTTTATTTACCAAAGCACTCGCTGTCCAACCCTAAATGCAAAACATTGTTTTACATCGTTTTTTTCGGTTTATCGAGTGCACTTGCCACAATCCGTCTCAACATTGTCGAATAGGTACTTATGGCACGCGATCGCAAAAGCGGCGCATATTCTACTGCCAGCCCCAAGCCCCTTCAAGCACTGTATGCAGCGGTATTGGAGCAGCCCAGGTAGCCAAAAATGGCTCTATTAACCCTAACCTCAAGCTAAACTAGCCACTATGCGGTCGATATAATCACGGCGCACAGCAAGCTTGGTCCCGGCATANGCTTCACCGGGCAACTCCGCTAATGCGGCTGCCTGCTCTAGCGCTTGCGCCTCCAGTGCATCTGCCGTAACCACCTGATCCAAGTACCCAACCTGTTGCGCGGCGTCAGGATCGTATAATTGAGCTTGGATGATGGCTTGGGTTTGATGGCGCTTGGACAGCCGACACTTGGCCATCTCCATCCCAAACGGCGGCAACGACATCCCGATCGCGGTTTCATTTAGGCCGTACTTAAAGGCCCCTACTGCACCCAAGCGCGTATCTGCGGCCAGCAACACTAGGGCGCCTGCCGCAATTGCATGACCGGCACTGGCCACTACTACCGGCTGTGGAAACGAAAACAAGCGTAACAACATAGCAGCACCTCGATTTACCAAGTCCTCACGCTGCTGTTCACCTTTAGCCAGCTCCTTAAGATCAAAGCCAGCACTGAATACGCCTTCGCGGCCGGTAATAACAACCGCCCCAGCCTCGCGCTCAGCTTTATCCAAACCCTCGGTCATTGCGTCCACGAAGTCATGCCCCACGGCATTCGCTTTGCCATCGTCTAACCCAATAACCGCAACCTTGTCCTGCAATCTATAGTTCAGCATCTACAGCCTCCTCCCGTTCACCTTAGATTAGCCCTGACCCATACGCCGAATCAACGCATCGGCGAACTCTGCGGTACCCAAGCTGCCGCCCAAATCTTTGGTTGTTTCTCCGGCCTGTAACGCGGCGTCGTAGGTGTCGCGAATGCGCGCAGCACATTCAGCAAAGTGCGGCTCATGCTTAGTCTCAGCAAGGTAGTTCAGCATCATCACTGCCGACATCAGCAACGCCAACGGATTAGCAATATTCATCCCCGCAATGTCCGGGGCGCTACCGTGTACCGCTTCAAAAATCGCCTCTTCATCACCAAAATTGGCGCCCGGAACAACACCCAGCCCGCCAACCAGTCCGGCACATAGATCACTGACCACGTCACCGTATAGGTTTTCCAACAACAGCACGTCGAATTGCCCGGGATCCTGAACCAAACGCATACAGCCGGCGTCGATAATTGCGGTTTCGAATTGCAAGTTGGGGTAATCGTTTTCGTGCACATCAGCAGCACAATTCAAAAACAGGCCATCGGTCATTTTCATAATATTGGCTTTGTGCAGGACTGTGATTTTGCGCCGTTCACGCCGATTGGCGAACCTAAAAGCCCAGCGCCCGATGCGCTCGCAACCTTTCTGGGTGGCGACCTTCATGCTCATCACCACACCGGGCGTTACTTCGTTTTCAACCCCGCTGTAAAGGCCTTCGGTGTTTTCACGGATAATCACCAGATCAACATTGTCGTAACGCGTCTTTACGCCAGGCAGACTGCGCACCGGGCGCACCGCTGCATACAGCCCAAAGGCTTTGCGCAAGCCCACGTTAACCGAGGTGAAGCCCTTGCCTACAGGAGTTGTACAAGGGCCTTTTAGCGCCACCTTGCAACGGCGAATAGCATCCATAGTTTCCTGGGGCAACAATTCTTGGCCCGCGTCTAACGCACTTTGACCTGCCAAACCCGGCACCCAGTTTATTTTGACACCCGACGCATCCAATACTCTAGTTACTGCCTGAGTAATCTCAGGTCCAATACCGTCACCGGGGAGCAACACTATATCTACTGGATTCATCGTACTTTTGTTTCTCCAAATTATTATTAACGCAGACTATGTGTCGGCTTAAATGATAGCGCGAACGCGCTGCAGCCGCTTGCCTGATTAATGTGCGTTGGTGTATTTCAAACAAATGAGAGTTTAACATTGCCTGCCACATCACTATTGGGGGAGAGAAGTGATTGGAGCTACCGAGTTTTACGCGACAACACCGGGCCTAAACGCAATCCTTTGGATCGAAGCGGTGATTTACCTCAGCATCGGCGTTTACGAATTGCTCGACGACTTTACTGCCAAACCCAAAGCCTGGATGCAGATTAATGGCCGCCCTAACTCTTATCTTATGCTGCAGCACAAAGTTGGCCATAAAATGCATGCGGGCCTGTGTTTTGTCTTGGGCATGGTGGCTCTCAATGGGGCTATTGAAGGTGTAGTCACGCGCTTCGAACTGGAACTCATTTTCATCAGCTTTGCGGTCATTTTNCCGGTGCTTTGGGCGACCTTGCTGCCTGGCCGCCTCGGTATCACTGTACTTTTACTGAAACCAGAATTTTGGCTGCAAGGGCTTATGCTGGTGTTCTACAGCGATTTAATCCGTACTGAAATCCTGTGGCTCTGCATTGCCTTAAATCTTTGGGGCATTGTCGTGTACGTCTTACATACCCGCCGGACCCTGATCTCGCCCTACGAATACGCTACCTTGCGCAGTGATGTCATCGCCGCTGAGGGCGAGGCCACAGTAGTGAAATTCGACAAACTAGCCGGATACTCGGCCGCAGAAAAAACTGGCAACCCGCCACTCGATAGCCGAAGCTAGGAGCAAGGGAGAACATTCATGACAGAATCAAACACAACCCACGCAGCCAAACCACCGCGTATTACCGCCGTCGTTTTTGGAATTTTTGCTGCCGCATTAATCTGGCAAGGTGTGGGTTTGCTCGCACTGGGCGGCAGCCCGTACTACCTGATTGCAGGCCTGGCCACATTAGTCGCCGCCTGGGACCTTTTTGCCGGTCGCCCACGGGGGTTTGTGATTTTTAGTGGCGTGCTGTTGATGACCCTGATATGGGCGGTTTACGAATCCGGTACGGGGTTTTGGACCGTTGGATCGCGCATTTGGATCATTGGCCTTATGGCGCTGTGGCTCTGTTTGCCAATGATTCGTCGCGGTCTGTGGCCGCAAACTACGCCAAAGTTACTGAGNNTACGCAGCGTACAAATATCTGCNGTGGCCAGCCTGCTGGTNCTGNGCGCTATGCTGATCAATCAATTCGGTAGTACCGATGTTGACTATGAACCCACCCTGTATGGTCCCGCTCAAAACGCTTCAGACTGGCATGCCTATGGTGGTAATAAGGCAGGCACACGTTATGCACCCTTTGACGCAATCAACATTGACAATGTAGATCAGTTGCAACGAGCCTGGGAAGTTAGAACGGGTGTGCCGGGCCGCTTCGCCGGCACGCCACTGCAAATTGGTGACGGCTTGTACCTGTGCACTGCACAAAACGTCATGATTGCATTAGATCCTGATACGGGTAGCGAACGTTGGCGCTTTGATCCCAAGAACGAAACGCCCCCGTACAGCCTATTTGGCAATTGTCGCGGTGTGACTTATTACGAGCTTGAGGACGTAGCCGACGGCGAACAGTGCAAAGAGCGAATCTTTACCGCTACTACAGATGCGCGCCTGATAGCCGTGGATAAAGAAACAGGTTTGCCATGCGATGACTTTGGCAACGATGGCCAGATCTCGCTGCTTGCCGGCATGGGCGAAGTTAAACCCTACTATTACTTTGTAACTTCTCCGGCAACAGTTGCCAGCGGCGTACTAGTGGTCGGTGGCTGGGTGCTGGACAACCAAGAAGTCGAAGAGCCGTCTGGCGTTGTCCGGGCATACGACCCAAAGACCGGCAAACTTGCTTGGGCCTGGGACATCGGCCGCGAAGGCAATACCCAACTGCCCCCAGAGGGCGAGTCTTATACCCGCGGCACACCGAATGTTTGGAGCCTTACAGCTGCCGACGACGAACTGGGTTTGGTGTATCTACCCACGGGTAATGCCACACCTGATTACTTTGGTGCGCATCGCAGCGATGCCATGGAGAAATACGCCAGCTCTATTGTTGCCGTGGATGCCAAAACCGGACTAACCCGCTGGCATTTTCAAACCACCCACCATGATATTTGGGACTACGACGTACCGTCGCAACCGACGCTCGTCGATCTCACCCTGAACGGAGAGCGCCGCAAAGCGGTCATTGTCCCCACCAAGCGGGGCGAAATATTCGTACTGGATCGGGAGACCGGCGAACTGCTTACCGAGGTCACCGAGCGCGAAGTACCGCAAACNGATCTGGAGAACGAATGGTCATCACCCACCCAACCATTTTCCACCGGCATGCCGTCCTTTGCCTATCCGATGATTACCGAATCAAAGATGATGGGGATCTCGCCATTTGACCAAATCGCCTGCCGCAAAGCGCTGTTGGGATTGCGCTACGAAGGACCCATGACGCCACCCTCAGAACGCGGCACCTTACTCTATCCGGGTCCGGGCGGCGGCATGAACTGGGGCAGCGTTGCAGTAGACGAACGGCGACAGCTAATGGTGGTTAACAATATGCATTTGCCATTCACCATCCACATGATTCCAAGAGAGCAAGATCCCGCTACCGGCGGCGAGGGCTTTGCCCGAGGCTACGGTATCGGCGGACAACAGCGCGGTACGCCTTTTTCTGCACGCGTGGATATGTTTACCTCGCCTCTGGGCATACCCTGTATCCAGCCGCCCTATGGCGAGATAGCAGTGGTCGACCTCACGAGCCAAGAAATAATCTGGCGTCGACCATTAGGTACTGCAGCCATGTCGTTACCAGATGGGCGCATTGGTGTGCCATTAGAGATGGGCACCCCATACTCCGCTGGATCCATTATCACCGGTTCCGGGCTGATCTTTATTGGCGGTGTTATGGATGGCTACATGCGTGCCCTTGATCTGTTTAGTGGCGAAGAATTATTCGCTGATCCTCTCCACGCCCCGTCAAGCGCCACGCCTATGAGTTACGTCAGCCCGCAAACCGGCAAGCAATATGTCTTATTGACCGTGCCAGGTGCCGCGTCAGTAAGCGTGGGCGTTGACCATAGCGACGGCGACCAAGCATCCGACCCGGTCAATAATGACGGCGGATATGTGATTGCCTACGCGCTGCCTGACTAGCGACGAACCAGTCAGCGCAGAGCGCCTAAACCACGGCTATTGGTAGGCAAAGACCTCTTCTATCGAGCACCCAAAAACTTGGGCAATTTTAAAGGCGACCTCAAGAGACGGTGAATACTTGTTTTTTTCGATCGCGATGATGGTTTGTCGAGTGACGCCCACCGCGTCAGCCAAGGCTTGCTGCGACATTTCATCGGCGTCGAAACGCAAACGCCGCACATGATTAGTAATACTAGGCAACGTTAAAACCTCTGCGGTAGTACAACAGTCGCGCCGAGATACTCACCAGTTCACTAACAACGAACACCAGAAACAATACGTTGGCAAGCAGGTAGCTACTGAAGTAAATGTTTATCCATGCCTGCTGGAAAATCATACCCAGCACCAACTGACCAATTACCAGCCAGATCCCAACGGCCATAACCCCATAGCCCCACCGGCTTCCGGCGCGTTGAATCCCTCTATCCCGCTCATCAGCGTGACCCTCAGCGCGCTGGGCGGCTATTAATGAATGTACGGTAATTTCAATGATTACCAACAAAATCACCGCACCGAGAAAACGCTGAAAGCCGCCGGTAAGGTCTTCAAGATTGGCAAACACATACAAGAAATAACTGCCAAACATAATGACTACACCGAGCAGCGAAACCAGCAGCGGCAGTTCGTTGGTTAAATCAACTTCATCAGCCCACCATCCTGCAGCAAACAACACGCTGCCGAATACAAGGCCCAGCAAAAACAACGTGGCCCATCCCCAAACGAGGAACATCGCCAAATTCACCAATACCAAAGAGCCACCTGCCCATCGCAACTTATCGTTACGCACTACCATGAGACCACCTGCTTTTCTTATCTGATTGGGCGGCATTATATGTACGTTATTTTTTACATCAAGTTAATTATTTTTAACTTAATGAGTTTCAGCAAAGCGCTACCCAACGGCGGGTTATCTCGGCAAATTGAATGCGCAGCTATTAGCACCCATGCCGGGGTAACCGGCATGGCAAAAATTAACTTAGCCTCAGCGCCGGCTTAATTGCTCCAATAAGCAAATTCATCATCGGGCTCATCTTCCTGAGACAGGTCGCGGTCAACATTGTAAGCACTGGTACTCACCCACGGCCATCGCGACGGCTCTTGTTCAGCGTTATGTCCGTCCAAGGCCTGCCGCAGGCGCACGGCGACATCCGGCTGTTCTGCTAACAGATCTCGCCATTCTCCTTCAGCGGTGAGGTCAAATAACCATTCTTTGCGTGGTTGTCCCTCTGGCGCGCTGACCATCAGCTTCCAGCGCTCATCGCGAACCGCTTGAGCGGCACCACTGCGAAAGAATAAGTACTCATGTGGTGCCTGGCTGGTATCAATACCGGTGACATATGCCGTCAAATCAACTCCGTCCATAACCCGGTCGGTGGGTAGGTCAGCGCCCGCTGCTGCCGCGGCGGTGGCATACATATCGAAGTGATGCACCGGCGCATCAAATGTTTCTCCAGCAGGCAAACGGGCNGGCCAGCGGGCTAGAAACGGCACCCGAATGCCCCCTTCAAAAAGTGTGATTTTCCAACCTCGATAGGGTTCGTTCACATCCGGCAGGCCAATGTAACCTGCGCCGCCATTGTCTGAAGTAAACATCACCAAGGTATTTTCATCTAAACCGTTCGCCTTTAACGCCTGCATCACCCGACCCACGCCACGATCCAAAGAACGGATCATGGCCCCATAAACGCGCTCACGATGCAGTTCGATATGCGATAGGGCTGCATAATCTTCCTTACTCGCCTGTAGTGGTGTGTGAGGGGCCCAATGTGCCAAGTAGAGAAAAAACGGCCTATCTTTATTGGCCTCGATGACCTTCACCGCCTGATCGGTGTAGTAGTCCGTCAGGTACTTTGGCGGCTCAAATAACGGCCCGCCGTTAAAACTNGCCGCAAAGTTAAGTGCCGCCCAGAGGAAGCGGTCGATGGGGTCAAAGTCTTGGCGGGCTTGAATCACCTCTGCATCATCGCGCCGGCCGTACAAACCACTGGCCATCAATAGACTTTCTGCAAAGCCCTGTTCGTGGGCGGCCATACCGTTAACCTGACCTAGGTGCCACTTGCCAATATGCACTGTGTGATAACCCTGATCAGCCAGCAGCTCTGCAAGAGTAATCTCTGAAGGGGGCATGCCCATTTCGTCAAAGCTGAGGCTGCCTGCCTCGGTATTGCTCAATATTGGCGGCTGCAGCGGCCGGTCCATGGTATTACTGACCAAACCTACGATAGGCATCATGCCTGCAGGTGTCGGTGTAAATTCAAACCCAAATCGGGTGCCATAGCGCCCGCTCATTAGAGCCGCACGAGACGGTGCACAAGTGCCATTTGCAGCGTAGCCTTGTGAAAACGTTAGGCCCTCTGCTGCCAACGCATCAATATTTGGCGTTTGGGTAGTGGGGTTAGGGCCATTCATGGACAAGTCATTCCAACCCAGGTCGTCGGCCAGAATCAGCACAATGCTCGGCGGACGGTCCTCGGGACTGCGACCTTCAGAATCGGTGCCAGTCGACCAGTTGATCTCTTGGGTAGGACCAATTTCTGCCTGAGCCGCCATCATCTGGTTGATGCCAAATAAGGCAATCTCTGCGCGAAAAATCCAGCCACCGGCAATCGCTACGACTAATACCAGCCCAATCCGTATTACCCACTTCATTCTACTCTCCCCTGAGAATGTCTATCGTCTAGCAGTCACTCGCAGCTTAGCTGCGAACAGCTCCGACAACCCTAAGCCTACTGTCCAAACCAGGCACCCGTGGGTGCCACCAACTCGATGTTGAGCTGGCCCGCCAACCCCGCCGCTCTATGCACAGCAGAGGCCTGGTAATCTGGCGTACCGATCATCTCCAGCATTGCTTGGCGGGACGGATACATGGCAATCGCGGTCTTATCCCAAAGTTCTTCCACCTCACCTAACATAAGGCGCTCAACGTCCGCCGAAAATACTGGCTCGCCACCGACCTTAGCCAGATGTCCAACCACCTCTTCCGCATAAATGCCATAGGCTTCAGCGCCAGTCAGGTCTGTCTCGCGACCATCAGCGTACTCAGCTTTTTCTTTGAACTTCNGCAAATTCAGCATATAGATCGGCCCCTCACGGCCTGGCTCCATAAANCCCTTAATTTGCTCTTCATTCGGTACGACTCTATTTATAACTTCCATAGCTTCTTCTTCAGTTTAGTTAGGGCGTTCATTCCGGCGTGAAATTAATGTATATCATTATTTAATAGGCGGGTGCAATATTTAGCCGCGCACGGCAATGGTTTAGGTGGCACGTTGGAAAAAATTTCGGAGCGTTCGCGTAGAAGCATCACCCGAATTAAAGCGATGCTGCTGCGGACTTTTGCGCATTCGCAGCAAAACCAGCTTATGCGCTGGTTACAAAGATGGAACGCGCGCTAAAGAACGCCCTCTATGCGATAGGCTCGGGCTGCAGTGCCAGCAAACAGATCGGCTTTCTCGGACGCCGAAGCGCCGGCTGAAATCCGCTTAAATGCATTCCAGCACACCTGATAACTGCACCACCGCTTTTGCACTGGAAAATTCGACTCGTACATGGATCGCTCTGCGCCGAAGGCGTTTATGCAGGGTTCCATCCACTGTCGCCAGGCCGCTGCAACCTCCTCAGAACCCGGCGGTAAAGTGCGGTCGCCGTCGTAGCTGGGCATGCGGATGGGCATAGCGCCAAGTTTGACGTAAACATTATCGCGTTCGCTAACCCGCCGAATCCCAGCTTTCCAATTTGCATAGACTTCACCGGTTTTGCCGCGGTAAGGGCCACCCAAAATAGGTGATCCTACGTGGTTAAGAATGCTGACCAACCCCGGATGCGCATCAATTAACTGAGCAAATTCGTCCAATTGGGTGTGGTACAGCCAACAATCTAACGACAAGCCCATACGATTGATTACCGCAATGGCTTCATGCACCCGCGGATCTAACAAGATGCTGGCTTGCTCAGCGACATTGTTAATTCGCTCGTCCTCATGCCAACCGCTGGAAATTCGCACGCCACGGAAGCGGCCACCAGATGCCTCAATGTGTTGTTGCAGCAGCGGCTCCACAGCTGCTCCTAGAGTAAGGTCAATATTTCCGAACATCACATCGCAGGCTCGTGTATTGCCAAAGTCGCCACTGGCACTCATTGCCGCCTGTCCACGCACGAATTCGGTTTCACCTAGTGAACGGTATTCCTCGGCGCCATGGAGTCGATACATGGAGTGGCACTCGGCATATACGGTGGCCACTATGTTGTGACCACTGGCTAGGTCGTCCGCAAGTTCGGGCATTAGATAGGTGTAGCCATTTCGCACCCATAGGTGATGATGGGGATCGATAATGGGCAACTCGGGCTCGAGTACTTCTTCACTTAAAGTCGCCAACCAGTGGTCGTCAGGCGCAGCGTGCCCTGTATTAGCGGCCATGCAATTCTCCTTATTCGGTAATGGTGGTTGTGTACTCAGCAAGCAGCCCGCAGAACCTCTACTGAACCACCCAGCCACCGTCGATCGGCATGGCTAGGCCTGTTACATAACTCGATTGTGGCGACAATAGCCAAGCAACCACATCAGCAACCTCACTGGCATCGGCCACCCGGCGTATGGGTAGCGTAGCAACCACACCTGCAAGCACTTCGGGAACGGCTCCTGCACCCAGCGCAAGCATGGGTGTATCAATAAACCGCGGACAAACTGCATTCACGCGAATATTGTCGGGTCCGTACTCAAGTGCTGCTGACTTGGTCAGGCCTATAACACCATGCTTTGCCGCGTTGTACGCGGTCGCTTGGGGCAAGGCGACCAAGCCGCAAATTGACGAGGCATTAACAATGCTGCCACCAGACTTCTGCTGAACCATCTGGGCAATCTCGGCTTGTACGCAAGTGAAAACTCCGGTCAGATTGACTGACATTACTCGTGCCCATTCGGCGGGCTCTATCTCGAGCAGTTTAGTGGTCGGCCCGACGATTCCAGCGTTGTTGAAAGCACCATCTAAGCGCCAATGAGTGCTGACTATTGAACTGACGGCGGCTGCCGCCGCGCCCTCCGCAGCCACATCCAGCTCACAGACTTCAGCACTGCCCCCAGCGTTCTTAACCTCAGCGACAACAGAGGTCGCAAGATCCATTTGCACGTCCGCCACAATGACGTGGGCACCATCCCGAGCCAGTCGGTGCACTGTCGCCTGACCAATACCGCTAGCGCCGCCAGTTACCAATATGACGTTGTCGTCCAAGCTCATTTTTCGGTGTTCCTTATCCCTAATCGTTGGATGTTGCTGTGGGGTCGAGTTTACGCAGATCGTTTGCCGCACCCGTTGTGCCTTTGGTGATACCGGCATAGCGAGAATTCTTAGCCGACATTTTCGGGAACCTGCGCGAGCGACCGGGTCCCTCGGCTGTAGCACCACCGTCAACGACGATGGCCTCGCCAGTGACAAACTCGGAGTCATCCGAGGCCAAAAACAGCGCTGTACCCGCGATGTGCTCTCCGCGACCGAAGTCTGGCCAGGGTTGGCTCTTGGCAAAGGCGCGCTGAATCGGCTCCGGATCGCCCGTGTGGGTGAGTGGTGTGGCAATGTATCCAGGGCAAATCGCATTTACCCGAATGCGATCTTCTGCCAACTCCACCGCCGATGCTTTAGAAAGGTTAATAACCGCCGCTTTAGCCGCCGAATACACCAAGGGGCCAGCATCGCCACTAAGACCAGCAATGGATGCAGTATTGATGATTGAGCCGCCATCACCCTGCCTACGCATGATCCGAGCGCCGTGCTTTATCCCAAGAAATACACCCTTTGCCAGAACATCAAAGGTGTAGTCCCAGTCTTCAACAGAGGTCTCAGTTAACGGACCAATGGCACCGCCAACGCCCGCGTTATTAAACAGAATGTCTAAGCGGCCATAGCTGGCCAAGGCGTGTTCGCACATCGCTTCAACATCTGCCTCACTGGCAACATCGGTCTTGATAAACGAAACATCGAAGCCCTGTGCTGTGCCAGCGTGCACTGCCGCGGCACCGGTTTCCTCATTAAAATCGGCAATAACGACCTTTGCGCCCTCTGCCGCAAACCGCATAACTGTTTCCAGTCCCATGCCACTGGCGCCGCCAGTAACAATTGCAACTTTATCTGCTAACCGCATCTTTACTTCCCCCGCTTTGCTCGTTGTACAGAGTTATAACGTTGGCTGCCGCTGGTCGCGCCGCATGCCGTAACCCTACCCAGCCTTCTGGCTGCCCCCTCCGAGAGCATGGCCTGTAACTAGCGGAAATGCATACCCCTGTAGTCATCGCCTGCTACATCCCACAAGGTCTCGGAATACTTTGGCCCGCCACCGTTATAAATGTTGTAGCGCATGTTGCCGTACTCGTGCCCCTCTAGATTCGAGTTGTAACCGGTAAACCAACTTCGCGCATTGCGCAGTAACATGCCCTGATACATATCTATGACGTGTTGGTGCCACTCGGCCTCGGCCTGTGCGTCGACATCGAAACGCTGATGACCATTTGCCCACATATACGCAAGCAAAGGTGTTACCCAATTAACGCTCAATTCTGCGCCGCGAGGGAAATTCGATGCCGCTGTCTGCGGCCCTACTAACATAAGAAAGTTCGGGAACCCGCTAACCGTTGCGCCAAGATAGGTGATGGGACCTGCTGCCCATTTATCTCGAAGACGGCTACCGTTGGTACCCTGAATGTCGATCTGATCAAAGGCGCCGGTGAACGCATCAAAACCAGTCGCATAAACGATGACATCAAATTCGAAGGCATCCGTGCTGGTTTCTATTCCTTTGGGTGTGACACGAACAATCGGTGTCTCAGCGCCATCTACCAATTCGNCGTTGTCACGGTTATAGGTCTCAAAATAGCCTGTTTCCATGGGCACTCGCTGTATGCCAAAGCCATGGTCCTTGGGAATAAGCTGCTCGGCAACAACAGGGTCGTTCACTCGTTGCCGAATACGCTCGGCAATGTAGCTAGAGAACTCTGCATTCGCCGCTTCGTCGAAAAATATCTCCATAAAATTCTGCAGCCAGATGCCGAAACCTGGACCGTCGTAGAGCCGGTCCCATAATTCACGCCGTTTTTCTGGGCTCACATCATAAAAACCCCGGCGATCAGGTTCGTGCTCAAATCCACCCGGCGTGCGCGCGCAAGTGGCAAAAATTTCATCGTAGCGGTCGCGGATCTCTGCCATCTCCGCTTCGGAGATCGGTGCATTATTCAACGGCGCGGCCCAATTGGCACGACGCTGGAAGACAGTCAGTTGCTCAGCAACTTTGGCGACTTCGGGGATCAGTTGTATGGCGGTTGCGCCAGTGCCAACAACAGCTACGCGTTTTCCGGTCAGATCAAGCGGCTCATGCGGCCAGTCGGCGGCATGAAAAGACAACCCCTTAAAACTGTCCCTGCCCTCTAGCTTCGGCAAGGTTGGTGTCGACAACACGCCGACTCCGGTGACTATAAACCGCGTCGTGATGTGACCACCGTCATCAAGGTAAATTGTCCAAAAGCTGCCGCCGTCGTCGAATACCATAGATTCAACCCGTCGACCGAACTGCATGTATTTACGCAGGTCGAACTTATCCGATACATAGTTCAGATACTGCAGAGTTTCCGGCTGCGGAGAAAACATCTCAGTCCATTGCCATTCGTCCAAAACTTCTTGAGAAAACGAATAGCTGTAGGTATAGCTTTCGGAATCGAAACGCGCACCGGGATATCGATTGTTGTACCAGGTACCACCAAGATCAGCGTTGGCGTCAATTACCGTTGCCCGCACCCCAAGATCCGCCAAGCGCTTCATCTGATAGATTCCCGATACGCCGGCGCCAATAACGACCGCCTGATAATCCAGCTCAGCATCAACGTTTGTGATGTCCGCTAGCGCACTGATTTGTTCTGCCATGGTGATCTCTCGTCAGTTTAAATATTCAGATACTGCATGCCGGCGTCGCTAATCGGGTAAGCCCCAAACCCGCTTGGCAATAATATTGCGCTGAACCTCAGCCGTTCCTCCAGCGATCGTTAATGACTTTTGGTGAAGCCATGTGCGCGTATCAGCACGAAATGCTGCCGCTTCTGACATGTCCCCCCACTGCAAGCAGAAGGGGCCGGTACAGCCCTCATTGCTTGGTTGTCACGAGATTGTATTACATCCACTCAATGTCGATAATGTCTATATATCGAAGGTAACTTTTACATATTTCGAAACAATGGAAAACATCAAGACTATGAGATTGTTCCTGCAGGTCGTACAGGCAGGCAGCTTGTCCGGTGCCAGTCGGCAGTCTGGCCTTTCTCCCGCCAGCGTGTCCCGGCAAATCACCGCCTTGGAGGACGATCTGGGCGTCAAGTTGCTGCATCGGACCACCAGAAAGCTCTCCCTCACCGAGGCCGGGCAGGTCTATCTGGACCGCGCAGAGCGTCTACTGCAGGACCTCGACGATTTACGCGACACGGTAAATCAGCTGGCGGTGCGGCCTCGGGGTAACCTGCGCATTCAATCGCGCACATCTCTTGGCTCGCAACATGTGGCACCACTGATACAGCAATTCTTGGAGCAATACCCCGACCTCAAAATTGATCTATGGCTTACCGACATCGACCTGGATCTGTCAGAGCATGGTATCGATCTGGCCATTCGCACAGGCGATGCCACAGACGCCGCACTTACAAGTCAGCATCTCGCGTCCAGTCCGCGCGTAGTCTGTGCCAGCCCCAANTACTGGGCCCAGCATGACCAGCCAACCACACCCGAAGCGCTAACGGATCATAACTGCCTTACTTATCGTTTTGAGTTCGGCGCTCCAGCAGCACTCTGGCAATTTCGCGACCAACACGGCAGGTCTACTGATCTACAGGTATCCGGTAACTTTCAGACCAACAATGGTGACGCCTTGCGCCTCGCCACCCTGTCCGGCATGGGAGTCGCATTACTGCCAGGTTGGTCGGTTATGGAACATCTGCAAAGCGGCGCGTTGCAGCGCGTATTGTCGAACTATGAAACGACGGTCTCGGATCTCGATTTTGGTATCTATGCGGTCTATCCAAACCAACGTAACTTGTCGGTAAAAACTCGCCTCTTCATTGATCATCTAACGGAAAATTTCAGTAATAAAGATTGGATCTAATTTCTGAGCAGGCATTTCTGGAACGGTTCTGAGCATCGGTATCCAAGCGGGCGACAACCCCTTTTCACCGCGCAGCAACAACAACCACACCGCAGCTTCGCAATAGACCAGTGAAATGCAGCACCTCAAGCAATGGTGCTTGGGAACGCCTCTGCCAAGACCGAGCTTCGGGCTAATAAGTTGTCTAAGGCGATAATTCCGTGCCCTGCGGCAAAGATATTTTCAATAACAACAAGCGCGAACTCATTCACTCCGGTATTCTTCACCTGTGAGCGCCACCACCAAAATTCGTAGGTTAGGGTTTATCTCGTCACTGTCTGCGTGGCTCTTTGGCGCGTTCATTTTAGGGGCAGGAAATGCGTATTTTGATGCGCATGGGTCAGCCCATGTGCTGCCAACCGTAACGGTTCTTGAGCAACATCCCAACCATCACGTTGCGCACGCCCACCATCATGCAGGCAAACAATCAGAGCACGCCAAGTCTCGTCTCGCCGGCCCTGAGATATACCATCCAACGCATACCCCGCTGCCCGCTCACTGCTTGTTCTGCCTCGACGGCGTTGCTGCAACAGAACCTGCGGTCGCCGGCCCACAGGCTAATNTCTATCTGGTTCGCCAGGNGTTCTTTACACAGAAACCCTGCCGAACTGCCCATGCCGGCTATCCTCCAAAACCACAAACAAGGGCGCCACCCTACTTGTCTTAGACACCCCAACCTAAATTGCGCAACCGCCCAAAACTGAGGCGGGCGCTTTCATTTGTTTAAGATTCGGAGGATTGTGATGACTTCACCACGACGCTGCGCGCGTATCTTTTTTTCTATTGCTGGCCTGTTGGTTGCGGGCTCGGCTCAGGCGGACAACGACCGTGCCATTGACCATGGGCCCATCGGTGTAATGGGCGATCATTTTCATAAAACCGGTGAATGGATGCTTTCAGCAAGAGTGATGCGGATGCACATGTCTGGCAATCAGCGCGGCTACTCTAAACTCTCGGAAGCAGAAGTATTGGATCAACCCAACGCACCAGGCCGTATGCCTGCCGTGCTTAGTGTTGTGCCAAATAGCATGGATATGGATATGCTGATGCTGGGAGGCATGTATGCGCCAAGCGACACGCTAACGTTGATGGCTATGCTTATGGCTTCAAGCAACGATATGTCGCTTACCAGCTTTGCACCACCCAGCATGATGAGCAACGCGCCACGATCCCGTGTTGGCAAATTTTCCACATCATCCAGTGATATCGCAGCGGTTTCGTTTAGCGGTTTAATTCGACTAAAGGAAACCACAGAGCAACGCACCCATCTAACGATTGGTCTGGAGCAATCCCTAGCCGATGCGAACGCAACAGACACTGTACTNACTCCTATGGGCATGCAAATGAACATGCGCCTGCCCTACGGTATGCAGATCGGAGACGAAGCCTTGCGTTTGGAAACCGCACTCACTTACGTATACAACGCAGCAGATTGGAAATGGGGCGGTCAGGTAAATGGAAAATTTAAAATCAACGCCAAAGACTGGAATTTTGGGGACCGCCAACACGTTACCGTGTGGGGCCAGCACTCATTACATACCCGTCTATCCCTGTCCGGCCGCTTAAGCTATGCCAGATCCAGTGGTCTCGAAGGTAATGATCCAATGATTANGGCACCAGTACAGACCGCCGTGCCCGCCAACTACGGTTATCGGCAATGGCGAGTCGGGATTGGCGCCAACGCCATTGCGCCACTGTTGCCTGGCAGACCTGAGCGCTTTGGTATTGAACTCGAATTACCAATCAAAACCCACGTTAGTGGAGTTCAGATGACGCCTCGTTGGCAACTGACCGTAGGCCTACAGAAGTCTTTTTGACACCTTCCAATTATGCCGTTTATCGAAACAATATACGGCGTATTAAAATTAAGACCGTTACAAAAAACCCCGCTTGCAGCGGGGTTTTCTATAGGTAACGTCAGGCAGTTTGAGCGAGCAGTGTATGCACCGAAGGTAAGATCTAGGCTGACCCCTTCAACAAAATAGTAAAACAAGAGAAAAGCCCGTTTATGCTAACATTAGGGCAAAGATCTATGAGGGTTAGCAGTCGTGAACGAGAAAGCTCCAACGCCAAAAGCTATTCAGCAACAAGACGCTTGCTGTGATGACACTTCCTGTTGTCCCCCGCAGGTGCCGTATCTTCGAGAGGCACCAAAGGTTGGACGCAACGATCTATGCCCATGCGGTAATGGCCGCAAATATAAGAAATGCTGTGGTAAGAACTAATACAGCGCCGCGTCCTATTACTCCCCTATTTTTTTTAAAAGCCCCGCGTAAAGCGGGGTTTTTATTTGCTAAGACCGGTCGGATTAGGCATAACGCCTGAGCTCCCGGTGAGGTTGTCTTTCCACGGTGTACTCCAAGGAAGTCGAGGAACCAAATACGCTGCAGCGAAAAAAGCGCACAAAGTACGGATGAGTAATAAAACGAGCCGGCGCAAGATCAGTAATAGATTCGAGCACCTCTATGTATTAGTTTCGGTTTCGAAACTCAAAGTAGGAGATGCGACATGAGCAAATTAATGTCAGGACCCATCGGGAAACCGCCTGTGCTGCCAAACGGGGCAAGAATTCCATTATCGCCTGCATACGCGGCTGACAATCTTATTTTTCTATCAGGCCAGCTAGGCTTTGATGCCAATACCAAGATTGTGGATGGAGGTATCTCCGCGCAGACGACACAATGCCTGAGCAATATCGAGCAATTACTTTCAGACAATGGCGCTGCCAAGAGAGACATTATCAAGGCTACAGTTTGGTTGGTACGCAAAGAAGACTTTGCTGCGTTCAATCAGGCTTATAGTGAGTTCTTTGGTGATCACCTGCCGGCTAGATCTTGTGTGTGCTCTGAGTTGCTCGTCGAGGGAGCGCTGGTCGAAATCGAAGTTGTGGCTCTGGTAAAGGATTAGTGTGTTGAAAGAACCGGTAACAGGTCGGGCGAATAAGACGGTTAACTTGGTTGGGCAAAGACTCCGCGAGCTTAGGCAAGAGAATGGCTGGACATTGAAGGAAGTCTCCTCGCGCACGGATATTTCGACCGGAACATTATCGAAGCTCGAGAATGGTAAGACCCATTTGAACTTTAGCAGCGTGAATAAACTGGCATTTGGACTGGGCCTACGTGTTACCGAACTGACGAACCCGGCTCAGACCGTAAGTGGTCAACGGACAGTGACCCCTGCCAAGTCGGGTGTGGTCTTTGAAACCCAAGATATCGACTACGAGGTGCTCTGCACCGAAATCAGTGACGCGCAGCAGGGTTACCTGAAAGGTATCGTAAAAGCAAAAACCCTCGATCCGAACTTACCTTGGCACAAACACAAGGGACAAGAATTTATCTATGTCCTGAAGGGTGTATTGGAGCTTCATACCGAACACTATGCACCCCTCTTGCTCAAGGCTGGTGACAGCACATTATTTGACTCATCGATGGGTCATCACTACGTAAGTAAGGGCCGCAACAGTGCTGAAATCATCATTACCATGTCGCTCGACGGCTACGAGAACATGACCGATAAGCTTTCAAAAAGCGATCCTCAATTTCATTTAGCGCAAAAAGTTTCGTAATCGAAACTTTTATGATAGCGTCCATGGGTAATTTTTGAGGCTTTTGTATGCAACAAGTGGCATTTGACGTCATCGTTGTCGGTGCTGGCATGGCCGGCACATCTGTTGCTGCCGAGCTGTCAGAGCGCTGTTCTGTAGTTTTGATTGAGCGAGAATCGCACCCGGCGATGCACTCCACCGGTCGATCCGCGGCTAGCTTTATCCCGAGCTACAGGGCGAATAACCCAGCCCTTAGACTACTCACAAGAGCCAGTGGCACCTTTTTGAAATCTCCTCCAGTTGGCTTCTCAGAGCACGCCTTATTGAAAACACGAGGCTTACTGACACTGTTGAAAGGCGTCTCCCCGCAGGCGTCGCAGAGAGGATTAAAGCAGCTAAACGCGGTCCTCGAACATTCCATTGTTGAGCTGCCAGCTGCCGATGTAAAAAAACGCTTGCCGGCACTCAGTAATGAATGGTTAAGCGCGGCTTGGTGGGAGTCTGATGTGCATGACATTGATGTGCACTCCCTTCAACAGGGGTATATGCGAGCGCTTGCTGAACACGGTGGCCGCTTTTTATCCTCACAACATGTGCAACCACACTGGGAACAGGGAGCCTGGCATGTACCGATTGATGGGGGAATTTTCTCCGCGCCGATTATTGTCAATGCTACGGGTGCATGGGCTGATGAGTTTGCAGCAAGCGCCAAGGTAAAACCGCTGGGCCTGCAGCCGAAGCGCAGAACAGCCATCTTAGTTACTCCACCTGCTGACTATGATTCGGAAGGTTGGCCTCTTGTCTTGGCCTATGACGAAAGCTTTTACTTCAAACCTGATGCTGGGATGCTTCTAGTCTCGCCTGTCGATGAGCACGATTCACCACCCTGTGATGCACAGCCTGATGAGCTAGACATTGCTTACGCAAGCGATTTCGCAATTCAGGCCTTAGATGGACTGGTAATCAACCGTATTGCCCATAGCTGGGCCGGTTTAAGGACTTTTGCGCATGACAGCACGCCCGTCATTGGCTTCGATCCCACGGCACCTGGTTTTTTCTGGTATGCCGGACAAGGCGGACATGGCATTCAAATTGCGCCAGCTACCGCAAAACTGGCGGCAGCACTGATTAGTGGCGATGATAATTCTGCGGAACTCAACGATTTAGGTTTCTGTGCTGAATGGGTATCGCCGGCGCGTTTTTTTTAAAAATGCTGGGGCGCTCCGCAGATCCTCAACGTGAACCGCTTTAGCGCAGACTGCAGAGCGGCGCATTCCTCAATGAAGAACTGCTGTCATGTCGGGTTTCAGCGCGTTCAAACTCCATAAATCCTTGATGGTAAGCTAGCGACTGAGTCGCGACCGAAGTGCGCTAACGTTTTTACTTGGGAGTGTTTTTTGATGACATGGAGTCGCCAAGCAACTTCACAGGAACATAGATTCCCGATCGCCTCTATCTCAAACGAGAGTCGCTTGGTTTTTCCCTCCCCAAAGGATCTCGATCGCGCTTGGGATCTCGGCATCTTCTATCTCAAGATCCCTGACAATCTGGACCTNGACGGCGCGCGCCGATTCGGCGGCGAACTAATCGCGCCAGATAGCCCCTACCGTCAAATTCCCAAATATGGCGAACTAGAGGGATTCATCGCCCTTGAGAACAACCAGCAAACCAAGCTAGCACTGCGCCGCCATCACTGGGACCAGCACTATCCCGCGGCAATCGCTGAGTTTGGGCGCCAGCTTGACCAAATTGGCATCACCATCCTGCGCGAGGTGTTTCGCCAATCGGGCATTCCCGAGACGGTTTGGGACCGTGCCTCAGGCGGGTACTCAGCGGGTGCGGGCACAGCATTTCTGAATTTCGTCCACTATGACACCCGTAATCCAGATCAGGGACTGCGGCCCCACACAGACTATGGCTTTATAACGATCCTCGATATCACCGCCCCGGGGCTGCAGATCAAGGTTAACGGCACGTTCGAGGATGTCCCCGTTCTCCCCGGTCATCTGGCGATCCACTTTGGCGAAGCGTTGAACTTCATTACTCTGCACTCTNACCGCACCGTGGGTGCCGTAGAACACCAAGTCCTGAGCCAGAAACCTACGAACCCGGTGCGCCACGGCATCGTCTATTTCGCCAATCCCGACCTCGATGGCATGCTGTGGCAATTCGATGCCAAAGGAGAGATCAGAGGCAGTTCCTCGGTAGAAGATCTTTTTGCGCTTCTCGAGAAAAACCTCACCGAGTACCGCTAGCTGCCTTTAAGCGGATCCGCGATGTGCCGTCCAAGCCTTGTTAACTGCTGCGCATCGGCTCCAGCGTCCATCGATTTTTGCCACAACTAGGTTGACCCATGCCCTCGATCAGACAAGGAATAAACCGATTGACCATCAATGCTGAACACTGGACTCCATCACGCGTAATTTGAGGCTGTAAATGGCACTGATAGGCCGTTCGGCAGGGTTTGACGCATGATTTGATAGTAAGTCTTTCCATCTTCGTAGGCTGTGCTCTCAACCATGCAAAAACCGCGGAGGTGTCGGGCGCCAATACGGGGGGGTTATTTGCGAAAACCCAAATTGATCTTCGATGACAACCGACAGGATGTCTTTGAATGAATCGTTGGCCAAAAGCTGCGGCGCCTGCGCAGTNAGAAGCAATGCCACGAACGCAGTATGTAGGTGCTTCATTTCGACTACCGAAACGTCAGCTTGAGACTCAACTTACCTAATCTATGAAGCACGTTTATACTTCAATTGATTTGGCACATTTCGCAAAAAAATCATGCCTTTTTTTATTTTTAATCCGTTTTTGCTGTGCTAACTTTGCAAAGTTGTTTGAAAAGACCTGACAAGAATAAGGTAACGCATATGGAAAGCCGTCTCGTCAAAGCCAAATCATTCCCATTGACCCCCCTCGCAGCCGCCGTTGCATCAGTGTTTTACCCTGCACACGTTTCAGCGCAAGAGACTAACGGAATAGAGGAAGTTGTCGTTACCGCCACAAAACGCGAGCTCGATTTACAAGACGTAGCACAGAGCATCAGCGCGTTTACGGAAGAAGATTTAGAGCGGCTTCGCTTGGACTCGATGGAAGACTATGTTAGAGCGCTCCCTAGTGTTTACATGCAGTCGACCAAGCCGGGTAGAAATCAGCTGGTGATGCGAGGCATATCGACAGGCTCTGACCAGTTTCGCACTGACTCGCAGGTGGCGGTTTACCTTGATGAACAGCCCATGACCAGCATCTCTCAGCAGGTCGGGCCCAACTCGGTGGATATGCAGCGAATAGAGTCACTAGCTGGCCCCCAGGGCACTCTATTCGGCTCAAGTTCCCAGACCGGCACGATTCGTATGATTACCAACAAACCTGATTTCGATGGTTTCTACGGAAACGCAGAAGCCTCGGTCGCGAACACTAGCGGTGGTGATGACAGCTACGAAGGCTCAGCGGTTTTAAATCTACCTCTGGTCGATGACGTACTGTCTCTTCGCCTTGTGGGCTACACGAAAAGTCATGGTGGTTACGTAGATAATGTCTTGGGCACCAGCCTAAAGGGCAACTTCGACAATGCCGACGTGGTAGAGAAAGACTTTAACACCTGGGATTTGCAGGGCGGTCGCGCGGCACTGAAGTGGAATATCAATGAGAACTGGCAGGCGCTATTCTCAATGATTACCGAGCGCAACGAGAGTAATGGGAGTTGGGAGTCGGACCCCTATCTGGGTGACTTCAAAATCACACGATTCGTTGACGAATTCCGCGATGAGGATTGGTATTCGAACGCCATCACAATCGATGGCGATCTTGGCTTCGCAGATCTATCAATGACATACGCGCATTTTGATCGCAAGATTGCCTACGAGCTGGACAGAAATACCTACTCTCAACAACGAGATCGCTACAACTACGGGCTGTATCACGAACTCTACAATGCGTATGACCCAAACTATGCGAATTACAACAACTTCCCTCTTTACCATAACAATTATCTTCCGGCGAGCATTATCAACGATCAAAGCCAGGAGCGGGACTCGATAGAAATTCGATTGACATCAAAAACAGATGTAGCCGAACGCTTTCATTGGGTGCTGGGTGCCTACTACGAAGATGTCTACGATGAATGGTTCTACTACACCCACGTGCCGGGATTCTCAGGAACAACAGCCTTTGCGGCGGCCAACGCTTACGCCTACTACAATGCGGCGTATAACCAAGCAATCCAGTACCCGCTGGCGCCCACCGATATCGGTTACTCCAACACCCTCAATCGCACCGTTGAGCAGTTGGCGGTGTTTGGTGAGTTTGACTATGACGTGACAGACAAACTGACCGTGACCGCAGGTGCGAGATGGGCCAACTTCAAGCGAAAAGAGTTCGAGAGTTTCCAGTTCCCGCAAGGACTGCCTGGGTTTGCAGCAGGTAACTCCCCCGGGTTTACTGGCGGTTTCGGGACCGATGGCTCATTTAATGGCGTCGGTGACAACAGTGACATGATCTACAAGCTTGGCGCACGCTATCAGATCGATGACGATAAGATGGTGTACGCCCTACACAGCCAAGGCTTCAGATTAGGTGGGCAGAATAGTCCGCGAGCGGCCGCGACGGGATTGGTCCCTCAGCAGTATGACCCCGATTTTCTCAATAACTACGAAGTGGGCTTGAAGAGTCAGTGGATGGACAACTCGCTGCAACTGAATGTGTCCGCTTTCTACATGGAGTGGTCTGACTACCAATCAGAAACGTTCGGCATCAATGGAACATGGTGGTTAAACGGCAAAGTTAACGGTGAAGGCGCAGAAACCAAAGGCCTCGAGGTTGCCGCTGAGTGGCAGGTGTCTGACCAGCTGTACCTATCAATGTCGTTATTTGCTGCCTCACCTGAGTTTTCAGGTGATTTTTATGACCCTAATAACCCAGGCAGCATCGTAATGCGCGACGGCATGCCAATGCCCGGTTCACCCGAAGGCAAAACGTTCTTGGGTGTTGACTACAGTATCCCTGACGTAGCAGGTGGCATGGTTTATTTGCACTATGACATTGCCTACCAGTCGGAAACTTGGAACTCCACAGGATCAATCCTCTCAAATGATCGCACAGGGCTTGCAGAAGCTTGGGATTACAGCAATTTTTCTATAGCTTATGAGCCCAATAACGGAAATTGGTGGGCGACCCTCTTTGTCGAAAATTTGTTCGACCAGCGAACCTATGGATGGGTGAATAATTTTGATAACAGCTCGGCTGATCTCTTTGGTGATCCGCGATGGCATAACGTCCGCGTGATCGACCGCCCTCGCACCATTTGGCTGACTCTGAATTACTCATTTGGCGATAATTGAAGCTAATCACTTCTTCAGTTGTTCGCGGGAGTCAGCAAGGTGAGAGCCACGGAGGTCTGTATCTGATTGATCTGCAAACGGAGCAGATCAATCAGGTGCTGGATTGGAATACTGCCAACATTGACTGGACAGGACGCGGAGCAGATAGAGGGCTTCGCGGTATTGCCTTCGATAATGACCGAGTATATGTCGCCGCCAGCGACGAGCTATTTGCCTACACGAAAAACTTCAAATTACTGCGGTCCTGGCGTAATAAATATCTCAAACACTGCCACGAGATTGCCATTTTTGGCCGCACACTATTTCTAACGTCGACTGGCTTTGACTCTATTCTTGGATTCAATCTCGAGACTGAAGTCTTCGACTGGGGTATGCATGTTCAGGAGAATCAGTATCGGTTTNGAGCTGCGCGNTTTAATCCCCTTAGCNACGATGGCCCCATGATACTGAATCGCATGCATATCAATAATGTCCACTGCAATGCCGACGGCATGTACATCAGTGGTCGCAAAACCAGCGGTATGCTGCACTATAACGGCAAGACCATCNCTATGGCTGTGACACTGCCTGACGGCACCCACAACGCGCAACCCTTTCGAGACGGCGTCTTGTTTAACGACAGCGAGGCCAATGTTGTCCGCTACACCGGTCGGGGAGAAGGCCACGAGGATCGCGCGATTCAAGTACCCACCTACTCCGATGATGACATGACACACTTATGGGCCAACGATGGAAAAGTCGCTCGTCCCCATTTTGCCCGTGGCTTATGTCANATAACGGAGTCAGTCTTAGCAGGCGGTAGCTCTCCCTCGACCGTTTCGGTTTATGACCTGCGTAAAAACAAACGCGTCGTTGAGNTTTCGATCAGCCGCGACATTAGAAACGCAATACATGGTTTAGAAGTGTGGCCTTATTAGCTAGAAGACGGTTCTGACCTCTATACCTGTCAAGTGAACGCCTCATACACCCGATCATGAAGGAGGTGCCGAGCATCAGGTNGGCGATTGGTCAGACGCAACTAGCGACCCANAAATGCCTCGACCTTTTTGTGAAGGGTTCCGTGAAGTCGAAACGTCTTTTTGTAAATCCAAATACTAATAATTAAGAAACAAGCAGGCAGTGCAATCATCAGCACTCGTAGCCCTGTGACTGTGAAGTCGCTTTGCACCTCATTCGGCACATAGTCAATCATCGTGAGGCCAGCGCCTATGAAAAAGCCTGAGAATGCGCCGGCAAATTTAACGAGCATCGTTTGCACGGAGAACAATATGCTTTCGCTACGTTTACCTGTCTTGTAATGTCCATAGTCCACAACATCAGCCAGCATGACTGTGCTGAGACCGTTTGCGATACCACCACCGAACTTAAGAGCCGCGCCCGCCANAGCAACGAGAACACCACTGCCGGGTGCAAAAATACTCCCAACTAAAAGGACGGCACTGCAGGCCATGGCGAATAGGCTCGCGATGTACCAGGTTATTTCCCGCGGCAAATACCGACACAGCCAAGGAAACAAAAAGACGCCCAACATTTCCGCCGCTCCCGACACCAAAGCAAACATTGGGAATAGCTCAGGTTTACCGATCGCGTAACTGAAATAATAAATAGCAAAGCCGCCGACGAGCTGCGTGGCAATGTTGAAGGAAAGAACAAACCCGATAAGTGATGCAAGTTGATCATTCCTGCGCAATAAGCCGACGACATCGCGTAACGTAAATCGATCAGGCGCCACATTCGTGCTTACTTGCTCTTTAACCCTCACGGAGGTAATCGCTGCCGATATCATGAATGCAAGAACAATGATCCCTGAGAGTTCAAAAAAGCCTCTACCTTCTGCGCCCTCTCCAAGGTAGCCGACCACTGCAAGGCCATAGGCGCCCATCATCATCCAAGCGAAACTCGCAAATAGGCGCGGCCAAACGACGAGTCTTTCGCGCTCCTCGCGGAGTGAAGTCAAGGCAGGGACCATCGACCAGTAAGGAATATCCATAACGGTGTAGGTAATTCCCCACAACAAATACGTTATTGTTACAAATAATAGGAGCGCTGACCCAGTAAACTCATGCGCAGAAAAGAGCGCCATCAACGCAACCGAATTGATCAACGTCCCAATGACAATCCAAGGTCGAAACTTACCAAACCGACTGCGTGTATTATCGACAACAAGCCCCATCAAAGGGTCCGTTACAGCGTCTAAGATACGTGCTACCAGAAACAGCGTACCGACAAATGCGGCTGGCACACCCACCACGTCGGTGTAGTAATACATCAAAAAAATATAGACTATCGAGCATGCGAAATCTTTGCCCAAAGCGCCCAGCCCATAACTAAACTTGGTCTCTAGCGGTACCCGCTGAGCGGTTGCATTCGGCATAGTCACTAGACGCACTCCATTAAAGGGCCTTGCAAGCTATCTGTAAGAAACATCCCATGGACTCGGAGCCTGAAGTTCCATGAATAGTATGCGACGTTGAGCAGGTAACGCGCTTTGAAACTTGGCATCCACGAATCGACTCCACCCACCCCCACATCGAAGGCATCAATGTGAACATGCAATTAACCATCGGTTTGAGCTCCTTTGTGTTCTCGGCTCAAATGAGCTTGTAGACACCATAGCCGCTCACTGACAATGCCAAGCCGGCGTTGACACATTCCACGGCTAGCTTCCCGATCTGTTCATATCGTCGATCAGAGCCCAAGCCATTCTCGCTCGGCTAATTATAGGGCGCATGCAATTTACAGCCTTCCCGTAGCATTTCCGATCGCTGTTAGAATACTGCGTGCTGGCACCGTGATCCGTCCATCGGTACTGGTTCTAACGTAGGCCAGATCAAACTCGCTATTAGTCAGGTGGATCTCCCACTCACTTGGCGGCGCTACTGCCACGGGGTCTCGTGCCTCTGTACCAGGGTCAATCTGAATGACTTGTGCACTGTTGGAGAGATTAATAACCACCATTACCCAATCTTTTCCGTCTTCGTCGATGTAAGCCGAGGCCAGAACCGGTGACTCACCATCCGAATATCCGACTTCATCTGAAAACTGTGTGCTCACCCGCTGAAAGCCAGGTCGAATAAATCGCGAGAAGTTACCCAGTGCCCACATCAGCTTTGATGACTGAAGCGTCTCAGCTCTCAGCGAGCTGTCTACTCTTAGCAGGCCATCTTTATAGTCATAAGCAGTGACCGCTAGCCACCACATCCAGGCCGTCACGCCCAAATCAACGAGGTCGTGATGGATGATGCGGGCGATATGCAGCGCGTAGTCAATATCATTCATATCAAACCCATGACCATCAAAAGGGCGGAGACCGGCAGCAGGCCCCAAAACACACAACTCACTCATCCAAATACGCGCGTCTTTTGATGCAGCGGCTACTTCCGCTTTCACCAATCGTCTGAGATCGGTAATACGCTCGGGCAAGGCATCTGACCAATAGCCGTGCAAGGAAATTTTATTTCCGACCACGTCACGAAGTTCCGAATCTCCCAAGAGAAGGCCAATGTAATCGCGATACTCCCCAAGGCCCTCGCCATTCATGCCCGCCGAATACGGGCGCCCTAAAAACTCAGCGACTGTCTCGTCGCTGAGTGCTGCGAGGTATTCCACTGACTCGCCCGCATCGATTTCCACAGCATCTGACAGACCGCGAGCACCCAATGCCGCATACGTCGCCCGGTAGACAGCACTGACTTCGTCATTGTTGTATCGATTGCCCTCCTGCGTTTCGTCTGCCCAGCGCCATGTCGGTTCATTGATCGGACTGAGGTACTTAATCGGCAACCCTTTTATGTCGCGCAGATAGCCAACAACATCGGCTTGAAAGCGCGCAAAATCATGAAGCTTTTTGGGTTCGAGGTTGGTGCTTCCAACAACCCCAAGATCTCGAGGTGACCCAGGGTGCGCGAGTCCATTTTTTGTTGCCCAGGTTGGCGGGCTGTTAACGAAGGCAATGATGTTGTCTAAGCCTCGCTTGGCCGCTGCTTGTGCCAAAACTACTTGTCCCGACTGCTTAGCGTGATCAACCGTTCCGCCGGGCCTATCTATAAACAACTCAGCACGCCTAAGAGGGTCAGGAATACGACTGGCAGCTCCTTGCTCAGCACTGCCAGCGCCCACATTAAATCGCCACATGGATAAGCCAATGCCGTTATCTTGACTGAATAGTAAATCTGCAAGTTCGTCGATGGCGTCTGCTTGGTGTTTGTTGATCCATTTTTTGATCATTGGATCAATGATCCAGGCGTCGGAGGCACCAAATCCCTCGATCAGTTGCGCGCGCTCGTTTGCATTGATGCGAAGTACATTGGCTCGTTCGTGCTCAACAACAGTGCTAGGTTCAACCTCAGATGATCCCGTACAGCTCGATAAAGTGAGCCCAAGAGCTACAGTGAGCCCTGAGACATAAAGCGGACTCACCGACTGTTCTCCGCTTTGGTGCACCGCTCTATTGGGTTTGCTTCGAAAGCCCGGATAGCGCTTGGCACGCTATAAGCCCGCTTCTTGAACGGTTGATGGCAGGCCCTCCACAATATGGCCCAACTGATCGTGCCATAACTCCAAGTGTGCGTCATAGCGCCGCCATGTTCCTAATGCGCCTTTGTATATGGGTTGGCGGACTTGCTCTGAACTTGCCGTTTTTACCGCTCTGTCATTCTCAAAGAAACGTAAACATGACTCCTCAAAAGGAAGGCCGCAGTGATCGAGAATCTTCCGGACCTGTGATTCTAGATCTGAGACGGTTTCCTCGTAGTGGACGTCCAGAACCTTACCCGGAAGCACTTCATACCAATGATTCATCATTTCGTGATATTGCTGGTAGTAATGCGCCAGATCGAGCATGTCATAGGTGAAATTCTGTCCCTGTGCGAACAGCTGTTTGTAACCACCGAGGCAGGCATCAAAGGGATGACGACGCGCATTAATGATGGTTGCGTTCGGTAAAATGAGGTGAATAAGACCCACAAAAGGATAGTTGTTTGGAAGTTTGTCGGTGAACAAGGGCCGCTTGAGGATACGGTGGCGCTCGGCTTCCTCTAGATACTGCTGCCCATAAGCGCGGAAATCCTTGGCTCTGAGGTTCTGAACGGCTTCCGGAAATTGTATGCCGTCGGTTCGGTAGCGACCAATAGACGAACCGATACTGCTGATGATGGGTAGTTCAGACGTGCCCTCTACTTGCGAATGACTCGCAATAATTTGTTCTACAAGTGTGCTCCCCGATCGTGGCAGTCCGACGATAAAAATGGGGTCACGCGCTGGGCAACCCAGATCACCTTTGTCGCCCAAAAATTCAGCGGTAAACGTCTTTTTTATAGCATCAAAACGTGACTGCATCTCCAGCGGCTCATGCTCAACGGAACCACGTTTTAGCTGATTACCGGAGCGATAGTGACGCCATGCCTGTTCAAAGTCATGCTTGTCTTCAAAGGCCTTGCCCAAAGAGAAATGAAAGTGCACGGTCGCGGATTCAGATATGTCATTGCGCTCGACTTGCTCAAGCATCGCCAAAACTTCTACTTCTTTAAATTTAAAAATTTTGAGATTGGCCATACTCCAGTAGACTTCACCAAAGCCCGCCCGGCTTGCAATTGCCGCTCGGTATGCCCTAAGTGCCTCTTCCTGGTTACCGATCGTTTTGAGTGCGTGGCCGTACCCCATCTGCACACCAGGAATATTTGGATTCAACGCCAACGAGCGCTTAAACGCTTCTGTTGCCTCCTCTGGATACATTCCTACAGCCAACGCGTTCGCCAAGCCAGCCCACGATTCTGAGTTGTTAGGTTCGAGTCGGGTTACCTCTTTGAAGGCGGCAATGGATTCAACCGTGTTGTGACGTTCGAGCAACACCGAGGCCAGCGTCATCCATGCTCCAGCATAACCAGGCGCCAAGTGCGTCGCCCGTCGCACTAAGGCTTCGGCGTCCTCGAGTTGGATTTTTTCACTGAGATAACAGGTTGCAAGGTGACGCATCGCGTTCACCGAATCTGGAAACTGCCTAAGAATCGACTTAAAGCCCTCGATAGCGCCGTCTGCATCACCGCCACGAAGCACTTCAACGGTATCGAACACTCGGCGGCGCTCATCGTCGCTACCCATGTAGGTAGATAGCGCCTCGCTCGCTTCAGGCTTTCGACCAAGAGCATTCAAGGCCTGAGCGAGCTTTTTATGCGCAAGCCGAAGAGCAGGTTGCAGCGCTATCGCCTTTTCAAGCGACTCCACTGCCGCTTCTAAATGCCCCTGCATAGCAAGAACACTGCCTAAATCTTCATGTAATTGAGGAAAGTCAGGCTCAATTGACAAGCCAAATCTGATTTGATCCTCGGCCTCAGAGAAACGCTTTTGCAGCGACAACGCATTGGCAAGTAATCGTATATGATCAGTGCAGCCCGGCGATTCCAGTAAAAAATCTCGGCATTGCTCCTCGGCCCTAAGGGGTCGGTTCTCGCGCATGAACCCCAGAGCTAATGATAGGCTCTCTTGTCTAGTCACATTTGGCATTGGTATTAACTCTGAGGTGGCACGTAGTCAAAGATAAAGGTGATCCGATCTTCCTTACCTAAGTTCATGACTGAGTGGCGCGCCTGATTGTTAATCTCGTATGCATTACCTACCTCGAGCCGACAGGGCTTTCCACCAATGTTGAATTGAACGGCGCTGTTAGTGGTAATCGGTATATGAATCCTGTGCCCCATACGAAAGGATGGCAAGGTATCTCGATGGGGAACGATTCGTCCGCCAGACTTTAACTTGGCAGCAATGGCTCTGATTATTTGTCCGCCCGGAGGGTAGTATTTATCAAGAACATCGTGAGCAAGTGGCATCGCCAGATCGCTCAGTCGGTCCCAGCCTTTTTCTTTGTAGACCTCGCCCTCTGGCCATGACTCATCACAAAACAGCAGGACAATCGACTCGGTGTCGCGATGTACTTCGTAATTCTGCTGCCTGAGCGGTTGCTCCTTCCAAGCCAATTCCGGTTGCGCCAAAATTGCTTCGCGTAATAGCGCCTCGTCCAGTGTGCATAGATGCTTATATTCAACACCGATATCCACGATCAACTCTCCTAAAAACTCGGTTAGCTCCTGTTTAGCTCGCGTCGGTAACGATTGAAGAAATCCCAGACGAGGTCAACGCCCCAAACCTTATTCTGCGCCTCTGGATCTGCTGTGCAGCGCGGTTGCTGAGGAAAGAGACTGGATTGAATGTACGAAACACAGACCGCACTCATAGTGCCAACGCTAGCCCCAGGCCATGCATGTGTCCCTTTCGGGTCGGAGCATCCAATCACCTCGTGGTCAGTAACGTCACATTGTGTCCACGTCATGCACTGCAGTCCTGCAGCCTTAGGATCGCTCGTTTGCCATGGTTGATGGCTCTGGCAGCCAAGCGCACTTGCCCAATGTGCTTGTGTTCGAGCCGCCGTCTCGTAAATATACCCATCCGCTGCCGGCTTACCGTCTTCTCGCACAACATCATCTAGCGCGCCGGTGAGATGCATCAACGGGAGTTTAGTGGTTGGTTGGCAGGCGAATCCCGGTGCCAATTGACCAATAATCGAGGCAACGGCTGCAAATTCGTTGCTCCTGTCGCAAGCCCATCGAAGCGCCATCATGGCACCATTGCTCACGCCAAGGACATAGTAGCGTGAGGAATCTGTTCGGTAACGTGATTTAACTTCCGTTAACATTTGGTCTAGGTAGCCTAGATCGTCGCCACATGAGGTCCACATGCACTGAGTGCAGTCACCACAGGTGGGTGGGCATGGATAGTTATGGCTCTCGGGCAAACAGTGCATCACGCCCGTGCTGTCTGCAAAATTGGCTGCAAGATCATTCCACGAGGTAATCAATTCAACAGGAGTTTCAGATAAACCTGTTTCTCTGCTAGTTGAGAAAGACGAACCTTGGGGAAACACCGCAATGTAGCCGTGCCGCTCGGCATGTTGATCAAGGCCATGAGATGTCGCAAAACCTGAAGCTGTACTGGTGTACCCGTGAAGACCAATCATCACAGGTAAGGCGGTCTCTCCATCGTAGGACGACGGGACGTAAACGTAGTAGTTGCGGACCGTCCCTGCGTGCTTGGTTTCATGATGAATCATACCAGCTGCAACAAGGGAGCTATATGAAACGAGCAACAATGTTAACCAAACGAAGTGTCTCATGGGTCTGACCTCACTGCAGCCTCAAATGCCCTGACAGGATTAAGGGGACGTAATTGTGCATGTTGCGATGACGCATTGATTTCTGCAAACGCCCTTTTACTCGATCGATAAACGTAACAGCGGTATAACATTGTGAAAATCCCTCCCTCTCTGCCGCACGTTCATAACAACAGTTAGCCTATCGGGAGCGCTGTTGCGCGGACTAGTCAGAATTATTCGATAAGTGGTGGTCAAAGAAATCCAACACTAGGGGCATAGTCCAGGGTTCGTAGGTGTGGCCCATTTCTGCGCGGCAGTCCAGCACATCGGGCCATGCGTCGGATCGTAAACAATGCGATCGACATTGCACCAATGGATAACCCACATCAAAGAAGACGGCAGGTCGCTCCACATTGCAACCTCGAGCCTTTGCCCAAGCCTTTGTTATGACCGCGGCGCTAGCGTAATAAAAAGTATCGCCATCGCTGGTAGTTGTGAAGTTCTCATCACCCCAATCTCCCGGTGGCACGGTAGCGTCTAAGTTGCCAGAGATCAATATAGCCGGCAGCGTTTCGTTCTTGCCTTGGGCACGTGTGTAGCCTCTGTGTGGTAAGCCTATGACGGGGGCAATGGCTCTAAACGTGGATGCCGAGCGGGTGTTTTGGGCCAACTCCCAAGCGAACATACCGCCATTTGATGCGCCGGAGGCAAAAACGTTCGACGTATTAACGCAAACCTCATTACCGACATGGGCAACTAGAGCCAGAGTAAAACCGATGTCATCCTGCTGACAATGCGTCCACGCACATGTATTTTGCGCCGTATCACTGCAGCTAGTGTAATTATAGTTTTTGGTCGCTGTGTAATCACAAATTGCGCCGCTGATCCCTGTACCGCCGTCTCCATCGAGCCCACTAGTTGAACCACTGAATGACCAAGCATTCGGCGCAAAATCAGGCTCACCGGAGCCAAGTCCAGTTGGCGCGACAAGAATATAACCACGCTCATCGGCTTCTCTGATTAGTGCTTTGTCTTGCAAAAAGTCATTTTGATCACCGCCCCAACCGTGAAAGAGCATAACCAGCGGGTATGCGGAAGTGCTTTGGTAACTTCTTGGCAAATGCAGGCGATAAGACCTCTCTATACCTTCGTACGTCAATTTGTAGTTGCCGCTTTTAGTCAGAGAGCTAGCGCCAGAGTTGCACCCATATGACTCTTTATTTGCGACTACAGTAATTCCTATTTGTGGCTCCGTATTTTCAATTTTAGAAATAGGTGTTGAATCGCATGACACGATGGCTCCCAATGCTAATGCCGTGATGACGACCTGATATCGATAACCCATTTCTCGGCTCCTTTGTAAGAGTTGCTCTTTAGAGACCGCCTAGCGTACGAACTACACAGCTGAGAAAGCTATAATAAGATTCGCGACTTCACTAGATTATTTCACTGTTACTTGGATCCTAGGTATTGCGGGCCTGAGCGTCTCCTGAAGAGTCTGTTTAGCGTTAGTCACTGGACCGTAGAATCATCTGGCGCGATTCGTCCTCTTTTTATATCGGCGAGAAACCATCCACCAGGACTTTTGACGCTGAAACCGGTAAACGCCTCGACCTGCCGACATTCCTTGAGATCATCACTAAGGCAGGGCTATTGGCTCATTGGGCTTGCTACACAAGCAGCAGCCACGCACGGGTTCGGCAAATGTTCGGTTTGGATCGGGAGTAGGACCATCAACACGGCTACTTGCCACCGAGTTCGCATCAATTTTTGATGCAACGATCGCATACTTAATCTCCACTTCTCTATCACGCGGTGGGAGGTGAAAGAGCTTCTAATCGACGTAGATTGTTGTTTGAAATGGACTTTTTTAGTTTGGGTGGGCTCCGCCAAATTCGAAGCGGCGATCTCGTCCAGCCTCAATCGACCAATAAAAAACCCCGCTTTTGGCGGGGCTTTTTATTGGTAGGACCAGGCGGATTCGAACCGCCGACCTCTACCATGTCAAGGTAGCGCTCTAACCAACTGAGCTATGGTCCTATATCTGAACTGTATCATTTG